>NZ_JACXXJ020000005.1:1284000-1923500 GCF_014926405.1 Agrobacterium vitis
ACAGGCCCGTGACCCCGAGACGGATCGTTGGATACAGCAGGTTCGAGGCCCGGTCGGCAAGATTGTCGAGCGCGATGCGGGTCTCGTCGGTAAAACTGGTCATGGATGGCGGCACTGGGCAATGGTCCTGTTGTTTGCCTGCATATAGGGTATGCGCCAGCGGATTGAAGGCTTGGGTCGAAGACCAATGCGTCATGATCGCTTGCGCCCCTGCTATGTGCGCCTTTGCCCCATCCGCTTTTTGTAGCCACCCCTCAGGGCTGAAGAAAGTCCACCAACTGCCACCGGCTTGGGGTGTCTGCTGCGTCGATAATCGCCAGTCCGCCCGCCGGGTAGCCCTGCGGAATGGTGCTGGCCAACGCCTGTTCGCCGATCAGCACATGCAGACATTCCTCGATTGCCGGATTATGGCCGATCAGCATGATCGACCCCTGCGGGGAAGAGGAGCGTAGGATTTCCAGATAGGTCTCGGCACCGCCATTATAAAGCGCATCGACATAGCGGATTTCCACATCCTCTGCGCACATGCTGCGGCGCACGGCATCCGCCGTCTGACGGCATCTGACAGCCGTCGAACAGATCACCAGATCGGGGCGATAACCTTTGTCGGCAGCCATATCGGTTATCATCTCGGCATGCGCGTAACCCGTATTGCTCAAGGGCCTGTCGAAATCCTTTTGCCCGGCCCCAGGCCAATCGGCGGCGGCATGCCGCATGAGATAGACCCGGAAAGGTTTGGAGACGGTGACGGTCATGCAGATGGTGTCCGTTGGATCGAAGCCTTACCTATCCCGCCAGTTCATGCGGCGTCAACAGGATGGGTTGTAGCGTCTGGAAGAGGTATGTGACCCGGCTGGAGACGCTGGGTGTAAACCTTTGTCAAGGGGTTCTGCGACAAATAAGCCACACGAAGGAAAAACGATGAAAAAATAGTCCTTTAGCTGATTTTTGTAACAGATTTAAAAATCAAGGAAAGCCTTGAGTAAGGCTTGAATGCGACCTTTTCAAAGTATATACGTCCGCCATTGAGATGTTCTTCAGGAGAATCGCGTTGAGTGAGAAGATCAATCTTAGCGACTATGTGCTCTCGGATGACGACGAGTTCATGAACGCGAACCAGCGAGCTTATTTTCGCGCCAAGTTGATTGCTTGGAAAAATGACATTCTGCGGGAGGCAAGGGAAACCCTCGGCCATCTCGCGGAAGAGAGTGCCAATCACCCTGACCTGGCGGACCGGGCGTCTTCGGAAACCGACCGCGCAATCGAGCTTCGGGCGCGTGACCGGCAGCGCAAGCTGATCTCCAAGATCGATGCTGCATTGCAACGGATCGACGATGGCACCTACGGCTATTGCGAGGAAACCGGCGAGCCAATCGGCTTGAAGCGCCTCGACGCCCGCCCGATCGCGACCCTGTCGATCGAAGCGCAGGAACGCCACGAGCGACGCGAAAAAGTCTATCGCGACGAATAGACCAAAAATAGTCAGCGCAGCGTTCGGAAGAAAAAGCACGCAGTGATTGTGCGTGCGTCTTCTGCGCAGAGAAGCATGACTAAGCGCAAGCGTACCGTAGCCGTAAGAGCGCTCTGAAACCCATAACGCCCGCCTATGCGGCTGTTTTTAGAACAGCGTCTTCCGTTTCGGTAGCCTGTTGGAGATTTTCCAGATCATCGTTAGTCGATGCAAAATCCTTTTGCATGAGCCTGTCCGCCACCGTGGTCTGTTGAGGCACACGGCAGCGGAGTCGATTATGTATGAAATGCCCCTGGGATATTATGCGTATTAATTCATATAGACGTTAGCCCCTCTTTATAGGGTGTCAGGGGCCAACTATCCTTGATGCGGTTATCTTTCGGAAAAATCTGGTTTCACCTTTCGAAAGGCGAACTCTAATTCTTGTCGTAAGGCGAACTCTAATTCTTGCGCGGAGCGCCCATTTCACCGAAAATCCGGGCGATTTCGTCCTGCAAATTGCCGTCCTTCGGTGCGGGGTCGGATGTCACTGTGGCTTGAGGATTGGCACCGGGCGGCATTCTGAGAGGCGCAATGGCGCGGGCAACCGGTGGTTCAACGGTTGGTTTTGGACGCGCCGCTGGCTGGGTCAGAATTTCGCCGTCGAGGATCTTTTCAAATTCACTTTTCAGAGTGTCGAGGTCCGGCCCGGAATCTTCCTGCGGGGTTTTCTCGGCATTAGGCTCAGGTGACAGGTCGATCTCGTCGGGCGGGGTCGGCCTCTTGTAGCGATCTGCGGAAAAAGGTTCGACCCGTGCTTTCAATACCCGTTCGCGCGCAGCATCCAGCAACACGCTGGCCTCCTGAGGGGATGTCGTCGCGGGAGCAACCCGAGGCTCGGAAACTGGCATCGACACGTCGGCGGGCTTGCTCGGCATCATGGGCGGCTCAACGTCCGGTGCGGTGTCAGCTGGTGCCTCGTTGCGACCAGCGCTCGATGGCGGGCTGATAACCGGCGCCGCAGAATGTCGCGGCGACGAAACACCGGTCACAGGCTCGGCGTTGATGGTCTCGGTTGACCGCGGCTCGGCTCTGACATTTGACGCCATCGGAATTTCCGGGGCTGCCACCGTAGACACAGGTTCCGGGGCTGCTTGCCGGTTCTCGGCCTGCGCTGCCGCCTGAGTGACTGGAGCCTTTGTTGATTGAGCCTGCGGTGTTTGAGCCTGCTCTGGCGTAATCTGGGGGGGGGCGGGTTGCGGCGGGCGTTCAACGCTCTGTGGACGCTGGATATTGTCTTCAGGTGTGGGCTTTAGCGCGGCGGGGGCCTGCACAGGTTTTTGCCCAGCAGGCTGCGGGGCAGGCGGTGCGGGCATTGCCTGGACGGCTGTGGATAGGGTCTCCTGAGTCGGAGCCGCCGCAACCGGTCTCGCAACTGGCTTCTGAGGCTGTGCAGAGACTGGTTGCGGACGCGGCTCCTGCCGTGTCGGTTGGGTTTCCAGTCGTGAGGGCGGTGTCTGCAACGCGGCTTGCGTCGCCGGTTCGGTTTGCTTGGCTTGGCGGGAGGCAAGAGCAGCCAATTCCTGAGCCTTGAGGAGCTCCTGGTTCCTGGCAAGTGCCTCATTGGCGGCAAGCTCCCCGGCCAGATAGGCCTTAGGCTCGCCAATGCCGCTTTCGACCACGATATCAGTCGGGCCGCCGATCAGGATGAGATGCTCGATATTGTCGCGGCGAATCAACACCAGTCGGCGGCGAGCATCCACGGCGGCGGCATCCAGCACCTGCAAGCGTGGTTGGCGATTGCGCCCACCACGCACGAAGGGCGACGGCGCCCGGTTTTTCAGGATCCACAATATCACGACCAGCACGGCGAGGGCGAGAAACACCCCACCGGCGGCGATCAGGAAGCGGCTGCCATAGGCGTTGAGAATATCGTCCATCATGGTGGCTGTCTCCGTCCGAGTATCGGTGGTCATTCAACGCAATTTTCGTCTTTGCCTTTGAAAAACGAGGCAAAGCTATACGGGCTCTATATGGCGCATCGCACCATGGCCAAGCAAGCTCCGGCATTTATTCCCTGCCTATTTATTGCGATTGCCCACGAAGTGAAGGGGTAAGGTGCCGAAGATCTGCGCCAGATTGCGCCTGAGAGTGTGGGATTGGCTGTGAATGGTCGGCAATGGTGGCCTTGCTGCGCTTTTTGCTGACCATTCAAGTTGGTAAAGATGTTGCTAACCGTGATTCCCGGCAATGGCGACGGGACAGGCCGTGCGAGACCAGCTATCGTGGTGGCAATGCTGCCGGCTGACAAAGCACCGGATGGATAAGGTGCCGGGTGACAAGGCGCCGGATAACAAGGCAAATGAACGCCGAGATGAGGACCGAATGACAAACCAGCAGCAGACAGACGAAAGCGTAGGCCCGCTGGTGGATCGCAGGCCGAGTAGCGGGGCCGCGTTTCGCATCGTCATCCTGGCCTTTGTTCTGCTGGCTGCCGCCGCCGCCTTCGTGGTCTTCAAAAACTCGCTGGATAACCAGATCGTGCTGGGGGTGCTCGGCGTCCTGGCCATTGTTGGTATTTTCTTCCTCGTCTCGGCGATCATCGGTTTTATCGAAGTCATGCCGCAGACGCCCTCGGACGGTCTGGGCCGCGCCTTCCTCGACAGCCAGAGTGAGGGAACGCTGGTCACCGATCCGCGTGGGCACATTATCTATGCCAATGCCGCCTATGGCCGGATGACCGGCGTACGCAGGGCAACAGATGTACAGACGCTGGAAGCGCTGTTGTCTCGCCATCGCGAGGCTGGTGAAGCACTTTACCGGCTGATCAACGGCTTGCGCGAGGACCGGGACGGGCAGGAGGAATTTCGGCTGCTGAAGCCGCTCGGACCGTTTTCAGACAATGGTTCCGGCGCGCATTGGTACCGGTTGCGGGCTCGCCGTCTGGTGGAAAAGGGGCCGCATAAAGGCCTTCAGATCTGGCAGATTGCCGATATCACCGCCGACCGTGACGACCAGGAGCGGTTTTTCAAGGAATTACAGAACGCGATCGATTACCTCGATCATGCGCCAGCCGGCTTCTTTTCGGCTGGCCGCAAGGGCGAGATCTTCTATCTGAACGCCACCCTGTCGGAATGGCTCGGCATCGATCTCACGCAATTTTCGCCAGGCGCCATCTACCTCAAGGACCTGGTTGCGGGCGAGGGCATGGCGCTTATCCAGTCGGTACAGGCCGAACCAGGCCTGTCGAAGACCGCGACTCTCGATCTCGACCTGCGCCGGGCTGATGGCCGCAGTTTTCCCGCCCGCCTTGTCCATAGGGTTCGTTCGGCCCGCGATGGCGCGCCGGGGGAGAGTCGGACGATCGTGCTGGCCCGTCAGGAAGTCATTGCTGGTGACCGTTCGGATTCCTCGGCCTCCATGCGCTTTACCCGGTTTTTCAACAATACGCCGATGGCAATTGCCTCGGTGGACGGGCAGGGGCGCATCCTGCGCACCAATGCGCCTTTCCTGAAATTCTTTTCCGATGTCGTTTCCCGTGATGATATCGACCGCAAGATCCGGCTGGATGCCGTCCTGCATGATAATGAGCGTCCGGTTTTCGCCGAGGCGCTGTCGCAGGCGCGCGACCGGCAGGTAGACATTGCACCAATTGATTCGCGCCATCCGCTGGATGACATGCGTCATTTCCGGTTCTACGTGAACGCGGTCATCGACCAGAGTGACGAGGCGCCTGAAGAGGCGGCCATCGTTTACGCGGTTGACGTCACGGACCAGAAGGCGCTGGAAACCCAGATGGCCCAGACGCAGAAGATGAATGCTGTCGGCACGCTGGCCGGGGGCATCGCCCATGACTTCAACAATGTTCTGACCGCCATTCTTCTGTCCTCCGACCATCTCCTGCTTCAGGCGCGACCTTCGGATTCGAGTTTTGCCGATCTGATGGAAATCAAGCGCAATGCCAATCGCGCCGCCGTTCTAGTGCGACAATTGCTGGCCTTTTCTCGCAAGCAGACCATGCGCCCGACGGTGCTGAACCTGACCGATGTGATCGGCGACCTGCGCATGCTGGTCGACCGGCTGATCTCAGGCACCAATGTCAAGCTGCATGTGGATTACGGACGGGATCTTTGGCCGGTCAAGGCGGATCTCTCTCAATTCGAACAGGTGCTGATCAATCTCTGCGTCAATGCTCGCGATGCCATGCCGCAAGGCGGCAATATTACCATCAGCACTCGCAATGTCACCGGTGTCGAAGCGGCCGCCTATAATCACCGCGGCCTGCCGCATGAGGATTTTGTGTTGATCGAAGTGGCCGACAGGGGCACCGGCATCGCGCCTGAGATCCTCGACAAGATCTTCGAGCCGTTCTTTACCACCAAGGATGTCGGCAAAGGGACCGGGCTTGGACTTGCCATGGTTTATGGCATCGTCAAACAGTCCGGCGGCTATATCTATCTGGAATCGGAGGTTGGCGAAGGCACGACATTCCGGATTTTCCTGCCGCGCCATATTGTCGAGCCAGTGGTGATCGATGCGACCCTTGCACCTGGCGCGCAAGCCCAGCAGGGCAATGGCCGGGTTCTGGCTGCGTCCGAGTCCGAAAACTCCAAGGAGCCAGACGACCTGACAGGCAAATCCGCCGTGGTTCTGCTGGTGGAGGACGAGGACGCCGTGCGGCGCGGCGGCAAACGCATGCTGGAAACCAGGGGCTATACGGTCCACGAGGCCTGTTCCGGCGTCGAGGCGCTGGAAATCATGGAGGAACTGGAAGGCAAGGTCGATATTGTCGTTTCCGACGTGGTGATGCCGGAAATGGATGGCCCGTCGCTGTTGAAGGAATTGCGCAAGACCTATCCGGATATGAAATTCATCTTCGTTTCTGGCTATGCCGAGGATGCATTTGCGCGAAACCTGCCTGCGGATGCCAAGTTCGGATTCCTGCCGAAGCCCTTCTCCCTCAAGCAATTGGCCATCGCCGTTCGCGAAATGCTGGATGCCTGAACCGACTGTAGATTGAAGATAGGAAGATCAATCACGCGCTCGATGAGGCGCGTGATTGTGCGCGGATCGAGAGTTGAACGGCATATTTGGTGTGCCTCTGTTGCTTTAATTAAAAACCTTTATTCATGATAATTATATTCGTGCTTGTCGCATAGAACACCGCGAAATTGCCTTGAATCGATTTCTATAGAAGGGGCCACTGACCTTGGCTTCGACATCTTTTTTGGATTTGCGAATCGATCACGACATATGGTGCCAAGGCTTGAAGAAAAGGTCGTTATTTTATGACATATATGCTTGCCTGCGCCCTTGCCCGTCGCGAGGCTAAACCTGCAAGTCGCCTGGGCTTTTCAGTGGTTTTACCTTTGGCCGTGGCTCTTGGTCTTTCCGGCTGCGGATCAGTTCCATTGACGCAATCGGGCTCGCTCAAGTCCTATGACAAGCTGGGCCCGGTCGAGGGCAAGCTCAGCAAATCGCGGGTGTTTCTGGATGAACGGAGCCTTTTGACGGCCCGCTCAATCGCCATTTCACCGACGAAATTATCGCCGCAGGCGCGCGCGAAGCTCCATGAGCAAGGCAGCGACCGGCTGGTTTCCAACGCGCTGGATCGGGCATTGTGCATTGATCTCAGCGACAGGTTTCTTGTGGTTCGCCCCGGCGAACCTGCCGATTTGACCGTGCAAGCGGAGATTACCGACATTGTTCCGACCGGCAAGGTTGCCGCTGGTGTTTCCAAGGTGACAACGCTTGGAACATCCGCCGTCCTGCCGGTCGGTATTCCCCGTCTTCCGATCGGTCTCGGCGGCCTTGCGGTGGAAGCCGAAGCGCTTACCCCGCAGGGAACACAAGTCGCGGCAATCGTCTGGTCCAGGGGTGCAAACTCGATAACCAATGGTCCCCGCGTTTCCGAAGTCGGCGATGCCTATGGTCTGGCCTCAGCCTTTGCCGGCCAGTTTTCGCAGATGCTGCAAAAAGGCCAGAAACCTTCCGGCATCAATCTATCCTTGCCATCAGGGCAAAAGCTGAAATCGGGACTGGGCGGCGCACCCAAGAATGCCGCCTGCGAAGCCTTCGGCCGCGCACCGGGCATTGGCGGAATGGTTGGAACCATGGTCGGCGCGCCGCCATCCTGGTCGGACAAAGCCGGCAAGCAGTAACGCATACTATCGAGCCTGGAAGCTGATTATCAGTTTCCAGGTTTTAGTCCACGCCATCAGCTTTTGGATGGGCTTTTGTGGCGCAATCCATCCATCAGCAATCCGATCAGCCGATGTGAACGGTCGCGCCATTCCGGGGTGTCGGGCATGGAATAGATACTGGACAAAGCGTGCAGCAGGTCAGCCTCGCCAATATCGTCGCGGATAAGCTGCTGTTCCTGCGCCTTTGTCATCAGCCGGGCTACCGCATCGCGGATTAGGCCAGACCCCTCCGCAAACAGGCTGGAATTGGAGTTCATAAGAATTTTCAAACTATTGGCCATGCCGCGTTTGGTGGCGATATAGCCCACGAAGCGCCGCATCCATTCCTCCAGCGCGATATCGGCGGGCAGCGTGGTCGCAAGCTCCGTCGCTGCTTCTGCCAGGCTTGACAATTCGCGCCGGTAAACCGCCTCAACGAGATGTTCGCGCGTTTGAAAATGGCGGTACAGCGTGCCGATGCCGACACCTGCCTGCCGGGCGATATCCTCAAGCGAGGTTTCAACGCCTTTTTCAGCAAAGGCGAGGGCGGCCACCTCGACTAATTTCTCCCGGTTTCGCTGGGCATCCGCACGCATTTTGGGTGCCTTCGGCGAAGATGTGTTCGAGGCAGCCGATGCCAAAATTCTGCTCCGGGACAATTGGGGCTTGACGAAAGACGACAAACCTCTAGTTTAAACGGAGGCTCCTCCGGTTAAGGGGGCCTTCCAAGTCATAGTCCAGAAGAGGGGAGGATGTCATGTTAAAAATAGTGCGCATCCCCCGTCCTTCAAGTCGGCATCATTTCTGACAGCCAAGGCTGTCCACCATCGCCTTTGAAAATTTTTCGTCCGAGACGGCAAGCCCAATGCGTTTAAGCAAACGCATGGTGCCTATTCACTCTTTTAAGCGACAGCACGGAGCTTATCATGTCAGGAACACTTCATCTCAGCTTGACCATCAATGGCGCTGTTCACGAATGTGACGTCGAGCCGCGCGTGACCTTGCTTGACGCGCTTCGCGAGCATTTGTCGATGACCGGCACCAAGAAGGGCTGCGACCAGGGGCAGTGCGGCGCCTGCACCTGCCATGTCGATGGCAAGCGGGTCCTGTCCTGCATGATGCTGGCAGCACAAGCGGAAGGCCATGCGATCACCACGATAGAAGGCATTGCATCGCCAAATGGCGAATTGCATCCGGTTCAAACAGCTTTTCTGGAACAGGATGCCTTTCAATGCGGTTATTGTACACCCGGCCAGATCATGTCGGCTGTGGCGTGCATCCACGAGGGTCATGCGGGATCGGATGTGGAAATCCGCGAATATATGTCTGGAAACCTCTGTCGATGCGGGGCCTATAACAGCATCGTGGCGGCGGTGCGTGACGCGGCGGAGGCCGCATGATGAAGAGCTTTTCCTATAGTCGAGCATCGTCCATACAAGCAGCTCGGGAGGCAACGCACCAACCAGAAACAGCGCTGCTGGCCGGTGGTACGAGCTTGCTTGACCTTGCCAAATCCGGTGTTGCGGAGCCGGATAATGTCCTCGATATCAGCCATCTGGCCGGACTTGGCACCATTACCGTGAACGAAACTGGAGCCACCATTGGCACCTTGGCCAGAATGTCCACCGTGGCCGATCACCCTGCCATAAAGACGCGCTATCCGGCTGTTGCGCAATCGCTGTCTCTGGCGGCGTCGCCCCAACTGCGCAACATGGCGACGGTTGGTGGCAATCTCATGCAACGCACCCGCTGTTCCTACTTTCGTGATCCAGGCACATTTGCAGCCTGCAACAAGCGCGCACCGGGTTCCGGCTGTTCAGCCATCGGCGGCGTGACCCGTAACCATGCTGTGCTTGGCACCAGCGATCTCTGCATTGCCAGCTACCCCGGCGATCTTGCTGTGGCGCTGACCGCCTTTGGTGCAACGGTGGATTTGGGGGAGCGGCAGATCGCTATCGACGACTTCTTTTTGCCCTATGGCGATGCCCCGCATCTCGAAACCCTGTTGAAGCCAGGGGAAATGATCCTCTCCATCACCATTCCGACATCCGCTGCGGCTGAAAATTCCACTTATCTGAAGATCCGCGACCGTCAGTCCTACGAATTCGCCGCAGCCAGCGCTGCCGTTGGTCTTGAGCTGGAAGAGGATGGCCGCACGATCCGGGATATTCGCATTGCGCTTGGTGGCGTGGCCAGCAAGCCTTGGCGGGTCCGCGACGTTGAGCAGGCGCTGATCGGCAAGCTGCTGGAGCCGCAAACCGTCGAGCAGGCCAGCCGGCTTTCGATGGAAGGTGCGGTGTCGCAGGGCGATAATCACTACAAGATCCAATTGGCGCCGCGCGTTATCGCCCGCGCCGTCCTCACTCTGGGAGGTCTCGCATGACGATAGTGACAGCACGCAAGCACGGCGATGCCGCCGATGGTGCGGTCGGTGGCCGTCTTTCACGGTTCGAAGGACAGAGAAAAATCACTGGGGCTGCCACCTATGCGCTGGAATATCCGGTGGAAAACCCTGCCCATGCGGTGCTGGTGCAGAGCACGATCGCGTCCGGTCGGGTGGTGTCTGTTGATACATCCGCAGCGAACGCTGCACCGGGCGTATTGATGGTGCTGACGCCGCAGGATGATCTCGGTCTGATCACTGCCTCCGATTGGTACGGAAATCGGCCCGATAACCAGCCCTATTATCCCTTGTCGAATATAGTAACCTTCAATGGTCAATCGATTGCAGCGGTCATCGCCGAAAGCCGGGAGCAGGCAGCCGAAGCAGCCAAGCTGGTTCATGTGGTGTATGAAAAATCCATTGTAATCAATGGACTAGACGATCCAAATGCTGGTTCAGGCAAGCTGATGGATAATCTGAATGTTTCGTGGGGTGATGCCGAGGCGGCGCTGGCAGCGTCCGCAGTGCGCATCGAGGCTGAATATCGGACACCGCGCGAATACCATGTCGCTATGGAACCCCATGGCCTGACCGCCCAATGGGACGAGGACCAGTTGACGCTGTGGGAGCCGAGCCAATGGACCCACGGTATGGCACGCAGCTACGCTGAATGGTTCGGCCTGCCGCTGGAGAATGTCCGTATCGTTTCACCATTCATTGGCGGCGGTTTCGGCTCCAAGGCCGGGGCGCTGGCCTATGGCGCGGTGGCAGCAGCCGCAGCGAAAAAGCTGGGCCGTCCCGTCAAACTGGCCGTCACCCGGCCCCAGAATTTCACCAGTTACGGCGGACGTGCCGCGACGCGCCAAACCATCGCCTTGGGCGCAACCCAGGACGGGATTTTACAGGCAATCCTTCATCGCGGTGCCAGTGAGACATCCACCTACATGGACTATCCTGAGCAGACCGGCGCTGCGACACCGATTCTTTACAAGGTGGAGAATTTCAGTTCCGAGCATCGCGTCGTGCCGGTTAATACAGTGACACCAGGCGCTTTGCGAGGGCCGGGCAAAAATCCCAGCGCCTTCGGCATTGAATGCGCCATGGACGAACTGGCCGCTGCCATCGGTATGGACCCCCTGGAAATCCGCCTGAAAAACTATGCCGACCGCGATTATCAATCGGGCAAGCCGTGGTCCACGCGCCAATTGCGCGAGGCCCTCACCCAGGGTGCCGAGGCTTTTGGCTGGTCACGGCGCAGTGCTCAACCCCGGACCATGCGCGACGGACGCCAACTGATCGGCTGGGGTATCGGCTGCGGCACGTTTCCAGTCATCCGCGCGCCAAGCGAAGCGATGATACGCATTCTGGCGAGCGGGCGGGTTGAGGTGGTCAGCGGCGCCATAGACATGGGGCAGGGTACCTATACAATCCTTGCGCAGACTGCTTCCGAAGCGCTTGGCGTGCCTGTCGAGCAGATTGACGTTGTGCTTGGCGATTCCAGGCTGCCGGGATCGGCTATTGCCGGTGGGTCGATGTTGGCCGGGTCGATCACTGGCGCTGTCCACAAGGCAGCATTGGCCGCCCGTGACGAAATACTGGCGCTAGCCCTTAACGACGCCAATTCGCCATTCCGCGAGACCGGCGCCAATATTTTGACATTGAGCGATGGCCGGATTGCCATGTCACGCGGCGAGGGGCCTTCGATCACCTTGCCCGAGCTGATGACAGCCCTGAACCGCGATGAGATTGAAGTGCGGCGCAATACGTTGCCCGATGATGCCCAAAGCGCCGCCGACCACAAGGGCGCCTGGACCAGCATGGCAAGAGTGCAAGGCCCGACCATGGGCGACACGTCCATGCACAGCTGGTGCGCTCACTTCGTCGAAGTTCGGGTCGATGAGGATTTCGGTACGGTCCGGGTCTCGCGCATGGTTTCCGCCTTCGATTGCGGACGGCTTTACAATCCGAAAATGGTGGAAAGCCAATGGCGCGGTGGCATCATCATGGGTATCGGCCAGGCTTTGCTGGAGGAGGGGCTGGTGGATAGCCGCAATGGGCGCGTCGTCAACAATAATATGGCGGATTATCTCGTGCCGACCAATGCTGACATTCCCGATATCCGGGTTATTTCAGTGGGCATACCTGACTACGAAGCCTCTGCGCTCGGCGGCAAAGGGGTCGGCGAAGTCGGGATTGTTGGTGTCGCGCCCGCTATCGCCAATGCTGTCTTCCATGCCACCGGCAAGCGTGTCCGCGATCTGCCGATCACTCTGGAAAAGCTCATCTGAGGAAGACTTCCCGTAAATACCGTCGGCGCTACCTGCGCCGACGGTATGGCGAAGGGAAAGAAAGTGGTGCCTGAATGAACAATACATCCCAAACAGCCTTCAGGACCTTGGTACCTGAAAGGGCATTTTCGACCGATAGTGCCGCGGATATATTACGGTTCGCGATGGACTGTCTCGACGGCGGGGCAGGCGTCGCACTCGCCACTCTTATAGAGATCCGGGGTGGATCCGCGCGTGCACTCGGCGCGCATATGGCGATCCGCGACGATGGCCGTTATTGCGGTTTCGTCTCCGGTGGCTGCGTCGAGGCAGCGGTGGCCAGTGAAGCGGTGGATGCTATTGGCGAAGGTGCGGATCGCCACGTATTGTTTGGCGAAGGATCGCCGTTTTTCGATATCGTGCTGCCCTGTGGCGGCGGCATCACCATCGCTATCCACGTTCTTCGCCACAGCGCGCCGATCCGCACCGTGCTTGATGGCCTTGAAAACAGGTCTCCAGCTGGTCTGCGCTACGAACCGTCGAAACAGGCCTTAACAGCAGTCGAAGCGCCGCAACGCGCCGGTTGGCAATGCGAAAATTTCGTCACGGTCTACCGCCCAAAGGCGCGGGTTTTTCTGTCTGGCCGATCTATCGAAGTCGATACGACAGCCAGGATCGCCGAGGCTGCGGGCTATGAAGTTTATCGTCACGATAACGCCAACCTTGAGCCGGATGTCAGCCGGATTGATGCAGATACGGCAGTGGCGCTTCTGCACCACGATATCGATTTGGAAATACCGGTTCTTCAGGCAGCACTTGGCGCTGAGCCTTTCTATCTCGGCGCGCTCGGCAGCGCCAGAACCCATGCACGGCGGATGGAACGGCTGCGAGACCTCGGATACAGTGAAACCGACTTAGCCCGCATCAAATCACCCATCGGCATCTTCAATAGAGCTCGAGATGCCCAGTCCTTGGCATTGTCGGTGCTGGCTGATCTTGCCGCCACACGAGTTGCCCGGTTCGGGTAAATCTCACTCTTTGGATAGCAATTAGTTCCATAATCTATCTTATCTAACTCTTGTATGTAGAGGGGGTGGGTTCAAGGATGAAGTGCGACTTGCAATAGATAACAAAGGTTTATCGTTTGCAAGGAAGCTGCAATGAAACGCACCTACTCCCATATCGACTTGGACGAACGCCGTAAGATCGCTCGCTGGCGTATGGCGGGCCAGAGTATTGAGATGATCGCCGAGACACTCGGTCGCCATCGCTCGACGATCTTTCGTGAAATCAAGCGGAATACGTTTATCGATGAGGTGGTCCCGGACCTCAATGGCTATTACTGCGTCACGGCGCATGACATGGCTTGCGAACGGCGGGCCAAGCTGCGGAAGCTGGCGCGCTTTGCGAATGTGAGGCAGTCTGTGATCGACCGGATCATGCATGGTTGGTCGCCCCAGCAGATCGCCGGTCGCATGCGGCTGGAACAGCATCCGATCTTTGTCAGTCACGAGACAATTTACAAGTTCGCATACTCGGCCGACGGTCATGCCATCAAGCTGTGGCGTCACCTGCCGGAGCATCGAGCTAAGCGACGACCACGACATGCAAGACGTAAGCATGGTCAAAGGTTTGGCCCGGAACTCAACATTCTGCATCGTCCGAATGTCGTTGCTGAACGCAAGCAGTTCGGACATTGGGAATGCGATCTGATTCAGTTCCGGAAGAAGTTCGGCAAGGCCAACGTGACATCGCTTGTTGAGCGGGTGAGCCGCTTTACGATCTTGCTACGTAACAATGATCGCCAGTCCCGCCCGGTCATGGATGGCATCATCCAGGCGCTGAAGAGCCTCCCTCACCTCGCCCGCCGATCGATGACATTTGACCGAGGCACCGAATTCACTGACTGGCCGTACCTTCAGGCAGGCATAGGCACGCAAACATGGTTTTGTGACCCACAATCGCCCTGGCAAAAAGGAACGGTCGAAAATACCAACCGGCGAGCGCGAAAATGGCTTTCGAGAGACGTCGATCCCTTGTCCGTAGCCGACACCGATCTGATTGAGATCTGCAATCAACTCAATCAGACACCGCGTAAATGCCTCGGCTACCGAACGCCGGCTGAGGTCTTCCGCAAGAAACTGCTCGCGCAGATGCGACATGCCAGGTAGCTTGAAAGCCACGCAGGTCGCACTTCGGCGTGAACTCACAAGGGTGGGATCTCTTTTCAAATGCAACTAAGGTCTAAAAACGGTTCCGATCGGTAACGTGGAACGCTTGGCTGCACTGCTACGCTGTAAGGTCATGAAGATCGGTCGTTATCGCCGCGCCTATTGTGAACTCTGAGAACCGAACATCCAGTCCACCTCGTTCCGGCGTACACGCAGTCAAGCCGACGAGATAACGAGAAGCCTCTGGAAACGGAGCAAGACGCAGTAGCGGCCACACACTGCCATCTGACGATGCCTGAATGCGCATCGCGCCTTCCTTCAGTGTCACCCGAATATAGAAATCTTCGAGCTCTTTGAAAGGCTGGGATACTGACCAGTCAGATTTCCCATCAGTGATGACCGTACTCAGGAAGCGTTCTCCATCGGTGAATTCCACACCTGTCTTGACCCAACGACTTTCGTCAATGCGCACCATAAGGCCAGCTTGGTCATAGAGTGACCGGAACTCCCCCTGGACGCGGACACACGCCGTGAAACCATCATCAACGGAAATACCGAGGAAATGCCCGCTGTCGCGCGTAAATCCGTAATGGGTCTTACGCCAGAAATCAGTGTTCGCATCCGTCGTTAGAGTAAGGCCCGTTTTTGTGGCCTGCCACACTGCCGGTTGATTGAGCCAGTTGGCCTCTTTGAGATTAACGTCCACGAGTTTTCCTCCTTAAATTGACCTTCGCCCTCCGGAAGCCATTGTGCTGGACGTGAGCGACCGGGAGATCCGCGCTCTGTGCGAACAGCACAAACGTCCTCTAGACATCACCCACATGCATCAGCATCCGTGCAGCAATGTTGCGCTCCGAAGGATAGCCGAAGGCGTTGTTGATATAGGTACGTCCGTCCTTGATGATACGGCGGTTGAGATGGCTGTGGCCGTAGATATGCAGGTGCGAGCCGAGAGCCGCGATCCTGTCTTCCAACCGGCTGGAGCCAAGCACTGGATAAAGGAATCGGTATTTTTCCGGCATACGCTCCGGCATCAGGTCGATGCGTGGCAGGAAATGCGAGAAAGACAGGATCGATGAAAATCCTGATGTATCTGGTTCCGCATTGCCACTGTCAAAATACCGGCTGACCTCATCATCGGAACCGCCTTCCCAATCACAGCGCCGGTAATCCATCCAGGCCTGTTTGAGGATGGAGCCGGGCGGACCGAAAGAGTAATCGTACCAGCCCAGCAGCGGGACGATCAGCGTGTTGCCGAGTGCCAGTGGTGCCATGCCGATATCCAGATCGGCGCAGGCGGCTTTCAGCCGCTGGAACTTGTCGAAGGATGAGCCCTGCCCTTCGGCATCAACCCATAGATCATGATTGCCCGGCACATATAGAACCTTGAAAAATCGCTGGGCCAGGAGCTCCATGACCGTCTGAAACAGCGCCATGCCGTTTGCCACGTCGCCGGCAACGATCAGCAGGTCCTGCCGGTAGTTGTGCGTCGAGATCTGCCGGAGCCAGTCCATGTTCTCTTGATGGTCTGCGTGAAAATCCGATCCGACAAAAATCCGCATATGCTCTCCAGCTCGATCTGCTGTTCGTTCTCATGTCATTTTTGCCCATTTGCTTCACCCACCATCCGTGAGGACGAAACCAAAAGGGCTCTCGAAATTCACAATTAAACCACGCCAGCTATTACTCTTGTCCGTCTGCCAGCAACTTTAAATAAGACAACTGTGTCAAATGCCCAACTTAGACTTGATAACTCAAAAATACTCCCTGTAAATTTCAGGTATCTCACGAAAAAATCGGACTTAACGCGCTTTTATTTTTTAGCGAATCATAAGGTTTGTTATTCTGTTTTGGCGAATGAATCGCATTGATGACGGACATGTTTCCGGGGGCAAATGATATGTCTATTGAACACTTTCTCAGCAATGATTGGCTCAACAATGATTGGGAATCCTGGGCGCTGGAGCGCGCGCACAGGATCATGGTTCAGGAAGGCGCAAACCTTGTCAACGCGGCGCAGTGGCTCGACAAGAAGCAGACGGTGAAAACATCGCATCAATTGCGCGATGCCATCCAGCAGTCCCTGATCGAGGCCCTGGCCTTTCGGGCATCGCAGACCGCGATCTCATCCGTTCATCTGTCTGCTGTTTCTGTGTCTGGCCCACAGTCTAACATGGCAGAGCACTGATCAGATCAAACCTTTACGCCGCCTCGATATCACCCCGCGCCCAGCATTCCATGGTTTCGGCCATGAAGTCTTCAAACCTGCCTTCGGCGATTGACTGGCGGATGCCCTGCATCAGTTCCTGATAATAGGATAGGTTGTTCCAGGATAACAGCATGCCGCCCAGCGCTTCGTTGGAACGCACCAGATGGTGCAGATAGGCACGCGAGTAATCTCGTGCCGCCGGGCAGGACGATTGTTCGTCCAGGGGGCGTTTATCCTCCGCGTGGCGAGCATTGCGGATATTGACCTTACCGCGCCGGGTGAAGGCGAGGCCATGACGGCCGGAGCGGGTCGGCATGACGCAATCAAACATATCGATGCCACGCGCAACGGATTTTAACATATCGTCCGGCGTTCCGACGCCCATCAGGTAGCGCGGTTTTTCTGTTGGCAGCACCGGTAGGGTGATGTCCAGCATGCTGAGCATCACCTCCTGCGGCTCTCCGACCGCCAACCCGCCGACGGCATAGCCTTTCAGGTCCAATTGCTTCAGCCCTTCGGCGGAGCGAATGCGCAAGCCTGGTTGATCGCCGCCCTGCACGATACCGAACATCGCCTTCCCGGGCTGTTCGCCAAAGGCGACACGGCAGCGCTCCGCCCAGCGCAACGACATTTCCATGGCGCGCTCGATTTCACGCGGCTCAGCGGGCAAGGCGACGCATTCGTCCAGCTGCATCTGGATGTCGCTGTCCAGCAGCCCCTGGATTTCGATGGACCGCTCCGGCGACATGTGATGCAGCGAACCGTCGATATGGCTCTTGAAGGTAACGCCCTGCTCATCCAATTTGCGAAGACCGGAGAGCGACATGACCTGAAACCCGCCGCTGTCGGTCAGAATCGGCTGCGGCCAGCGGATCAGCTCGTGCAAACCGCCCAGTCTGGCAACACGCTCGGCGCCGGGGCGCAGCATCAGGTGGTAGGTATTGCCCAGAATGATATCGGCGCCCCCTTCCCGCACCTGATCGAGATACATGGCCTTGACCGTGCCGACCGTACCGACCGGCATAAAGGCCGGGGTGCGGATCGTGCCGCGCGGCATGGTGATTTCGCCAAGCCGCGCCTTGCCGCTGGTGGCTTTCAGGGTAAACGTGAACTGCTCGCTCATTGTTATTTGTCTTTCCGGAAGAGCAGGCTGGAATCGCCGTAGGAATAGAAACGGTAGCCGGTCTCGATCGCATGGGCATAGGCAGCCCGCATGGTTTCAAGTCCGGCAAACGCCGAAACCAGCATGAACAGCGTGGATTTCGGCAGGTGAAAATTGGTCATCAGCACATCCACCGCCTTGAAGCGATAGCCCGGCGTGATGAAAATGCCCGTCGCGTCCGACCAGGGCAGGAGACGGCCATCCTCGCTGGCAGCGCTTTCCAGCAGTCGCAGCGACGTGGTGCCGACACTGACGATCCGCCCGCCCCGCGCCTTGACCGCGTTCAGGGCCTCCGCCGTCTCAGCCGAGACATGGCCGATTTCCTGATGCATCTTGTGGTAGTCGGTATCGTCGGCCTTGACCGGCAGGAAGGTGCCCGCGCCGACATGCAGCGTTACGAAATGGCGCTCGATCCCGGCTTTATCCAGCGCCTCGAACAGGGCAGGCGTGAAGTGCAGACCGGCGGTTGGTGCGGCAACCGCCCCCTCTTCCCGCGCATAGATGGTCTGATAATCGGTGCGATCCTGGCCGTCTTCCGGGCGTTTCGCGGCAATATAGGGCGGCAGCGGGATATGGCCGACATTGGCAATCGCCCGGTCGAGATCAGGACCGGAGGCGGCAAATTCAAGATCGATTTCGCCCGCCTCACCTTTTTCCGCGACGTTTGCCGAGAGGCCGTCGAAGTCGATCACGTCGCCTTGCTTGATCCGTTTGCCCGGCCTTGCAAAGGCTTTCCAGCGATTGGCGGCAACGCGCATATGCAGCGTGCAGGACACCGGCGTGCGCTCGGCCCCTTCCCGGATGCGAACACCTTCCAGCTGGGCCGGAATGACCTTGGTGTCGTTGAAGACAAGCGCATCTCCTGCCCTCAGGAAGGACGGTAATTCGAAAACCTGGTGATCTTCCAGCATTGGCACCCCAGCCGGGCGAACGACCAAAAAACGCGCCTGATCGCGCGGATTGGCCGGGCGCAGCGCGATATTTTCGTCAGGAAGGTCGAAATCGAACAGGTCTACACGCATGATACCGCAACAGGGTTTGGAAACGCGAAAACCCGCCCCGGCGCCGAAGCACCGGAGCGGGCTGACAGAAAAGCCGAAATCAGGCGTCGGCGGCGACTTTCATCGAGATGATCGAATCCGGATCGGTGACCGGTTCGCCCTTCTTGACGGCGTCGATGACATCCATGCCTTCGATGACCTGGCCCCAAACGGAATATTGCTTGTTCAGCCAAGGCGCATCGGTAAAGCAGATGAAGAACTGCGAATTGGCAGAGTTCGGGCTCTGCGAACGGGCCATGGAGCAGGTGCCGCGCACATGTGGCGTGGCCGAAAATTCAGCCTTCAGGTCCGGCTTGTCGGAGCCGCCCATGCCAGCGCGGCCAGGGTTGAAGCTTTCGCCACCCTTCTTGCCGAATTTCACGTCGCCAGTCTGGGCCATGAAATCGGGAATGACGCGGTGGAAGACGACGCCATCATAGGCGCCTTCGCGGGCCAATTCCTTGATGCGTGCGACATGGCCGGGGGCCAGATCAGGGAAAAGGCTGATAACGACCTTGCCCTTGGTGGTTTCCAGGATGACGGTATTTTCCGGATCTTTGATCTCGGCCATGTTTTTCTCCTTGGTATTCCGATTTTCTCGGACTTTTAATGGTCATGCCCTCCTCGCCTTGCCCGGACAGGCTGGCAAGAGGGGCGATGTGTGGTGGTAAATTACTTCTTTCCGAGGGTGACTTTGATCATCCGGTCGGGGTCACTGACCTCACCATTGCCGCCCTGGCCGCGCTTGATCTTATCGACAAATTCCATGCCGGAGACAACCTTGCCAACTGCGGTATATTGGCCGTTCAGGAAGCTGCCGTCACCGAACATGATGAAAAATTGCGAATTGGCAGAATTCGGATCCTGGGAACGGGCCATGCCGACTGTGCCACGAACAAAAGGTGTCTTGGAAAACTCAGCGGGAATATTCGGCAGCTTGGAAGCGCCGGTGCCTGCGCGGCTCTTGTCGAAGCCGGATTTCATATTGCCATATTGCACGTCGCCGGTCTGGGCCATGAAGCCCTCGATGACGCGGTGAAAGGCGACATTGTCATATTGACCCTGGCTCACCAGCGTCTTGATCTGCGCGACATGCTTTGGTGCGACCTCCGGCATCAGTTGTACGACGACGGGGCCGTCCTTCAGCTGGATGGTCATGGTGTTATCACCAGAGGCGGCCTGGGCCATGGCGTTGGTGGCAAGGGAGGAAAGCGCGAGCAGGCCCGCGAAAGCAAGAGACATGAGTTTCATGAAGGCTCCGTAATTTCTCGGATCGGCTCAGGTTTTGAGCCGAGATTTCAATGCCCGCGACACCTGCGGGGGGACAAAGGCGCTGACATCACCGCCCATGGTGGCGATTTGCCGGACCAATGTGGCCGTTATAGGCCGCGAAGCCGTGCCGGCTGGCAGGAAGACCGTTTGTAGATCTGGTGCCATCTGCCGGTTCATGCCCGCAAGCTGCATTTCGTAGTCGAGATCCGAGCCATCACGCAGGCCGCGAACCAGAAGTGTCGCGCCATGCTGTCGGGCGGCATCGACGGCCAGACCATCGAAGGCAATAACCGAAACATCCCCTGCCCGCTCAGGCACGGCCTCTCCTAGGCTGGTCGCAATCAGTTCTGCGCGCTCCTCGAAGCTGAACATCGGCACTTTACCAGGATGAATGCCGATTCCGACGACAACCTTGGGAACGACATTCAGCGCCTGAACCAGGACATCCAGGTGGCCATTGGTCATCGGGTCGAAAGAGCCCGGATAAAAGGCAATTGTCATCGGTCCGCCCTCATCTTTTTATGCCCGCCTTTTGTCACGGACAGACTGGAACCGCAAGCGCCTACGGCCCCGGTTTTCACGGTCATTCCGTTCATATTTGTGGCCAGACCATCCCCTGCCTGCCCCATGAATGCCTGATGAACGGCACATTCAGGCCCGCTTCAAGGCCGGGTGTTTATACAGGGATCATGTTCAACGACAAGACCAAGAGAGCAAACAATGCTTGTAGTTGTTTTGAGTATCGCAATTGCTAGCGCATTTGTTCTTGAAGCATTGGTTGCTTGGTTTGATGAACATGAAGACGACTGCTTCGCATTTCTGGCCGCTCAGATGAACGCCAGATGAACGGAGTGTTAAGGGCAGCTTCAGCACGGCTTTTGTAAAAAGAGTGCACTGCTCACAGGAACAAGACGCGGTTGCAGCCATTGTTGCTGCAACTGACCCCGTCAAAACGAAGGACGAAACCCATGCTTGATAAAGTGACGATGATTAATCTGGTTTGGACTGCCATGATCGGCGCTATGCTGGCAACGAGCATTGGTTTTCACATGAACGAAGACCGCGCCCCTTCCAATTTCCGTACGTCGATTTCGCAGCCTTACCACAGCGCCAGCCGCTGATTGGAACCTTGGCGCAGGATTTTCGTTGAGGCTGGATAAGTGATGATCAGACACAAAGGAAAACAAGATGTTCTTGATTCTCGGCGTGCTCTCGGCTGCTATCAGCGCGATGTTTGTCTACTCTGTCGTTTCGACGATCTCTGCGCTACGTCGTGAGCAAGATGATTTGCGATCCCTGTTTAAATAATTGAATTCTACCCGGATCTATGAGAAACGCCTCGCCTTTCATCTGAAAGCGAGGCGTTTCTTTTTTTGACATTATTTTATGGCAGAAATAGGCTCTTATCAGACGTGGACTGCTTGTCGCTGTTTTGCCAGTTCGGCGAGGTCCGCTGCCTTCAACTCCACCGACTCGCCGCAGCCGCAGGCAGAGGTCTGGTTCGGATTGCGGAAGGTGAAGCCGGAGCGAAGCGTCGTGGTCTCAAAATCAATTTCCGTACCCAGCAGATAGAGCACAGCAGCTGGCTCCAGCCAGACGGAGGCGCCGTCGCGGGCAATCAGATCATCTTTAGGGTTCGGCTCCGTCACCAGGTCGATGGTATATTCCATCCCTGCACAGCCACCCTTCTTGATGCCGACACGAATGCCCTTGGCATCGGGACCAGAATTCTCGACAATTTCCTTGACGCGGGCTGTTGCCGCATCGGTCATGGTCATCACCGCAAAGCCCATAGGCTTTCTCCTTTTCACAGCCGGGTTCAAGGCCCGGTGTTTTTTAAAAGTGGGTTCGGTTTTTTAACCGGAACAGTGCCGGACAAAACCGGCATGTTGGCAATGTAATAGGCGGGTCGCCTTTCAGCAAGGCGCCCTTACTCAATACCAGCCGATGGAGACCTGCGCCTCTTCAGACATCCGGTCCGGTGTCCATGGTGGATCGAAGGTCATTTCCACCTGCACGCCGGAAACACCCTCCACCGAGCCAACCGCATTTTCCACCCAGCCTGGCATTTCGCCAGCCACCGGGCAGCCGGGCGCTGTCAGCGTCATCATGATCTTCACCATACGGTCGTCTTCGATATCGACCTTGTAGATCAGGCCAAGCTCGAAAATATCCGCCGGAATTTCCGGGTCATAGACGGTTTTCAGCGCCGAAATGATGTCGTCCGACAGCCGGGCGACTTCCTCCGGCGGGATGCTGGAATGAACGATGCCTTCGCGCGCATCCGGCTTCTCGTCATTTTTACTGGTATTCATATCGCTGACGCTCATGGTTTCAATCCTCAGCCGAAGAAGGTCTTGGCATAGTCAAGCGCTTCCACCAGCGCATCGATTTCTTCACGGGTATTATATAGGCCAAAAGAGGCCCGGCAGGTAGAGGTAACACCGAAACGCGACAGCAATGGCTGGGCGCAATGCGTGCCAGCCCGAACCGCCACGCCGCGCCGGTCGATCAGCATCGATACGTCATGGGCGTGGATACCCTTGAGCTCGAAGGAAAAAATCGCGCCCTTGCCCGGCGCATTGCCGAAAATCCGCAGCGAATTGATCGCCGTCAGCCGCTCATGGGCATAGGCCGTCAAATCGGCTTCATGCGCGGCAATCGCCTCGCGGCCAAGACCCTCGATATAATCCAGCGCATGGCCAAGCCCAATGGCCTGAACAATCGGCGGCGTTCCTGCCTCAAACCGATGCGGCGGATCATTGTACGTCACCATATCCTCGGTGACATCGACAATCATTTCGCCGCCGCCCATGAAGGGCTGCATGGCGCGCAACCGGTTCATCTTGCCATAGAGCACGCCGATGCCGGACGGGCCGTAAAGCTTGTGGCCGGTCATCACATACCAGTCGCAGTCGATGTCTTGCACATCGACCGGCATATGCACCGCCGCCTGGCTACCATCAACAAGCACCGGAATGCCGCGCTCCCTGGCGATCCGGCAAATTTCCTTGACCGGAACCACCGTTCCGAGCGCATTGGACATATGGGTGACGGCAATTAGCTTGGTACGGTCAGTCAGCCGCTTTTCGAATTCCTCGATGTGGAAAGCACCATCATCATCCACCGGCACCCAGACCAGCTTTGCCCCCTTGCGTTCCCTCAGGAAATGCCAGGGAACGATATTGGAGTGATGCTCCATAATGGTCAGGAGGATTTCATCGCCCTCGCCGATCTCTTTCATGCCATGGCCATAAGCCACCGTATTGATGGCTTCGGTTGAAGACTTGGTGAAAATCACCTCGTCCACCGATCCGGCATTCAGAAAGCGCCGCACCTTTTCGCGGGCTGCCTCATAAGCATCGGTCGCGGCATTGGACAGAAAATGCAGGCCGCGATGCACATTGGCATATTCGTTGGAATAGGCATGGCTGATGGCATCGATCACCACCTGGGGTTTTTGCGCAGACGCACCGTTATCCAGGTAGACCAGCGGTTTATCGCCATGCACCAGCCGCGACAGGATCGGGAAGTCCTTTCGGACGGCCTCGACATCATAGGTCGATGGAAGTTTCGCCAGATTAAGCGTCATAGCTGATAAACTCCATGAGCGAACCATCCGGATCGCGAAAATAGAGGCTTGTTCCCTCGCCCATAGCGCCGAAACGACGAACGGGTCCCAGTTCGATGTCTATCCCTTGGGCCTCGAGATGGGCCTTGGCATCGCTGATCTTTCCACGCCAGCGGAAGCAAAGATCGCTGTTTCCCGGAGCGACAGGAATGCGGGCCACCGGCGTGCCGATTGCGCCGGGGCCATGAACATTCAACTGCTGTGCACCAAGCCGAAAAACATATCCTCCTGCCGCCGTGGCGACCGCTTCAGCCCCGATCACTTTCGTGTAGAAATCGCGCGCCCGTTCCCAATCGGAAACATGGATCACGGCGTGATCGAGATTGACGGGGAGATCAGCCATGGGTCTCCAGCCAGTCGGAGATCACCCCTTCCAGGGCCTCGACCAGTTCCTCATCTTCGAGCTCTTCCACCAATTCAGCGACGAAAGCCTTGATCAACAGCCCACGGGCCACTTTTTGCGGGATGCCGCGCGCCATCAGGTAATAGAGGTGGTTGTGGTCGATATCGGCAACCGTTGCACCATGGGCGCATTGCACGTCATCGGCAAAGATTTCCAGCTCCGGCTTTACCGAATATTCGGCATCGTCAGACATCAGCAGCGTGTTGCAGGCCATGCGTGCATCGGTCTTCTGGGCGTCGGGAGCAACCCGGATCTGGCCCTGGAAAACGCCCCGCGCCCGGTCGAACACTACATTACGGATCACTTCCGTCGAGGTGGTGTTCGGCACGTCATGACCAAGCGTCATGGTCACGTCCGTATGGCTTTCGCCACCCAGAAGGTTGACAGCGCGCAGGGTGAAATCGGAACCTTCGCCTGCCGTTCTGACATGGATTTCCTGGCGCACCAGCTTGCCGCCAGCGTTGATCACGAACAGTTTAAGCTTGGCATTGGTCCCCAGTACGACCTTGATCTGGCCCAGATGGGTATCGGCAAGACCCTGGGTCTGCACGATGATCCATGTCACCTCGGCACCCTCGCCCAAGTCCAGGTCGCTGACGCTGGAGATCAAGCCAGCGGTTTCGCCGGAATTGCGATGGCGCTCGATCACCGTTGCCTTTGAGCCAGAGCCGAAGCTTGCCACGAACCGAGAATGGCTCTGACCGCCACCCTGATAGGCTTGCAACTCGATCAGCCTGTCGACCTCGACATTGTCCTCGACGCTCAGCCGATAGCCGTCACGCACGAAACTGCCATTGATCCGGCCAATCGCATCGTCCTTGGAGAAGGCAACCAGATCCGCCGCCGCCGTTCCATCCAGCAGGCTTTCGCTATAGGCACGGACCTTCACGCCATCTGGCGCAGAAACGTCGCGGCTCAGGCCTTGGCGCAGTTCAAAAATACGAGCCGCCTCGACCAGCGGTGCCACCGCCTTTGAAGGCGTTAGCGTTGCGGCGTCGGGGATGGCCCGTAGCAGGGTTTTCAGATCCGTATAATGCCAGGCTTCAACGCGACGCGTTGGCAGGCCGGCTCGCTTCAGGTCATCAAACAGGATATCCCGCGCGCCCAATACCGTCCCATCGCCCGGCAAATCGCCGAGTTGGGCCGTATAGGCTTCGACCAACGCAGCCTCGGCCGCTGTCGACCGATTGGCAGCTTGAATGTTCATTGCAACACTCCCTCTCCCGACCAATCAGGCCGCTTCGCCGATGATATCAGCATAGCCATTGGCTTCCAGATCAAGCGCCAGGCTCTTATCGCCGGTCTTGATGATCTGGCCCTTGTAGAGAACATGGACTGTATCCGGCACGATGTAATCCAGCAGGCGCTGATAATGGGTGATGACGATGGTGGCGCGATCCGGCGACTTCAATGCATTGACGCCATCGGCGACAATCTTCAGCGCATCGATATCGAGGCCAGAGTCGGTTTCATCGAGAATGCAAAGTTGAGGTGCCAGAAGCGCCATTTGCAGGATTTCCGCACGCTTCTTCTCACCACCGGAAAAGCCGACATTCAGCGGGCGCTTCAACATGTCGGGGTTGATCTTCAATTCGCCAGCCGCTTCCTTGACCCGTCGGATGAAGTCCGGCGTCGTCAGTTCCGCTTCGCCGCGCGCCTTGCGCTGTTCGTTCATTGCCACTTTCAAAAACTGCATGGTGGCAACGCCCGGAATCTCGACGGGGTATTGGAAGGCCAGGAAAATGCCCTTGGCAGCGCGTTCCGCCGGGTCAAGCTCCAGAATGCTCTCGCCGTTATAAAGGATCTCGCCCTCGGTCACTTCATAGTCCGCGCGGCCCGAAAGAATGTAGGACAGCGTCGATTTGCCAGACCCATTCGGTCCCATAATCGCCGCCACTTCGCCAGCCTTGACGGTCAGGTTGAGACCACGAATGATCTCCGTGCCATCTTCCGCGATCCGGGCGTGAAGGTTTCTGATTTCAAGCATTTTGGTTCCTCAATCTCGATCCACAGGCTTTGCCGAAGCAAACCAATGACCGTGCATTCGTTTCAAAAAGAGAGGATCAAGAACGGGATAACCTGATTTATCACCAATCACCGCGTCTATTCCGCATTTCGGACACATAGCGGTTGTGTGTTCTTTGTCCTCAGTGAGTTCCTTAATGTATTCCCAGACATCGCTCGCGGGATATGTCTCAAGACAATAGAAGCACCCTGCTTTCGCACTCTCGTTAAGCTCCACAAGATTGCGGATGCAGTGCGAATGCGCGCCGAGCAGATCCCTGTCCATCACCCCACGCTGCCTTCAAGCGAAATCCCGATCAGCTTCTGCGCTTCGACCGCAAATTCCATCGGCAATTCCTGGATGACTTCGCGCACGAAACCATTGACGATCAGGGCGATGGCGGCTTCCTGGGGAATGCCGCGTTGCAGGCAGTAGAACAGCTGGTCTTCCGAGATTTTCGAAGTTGTCGCCTCATGCTCGAACTGAGCGGAGGAGTTCTTCGCCTCGATATAGGGCACGGTATGCGCCCCGCATTTGTCACCAATCAACAGGCTGTCGCACTGGGTGAAGTTACGGGCATTTTCCGCCTTACGGTGGGCTGAAACCTGACCGCGATAGGTATTGCTGGAAAAGCCCGCCGAAATCCCCTTGGAGATGATCCGGCTCGACGTATTCTTGCCGAGATGGATCATCTTGGTGCCGCTATCGACCTGCTGATAACCGTTGGAAACGGCAATCGAGTAGAATTCGCCGCGGCTGTCATCGCCGCGCAGAATGCAGGATGGATATTTCCAGGTGATCGCCGATCCGGTTTCGACCTGCGTCCACGAAATTTTCGAGCGCGCTCCACGGCAATCGCCACGCTTGGTGACGAAATTATAGATACCGCCCTTGCCGTTCTTGTCGCCCGGATACCAGTTCTGGACGGTGGAATATTTGATTTCGGCATCGTCAAGCGCGACAAGCTCAACCACGGCAGCGTGCAGCTGATTTTCATCACGCTGCGGGGCTGTGCAGCCTTCCAGATAGGAGACGTAAGCGCCTTCTTCTGCAATGATCAGCGTGCGCTCGAACTGGCCGGTGTTTTTCTCGTTGATGCGGAAATAGGTGGACAATTCCATCGGGCAACGAACGCCCTTGGGGATGAACACAAACGAACCATCGGTAAACACAGCCGAATTCAGCGTTGCATAATAATTGTCGGTGACAGGCACGACAGTGCCGAGATATTTCTTCACCAGATCAGGATATTCGCGCACAGCTTCAGAGATCGACATGAAGATCACGCCAGCCTTCATCAATTCGGCCTTGAACGTGGTGACGACCGAGACCGAATCGAAAACCGCATCCACAGCGATTTTCGAGGTCTGGACGCCTGCCAGAATTTCCTGCTCGCGCAGCGGAATGCCCAGCTTTTCGTAGACCTTCAAAAGCTCAGGATCGACATCGTCGATTGACGTCGGGCCAGCAGTGCTTTTCGGCGCGGCATAGTAATAGATATCGTTGAAGTCGATCTTCGGATAGTGGACGCGCGCCCACTCTGGCTCTTCCATCGTCAGCCAACGCTGGTAAGCGTCAAGACGCCATTGCAGCATCCAGTCCGGTTCGTTTTTCTTTGCGGAAATGAAACGGACGATGTCTTCCGACAAGCCCTTCGGGGCCTTGTCGACTTCGATCATGGTTTCAAAACCATACTTGTACTGATCGACGTCGATCTGGCGGACCTGATCGATCGTTTCTTGTACGGCAGCCATTAGCGTTCTCCAATCTCGCCGGGTCCAAGGTCCGGCAGCTTGTCAACGTTTCAGCGGGGGATCCGCTCTCATATAGGGAATGGAGATGAGTTTTCATCCCCAAACCTGGGTTTATTCCGCCTTTTCAGGCACTCTTTTCGCGCCTTAAGCCGCGTGACCGGCAAGCTGGCGCCGCCCGGCAATCCTGGCGAAAACCGAGACGACCCTCTCGATATCCTCCGCCGTGGTGGCGGGACCGATCGACAGCCGCAAGCCGCCAATGCCAGCATCCAGCCCCATCGCCGTCAAAACATGGCTCTGTCCAACCTTGCCAGACGAACAGGCCGCTCCGGCAGACAGCGCCACGCCTTCCAGATCAAAGGCGATCTGCCCGGTTTCAGCTTTCAGACCCGGCAGCGTGAAGAAACTCGTATTGCCGATACGTGTCTGACCCGCGCCGTGGATCACCAGATCGGGAGCCATGCTGCGCATGCCTGTTTCCAAAGCATCTCGCAAGGCCGCAATCTGTAAATTGCGATTTATCAAGTCTTTTGTAGCATGGTCCGCCGCAGCACCGAAGCCCGCAATTGCGGCAGGGTTTTCTGTGCCGCCGCGATGGCCCTTTTCCTGCCCGCCGCCGCGCACCAGCGGCTCCGGCATCAGCGCCTCGCCGCGAGCAACCACCGCACCGGCGCCTTTGGGGCCGCCAAGCTTGTGGGCAGAGAGAATCAAGAAATCCGCATCCAGAGCCGTAATATCCACCGGGATACGCCCGACAGCCTGGACCGCGTCCACCAGCAGCAATCCGCCCCTGGCGTGAACCAGTTGCCCCACCGCGTCGATCGGCTGGATAACGCCGGTTTCATTATTGGCCAGCATGACGGCGACCAGCGGCATGCCCTGATCGGCAGGATGGTCGGCCAGCGCCCGTTCCAGGGCATCGAGATTGATCACGCCCTGCCGGGTCACCGGGATTTCGGTCACACAGTCAGGCGAAAACCGTCCGCCTTGCCGTACGGCAGGATGTTCGATGGCCGAGACATAGGCTCGTCCGACAGCCAGCAGTGAACGGCCCATTCTATAGCGTGGCGACAGAACAAAATTTGCCGCTTCCGTTGCCGTCGATGTGAAGATGACATTGGCAGGCGCGGCTCCGACAAGTTCCGCCACCTGGCGGCGCGCCTTTTCCACCAGGGTGCGGGCAGCACGGCCTTCGGCGTGAACAGAGGATGGATTGCCCGGCATGGCCAAAGCAGCCAGCATGGCATCACGCGCTTCATTCAGAAGCGGCGCGGTGGCATTCCAGTCCATGTAAATGCGTTCAGCCATGTTTTCTCTGATATGGTCCACTTTGTTGTGCCGCGATCTTGACCCGGAGGGCGCAAAACCTGCGTATTGTCTTAAATCATGCCCTGTTTTCGGAGAAAATCATGCATCAGCCTTAGAAGATGCATTTTTCTTGAAATTTTCACCCCGACTGTCCTATGACACATTCAATAACACAGCGACCCATAATTTCGAATGGTTCTAAACTGGGTTTTAGAAAAGCTGAGTGCCCCCGTCAAGTCATCTTCCGACCTGCCAAGGGTGCGAAGGCAAAAAAACACGCCAAGACCGGAGTATCCATGCCCGAAGTCATTTTCAACGGACCCGCAGGACGTCTAGAGGGCCGCTACCAGCCCTCCAAGGAAAAGAGCGCCCCGATTGCGATCATCCTGCATCCGCATCCGCAATTTGGCGGCACGATGAACAATCAGATCGTTTATCAGTTGTTCTACATGTTCCAGAAGCGTGGTTTTACCACCCTGCGCTTCAACTTCCGCAGCATTGGCCGCAGCCAGGGTGAATTCGACCACGGCGCCGGCGAGTTGTCCGACGCGGCCTCGGCGCTGGATTGGGTGCAGAGCCTGCATCCCGATTCGAAGAGCTGTTGGGTTGCCGGCTATTCCTTCGGCTCGTGGATCGGCATGCAGCTGTTGATGCGCCGCCCGGAAATTGAAGGCTTTATCTCGGTTGCGCCGCAGCCGAATACCTATGATTTCTCCTTCCTCGCCCCCTGCCCTTCGTCGGGCCTGATCATCCATGGCGACGCCGACAAGGTTGCGCCGGAAAAGGACGTTCAAGGACTGGTAGACAAGCTGAAGACCCAGAAGGGTATTCTGATCACCCAGAAGACCTTGCCCGGCGCCAACCATTTCTTCAATGGTCAGGTCGAAACGCTGATGGGCGAATGCGAGAATTATCTCGACCGCCGCCTTGAAGGCGAATTGGTGCCGGAACCGGCTGCCAAGCGGCTGCGCTGATCAGCACATCTTTCCTTTCCAAATAAAAACGCCGGTTGTTTCAACCGGCGTTTTTTGTGGCATAGTCTATGCGTCAAAATTTGCTTCCAGAAGCTCTGGGCCAGAAGCTCTGGGAAGGAAAAGGGGATTGTCATGGACCTGCATTCAATGCTCACCTTTGCGCTGGCCTTTCTGGTGTTTGCTGCCAGTCCCGGTCCTGATAATGTGACGATTATGGCCCGCACCCTTTCCCATGGGCCAGCGTCGGGTCTTGCTTATGGCCTGGGTACGGTGACCGGCATCCTGATTTATTTGACGCTTGCGTTTTTCGGCCTGTCGGTGCTGGCGCAGGATATGGGCTGGCTGATGGAGATTTTGCGCTATGGCGGTGCGGTTTATCTCATCTGGATGGGTGTACGCCTCTGGATGGCAAAGCCGGTCCTGCCGCAGATGGTGCCTATGGAGCGCCGTGGATCACTGTTTCCCGTGTACCTGACAGGTTTTGCGCTCAATCTCGGCAATCCGAAAATGCCGCTTTTCTATCTGGCGCTGCTGCCGAATTTCGTACCCGCATCCTTCAATGCGTCGGCGCTGATCGATATTATCGCGATCATTCTTGCGGTCGAGACCGTGGTGATCGGTGGCCATATCTTTCTGGCGGAACGGGCCAGACGCCTCCTGAAAACACCCCGTAGCGTGGCGCTGATCAACCGCACGACCGGAGGTTTTTTGGGTGCTGCCGGGCTGGCTATTCTCGCATCGGGCCGCGGAAATTGAAGTTTCGTTAAGCTTTATGGCGCAGCGAAGGGCGTATTCCTTGACTTTGAGGCGTTTTCGGCCTATCCCGCGCTGGCGTTAACGCCTGTTCGCGGGCGATTCATCTTTAGTTCGCAAGAACGGAACGGAAAACATTTCCCTTTGACCACATTCGCTGACCTTGGCCTGAGCCAAAAAGTTCTTTCCGCTGTAACTGATGCCGGCTACACCGTGCCGACACCAATCCAGGCTGGCGCCATTCCGCCGGCCCTGATGCGCCGCGACATTTGCGGCATTGCCCAGACGGGCACAGGCAAGACGGCGTCCTTCGTACTGCCGATGCTGACATTGCTCGAAAAAGGCCGCGCACGCGCACGCATGCCGCGCACGCTGATTATGGAGCCGACGCGCGAACTTGCAGCCCAGGTGGCCGAGAATTTCGAAAAATACGGCAAGAATCACAAGCTCAACATTGCCCTGCTGATCGGCGGCGTTTCGTTCGATGAACAGGACCGCAAGCTGGAACGTGGCGCCGATGTGCTGATCTGCACGCCTGGCCGCCTGCTGGACCATTGCGAGCGCGGCAAGCTGCTGATGACCGGCGTGGAAATTCTCGTCATCGACGAAGCCGACCGCATGCTGGACATGGGCTTCATTCCCGATATCGAGCGTATCGCCAAGCTCATTCCCTTTACCCGTCAGACGCTGTTCTTCTCGGCTACCATGCCGCCGGAAATCCAGAAGCTGGCCGACAAGTTCCTGCAAAATCCGGAACGGATCGAGGTGGCTCCACCATCTTCGACCGCCAAGACCGTGACGCAGCGGCTGGTTGCCTGCCAGAACAAGGATTATGAAAAGCGCTCCACCCTGCGCGACATTATCCGCGCCCAGGACGATCTGAAGAACGCCATCATCTTCTGTAACAGGAAGAAGGATGTGGCCGATCTGTTCCGCTCGCTGGAGCGTCATGGTTTCTCGGTCGGCGCCCTGCATGGCGACATGGACCAGCGTTCGCGCACAAATATGCTCGCCGGTTTCAAGGACAATCAGATTACCCTTCTGGTCGCCTCCGACGTTGCGGCCCGTGGCCTTGATATTCCTGATGTCAGCCATGTGTTTAATTTCGACGTGCCGATCCATGCGGAAGACTATGTTCACCGCATCGGCCGTACCGGCCGTGCCGGTCGCTCCGGCCGTGCGTTCACGCTGGTGACCAAGTCCGACGCGAAATATCTCGACGCGATTGAAAAACTGATCGGCGAAAAGCCAGAATGGCTGGACGGCGACGTCGCCTCTCTGCCGCCTATGGCTGAAGGTGATCGTGATGAGCGCCGTGGCCGTGGCGGCAAGAATGCTCGTGACAAGAGCGGTAGTGACAGAAACGGTAGTGACCGGGGCCGTGGCCGGGAGCGCTCCAGAGACGGTGCGCGTGACGGTGACCGTGAACATCGCAGCAGTCACAAGCCTGACACGACAGAAGAGCAGATTAGCACCGAAGCGGCTGTAGAAGTCGTCGCAACCAAGGTGGATAGCGTGAAGCAAGAGCGCAAGACAGACAGACGGCCAAGCCAGGGCAATCGCGATTATCGCAATAATCAGGCGCCCAACCCGGCCAATGACGACCAGCGCGAACGCCGCCGCCAGCATTACCGCGACCATGATGACGGCCCGACTCCTGTTGGCTTCGGCGATGATATTCCTGCTTTCATGCTGATCGTTGCCAGCGCCAAAGCCTGATATGGTTCCCGGATTAGATTTTCCGGGCGTCGGCGTTGGCCTTGCCATTGTCAGGGATGGCAAGCTCTTGCTCTATAAGCGAATGCGCCCACCCGAAGCCGGTTTTTGGAGTATTGTCGGCGGCAAGGTCGATGTGCTTGAACCTGCGGAACAGGCAGCGCGGCGTGAGGCCGAAGAAGAAACCGGCCTGACCATCGGCTCCGTGGAATTTGTCAGCGTCAGCGAACAGATCATCGCAGCCGACCGCCAGCATTGGGTCTCTCTTCTCTATAAGACCAGCGACATCTCCGGCGAAGCGACGCTGACAGAGCCTGATAAGCTTTCGGACTTCGGCTGGTTTGCGTTAGATGATCTGCCGCAGCCTTTATCGGCCTTCACCAAGGCTATACTGCCGTTTTTACGCTGATTTTTCCGCGTGCTGTGACGGATCGCAACCATCAAAGCATCCTGGAATACTCTTGGTTGTGCGGCGTAACCGCTTAAGCGCTCCTTGATACACAAGGCCCGCTGGTCCTGCTATAGTCCAGCGAGCTGGACGTCCGGGACGCAGCCTCTCCGAGACCATGATTACCGATGTGGCAGCCATGAACAGAAGATGGTAGTCATACTCGGCGAATGGTAACACCATCAGCGCCCAGCAGGTACCAACACAAAGTCCGCCCTCGCGCAGGCCGTAGCGCAGACAATCGCGGTCTGCGGCCCGGCCAAAAGCGCTCAATCGCGGCGTCCAGTGACACTGGTTCAAGATACGTTGTTTCCAGGGTGTGATTTGCCAGAAGCCGACGAGGCCTAACGCCAGCAGCAGGACTGGTAGATCAACAAGGCTGGCAGTCACCCGCAGCAGCATGCCGAGGACCACAAGCAGTGGTGCGCAAACAGCCCAGAGACCGCAATAACTGACAAAGAACATGCCCAGTGAGCGTACTCGCCGCCTCTTGAGGCTACGGTTCCAGATATGTTTGATCGGGTCCCGCAAAATCAATGACATCATTGCCGTCAGCATAATTATCAAAGACAAAGCAACGCCGGTCACGGACATCATCCATATTTGCACCTGGAAGGCACGCCAGCCCCGGTCCAGAAGAGCGCCAGAGGCCGAAATGCAAAGATCCAGAGCATCATTGCCATGGCTTGTGAAAGCCATGGCTAGCCAGCCGATAAGGCTGAAGGTAAGCAAGGTGGGCCATGGCGGCTCCTTCAACAAGGAGACCACAGCCTTGATCCGAGACACGATAAGAGCCATGTCCGCTTAGCCGGGTTGACGATAAAGGCTGATGCGTTCAACAGTCACCTTTGCATCGTCTCCCAGCGCTATCCGGGGTACGAGATGCACGTTCAAGCCACTCTTGGCGATATCGCCACTATGGATCAAGCCGGACAGGAGGGTGGTAATGTCAAGAACTTGCGTCACGCCCTTTCCGCCATGGGAGCTGTTGGCTTTTGATGCATTGCTAACGCCGAACAAGCTGATAGAGCCAGCGTGAAGGTCCAGACGGGGTTGATGATCGGCATCATCAGGCAGATTGAGATAGACATCGATCACGAAGCCATCCTGCTGCGCACGAATGTTTTCCAGGTTGAGGAAATAATTGTAACGCGGGGCATCGCCTCCCCGGAGTCCCAAAGCCAGCGTCTTCGGTGCAGCGAAAAGCGCCAATGATGCATCGTCCAAACGGACTACTGATGACGTTCTTTCTCCAGATAGCGCAAGAACATTTGCATTCGCCCCGGCCAGTTCGGCAGCCTTGGGTTCCGTCACCGCTTTTACTCCTACTGTAGCAGTCGCCGTCAGAGCCGGCGCTTGAGCGACAATGAACTGGTCATAGGTATAATCCAGTTTCGGGCTGGTGGTCTCCAGCATATCTGAGGGCTTATAGTAGTACGGCGTTCCATCCGGGTTCGGCACCACGAATTGCCGGTCCTGAGGCCCATTTAACCAGGCAGGATCGATCGGGTTCTTGTGCAACGGAGACGCGGCATTCCACTGTGCCCAAAGCCGGTCTATATTGGCATGATGCAGCCAGAAAATCGGATCGAGTCCCGCCGTGTCGGGCTTGCTCATAAGACCCGGTAGCGCCACATTGTTTTTGTAGTGGCCACCGACATCAATATGAACCGCGTTGTGTGGCAAGCTTTCCAACAGGCCGTATGTAGAACCCTCATGGGAGAAGCCCGTCTTGACCCCACCAAATCCGGGGCTGCCACCAGAGGAAACGCCCTTAAATAAAGGCCAGTTCAGCGCGTCCAGATTCACATCCTCAGGAGTGATGACGATCGGTGCCGTTCCTGATCCGTAACGCTGCTTGATGTAGAGCGGATTAGGAACGCCCTCAAACTCTTCCTGTGCGAAGGCAGGTGGCATGATCCGAGCTTTAGGATTGGTTGTATCGCTGTAGTTCCAATAGGGCATGGCCCAGTCTGCTGGCCCTCCCATAGCCACGATCTGCGCCCGCACAAGCGCTTCTATCGACCAAATATAACCGCGATGCCAGGGTAGAAAATACCAGCTGCCATGCTGGCACTGCTTCCAATAAAGCTTCTGGTCCGCTTGGGATGGCAGGGGCTCTCCAGCCGTGTAATACCCATATTTTGTCCAGAGACTAAGTTGATCCGGCTTATCGATATCAATCCCGTGGATCGCAGCCATGAAATTCCAGCTGGTGTTATCGGCCAATGCCTTTTGGCGCAGCTTGCCGACACCCTTGGCATACCAATAGAGAATTGGATCGCTGAAATCGCCGCCATTTGCCCACACACTTTTACGAATGTAAACCATGTTATCCCCCGGATATTTAAAGAAAAAACGATCAGAAATTATGGATTTTCCTCCCATAGGCCAAAGCTTCGCCCCTCCCGATATCTCTCCATTGGAGAGGGAAGTGACGTCTTGCGGTTGGTGAGGAAAAGGGCTTCAGCCGAATGGCTTGCCCTTATGAATTCGCAGAAAATGGCCTGGCCATTGAATGCGGACCCTTTGGCACATCGTCGGAAATCAGCATCATCATGATGCTTTGGTCTTAAGGTTGTCTGTTGAATTTGGGGAAAATCGAGCTCGATTTTCCCTGACAAAAACATTGGTGAGTGAAATTATATGAATGATTCTTGCCTTCAAAACCCCCTGGATTTCAAAGAGCGATCGAGTAAATCCTCACACAGTTAAATGCTTCTTTTGGTTGAATATAATAAAATTGCTACTATTGATTTAGATATCCGTCAAGTCGCCTAGCCTTCGCGAATAGCCCTTTTTTGGGTGCTTTTTTTGTGGCGACGCGATGGCGCGAGCGCCAATCTCCTGGCTACGGCGTCCAGGCCGTTTTAAGCGACTGTTGCCGCGCCGAGGTTCACCTGCGGCGCGTTGAGGCTGAAGGCTTTTGTGCCCTGATACCCGCCTCATAGGCCAAGTTTGCCCAGCGCGCCATTTCGTCGGGATCGTCGAACGCGTCTTCCGGCACAGACCAATAGGGCATGGCGACAGGGTTCTTGCCCGGACGCTGATAGACCCATTGCCGGGCGCCAGCGGCGGCAAACTCTGGTGCCGTCTGCGCGTCGGCTTTCAGCATCATCTCGTCGAAGAGATAAAGCGCGAAGATTATGCCGTGGTGATAGATACCCTTGCCACCGAACATGCGTCGGATACTAACCGGACCCAGCGATTGAAACATCTCTTCAATATCGGCATTGTCCATGATTTGGATCCATGATCTGGCCTATTCGACGGTATGGAAACCTCTTTGCAGATAAAGAAGCGTTGCAGCCCTTTCACCAAGCTTCAGCCCCACCACTTCGCCGAACAGGACAGTGTGCGTGGCGGTGATTTTCCGGTCTACGACCCGGCAATCATAGGCGGCGATGGCGCCGGTCAGCAGTGGCGCGCCGGTAATCATCTGTTCCCAGGTGCCAAGCGCAAATCGTTCTTCGCTCGACAGCTTACCAAAGCCAGCAAATGCTCCGGCCAGATCCTGATGATGAGCGGCAAGCGTGTTGAGGGCAAAACAATCGCTTTCGAAGAAGGGTTTGTTGCCTTCGTTCTGATTGTTGATGCAGGCCAGCACCATCGGTGGCTGATCGGAAACCGAGCAGGCGGCAGTGATGGTCGTGCCCCTGGCGACGCCTTGAAATTCCGTGGTGACGATCTGCACATGACCTGCGTAGCGGCTCATCGCTTCACGATAGTCCAAAGGATCGATAGCCACGCCTGCACTCCTTGCCAATTTGTCTGTCAAGAATGGCTATAGAGCATGATGCGTAAAAGTGTGAAGCGGTTTTACGAAACCATCATGCTCCAGCAAGAACTCATGATGCGTAAAAGTGTGAAGCGGTTTTACGAGACCATCATGCTCCATCAGCATCTTACGGCTACGACCTGGACATTTTCATTCCCTTGCTGTTGCTGTGCCGCTAAGGTAACTGAAAATTCATGATGATCCGGATTGAAATGATATTACGCGTTTTTTCACTGCTGTTCGGCATAGGCTATGCGTTAGCAGCGCCGGGTGCATTTGCCCTTACCATCGGGTTGGTTGCGCCGCAGGGCGGGCCTTATGCCGTTCTTGGTCAGCAGATGCGGGCGGGGGCAGACGCTGCGGCAAAACAAAGCGGTGATACGCTGGTGGTGATTGACGAGCCATGCGCTATAGGCACTGGCGCGGCGATTGCCGACAAGCTTGTGACAGCGAAGGTCGATGCGGCGATCGGATTTCTGTGCAGCGAAAGCCTTGATGGTTTGCTGGCCAAGCTTGGCCCGGCTGGTATTCCGGCATTAACGCTCTCTGTGCGCTGGCCCACAATTATGGAAGATGCCTTGAAGAACCAATGGCCGCTCTTTCGGCTGGCCCCCAGCACCAAAGCGGAAAGCGAAAAGCTGGTTGATGTGATCGTCAGCCAATGGGCGGGAACGGCTTTCGCGCTTCTCGATGACGGCACGATCCGCAGCCGTGAACTGGTGGAAGCCATCCGCGTGTGGCTGGAACAGCGCGGCATGAAACCAGTTTTCACCGATACTTACCGCCCGGCTCAGGAGCAACAGATTGCCCTGGTTCGGCGCTTGAAGAAGACGGGCGCGACCAATGTCTTCATCGGCGGTGACCGCAGCGATGTCTCGATCATCGCCCGCGATGCCAAGGCCGAAAATATTCCCCTGACGCTGATGGGTGGCGAGGCGATGAGGGCGGTAGACCGGCCCGTTCCACTGCAAGATGGCGTATTGGCTGTGATAACGCCTGATTATGCCAGAATGCCGAGTGCGCAGAAGGCGGTTGATGCGCTACGAACACAGGGCAGCGCAGCGGATGGCTATGCCCTGCCCGCTTTTGCCAGCGTCCAGTTTCTGCATGCGGCGGCGGCATTGAACGAACCGTCATTGGCTGAGGCGATCAGCAAGACCAAGGCTGAGACCGTCATCGGCTCGCTGTCCTTTACCGACGGCCATGAACTCAGCGACAATCCGTTTCAATTGCAGGAATGGCGTGACGGTGGTTTTCAGCCGCCGCGTCCACTCAGCGAATAACGCCCAGCGGCTATTCGTAAGGCCAGACTGGCCGTGTAAACAGGCCGCCATCGACCCAGAGCGTCTGACCGGTCACGAAGCCAGCCGCGTCACTGGCGAGATAGAGCACGGGGCCGGCAATATCCTGCGGTGTCCCCACCCTACGCAGCGGCGTGACCTTGCCCCAGACTTCGCCATAATCAGGCGCTTCCTCATAGGTTCGTTCCGTGGCAATGGCACCGGGGGCAACGCAATTCACCCGGATACCATGCGGCCCCAATTCCACAGCCGCAACCTTGGTGAATTGCTCAACCCCGCCCTTGGAAGCGGTGTAATCAACCAGGTTCGGGAAGGCGAGCTTGTTGCAGCCCGAGCCGATATTGACGATGGCACCACCGTTACCAGCTGCCACCATCCGGCTTGCAGCCGCCTTGGTGTTGAGAAATGTCCCGGTCAGATTGGTGCGGATCACCCGGTTCCAGTCTTTTTCGGAGAGATCGAGCAGGCTGGACCAGGTCTGCACACCGGCATTGTTGACGAGGACCGCCGGGCTTGTATTGGCCCAGGCGCAGGCCTGATTGAAGAATTGCTCGACAGCATCTCCGTCTCCGACATCGGCGGAAAGCGCCAGCACGTTGCGGCCCTGTTGCTCCATCAGGGATACCAGGCCTTTGGCCGGTGCATCGTCGCCGAGATAGCTGAAGGCCACCGTATCGCCCAGACCGGCAAAAGCCTGGACCAGTTGGCGCCCTATGCCCGTGCTGCCGCCGGTGATGATCACAAACCTGCCCATATTTCCTCCCATAGGTCATGTCAAAGCATTCATAACCCGGCTGTCGCACCTGTCCAAGGCCGGATCATGATCGCCCGCAAAGCGGCTGTAAAATCAACCGACTTTCGCAATCCGGGCCACAGGAAAGGTTGTCGCGCTAATGCGGGAATGCTATGAGCGGCACGACATCCGCTATTTCGAAAGAATGAGATAAATGACACCTCCGCTACTGATCGCCCCTTCGATCCTCGCCGCCAATTTTTCACGGCTGGGCGCTGAAGTGGCCGATGTGGTGGAGGCAGGCGCCGACTGGATTCATCTCGATGTGATGGATGGCCATTTCGTGCCGAATATCTCTTTCGGCCCGGCGGTTATCAAGGCTTTGCGGCCCCATACCAAAGCCGTGTTCGACTGCCATCTGATGATTGCCCCTGCCGATCCGTTCCTGGCCGCCTTTGCCGATGCCGGATGTGATTACATCACCGTCCACGCTGAAGCCGGGCCGCATCTGCATCGTTCGCTGCAAACCATTCGCGCCCTCGGCAAGAAAGCCGGCGTGTCAATCAATCCGGCCACGCCGGTCTCCATGCTGGAAAACGTCATCGATGATGTTGACCTGATCCTGATCATGAGTGTCAATCCCGGCTTTGGCGGGCAAAGCTTCATTCCGGCTGCGGCGGACAAGATCGCCCAGGCGCGGGCGCTGATTGGCGACAGGCCGATTGCGCTGGAAGTGGATGGCGGCATTACCGTGGAAACGGCGCCGATTGCCACAAAGGCCGGTGCCAATGTGCTGGTGGCAGGATCTGCCATCTACAAGGGCCAGGGTGTCGATGCCTATCGCGAAACGGTGACGGCATTGCGCCGTGCCGCTGAAGGAGGCCGGTCTTGAAACTCCACTGGCTTTCCGCAGCAATGGTTGCCGTGGGCAGCCTTGCCACTGCCCTGCCCGCTGCAGCAGGCGATATAGCCGCTGTTCGCCCCATCGGTTTTTCCGCCGACGGTTCCGTCTTCGCCTTCGAGGAATATGGCGTGCAGAGCGGCGTCAACACGCCCTATTCGAATATTTTTGCCATCGACCTGAACAACAATACGTTCCTGCCGGATACACCGGTGCGCCTGCGCGGTGATGACGACAAGGCCAGTATGGCCGCGATCCGCAAGCAGAGCATGGATCAGGTAGCAAAAACCGTTCAGGACCGAGGCCTGCTGGATCATCCCGGTGAAGTGGTTGCCTTCAATCCCCTAAGTGAGATTGGCACCGATCCGCATGTGCTCAGCTACCGTGTTCACGCCTCTCAGCCGACGGTGGGTGAGCCGAACACACTGACGCTGGAAGAGCTGGACGAAGGCGCCCCCGCCGCCTGCAAGGACCAGGTGCAGACCATCAAGGGCTTTCGCCTGAAGATGACGCAGATCAACGGCGCCAAGCAGGATAAGGTCGTCTATGAAGACGGCCATGTGCCCGCTAGCCGCCGCTGTCCGACCGGCTACAGGCTGGGCGGCGTCGTCACCTATCAGGTTCCCGGTGGCAATGTGGTGCAGATCGCCCTTGTCCTGGTCATGAACCCCTCCTCCGAAGGCTCCGACGGGCGCTGGCTCGCCGTGCCAATCAAGCCCTGACACCACCTTTCGCGCCGTTGCCGTTGAGATCGGCTGCCATGTTTGCTATGGGGCGGCATAGGTTATTCATGCAAGAAAGATCAAGCCGATGATCCCGCGTTATTCCCGGCCAGAAATGGTCGCCATCTGGTCGCCTGAAACCAAATTCCGCATCTGGTTCGAGATCGAGGCCCATGCCTGCGACGCGCTGGCTGAGCTGGGTGTGATCCCGAAGGATGCCGCCAAAACCATCTGGGAAAAGGGCGGCGCTGCCGAATTCAATGTAGCCCGCATCGACGAGATCGAAGCCGTCACCAAGCATGATGTCATCGCCTTCCTCACCCATCTGGCAGAGTTTATCGGCCCCGATAGCCGCTTTGTGCATCAGGGCATGACCTCCTCGGATGTGCTGGACACCACCTTCAACATTCAGCTGGTCCGCGCTGCCGATCTGCTGCTGGCTGACATGGACCGCGTGCTGGCCGCGCTGAAAACCCGCGCCTTTGAGCACAAGGATTCGGTTCGCATTGGCCGCAGCCATGGCATTCACGCCGAACCCACCACCATGGGGCTGACCTTTGCCCGGTTCTACGCCGAAATGGAGCGCAACCGCGCCCGTCTCGTCAATGCCCGCGCTGAAATTGCCACGGGTGCTATTTCCGGTGCGGTTGGCACCTTTGCCAATATCGACCCCAGCGTCGAGGAACATGTCTGCGAAAAGCTCGGCCTCGTGCCAGAGCCGGTCTCGACACAGGTCATCCCCCGCGACCGCCACGCCATGTTCTTCGCCACTTTGGGCGTGATTGCCTCATCGATTGAAAACGTCGCCATCGAAATCCGCCACATGCAGCGCACCGAGGTGCTGGAAGCCGAAGAGTTCTTCTCTCCGGGCCAGAAGGGCTCATCAGCCATGCCGCACAAGCGCAACCCGGTGCTGACCGAAAACCTCACCGGCCTCGCCCGCCTCGTGCGCATGTCGGTCGTCCCCGCCATGGAAAACGTAGCCCTTTGGCATGAACGCGACATCAGCCATTCCAGCGTTGAACGCGCCATTGGCCCCGACACCACCATCACGCTCGATTTCGCCCTGAACCGCTTGGCAGGCGTTGTCGAAAAGCTGGTCATCTACCCGGAAAACATGTTGAAAAACATGAACAAATTCCGCGGCCTCGTCATGAGCCAGCGCGTGCTGCTGGCGCTCACCCAAGCCGGCGTCTCCCGCGAAGACAGCTACCGCCTCGTGCAACGCAATGCCATGAAGGTCTGGGAACAGGGCAAGGACTTTTTGGAAGAACTGCTGGGTGATGCCGAGGTGCGGGCAGCCCTCACGGAAGAGCAGATTCGTGAGAAGTTTGACCTTGGGTATCACACCAAGCATGTGGACACGATTTTCAAGCGGGTTTTTGGGTGAAAGAGACCTGAACAGCGCTGAATTTTAGTAGGATTATTTTGGATCGTGTCACCCTCGGGCTTATCTTGAGGGTGACGCTTTCAATAGCATTTCGACGTTATCAGCGGCTCGGCGCACGGCGGAGCATGATCTATAAGATGATTGAGGCCTTAACCTCAAAAACGGATTGCATTCAACGTCGCGGATGATAATCAAGAATTCCGGCTCCATTATATCGAGGGAATGTCATGCCGGATTTTTCTACATTCATGCTTTTTGCCGCGGCCTCATTGGTTCTCACAGCAACTCCCGGCCCGGATATGCTGCTCATTGCCTCGCGCAGTGTTAGTCAAGGCCGGTCGGCTGGATTTCTAACATATGCGGGCATTGCTTTTGGCTGCTATTGTCACGCAACGGCCGCTGCCCTTGGACTATCGCAACTTTTCCTCACTGTTCCCGCCGCCTATGAGATCGTGCGTTGGGCAGGCTGCATCTATTTGCTGTACCTTGCCTATAAGACGATACGGTCACAAGGAGCAGCCTTCTCTCCTCAATCGTCACTCAAGCGCCTGTCTGGCAAACGCATTTTTACAGAAGGTCTTGCGACCAATCTTCTCAATCCCAAAATGGCGCTTTTCGTTCTTGCCCTGTTTCCGCAATTCGTAAATCCGGAACAAGGCTCTCTGCTCGTTCAAATGCTGCTGCTTGCCACAGTCTTGAATGTCATCGGAATGTTCGTGAATGGCGTGGTCATCCTCCTCGGCAGCCGGATACGCAACCATCTTTCATCAGTGCGTCGCTTTCCAAAACTGCCTCAATATCTTCTTGCGACGGTCTTTACTGGTTTGGCCTGCCGTTTAGCTCTGGGCACGAGAAACTGAAATTGGCAAGGTCCGTTGATGCATTCTGAACCAGACGGACTCTAGAAACACCGTTCTTTACGACTTGGATCCCGCCCATTCATCCTCCCGCTGATCATTGTTAAACCGCACTTACTCGCTATATTCTTGACCATTATCAGTCAGGTACGCGGATAAGCGCCGTGGAAAAATGGAATGCGGCATGAAACTTCTTCTTCGTTTTATCAGTGTGATCCTGCTTTCTCTTCTGGTTCTGGCAGCACTCGTTGCCACAGGCTGGATTGCTCTGGCGCTCTGGTATCGCATTCCCGGGCCAGAATATGTTCGGGGAGCGGCAGCTGGGCTTTGGCTGGTATTTGTACTCGCCATCATCTCGTTGGGCCGAAAGTCACTGCTCGCATCGGTCGGCCTTTTTGTGCTGAGCCTGGTCGTCGTCGGTATCTGGTGGCACTCGATCAAACCGAGTCTTGATCGCGATTGGGCAACGGATGTGTCGAGGACTGTCACCGGGAGCGTTGAGAACAGCATTGTCACGCTCCAGAATGTGCGAAACTTCAACTGGACAAGCGACACGGTTGCCGATGCAAAATGGGAGACGCGGCAATATGATCTCAACAAGCTGAATGAGGCCGATATGGTCCTGTCCTATTGGGGCATGGATGCCATTTCCCATACGCTCATCAGCTTCGGGTTTGAGGATGGTCAGCGCGTGGTGTTCTCGGTGGAAACGCGGCGCGAAAAGACCGAATCCTATTCATCGATTGCAGGCTTTTTCAAAACCTATGAGCTGGCTTTTCTCGCCGCGGATGAGCGGGATATTCTCTATCTTCGCACCAATATGCGCAAAGAAGACACCTATCTTTATCCGCTGGATATTCCCAAACAGGCGATGCGCGCCTTGTTTTTGAATTACGTGAACTCGGCAGATCAGCTCGCCAAACAGCCCAAATTTTACGACACAATCACCACCAATTGCACCACAGTGGTGTTTGATCTTGCCCGCCAGATTGAGCCAGGCATTCCGACGGATTACCGCGTTTTGCTGTCGGGCTACCTGCCCGGCTATCTTGCAGAGCATGGAGCCTCGGTCTGGAAGCTGCCGGAACCGGAATTGCGCGCCCGCGCCGCCATCAGCGCCAAAGCGCAGGCTGCGGGGAATTCACCGCCTGATTATTCCGGTGTGATCAGGCAGTAAAATTCACCGTGCAGGTCATTCGCTTTTTTTGCCTTCAAAATGCGCGCGCACCAGCTCCTTTGCCTGTTCCCAGAGAATTGGTGATCCACCTTCAATGGCGGGGCCATAGCGCTCCATGACCTGCTGTTCAGAAACGCCGTTTTCGGCCCATGTCCCGCCATCGGTCGGCGTATTCAGAAGCAACGGCTGAAGGCGATCCAACGCTTTGGCAAAACACGCATTGGGCGTTTTGCCTTCTTCAAACTCCAACCAAAGAGCAAGCATCTCTTGCCCCTGAACATCGGGCAAAAGACCAAAGATCCGCTCGGCGGCGGCGAATTCTTGCTCGGCCAACGCTGCACGGTCTACCTGCTGATTGTGTATGGGGGCATCGCCTGCGTCGATTTCAACCACATCATGCAGTAACAGCAGTTTTACGACGTGCAGGGGATCAACGCCCTCAGCGTGCTCGGGAAGCGTTAGGGCAAATAAGGCCAAGTGCCATGAATGTTCAGCAGAGTTTTCGCGCCGGGATTTGTTGATCAGCGGTGATTGGCGCACAATGGATTTGAGTCTGTCCAGCTCAATCAAGAAAGCGAGCTGTTGGCGAAGGACATCAAATTTGGTTTTCTGCATAAATTACACTCTGCCGAGCAGTGACCACAGGGGTAAAAAGCTCCGGCGCAAAACAAAATTTTGTGCCGGAGTTTTGTCCAATCGTTACTCAGGCAATTTCCGCACAGCACCCAAATCAGCCGACGTCGCAAACGCCGCATAGGCCTTCAGCGCCGTTGTCACCTTGCGCTTGCGGTGCTCCGCAGGCTTCCAGCCAGCGGCGTCCTGTGAGACGCGGCGGGCGGCGAGTTCGCCTTCGGACAGCATCAGCTCAATCGTGCGGTTCGGGATGTCGATGGCGATGGTGTCGCCGTTGCGCACCAGGCCGATGGTGCCGCCATTGGCGGCTTCTGGCGAGACGTGGCCGATGGACAGGCCCGATGTGCCGCCGGAGAAACGACCGTCGGTGATCAAGGCGCAGGCCTTGCCGAGGCCCTTGGATTTCAGGTAGCTGGTCGGGTACAGCATTTCCTGCATGCCCGGGCCGCCCTTCGGTCCTTCATAGCGGATGACCACGACATCGCCTGCCACGACCTCATTGCTGAGAATGGCCTTGACCGCCGAATCCTGGCTTTCATAGACCTTGGCCGGGCCGGTGAATTTCAGGATGCTTTCATCGACACCAGCGGTTTTGACGATGCAGCCATCCAAGGCGATATTGCCCTTCAACACCGCCAGACCGCCATCCTTGGAGAATGGCTTTTCAACCGAGCGGATAACGCCATTTTCGCGGTCCATGTCCAGCTCATCCCAGCGAGACGACTGCGAAAACGCCACCTGCGTTGGTACTCCGCCAGGGGCGGCGCGGAAGAACTCGCGCACACTCTCGGAAGTGGTGCGGGTAATGTCCCAGCGGTCGATGGCATCGCCCAGCGTTGGGGCGTGAACGGTTGGGCAGTCGCGGTTGATCAAGCCGCCACGATCCAATTCGCCGAGAATGCGCATGATGCCGCCAGCGCGGTGTACGTCTTCCATATGCACATCCTGCTTGGCAGGTGCGACCTTGGACAGGCACGGCACGCGGCGCGACAGCTGGTCAATGTCATCGAGATTAAAGTCAATCTCGCCTTCATAGGCGGCAGCCAGAATATGCAGCACGGTATTGGTGGAGCCGCCCATGGCAATGTCCAGCGCCATGGCATTTTCAAACGCCTGCTTGGAGGCGATGTTGCGCGGCAGCACGTTTTCATCATCCTGTTCATAGTAGCGGCGGGTGATGTCAACGATCAGATGACCCGCTTCCACAAACAGCCGCTTGCGGTCGGAGTGGGTTGCCAGCGTTGAGCCATTGCCGGGCAAGGACAGGCCGAGGGCTTCCGTGAGACAGTTCATGGAATTGGCGGTGAACATGCCAGAGCATGAGCCGCATGTCGGACAGGCAGAACGCTCGATGGTCGCTACATCTTCATCCGAAATCTTGTCGTCAGCAGCGGCAACCATGGCATCCACGAGGTCAAGTGCGACCTTCTTGCCATGCATGACGACCTTGCCTGCTTCCATGGGACCGCCAGACACGAACACGGTTGGAATGTTCAGGCGCAAGGATGCCATCAACATGCCGGGGGTGATCTTGTCGCAGTTGGAAATGCAGACCATGGCGTCGGCGCAATGGGCATTGACCATATATTCCACCGAGTCCGCGATAATTTCGCGCGATGGCAGCGAATAAAGCATGCCGTCATGGCCCATGGCGATGCCGTCATCCACGGCAATAGTGTTGAATTCCTTGGCAACGCCGCCAGCCGCTTCAATTTCGCGGGCCACGAGCTGGCCCAGATCCTTGAGATGCACATGGCCGGGCACGAATTGCGTGAAGGAGTTGACCACGGCAATGATCGGCTTGCCGAAATCGCCATCCTTCATGCCGGTGGCGCGCCAAAGGCCGCGCGCGCCTGCCATGTTGCGGCCATGGGTCGTGGTTCTTGAGCGATAGGCTGGCATGGATGTCACCTCGATACTATTTTATTGCGCCGGAAACGCGCCGAATTTTCCAATTTATCTACGGCAGTCGGGCCTTTGTGTCACTATCAGCATGGTCGAAAACGGTACGCTCGCGGATAGCTGAATGAGCGAGATGGCAGCGGCGCACAAGATTGTGAAGTTAACTGCTCATCAAATCGATCTGTCCTTGTAACTTTTTCGATCTATTTGCCGTATTCAATCGTAGACTGATGATAATCGACAGGGAGCACGATGAACATGGCCGCGTTTCGCCCACCGCATATTCCAGCGTCCGAGATTACACCGCAGAGCATCTACTTGTCACGCCGCAGCCTGATCGGCGGTGCAGCGGGAACCTTGGCGCTGGCGGCTGGTGACGTGCTGGCCGCGCCCCTTACCGCCAAGCCGTCAGATTATAAGGTGGATGACAAGCTGACGCCGAAAAAAGACGTCACCACCTATAATAATTTCTATGAATTTGGCACGGACAAGTCCGATCCCGCCGCCAATTCCGGCAAGTTCAAGCCGACCCCCTGGACAGTGGAGGTTGGCGGCCTGGTTTCCAAGCCGCAGAAGATAGCCATCGAGGACATCATGAAGTCCTTCACCATGGAAGAGCGGATCTACCGGATGCGCTGCGTTGAGGCCTGGTCCATGGTCATCCCCTGGGATGGTTTTCCGTTGTCGGCGCTTCTGGACCGGGTCGAGCCGCTGGCCAGCGCCAAGTATGTCGCCTTTGAAACCGTGGTACGGCCGGAAGAAATGCCGGGCCAGAGCGGCTTTTTCCAGTCGATCAATTGGCCCTATGTCGATGGCCTGCGGCTGGATGAAGCGCGTCATCCACTGACCATCCTTGCCACCGGTCTTTATGGCGAAACGCTGCCAAACCAGAACGGCGCTCCTTTGCGGCTTGTCGTGCCATGGAAATACGGCTTCAAGGGCATTAAATCCATCGTCAAGATTACCCTCACAGAAAAGCAGCCGCCCTGCACCTGGAACATTCTGGCCGCCAATGAATATGGCTTCTATGCCAATGTGAACCCCAAGGTCGATCACCCCCGCTGGAGCCAAGCGACAGAGCGGCGCATCGGTGAAGGTGGTGGTCTGTTCGGCGGCTCACGCAAGGATACCCTGCCCTTCAACGGTTATGGGGAACAGGTCGCCAGCCTTTACGCTGGCATGGACCTGACCAAGAATTTCTGATCATGGCCTCTTTCACTCTTTCCGCGCGGCAAAAATCGCTCTCCATCTGGGCGCTCTATGCGTTTGGCCTCATGCCCGGCCTCTACGCTTTCTATCTCGGCATTTTCGGCGATCTCGGTGCCGATCCCGTGCGCGAATTCGAGCATCGTCTCGGGCTCTGGGCCTTGCGTTTCCTCTGTCTGGGGCTCGCGATAACCCCGCTGCGTGATCTGGCAAAATACAATTTCATCGCCTATCGCCGGGCGCTGGGACTTCTGGTGTTCTACTATGTTCTGGCCCATTTTGCCGTCTATCTGACGCTGGACAGGGGCCTGATTCTCTCGTCCATTCTCGGGGACATCCTGAAACGGCCCTATATCATGCTTGGCATGTTGGGTCTCATCCTGCTTATTCCGCTAGCGCTGACCTCCAATCGCTGGTCGATCCGCAAGCTCGGCAGCCGCTGGAACACGTTGCATAAGGCGAGCTATATCATTCTTGCCGCAGGGCTTTTGCACTTCGTCCTGTCGCGCAAGTCCTTCACGCTGGAGCCCGCAATCTATACCGGCATCGTTATCCTGTTGCTCGGCTACCGGCTGGTGCGTCCAAGGCTGATGGCCGCGAAGCGGAAAAAGGCGGCGCTGGCCAAAGCGGCAACCCGGACTGCTTAAGGTTTAGGTTCAGGCAAGCCAGACTTCCTAGGGTTTTCCGAGAAGACAAACGGAAACGTGAATGTCTGGGGTCTGGCGGGTTTGCTTTGAACCTGCCGGACTTTCGCATCGGTTTTCGGCCATGCAGGGAGACCAGAATACCGTGTTGAATGTTGCCCACCCTCTCCAAGAGGCGAAACGCCTTTATGACAGTGGCCAGTATCAGGCGGCATTGGAGGCAGTCTCCGGCTTGGTTGCCAGCCATCCTGGCCCCGATGCGCCTGGCCTGCTTGGGGACATCCTGCTGAAACTGGGTTCGGTGGAGGGCGCGGTTGAAGCTTTCGAGTTTGCCGCAAGCCGTATGCCGGAGCCGGACGCAACGGGGCGTCGCGCCCATGCCGCGTTTCTGGCGCTGGATACAGAGGCGACCTACCCGCCGGAGCGCATGAATGCGTTGCTCTCCACCTTGGTCGCCAGCGACCGACCGGAGCATTGGCAAAAGGCCGGTGAAATTCTCTCGGCAGACAGCCGCAATCCGCTGACGCTGACTGTGTTGCAGAAACTGCGTCGCCTGAGACCGCAAGACGATAACGTGCTGATGCTGCTGCTGCGGGTGGCGCGTGAACAATGCCATTATCCGGTTCTGTTGGAAGAAGAGCCGCTGCTGCGTGAAAAACTGGCACGTGGCGAGATTGCTTGCCTTACCCAGGAGCCACCCCATGCCAGCCTGATGTGGGAAGACGATGAACGGCTGAACCGTCTGGCCTCGATGATCAGCGGCTTCCCGCCCGTCACTCCGGCCATGCAGGCCTTGCGGCATAGCCAGCCACATAGCTGGGGCGAAAAGATCCGCATTGGCTATCTGAGCTGCGATTACTGGGACGATCACGCCACCATGCGGCTGCTGCGCTCGGTGCTGACAGCCCATGATGCGTCGCGCTTCGATGTCACGCTGTTTTGCTACACGCCCGACCAGTTTCTGGCCTATGACAATGGCGGGCGTCAGCAATGGGGCAGGATCGTTTCGATCACCGATATGAGCGATGATCAGGCTGCGGCCAGGGTCCGGGCGCACAACATTGATATTCTCGTTGACCTAAAGGGCCATACGCGCGGCAGTCGCTCTGCCCTGATGAACAGGCCGCTGGCGCCGGTGCATGTCCAATGGCTGGGCTTTCCCGGCACCTGTATCGAGATCGATTGCGATTATGCGATTGGCGACCGGTTCGTGCTGCCCGACAGTTCAAAGCCCTATTACCATGAGAAATTCTGCCGTCTGCCGGAATGCTACCAGCCGAACGACCCCATCTATCGTCCGCTGGCCGATGCCGCCAGCCGCATGGCGCTTGGCCTGCCGGCTGACCGCGTGGTGATTGGCGCGTTCAACAGCCAGCGCAAGAACTCGCTGCTCACCATGCGGCTTTGGGCCGAGGTGCTCAAGGCCAATCCCAAGGCACTGCTCTGGCTGATGGTGGACGGTAATGGTGCGCGTCAGGCAACCGCCGCCCATTTTAAGACGCTGGGCGTCAAGCAATCGCAATTGTTGTTTGCGCCGAAAATGGCCTATGCGGCGCATCTGGCCCGGGCGCAGGCGGCTGATTTCGCCATCGATACGTTCCCCTGCAATGGACACACGACGACATCCGACATGCTGTGGGCCGGGTTACCAGTGCTAACCATGCAAGGCCGTAATTTTGCGTCCCGCGTGTCGGAAAGCCTGTTGAACGCTATCGGCCTGCCGCAACTGGTGGCAAGCAACGAACAGGATTTTGTGGCATTGGCAACCGCGCTCATCAACGATCCGGAAAAGCTGCGCGCCCTGAAACAACATTTGGTCGATCAACGCTTCAAGACGCCGTTGTTTGATGCAAAGCGCTTTTGCCGCCACCTTGAAACCTCCTATAAAATGATGGCGGAGCGTGCCAAAGCGGGATTGCCACCAGACCATTTCGATGTTCCCCATACAAAAGAAAGCCACATGCCATGACGGTTCTGGTGGATGAGATGGGTTCGCAAGCCTCGGATTTCGACCTCCGTATTCTTGCGGCCAAAACTCTGGAATCGGCAGGCAAAATCATTGATGCCGCACAAGCCTTCGTTGATCTCGCAGAGAGTGCCGCATCGTTTGATCCCTCCGCCCATGCGGGGTTTCTCGGCCATGCGGCGCGTCTCTATCTAACGGCCATGCAGCAGGAAAAGGCCGTCGCTCTTGCCTTGAACAGCCTCGCAATTGGCCCCGCGACCTTGGACGCTGCCTATGTGGTGTTGAAAACCGGAACTGTTCCACTCTCCCACGCGGCAAAAGACGCCTTGATCGCCACGCTGGGGACAAGCACTGATATTGATGATCTGGTGCTTGCTGCCCTGTCTGTCGGCAATGACATCCATCATCCGCTTTGCCTGCCGATTTATACAAGACTGCGGCAATTGCGTCCGGACCTGCCGAAAGTGCGCATGGCGCTGGTGCAGATTGCCCGGATGCAATGCAATTACGACATCCTGACAGCAGAGGAGGCTCTGCTGCATCGCGATATTGCGGCTGGCAAAGTCGATTTTCTCGCCATGGAATCACCCCATGCCAATCTGATGTGGCAGGCGGATGAGCGCCTGAACAGACACGCCCGCTATTATACGACGATGACCCAGGTGATGACAGCGGCCTCACAGACGACACGGCGCAGTCTGCCGCATGTCTGGGGCAAAAAGCTGCGGATAGGCTATCTTTCCGGCGATTTCTGGGACAATCACGCCACGATGCGTTTGCTGCGCAGCGTGCTGACCAGCCATGATGCCAGCCGTTTCGAGATCTTCCTATTTTGCCATACGCCTCGCAACCTCGTCGATATCGACACGGGCAGCCGTCAGCTATGGGGCGCGATCACCTCGATTGCCGATCAGACCGACGATGAGGCAGAAGCGACAATCCGGGCGATGAAGATCGACATCATGGTCGATCTGAAAGGCCATACACGCGACAGCCGCTCCGGGCTGATGAACAGGCCTCTTGCACCGGTTCATGTCGCGTGGCTCGGCTTTCCCGGCAGTTGCTGCGATGTCGATTGCGATTACGTCATTGGCGATCATGTCGTACTACCTGATAGTGCCAAGCCTCATTATCATGAGAAATTCTGCCGACTGCCGGAGAGCTATCAGCCGAACGATCCGGTTCATCGCCCCTTGCCGCCCGCCTCGTCCCGCATGGCGCTCGGCCTTCCCGCGGACAGAGTGGTGATCGGTGCCTTCAATAGCCAGTCGAAAAACACGCCGGAAACCTTGCGGCTCTGGGCGCGCATCCTCAAGGCCAATCCAAAGGCCCTGCTCTGGATGATGGTCGATGGCCATAGCGCTCGCCAATCCACCGCCGCCTTCTTCAAATCGCTTGGTGTCAAGCAGTCGCAACTGCTGTTTGCCCCGAAAATGTTGTATGAAAACCATATCGCCCGCGCCCAGGCTGCTGATTTTGCCATCGATAGTTTTCCCTATAACGGCCACACGACCACCTCGGATATGCTGTGGGCGGGCCTGCCTGTTATAACGAAGCGGGGTACGAATTTCGCGTCTCGCGTCTCGGAAAGCCTGTTGAAAGCCATCGGTCTCGATAAGCTGGTGGCGCGGGACGAAGACGATTTTGTCGAGCTTGCCACGGCATTGATCAATGATCCCGCCAGGATTGCTCGATTGAAGGCGCATATCGCCGAACAACGGTTCATAGCGCCTTTGTTTGATGCGACGCGGTTTTGCCACCATCTGGAGGGTGCTTATGTCACCATGGCAGACCGCGCCAAGGCGGGCCTTGCACCGGATCATTTCGATGTCGTAACCCTGCCCCGTGATGGTGCCAGTTTTCAGCGCGCCTCGTAGAGGAAACCGGAGAAATCGGCCAGTCTCGCCTGCCCCGTCAGATCGAAGGCGAACAGGCCGGTAAAGGCGCCGGTGAAGGAGGCGTCGAAGCCGCGTCCGCCCTCATCGGAAATGACGCCTGCGTCGAGGATTGGGCCGACCGATTGCCATGCCCCCTCTGAACCATCAAGGCTTGCGACCGCTGGACGCCAGAGGAATTGCAGATCGTTATCCGTGACCTCCATCGCCAGATCAATGTCGCCATCCGGCAGAGCCAATCCGGCTTCGATAGGAAAGACCAGCTTGCCGCCCGGATAGTCACCGGGGCAGGACAGGATGGTCAGCGCCCGGCCCAGCGTCTCGTGCCAGGTCACAGTCAGGGCGTAAAACTTGTAGCGGTTATAGTAATGGGTCAGGCCCGCCGCCTGTTGATAGGTTTGCGGCGCAAACGTGATACGGGTCTGCGCCCGGAAGCTATGGTGTTGGTGACGACGGGCGACAAGCGCTTGCTCGAACCAACTGCCAATGCTTTGCCGACCATAAAGCCGCAGAAAGCTGGGCCGCGCCGAGAGGCTGAAAATCCGCTCCGGCTCTGGCGTCCGCAACCATTGAAAATCCATCGGCAGGCCGGATGGATCGAAACGGTACTCTGTAATCGCGGGCTTTTCCAAACGCTCTGCCGGTAAAGGCGGCTTCACGTAGACCGCAGGCACCTGACCGCCCTGCTCCAGATAGAGCCAATCATCCTTCCAGACGCATTTTTGCAAGGATGTTTCACGCCCCAGCGTGCAACGGCGATAGGGTGCCAGCGGACGTCCGCATAAATGGGTGTGATAGGCCTGTCCGTCGGGCGTTTCCACATATTGCCCGTGGCCAGCCTTTTGCAACTCTGCCTTGGAATCGTCTTTGGAGGTGATCAGATGCCGGTCAGGGTGGGTCTCATAAGGGCCTTCAATGTTACGCGACCGCGCCATGGTGACCGCATGGTCATAGCCTGTGCCACCTTCGGCAACCGTCAGGTAGTACCAGCCATTGCGTTTGAACAGATGCGGCCCCTCGACCAGTCCAAGCTCGGTTCCGGGATAGATATTGCGTACCGGTCCCGTCAGGGCTTTCGTCACCGGGTCCCATTCCTGCAACAGGATGCCGTCAAAGGCCGGATGCGGGCCGATGGTGTTAAAAGCCTCAACTCGATGGTTCCATTGCATGTTGACGAACCATTTGCGGCCATCGTCATCGTGAAACAGCGAGGGGTCAAAGCCTGACGCATTGACATAAACAGGATCAGACCATTCGCCCTCGATACTTGGCGAGGTCACGATGTAATTGGGGGCATCCTTGAAGCTGCCGTCAAGGCGCTTCACATCGGTATAAACCAGCCAGAACAGCCCATCGGCATAGGACAGGCAAGGCGCCCAGATGCCGCAGCTATCTGGATTGCCGCGCATGTCTAGCTGGCTTTGGCGCTCCAGCGGGCGGCGGATCAGCGTCCAGTTGACCAGATCGCGCGAATGATGGATCTGCACGCCCGGATACCATTCGAAAGTTGAGGTGGCGATATAGTAATCCTCCCCCACCCGGCAGATGGACGGGTCCGGGTTGAAGCCCGGCAGGATTGGGTTGATGATCATGCTTTCTCCTCCACGAGAAACCCTCCTCGCCTTGAAAGGCGAAGAGAATTGGATCAATCAATCGCGTTCGGCGGATTTCGCCCAGAGATTGATATCGGCTTCCTTGGCATAGACGTTGATCTCGGCCAGTTCCGCCTCGGTAAAATCAGGCGTGTCCAGCGCCTTGACGCAATCCTCAATCTGCGACACGCGGCTGGCGCCGATCAAGGCAGACGTGACGCGACCACCGCGCAGCACCCAGGAAATCGCCATCTGCGCCAGCGTTTGGCCGCGCTTTTCGGCAATCGCGTTCAGCTTGCGGATGTTGTCGATGATCTCAGGACGGATGAACTCGCGCTTCAGGAAGTGGTTCTGGGCTGCGCGGCTGTCCTGCGGAATGCCCTGGAGATATTTGGTGGTCAGCATGCCCTGCGCCAATGGCGAAAACACGATGGAGCCCATGCCGACATCCTCAAGCGTATCGAGCAGCTTGTCATCCTCCACCCAGCGATTGAGCATCGAATAGCTCGGCTGGTGGATCAGCAGCGGCGTGCCGAGGCCCTTCATGATCTCGACGGCTTCGCGGGTTCGCTGCGAATTATAGGAGGAAATGCCGACATAGAGCGCCCGGCCTGAACGGACGATATGATCCAGCGCGCCGCAGGTTTCTTCCAGCGGTGTGTCAGGGTCGAAACGGTGCGAATAGAAAATATCCACATAGTCCAGACCCATGCGCTTGAGGCTCTGGTCGCAGGATGAGATCAGATATTTGCGGCTGCCCCATTCGCCGTAAGGACCGGGCCACATAGTGTAGCCAGCCTTTGACGAGACGATCAGCTCGTCACGAAGCCCATGAAAATCCGTCTTGAGGATTTCGCCGAAGGCCAGTTCGGCAGCACCCGGCAGAGGCCCGTAATTGTTGGCAAGGTCAAAATGGGTAATGCCGAGATCAAAGGCGCGGCGGCACATGTCCCGCTTCAACTGATGCGGCGTGTCATCGCCAAAATTATGCCAGAGACCAAGCGAGATCGCCGGCAATTTCAGCCCGCTCTTGCCGCAACGATTATAGGTCATCCGCTCATAGCGGTTTTCAGCCGGTTGCCAGGTCATGATATGCTCCTTGAAATGGGCGACGGCATTACGCCGCCGCCTTTGTCTAGAGCATTTCCGCGTTTCGTTGAATCGCGGAGATGCTCTAGCTCTTTGTTTTTACGCATTTCCGAACGCCAAACCGCGATACACTTTGGCTGGAAATGCTCTCGTGCGCCTTACCGAAGCAAGGCCCTTGCCTCTTCTACGCCAAGAGCCGCCGGTTGGGTACAGGTGGTGGAGAGGGAGACAAATTCGCCTGTCTCTCCGGATTTCAGAATGGCTGTCATCACATCCACCCCATGCAAAACCCGGTCCAGCGAGCAACGCGCATCACGTCCCTCAATGATCGCCAAGGCCATGTCGGCAAGCCCGGCGGTGCGATAATTGGCGCGCGGTCCCTGCGCACTTTCCTGGTTGTTGATGCCGAACGGATGGTCCCATTCCTCCAGCGGCTTGACCTCCTTATTACGGCCCGTGGCTTCCACCACGCCACCGAAGAAATTCGGGTCCGGCACGAATAGCGAACCTTCCGTACCGTATAGCTCCATATTGGCATGGCGATGACACCAGACATCCCAACTCGCCGACAGCGTGATGGTCGCGCCATTGGCGAATTCCAACAGGGCGTGAATGTTGGTTGGTGTCTTGACCGGGATCACCTCGCCATTGCGCGGCTCGCTGGTAATGGTGCGGGTCTCACTGGCCATCGAGGTCAAGGCCCCAACCCGTTTGACCGGGCCGATCAGGTTGATCAGGTTGGCGATGTAATAAGGCCCGAGATCGAGGACCGGACCGCCACCCGGCAGGAAGAAAAAATCCGGGTTCGGGTGCCACATTTCCATGCCGGGGCCCATCACATGGCAGGTGCCGGATGTAACGCGGCCAATACCGCCTTCATCGATATGCTTGCGCGCCAGCTGATGCGCGCCGCCCAGAAAGGTATCAGGGGCGCAGCCGACCGACAGACCCTTGTCTTTGGCGATCCGCCGCAGGCTTTCCCCCTCTTCCAGGCTGAGCACCAGCGGCTTTTCCGAATAGACATGCTTGCCCGCTTCGAGGATCTGTTTGGAAACGGCATAATGCACCGCCGGAATGGTGAGGTTGACCACCACATCCACATCCGGATTGGCCAGCAGCTCGTCCACCGTCTGGGCCTTGACGCCGAATTCCTCGGCGCGCAGCTCCGCTGCATTCATGTTGATATCGGCGCAGGCCACCACCGTGATGCCTTTGAACAGCGGGGCAAGGGTGAAATAGGCCGAGGAAATATTGCCGCATCCGATGATGCCGACATTAAGTTCACGTGTCATCTGACATTATCCTGACAAGTAACTGATTTAAAATGAATTGAAGGAGGCAATAGACCGAGTGATCAATCTGTCGATATCGTTCGGATTGTCATGCTCGACCACGTAATATTGGACGTTATAGCGCTCCAGAGCGGCCACCAGACCCTTCCAATCGACCGTGCCGTGGCCAACATCAGCCCAGCCGTCTTCATCCTTGTTTTCGCCTGCGGGCGCGATATCCTTGACATGCACGGCGGTGATCCGCTTGCCGTAGCTCTCGATCCAGCTGAAGGGATCGGCATGGCCACGCACTACCCAGGCCAGATCGGCTTCCCAGGTCAGGCTCGGACCACCGGCAAAAATCTGCTCCTGCGGTGTTGAACCGTCGGGAAGTACCGCAAATTCGAAATCATGATTGTGCCAGCCGAACAGCAGCCCGGCATCGACGAAAGGCTTGCCTGCCTTTTCCAGCCTTTGACCAAAAGCAAACCAACCCGCTGCATCCGTTGGACGCAGATCCGCAACGAGATGAGGGCAATAGACCGCTTTGACGCCCAAGGTCTTGGCAATAGAGAGAGCCTTGGCCGGTTCGCTTTCCAACAGGTCCAGGCCGAAATGGCCGGTCGGCATGGTCAGGTCATTGGCGTCGAGATCGTCACGAAGCGCCTTCAGCGCCGCCTCATCGGCACTGGCATACATGGCGCCGTAGCCTTCGACATGGGTATAGCCTGCCGCCTTCAACTTCGGAAGGATGGCGGAAAATGGTTGGAAATTGCGGGCGCTGTAAAGCTGAAAGCCGAGATCGGTCATGGTCATTTCCTCCTGAATGAATGCGCCGCGCCTCCCATGACGCGGGCTGTCGATATGTGTCGGATGACTGGTTTGTGTGGGACTATTGGGTAGTCTGGCAGGAATAGAGATCGTAAAGGGTGAAATCAGGCACTTCGCCCGGCGGTAGCGGCGTGGCTGGCGTGAAGGTCACACGGCGGCTTTCACCGGCGGTCAGGTCGAAGGCATTGTCGCTGTAACTCCCATCAATGCGGCTTTCGATCATCACGAACAGCGCAAGACCAGACGCCGTGACCGTCAATTCGAAAGAGCCATCGGCCTGTGGCATGGCCTTTAGCTCAAGACCCGATGGTTCCAGTTCCAGGCTTTTGTAAGCGCCGCCTGACACAAAATGGCCCTCGCCTTCCATGCCATTGGATGCCTTGAAATCCCATATTATCAGTCCATTACCTGGGACATCTGATAGTTCAATGGAAGTCAAAATCTCCGCTCGATCTGGTGAACATGATCCACTTGCCGTCATCAGTGTCCGGCGCTCACCAGACAATGTCAGCGCAAACACGGTCAAATCGATATCGACACTGTCAGCCGTGTCATTGACCATGGAGAACTGCACCCGCTTGCCCGTTTCATCCGGGATGGCGGCAATGGCCACGGGCTGGAAGAAGCGCTTGACCATATAATGCATGGCCTTCCACCGCCCGCCATAATCCAGGCTCGCCCAGGAGGCGACAGGCCAGGTATCGTTGAGCTGCCAATACAGCGTACCCATGCAATGCGGTTTCAGCGAGCGCCAATAGTCCACTGCGGTCTTGATCGCCAAGCCCTGCTGGATCTGGCTGAGATAGACGAAATTGGCGAAATCCTTCGGGAAGCGGAAATAGCGGAACATCGTGCCTGCAATCCGCTCATTGCCGCCAGCATTCTTCTGGTGCAACTCGATGACCGGCGAGGCGATATTCATGTCCTTTGCCTCGGCAAAGCTCTCGATGACAGGCAGTGACGTATAGGACTGGAAACCGAATTCCGAGCAGAAGCGCGGCTTGACGCTGCGGTAATTGTCGAAGCTCTTGTTCTCGTGCCAGACGGACCAATAATGCATGTCACCTGAGCCATCGGCATGCCAGGCATCGCCATAGTCGAGATAGCCGGAGGCGGGGCTGGAGGGCCACCAGATGGCTTGCGGAAAGGTCTTTTTGACCCCCTGCTCGATCACCCGGTTCAGCCGGTCATAGGCAACCAGATAGCGGTCACGATTATCGCGGCTTTCGTCAAACCAGGTCAGCGCCCCCATCAATTCGTTGTCGCCACACCAGAGCGCAATGGACGGATGCGATTGCAGGCGGCGAACCTGATAATCGACCTCGGCTGCGACATTGTCGAGGAAGTCATCGGTGCAGGGATAGAGATTGCAGGCAAACATGAAGTCCTGCCAAACCAGCAGGCCCAAACGGTCACACAGATCATAGAACCAGTCGGCCTCGTAAAAACCGCCACCCCAGACACGGATCATGTTCATATGGGCCGCGACCGCCGAGTCCAGCAAGCCCTTGGTTTTTTCAAGCGACGAACGCGAAAACAGCGCATCGGCGGGAATCCAGTTGGCGCCCCGGCAGAAGATCTCCCGCCCATTGACCTTGAACGCGAAGCGGCTGCCCGCCTCATCCGCATCAGTAAGCAGTTCGATGACCCGCAGGCCGATCAGCTTTTCGACTGTATCGCCCGGCACGTCTACGCTTAAGGTGTAAAGCGCCTGTTCGCCGCTGCCCGCTGGCCACCACAGCTGCGGCTGTTCAATCTCAAACACATGGGTAATGACCGTTTCCCCGGCATTGACGCCGCAGTCCAGCCGCAGCCGCTCGTCCTCCAGCTGGAAATGCACCGGCACCACCGATGGGGTCTTGGCAAAGATCGTTGCCTTGACCGTCAGCTCCACCCGGCCATCGGCATGATGCAACTGGCTGGTTTCGACATGCTCGATTCGCGCCGGGTCCAGTTTGCGGATGGCAATAGTGCCATAGACGCCAAGCGGCGCGATGGCGATATTCCAATCCCAGCCGAAATGGCATTGCGGCTTGCGCAGCATGTTACCGTGCGGGATCGGCGAATTGCCGGGATGGTAAGGCACGTAGAAGGGCTGGCGCGCCTGCCGCTCAGCCCCTGCCTTGATGCTGGAATGGATGACGATGCGAATGGTATTTTCGCCCGGCTGCAAGGCGGCGCTGACGTCTGGACGGTAGCGCCGGAAGCAATTGTCGGCAGACAGTACCGGGATGTCATTGATGAACACCATGGCGACGGTATCGAGATTGTCGATATCCAGATACCAGTCCGCATCGGCCACATCGAGATGGAAGCTGCGCACCAGCACCCAATCGCTTTCGGCCACCCATTGCACCTGTTCCTCATTCCTGGCGAAATAAGGATCGGCAATCATGCCTGCCGCATGAAGCGCGCTATGCACGTCGCCGGGCAAGGTGATGGTGCAGGCGTGTTCACCGTTTACGGTGGAAAGCTGCCAGGGGCCGGCAAGATCGTGGATATCGGTCATGGTCACCTCGATAACTGCGGAGCGGATGATACCGCTCCTCTGGATAGGGGTGTCAGAGACGCATTTCCGTCTCGGCGTCGAAAATCGATGCGACGGACATGTCGAAGGCAAGTTTGACCTCGCTGCCGGGCCGGTAGCGCCTCGTCCCGGCAATGCGCACCGACAGCACCTGTCCCGCCAGCTTCAGCCAGAGGAGGTTATCGGCGCCCATTGGCTCTTCAATGTCAACGAGAGCTGGATGCGCCTCCTCGCCCGGACCGATATCGCCGTCCACGGCGATGTGTTCGGGACGAGCACCGAGCACGACCTTTCGTCCGGGCAGGAGCGTGCTATCGGCCTGATAGCCGGTCAGGCCGAAATCGACGCCGCCGGAATGAAACACCACAGCACCATTGTTTTCGCGCAATTCGCCCTTGAAGAAATTCATCGACGGCGAGCCGATAAAGCCAGCCACGAACAGGTTCTTTGGCCGGTTATAGATGGTCATCGGATCATCCAGCTGCTGGATGACACCGCTTTTCATGATGGCGATCCGGTCAGCCAGCGTCAGCGCCTCGATCTGGTCATGGGTAACGTAGATCATCGTGTTTTTCAGAGATTGATGCAGCCGCTTGATCTCAACGCGGAGTTCGGCGCGCAGCTTGGCATCGAGATTGGACAGCGGTTCGTCAAACAGGAAGACATCGACATCGCGCACCAGCGCCCGGCCAATGGCCACACGCTGGCGCTGGCCCCCAGAAAGCTCGGCTGGCTTGCGCTTCAGCAGCGGACCGATTTGCAGGATCTCGGCGGCGCGCGCCACCCGCTTGTCGATTTCGGTCTTCGGCATTTTCGCCACCTGCAAGCCAAAGGACAGGTTTTTCTCCACAGTCATCTGCGGATACAGCGCATAAGACTGAAACACCATGCCGATGCCGCGATCCTTGGGTTCTTCCCAGGTGACGTTCTTGTCCTTGATGAAGATCTGCCCTTCGGAGACATCGAGAAGCCCGGCTATGCAGTTGAGCAGCGTGGACTTGCCGCAGCCGGACGATCCCAGCAGCACCAGAAATTCGCCATCGGCAATATCGAGATTGAGATCCTTCAGCACCGTGACGGCGCCGAAATTGAGCGAGAGATCACGTATGGAAACACTTGTATTCATCGGCATTATCCCTTCACGGCGCCCGCGGCGATACCGCGCACGAACAGGCGTCCGGAGACAAAATAGATAAACAGCGGCACAGCGCCGGTTAAAATCGTTGCGGCCATGTTGACGTTGTATTCCTTCACGCCCTGAACCGAATTGACGATATTGTTGAGCTGCACCGTCATCGGGTAATATTCCGGGCGGGTGAATACGACGCCGAACAGGAAGTCGTTCCAGATACCGGTCACTTGCAGGATCATCGCCACCACGAAGATCGGCAGCGACATCGGCAGCATGATCCGCAGATAGATCTGCCAGAACCCTGCCCCATCGATCCGGGCTGCCTTGAACAATTCCTCCGGCAGCGAGGCGAAGTAATTGCGAAACAGCAGCGTCAGGATCGGCATGCCGAAAATCGTATGGACGATGATCAGGCCGGTCAGGCTGCCATAGAGACCGATTTCGCGCAGCACGATGACAATCGGATAGATCATCACCTGATAGGGAATGAAGGCGCCGATCACCAGAATCGAGAAGAACAGTTCCGCCCCCTTGAAGCGCCAATTGGCCAGCGCATAGCCGCTGACAGAGGCAATAGCGATCGACACCACGGTCGAAGGCACCATGATGCGCACGGAGTTCCAGAACCCCCGCGACAGGCCATCGCAATTCAGCCCGGTACAGGCTTGGCTCCAGGCTTTCACCCAGGGCTCGAAGGTAATTTCCATCGGCGGCGAGAAGATATTGCCCATCCGAATTTCGGGCATGCCCTTCAGCGAGGTGACGACCATTACGTAAAGCGGCAGCAGGTAATAGGCGGCGGCCACGAACAGGATGCCGTAGAGCATGATATTGCGGCGCGAGAGCATGGGCTTCGGCTTGGCACCCATAGGGCCTTCGCCGAGCCGTGATGTCAGAGGGCGCATGACGGAATCTTGCGTGTTGAGAGCGGAATGGTCAGCCACGTTTGCGCCCTCCAAATTCGAGATAGGCCCAGGGAATAATGATGATGGCAACGGTCACCAGCATCATCGTTGAAGCGGCAAAGCCCTGCCCCAAGTTCTGCGCCTGGAACATATAGTCATAGACATATTTGGCAGGCACTTCCGAAGCGATGCCGGGGCCGCCGCTGGTTTGCGCCACCACGAGGTCATAGACCTTGACGATACCGCTGGTGATAATCACCAATGTTGTGATGAAAACCGGTCGCATCATCGGAATGATGATCAGCAGATAGGTTTTCCAGGTCGGGATGCCATCAACCCGTGATGCCTTCCAGATATCTTCATCTATACCGCGCAAGCCAGCCAGCATCAGGCACATCACCAGCCCGGTGCCTTGCCACAGACCCGCGATCAGAATGCCATAGATCACCAGTTGCGGATTATAGAGCGGATCGAAGGTGAAGCTGGTAAAGCCCATGCTGCGCACCACCGACTGCACGCCGAATTCCGGGTTCAGCACCCATTGCCATACAAGACCGGTGACGATGAAGGACAGCGCAAAGGGATAGAGAAAAATCGTGCGAAACAGGTTTTCGAAACGGATTTTCTGATCCATCAGCGCTGCCAGCAGAAAGCCGATCACCAGGCTGAAAATCAGCGAGAAAAAGCCGTAGACGGCCAGATTCTGGATCGAGATCAGCCAGCGTGCCGAAGACCACAGTCGGTCATACTGATCGAGACCGACGAAATTCAGCCGGGGCAGAAGCTTGGAATTGGTAAAGGAATAGACCACCGTCCAGATGCTGCCGCCGAGAAAAATAACGACAGCAACCAGAATCATGGGAATAGAGGCAATCTTGGCGTTCAGATTGCGAAACAATCGAACCGGTCTTTTAGTTTGGCCCGTGGCCATCATTGAAATACCCTCCTCTGGTCACGCCCGTCCTCTCGACAGCTGGAAAACGCCAGTTGGCGGGGCCTTGGAACCGGAAGCCATGGCGAAGGGTGATCCGCCATGGCTTTGCGCCAGAAAATCCATAAAAAAGTGATGGAGCGGAAAGGCTTAGTCCGCGTCGCTTATGATATCGGCGAAGCGTTTCTGTGCCGCTTCAGGTGTCATCGATGGATTGGCAAAGAATTCGGAGAACAGATCCTCCTTCTGCTTTTGCGTATCGGCGGACATCAGCTGGTCGGTACTGGCCAGAACATTGCCCTTGGCAAGAATTTCCAGACCCTTTTTCATGCAGTCATTGGCTGTTCCCAGATCAACATCGCCGCGGATCGGCAGCGAGCCTTTCTTCAGGTTGAAAGCCACCTGGGTTTTCGGATCGACAATGGTCGATGCCAGGACTTCCTGCGCCTTGGACTTATCCTTGTCTTTCAGCAGCGGGAAATAGAAAGCGTCGCCGCCCGCTGTCAGATAGCCGTTAAGGCCAAGACCCGGCAGGCAGCTATAATCCTTGCCCGCCACCTGTCCGGCCAGCTGGAATTCACCCTGCGCCCAATCGCCCATGATCTGGCCGCCAGCCTTACCGGTAATCACCATATTGGTGGCCTGGTTCCAATCCTGGACATTGGTGCCCTTCGACATTTTACGGGCATCATCCGCCGCCTTGAAAATAGCTGCGAATTCAGGACTGCTGATCGTCGCTTCGTCCTTGTCCTGGTAGACCTTGAGATAAAGATCCTTGCCACCAAGCGAAATCAGCAGGGTATCGAACAACCCGCTGGTCTGCCACGGCTGACCACCGAGTGCCAGCGGTTGAATGCCAGCCTTCTGCAGGGCAGGTGCTGCGGCAACAAACTCATTCCAGTTTTTCGGGGTCTCGACACCGGCCTTCTTAAAGGCGGCATTGGATAGCCAGAGCCATTGCCAGGAATGAATATTGACCGGCGCGCAATAGATCTTGCCGTCAATGGTGCAGCTATCCAGCAGGCTTGCGGGCTTGATCACGTCCTTCCAGTGGCCCTTGGTGGCCACATCCGTCAAATCACGCATTAAACCGGCCTCCACCAGCTCCTGCGCCTGACGTCCATGGTTGAATTGGGTCGCCCCCATCGGATCACCACCGGTGATGCGGCTGATCATGATTGGCCGGGCGGTGCCGCCCGATCCGGCGATAGCGCCGTCGATCCATTTGTTGCCGGTCGCGTCAAAAGCCTTTGCCAGCTCCTTGACCGCAGCCGCCTCTCCCCCCGAAGTCCACCAATGGGTCACTTCCAGATCGGTCGCGCTGGCCATGCCAAGCGGCAAGGCCACAGTGGCTGCCAATGCAGCCGCAATGCACCGAATTATCATTGAGTCTCCTCCCTCACTGAAACGTTGCCGGAAAAACCTAAGTCAATCTTCTTGAGGACGCAACCGGGAATTAGAAATTTTTTATTCAACCTTTTTTGCACCTGAAATTGCGCCCACCATAAATCGGAAAAACATCCCGAAAATCAGGATTTATCGCAGTGCAGCCTGATATTTTAGGCTGTTTTTCCTCAATAAATAGATTTTCCTTCGCAAATGCGAAATAGGTTGAGCTGACTTAGCACCTGCAATGATTGTAATTCATCTGAAAAAATATCCCGAATTAGCGCTCGACATTTTTACTGTATCGTTTCAGAATTTAGAACGCATCGACATTTCGTCCGGTGACGGTTCCCGTCACAGACCTCCTTGCCGAAACTGAGTATTGGAGTGTAGAAATAGACTTTACTGGCGGACATTTCATGAATGATGAGCGAAGACCAGGCCTGAAAACGGCCTTACATGCAGGGGCCGTACATGAGGGGAAGGGCGAACGCCCTACCCTCAAGACCATTGCCTTCCTGACCGGGCTCGGCATTACCACGGTATCGCGCGCGTTGAAGGACGCGCCGGATATCGGCGCCGATACCAAGGAGCGGGTGCGCATGGTGGCGCGGCAATTGGGCTATCAGCCCAACCGTGCGGGGGTGCGCCTTCGCACCGGCAAGACCAATGTCATCGCCCTGGTGCTCAGCATCGATGAGGAAATCATGGGCTTCAGCAGCCAGATGGTTTTCGGCATTTCCGAAGTCTTGTCAGGCACGCCTTACCATATCGTCGTCACCCCCCATTCCCATAGCAAAGACCCGATGCAGCCGGTGCGCTATATTCTCGATACCGGTTCGGCGGATGGGGTGATCATTTCACGCACCGAACCCGACGATGCCCGCATCAAGCTGCTGACAGAGCGTGGCATGCCGTTCGCCGCCCATGGCCGCACGGCATCCGGCCTGATACATCCCTTTCACGATTTCGACAATGAGGCATTCGCCAGCCAAGCAGTCGCGCGACTGGCCGAGCGTGGCCGCAAGCGGATCGCCTTGTTGCCGCCGACCGACAAGCTGACCTATTACCGCCATACCCGCGATGGCTTTTTGGCCGGCATCCTTAAGGCCGGTGCCGAAGAAGTGCCGGTGTCCGTCAATATCGATGGATCGCTCGAAGAGATCCGCAACGCGATAGAAGCACTGATGCGCTCACCAGAGGCTCCAGACGGCATCATCTGCTCTTCCAGCAGCGCCGCGATCGCTGTCAACGCCGGGATTGATGCCGCGAACAAGAGGCTGGGCCTGGATGTTGATCTCGTATCCAAGCAATCGGTGCCGATCCTCAAATGGATACGTCCTGAAATCATCACCGCCAATGAGGATGCGTTGATGGCCGGACGCGAACTTGCAAAGGCCGTAATTGCCAGCATCGATGGTGTGGAGCCGCATCTGCTGCAAAGCATCAGCCAGCCTGTGTGGTCCTGAATCATTCACAGGCCAAAAGGAGCCTTGGCCGTTGATCAGAACGGGATACAAACCCCGTCACGGGCGATGACCAATGGTCCATGCCAGACGGTAGAAAGCGCACGGCACCAATCCGCCTCGCCAAACGCCGGATCATCGGCAGGAATGAGATGATTGAGCACGAGCTTTTTCACACCCGCAGCATTCGCCAACCGTCCGGCATCTTCCGCAAGCGTGTGCGACGCGTAGAGATGCTCTCGCAGGCGAGCGCCATTGCCGGTTCGGGCAACGATGTTGTCCACACCCTCCGGCAACATGGCCTCATGAACGAGAATGTCGGCCCCAGCCGCAAACTGTGCCAACGGCGGAAAATAGGCAGTATCGGACGACAGTACGACTGTCTTTTCGCCGTAGGAAAACCGCAGGGCAAAGCATTCCGTCACGGGTGGATGGTCAACGCGCAATGCCGATACCGTCAAGCCGTTTTCGACAAAAATCGGCCCTTCGCCATATTCGATGATGGTAATCAACTCCGCCGGATCAGGCCTGCCCTCATCTTCGATTCGCGTTCGGATGTCATAGTCAAGCGCGGCGAGAAACCCCTGCCATAGCTGTTGTGTGCCCAACGGCCCATAGACGAGCACCGGCTTTGCAAGCCCCGTCGTCCAGGCTGTATGGAGAAGCCCACCAAGCTCCAATACATGATCGGAATGGAGGTGGGTAATGAATACAAGATCCAGTTCTTTCAACGACATGCCCGTCTCCACCACCCCGCGTGTCACGCCAAGGCCGCAATCGACGACAATGCGGCGTCCACCGAGTGTCACCAGCATCGATGTGGGATTGGGGCCGCCGGGGCGGATCGCCGGGCCGCCCTTGCTGCCCAGAATGACAAGATGATCGTTCATCGAAACAACGCCCTCAAAAAAGCCCCGCTGCGGTGAAGCAGCGAGGCGTTGATTTCCTTGCAAAACCGTTGGGATCAGTAGATCGCCGCGCCGCTGCCCCAGGGGCCGTGCGGATAATCCTTGCCGTCCACCCGCGCAAAACCGTGGGCGCCGAAGAAGTCGCGCTGCGCCTGGATGAGGTTGGCGGTGCCGCGACCGCGACGGTAGCTGTCAAAATAGGACAGTGCCGAGGAGAGCGCCGGAACCGGCAGGCCGGAAAGGGCTGCATAGGAGACGACGCGGCGAAGTGCTGCATCGCTATCCTTGACCATTTTCGAGAAGGCGGGCGTGACGATCAGGTTTGCCACGTCCGGGTCCTTGGTAAAGGCCGAGGTGATCTCGTCGAGGAATTGCGAGCGAATGATGCAGCCTTCGCGCCAGATTTTCGCAATCGTCGGCATCGGCAGCGACCAGCCGAATTCCTTGGAGGCCGCAGCCATCACCGCAAAGCCCTGGGCATAGGCAGCGATTTTTGCCGCCAGCAACGCGCTTTCCAGATCGGCCAGGAAAGCCATGCCGTCATGGGGCTTTTCGGTTGGCTTCGGCAGGCCGAAAATCGCTTCCGCCGCAACGCGCTCCTGCTTTTGCGAAGACAGCACACGTCCCGCCACAGCAGCCTCGATGCCCGTTGCCGCAATGCCGAGATTCTGCGCTTCGATCACCGACCATTTGCCGGTGCCTTTCTGGCCTGCGGCATCGACGATGACGTCTACCATCGAATTGCCTGTAATCGGGTCCTTGGCCTTCAGCACCTTTTCTGAAATTTCGATCAGGTAGGAATTCAGGCGGCCCTTGTTCCACTGGCCGAATACATCGCCGATTTCGCTGGCCGACATGCCAAGTCCATCACGCAGGATGCCGTAGATTTCGGCAATCATCTGCATATCGGCATATTCGATACCATTATGGATGGTCTTGACGAAATGACCGGCCCCATCGTTGCCGAGCCAGGCCACGCAGGGGTCAACATTGAACTTGGCGGAAATCGAAGTGAGAACCTTTTCGACCCGCTTCCAGCTTTCTTCCAGGCCACCGACCATGATCGAAGGGCCGTGACGCGCGCCTTCCTCACCACCGGAAACGCCCATGCCGATAAAGGTCAGGCCACTGTCTTTCAGATTGTCAAACCGGCGGATCGTGTCGCGGAAATTGGCATTGCCCGCATCGATCATGATGTCATTGGCCGACAGATGCGGCTTGAGCAATTCCATCTGCTGATCGACTGCGTCACCGGCCTTGATCATGATGATGATCGGGCGTGGCGGGCGAATGGCGGCGACAAATTCCTCGATTGTATCGCAGCCGATGATATTGCCGGCAAGGTCGCCCGCCTCGCCAATGAATTCATGCGTGCGCGCCGGTGTCCGGTTGAAGACCGCGATACGGTTGCCTTTCTCGGCAATATTGAGCGCCAGGTTCGATCCCATAACGCCAAGGCCGATCAGTCCGATTTCCGCCTGCTGCATAACCATGCTCCATTTCATTCAACCAAAAACGACAGCGCTGTTTTGGCACTCCTTTGGCAGGGGAGCAAGATGCAACATGAAATGGCATGGACAAGGATGCGTCACGGCAGATGCATAAATGTTTGGCAGATCAATCTTCAGGGGTGGTCGTCGTCATCAGTGATCACCCGCCATGCCGCACCATCCATATCCTCATACTGGCCGCTTTTCAGCGACCAGAGAAAGGCTGCAAGGCCGATACCACCCATCAACAAAGCAATGGGAATGAGATAGATCAGCATGTTCATGCGGCTATTTCCAGCGGTTTGCGGTTCGATGCCGGTTGAAGGGCATGAGCGTCGGCCTTGCGGGTAAATCCGCCCAAACCGTTCAGCCGCAGCGCATTGGCCACCACGATGATCGAGGAGGTCGACATGGCGACGGCGGCAATCAGCGGCGTGGCATAGCCCAGCAGTGCGACCGGTACGGCCAGCACATTATAGCCGATTGCCAACACGAAATTCTCGCGGATCAACTTTCCGGCCCGGCGGGAGACGTTTATGGCGAAAGGCACGGCATCGAGCCCATCATGCATGAAGACAAAGTCGGCGGCTTGGCGCCCGACATCGGCGGCGGTGGCCGGTGCCATGGAGACATAGGCTGCCGATAGCGCTGGCGCGTCATTGATGCCATCGCCCACCATCAGCAGATGCCTCCCAGCCTCGTCTGCTGACGCGCAGAATTTTGCCTTGCCGGATGGCGAGAGTTCGGCCTCTGCCGCGTCGACGCCAAGCCGTGCAGCGAGCGCCTTCACCACGGGCGTTCTGTCTCCCGACAGGATCGTGACCCTCATGCCCTCGGCTTGTAGCCCGGCAATAACTTCCGCTGCGCTGGGACGAAGGCTGTCTTCGAAGCGGAAACAGCCGAGACTGTAACTATTCAGCGAAAGAATGACTTCCGACAGAGCCGGACCATCGGCCTCACCCTCGCCAGAGCCGAGGGCAAAGCGGCGGTTTCCGAGCCGGTAGCGCCCTTCCGGCGCGTCTGCCTCGACGCCGCTGCCGGGAATTTCCGTCACACCGGAGAAATTACGAATTGCCCCGGCCCCGTAATTGGATGAGGCGCTGCGCCACAGGGACTGTGACAGCGGATGACGGGAATGAGCGGCGAGCCCGGCGGCGATGGAGATCATGCCGGGGCTGGCCCTGTTGATATCGACGGGCATGGGGCGGCCAAGCGTCAGCGTGCCTGTTTTGTCGAAGGCGACGGCATCCACCTTTGCCAGACGCTCCATGGCCGAGCCGTCCTTGACCATGATGCCGCGCTGGAACAGTTTTCCGGCTGCTACCACCTGCACGACCGGCACGGCCAGACCCAATGCGCAAGGGCAGGTAATGATCAGCACGGCAATCGCCACCATCAGCGCATGTTTCCAGTCGCCGTCATAAAGCCCCCAGACGATGAAGGAGGTGAGAGCCAGCAGATGAACGACAGGCGCATAGAGCTGCGAGGCCCGGTCGGCGATGCGGCGATAATGCGCCTTGCCACCCTCCGCCGCCTCCATCAGCCGGATGATTTCCGAGAGGAAAGAATCGCGTGCCTGTGCCGTCGCCTTGACCGTCAGCGATCCGGTGAGGCTCAGCGTTCCCGCCTGCACGGCATCGCCGGGTCCGACGGTTTGCGGCGCACTTTCACCATTGACGATGGAGACATCGAGATCGCTGGTCCCGGCGATGACGGTGCCATCAAGCGCGATACGCTCGCCAGCGGAGATGGCGACATGTTCGCCGACCTTGATATCATCCACCAGCCGGTATTCCCGGCTGCCGTCTGCGCCGACAACGGTGGCACCGCGCGGATTGAGCCGCGCCAGACCGCTGATCGCCGAACGGGCGCGGTCGCGCATCATATGGTCCAGCGCTCGGCCGATCAGCAGGAAGAACAGCAGCGACGCTGTCGCATCGAAATAGGCGTGTTCGCCGTGATGAATGGTTTCCCACAGCGACGAGAAATAAGAAAGCGAGATGCCGATGGCAATCGGCACATCCATATTGGTGCGCCGGTGCCGAAGTGCCGTCCAGGCCGATTGATAGAAGAACCGCCCGCCATAGATCAGCGCCGGTGCGGCAATCAGTGCCGAAATCCAGTGAAACAGATCCCGCGTCGATGCATCCGCACCGGACCAGACGGAGACCGACAGCAGCATGATATTGGTGGCAGCAAAGCCGGTAACGGCGACGGCCCGGATCAATTGTTTCAAGAGCAGATCGGAGGCCAGATCCTGAGGTGTGAACAGGTGGCAGCTATAGCCGGTAGACGCAATGGCGCGCGCAAGCTCCGCCGGATCGAACCCGCTATCGTGCGTAAATGGGCCTGCTTCCCGGTCGATGAACGGCCCTTCCTCTGCAACCCTTGTCCGCCAGACCACGCCGACGCGCCGAGTGGAGAGGTTGACGCGGGCTCGCTCGACGGCAGGCAGACGTTTTAAGGCCGTCTCGATTTTGGTGATGCAGGCGCCGCAATAGACGCCGGGTACGCTGAAATCCACCTGGGTCAACCCCTCGCCCAGATCCCGGCTTGCCAGCCGGATTTCCTCGGAGGATGGCAGCAGCGCCCCTGAGCGTTCCAGGTCGAGGGCCGCTTCCGAGCCCGCCGCGCAGCAACTCATTTTTCACCCCCGATGACAGCCATACGGTTGGCTTCATGCATGACCAGTTGCCCATCACGGGTTGCAATGGTTTCGACAATCCAATGGCCGTCATCAACAGGATGATCGCCGGTGAAATGTCCGGGACCGGCTGGCTTCAGCATGACAGTGAAATCCTGATGCTCACCAACCGGGCGCTTGAAATTGGCGACCACCTGATCGGCAATCACAGGGCCCTTGCCGGGAATGGCGAGATCATAGGCAATCGCCCCCTGCTTTATCGTCATCGTTCCCTGGATGCCGGTATCCAGCAGCTTGCGGATTTGCGCTGTCGTGTCGTTGAATTGCTGACTGGCGACATAGGTGTTTTGCACCACCATGCCGCTCCAGCTATGGCCCGCATACCAGGCCATGGTCAGGTTGACGGTAATGATCACCCCAAAGAAAGAGCAGATCGATGCCAGCATATGCCAGCCGGTGAAAACAAAGGTCTTTGGGCTGTCAGCACTCATTTTTTCTCTCCAGATCCGTTGCCGGGACCGTTAAATGTAGCCTTGTAGATGGCCTGCTCGCTGGAATTCGGATCACTGACAATAAAGCGGAATGGCTCGGAAGCCTCCGTCACGTCACGACCGGCAAGCGTGACGTAGATCTTCAGCGTGGTCGCCTCATCCGGTTCCGCCGTGACGATGATCGACCGACCGGGCTGGTCCTGCATGCCGTTGACCTTCATGGTGGCGTCAGGAAGGCCGTCCAGCGTCACCGTCAGGTCGCGTGGTTGCGGGATCATGTTGAGCAGCCGCACCGTATAGCCGTTTCGGATAGCGCCACTCGATTCGAGCACATATTGCGGATTGCGATCATGCAGCACGTTGATGTCCAGCCTGTCGCGGGTCATCAGCGCAAACAACAGGCCGCCGCCGACGGCGGACCAGACGGCTGTATACAGCAAGGTCCGGGGCCGGAAAATCACCCGCCAGTCGAAATGCCTGATGGAATCGACAAAGCTGCCATCGGCCTTGCGGACCCGGTCGGGATCGATCGACTGGGTGCCGTTATCGGTCGCCAGCGCCATATTGGATTGATATTCCTCCAATGTCGCATAGGCGATCAGCCCACGCGGCTTGGCAAGCTTATCCATAACCCCATCGCAGGCATCGATACAAAGCGCGCAGGTGATGCATTCCAGTTGCTGGCCTTCGCGGATGTCGATGCCCATCGGACAGACCACCACGCAGGCATTGCAATCGACACAGTCCCCGACAGTCTCACCGGCTGCGGCGACTTTCTTGGCGTGACGGGTCCGTGGCTCGCCGCGCCAATCATTATAGGTCACGACCAGCGACTTTTCGTCCAGCATGGCGCCCTGAATGCGCGGCCATGGACACATATAGATGCAGACCTGCTCGCGCATCAGCCCGCCAAACACATAGGTTGTGGCGGTGAGGATGGCGACGGTGACATAGGCAACGCCGGCGGCCTGACCGGTGACGAACTCCTTCAGCAAGCTCGGAGCATCGGCGAAATAGAAGATCCACGCACCGCCAGTCAGCACGCCGATGATGATCCAGGTGACATGCTTGGCACCGCGTTTCCAGATCTTGGACGGGCTCCACGGCGCGCTGTCCAGCTTGATGCGAGCATTGCGGTCGCCTTCCAAAAAGCGCTCGACCACCAGAAACAAATCGACCCAGACCGTTTGCGGACAGGTATAGCCGCACCAGGCGCGCCCGACCGCGGATGTGACCAGGAACAGGCCAAACCCCGCCATAACCAGCAGGCCCGCGACAAAGAAAAACTCCTGCGGCCAGATCTCGATAAAAAAGAAGTAGAATCGCCGATGCGCCAGGTCGATCAGCACTGCCTGATCCGGGGCATAGGCACCGCGATCCCAGCGCAGCCAGGGCGTGAGATAGTAGATCCCAAGAGTAATGGCCATGATCAGCCATTTAAACTGCCGGAACCGGCCCGAAGCGCGCTTTGGAAAGATCTTCTTGCGCGCTTCATAGAGCGGCCTGCGAATTTTTGCGGAATTCACTGGCTCGGCGGTGAAACGCTCAACATCCGGTCGTGTTTCTATCCCATTGCTATTCATAACGGCACCTCTCGTTATCAGAGGTTTTTCACGTCCCGCCCTTTGTAACCTTGACTTAAGTCAAGCTGCGGCGATGCGCCTCAAACAGCAGCCCTCGCTACGGTAAGATTTCTCCAGTTCACGCCTTGACCTTCCCATGGTGGGAAGCCTTATCTATGGCTGGCAGCCGGATAGGAACCAGACCGATGAATGCCACCAACACCCTTGAAACCACCATCGCCATCGATGGCATGAATTGCGCCTCTTGCGTGCGGCGGGTCGAAAAGGCGATTGCCGCCGTGCCGGGCGTATCGTCTGCCTCGGTCAATTTGGCCAGTGAAAAGGCCAGCGTGCAGTTTTCGCAGCAGCCGGATCTCGCCGCCGTGCTGGCAGCCATTCAACAGGCCGGTTATGCGCCGCGTATCGAGACCCAGGAATTAGACATAGATGGCATGAACTGCGCCTCCTGTGTGCGGCGCGTGGAAAAGGCATTGGCTGCTGTGCCGGGCGTCAGTTTAGCGGCGGTCAATCTGGCAACCGAACGCGCCACCGTGACCGTCACCGCAGAGACGGATAGACAGACCCTCGTCGCTGCTGTGGAACAGGCCGGTTATCACATTCGCAAACCCGCCAGCTCGGAAGGACCATCCGCCCCCGAACCCCTGCCCGACCGGCGCGCCGATGAGACGCATCGCTTGACGCGGATGACTGCGATTGCCTTTCTTCTGACCCTTCCGGTCTTCATCATCGAAATGGGTTCCCACCTCATTCCCGCCCTGCATTTCTGGGTGATGAACACGCTTGGCATGCAGACCAGCTGGGTGTTTCAGGCCTTGCTGGCCGGGCTGGTGCTGTTTGGTCCCGGCCTCACATTCTTTCGCCGTGGCGTGCCAAACCTGATAGGCCTTCATCCAGATATGAACTCGCTGGTGGTGCTGGGCGCATCTGCGGCCTATGGCTATTCGCTGGTTGCCACGTTCATGTCGGGGCTGATGCCGCAAGGCACCGTCAATGTCTATTATGAGGCGGCAGCCGTTATCGTCACGCTGGTGCTGCTGGGCCGAACGCTGGAAAGCCGTGCCAAAGGCCGGACCAGCGATGCCATCAAACGGCTGATCGGCCTTAGCCCCAAAACCGCGCGGGTGATCCGGGAGGGCAAGCCTGTTGATATCGACATTGCCGCCGTTATCGTCGGTGATGTCTTGGACATCCGCCCCGGCGAAAGACTTCCTGTCGATGGCGTGGTGATCGAAGGCCGCTCCTTTATCGACGAATCAATGATCTCAGGCGAGCCGGTACCGGTGGAAAAGGCAGACGGCGACACGGTAACCGGCGGTACGATCAACAAAAACGGTGCCTTCCGGTTTCGCGCCACTAAGGTCGGAGCCGACACGCTTCTTTCCCAGATCATCCGCATGGTGGAAACCGCACAAGGCTCGAAACTACCGGTCCAGGGCATGGTGGACCGGATAACCGGCTGGTTCGTTCCAGCTGTGATCGCGGCGGCTCTGCTCACCTTCATTGTCTGGCTGTTGTTCGGCCCTGCGCCTGCACTTAGCTATGCGCTGGTCAATGCGGTTGCGGTGCTGATCATCGCCTGCCCCTGCGCCATGGGGCTGGCAACTCCGACCTCGATCATGGTTGGCACCGGCCGTGCCGCCGAGTTGGGTGTGCTGTTTCGCAAGGGCGAAGCCTTGCAAAGCCTCCGCGATGTCACAATCGTCGCTCTCGACAAGACCGGCACGCTAACAGAAGGCAGGCCGGAACTGACCGATCTGGTGGCGGCAGACGGCTTTTCCCGTGCCGACATCCTGTCCTTTGCAGCCAGCCTTGAGGCGCGCTCCGAACACCCGATTGCCAAAGCCATCCTGGCCGCTTCCGAGGCTGAACAAGCGCCTCGCCAGATCGCAACCGATGTTGTCGCAGAACCAGGCTACGGTATCAGCGGCATCGTCTCCGGCCATCAGGTGCTTGTTGGTGCCGACCGGGCGCTGACCCGGCATGGCATTGATCTCTCCGCATTTGCCGAGGACGCCGAACGGCTGGGTATGGAAGCAAAAACCCCGCTCTATCTGGCAGTCGATGGAAAACCCGCCGCTCTGATGGCCGTCGCCGATCCGATCAAGGCAAGCACACCGGCGGCAATCCGCGCCTTGCACGACCTTGGCCTCAAGGTGGCGATGATCAGCGGCGATAACCGGCGCACCGCCGAGGCCATCGCCGCCCGCCTCGGCATTGATACAGTAATTGCCGAAGTTCTGCCCGACGGTAAGGTGACGGCGATTGCTAGCCTTCGCAAGGATGGAAGCAAGCTCGCCTTCGTTGGCGATGGTATAAACGATGCCCCGGCCCTATCCGCCGCCGATATCGGCATCGCAGTGGGCACCGGCTCCGATATCGCCATCGAAAGCGCTGATGTCGTTCTGATGTCCGGCGACCTGCAAGGCGTGGCACGGGCGATCTCCATCAGCAAGGCGGTGATCCGCAATATCAGCCAGAACCTGTTCTGGGCCTTTGCCTACAATGTCCTGCTGATCCCGCTGGCGGCTGGTCTGCTCTACCCCGTCAATGGAACACTGCTATCGCCGATTTTCGCCGCCGGTGCGATGGGACTGTCCAGTGTCTTTGTGCTGACCAACGCGCTCCGACTGCGCAAGTTACGCCCGGCGTAAAGGCACGTTCCGCATCTGACTAACGAGAGCGGGGCAGATGCTTGTTACACATATTATCAGAATGCAAAAGGGCCATGGCGCGGGTAGCGCCATGGCCCTTCTGGTTTTTAACCTGAACGATATTTTTTAGGTCGCGCTCTCATCCGGTGTTGCCGGATCAGTGGAGACACCCTCGTCGGCACTGGTCTCTGCACCGATCTCGCCATCTTCTTCGCCTTCCGGCTCATTGATGCGCTCGACCGAGACGACCTTTTCATCCTTGGCGGTATTGAAGATCGTCACGCCCTTGGTAGCGCGGCTGGCAATGCGGATGCCATCGACCGGCACGCGGATCAACTGACCGCCGTCTGAGACCAGCATGATCTGGTCCTTGTCTTCAACCGGGAAGGCAGCGACCAATTGGCCGATTTCCAATGTCTTCGACGTGTCGGTGGCACGAATGCCCTTGCCGCCACGGCCAGAGGTGCGGAAATCGTAGGACGACGATCGCTTACCAATACCGCGTTCGGAAATCGTCAGCACGAATTGTTCGCGTGCCTTCAGCTCCTGATAACGCTCTTCGGTCAGATCGCCGATTTCACCCACCTCTTCACCAACCAATGCGATGTCGTCCTCATCCACACCACTGGCGCGGCGCTCGGTAGCCGAACGCTTCAGATAGGCCGCACGCTGCCATGGCTCGGCATCGACATGGCTCAAGATGGTCATCGAGATGATTCGGTCATTCAGCTGCAAGGAAATGCCGCGAACACCGATGGAATTGCGACCGGCAAACACTCTGACTTCATCGACAGGGAAGCGGATCGCCTGCCCCAAGGCCGTGGTCAGCAGCACATCGTCGTCAATCGTGCAGGTTTCGACGGAGAGGATCTCATCGCCCTCTTCCTCAAGCTTCATGGCGATCTTGCCATTGCGGTTGACCTGGACGAAATCGCTCAACTTGTTACGGCGCACGGTGCCCCGTGTTGTCGAGAACATTACGTCGAGATTATCCCAGCTTGCCTCATCCTCGGGCAGCGGCATGATCGTGGTGATCCGCTCGCCTGGCTCTAGAGGCAACATATTGATCAGTGCCTTGCCGCGTGACTGCGGCGTACCGATCGGCAGACGCCAGACCTTCTCCTTGTAGACGATTCCGCGCGACGAGAAGAACAGAACCGGCGTATGGGTATTGGCAACAAATAGCCGGGTAACGAAATCCTCGTCCCGTGTCGCCATGCCGGAGCGGCCCTTGCCGCCGCGGCGCTGGGCGCGATAGGTGACCAGCGGCACACGCTTGATATAGCCGAGATGCGAAACCGTCACCACCATGTCTTCACGGGCGATGAGATCCTCATCGTCCATGTCAGGGCCGCCCTCCATGATCTGGCTGCGGCGTGGCGTGCCGAATTCATCGCGCACAGCGACAAGCTCATCGACAACGATGGTTTGAATCCGCGTGCGAGACGACAGAATATCGAGATAATCGGAGATTTCCGCCCCGATCTTGTTCAATTCCTCGTCGATTTCATCGCGGCCAAGGGCTGTCAGGCGAGCAAGACGTAATTCGAGAATGGCACGTGCCTGCTCTTCCGACAGGTTGTAGGTATTGTCCTCGTTGATGCGGTGACGCGGATCATCGATCAGCCGGATCAGACTTTCGACATCAGCTGCCGGCCAGCGCCGCTCCATCAACTGCTCGCGCGCCGTCTGCGGGTCCGGTGCCTGGCGGATCAGCCGGATGACTTCGTCGATATTGGCAACGGCAATGGCAAGACCAACCAACACATGGGCGCGGTCACGCGCCTTGCGCAACAGGTACTTCGTTCGCCGGCTAATAACTTCTTCGCGGAAGCTGACGAAAGCGCGCAGCATGTCGAGCAGCGTCAACTGTTCCGGCTTGCCGCCATTCAGCGCCACCATGTTGCAGCCGAACGAGCTTTGCAGCGGCGTATAGCGGTAGAGCTGGTTGAGGATCACGTCCGCATTGGCATCGCGCTTCAGCTCCACCACAACGCGGTAGCCCTGACGGTCAGATTCGTCGCGTAGGTCGGAAATGCCCTCGATGCGCTTGTCACGCACCAATTCGGCCATTTTCTCGATCATCGTCGACTTGTTCACCTGATAGGGAATCTCGGTGATGATGATCTGCTCACGGTCACCGCGCATCGGCTCGATCCGTGCCACGCCGCGCATAATCACCGAACCGCGTCCGGTCTCGTAGGCTGAACGAATACCGCTACGGCCCAGAATCAGCGCGCCGGTCGGAAAATCAGGGCCGGGAATAATCTGCATCAGTTCCGGCAAGTCGATAGCCGGGTTTTCAATCAGCGCGATACAGCCATTGATGACTTCGACCAGATTGTGCGGCGGAATATTCGTCGCCATGCCGACCGCGATACCGCCGGCGCCATTGACGAGTAGGTTGGGGAATTTCGCTGGCACGACGACAGGCTCAGACAGCGTGCCATCATAGTTGTCACGAAAATCGACGGTGTCCTTGTCGAGATCGTCCAGGAGCGAATGTGCGGCTTTTTGCAGGCGGCACTCGGTATAGCGTTCCGCCGCTGGCGGATCGCCGTCGATGGAGCCGAAATTGCCCTGACCGTCGATCAGCGGCAGCCTAAGCGACCAATCCTGCGCCATACGGGCCAGCGCATCATAGATCGCCGAGTTGCCGTGTGGATGGAATTTACCCATCACGTCCCCGGTCACACGGGCGCATTTCACATATTTTTTGTTCCAGTCGATACCCAGCTCGGACATGCCAAACAGAATGCGACGATGAACGGGCTTCAAACCATCGCGGACATCGGGAAGTGCGCGGCTGACGATAACGCTCATCGCGTAATCGAGATACGACCGCTGCATCTCCGTTATAATCGAAATGGGTTCGATATCGGACGGCATTTTGCCGCCGGGTGTGCTTTGCTCAGTCAAAACGGGTCACGCCTGTTAGAATCACTAGGGATTTTATAGCGGAAAGCCCCTTTCCGCGCCAATTAGCTGGGAGGTTTTGAACAGGCTTTTGCGGCTATGACAAGGCATTTCTTGAACCCTGAGGCGCTATCTGCCCGAATGACCGTCACTGGTGGCTTGACGTTGCCTCCACGCGCCGGAAATCACTCTCCAACGGCCCGGATATGGTAGAAGAAACCACAGCGCCCCAGTTTCGCGCAATCTGTGGCCTTTATCCAAACCGAAACAGGAGAACATCCATGACCAATGTCGAACTTCTCCTCAATGCCTTCACCACCCTGTTGGTGACGCTGGACCCGCCGGGCCTGGCACCGCTGTTTCTTGGCCTGACACGCGGCATGACTCGCCAGCAACGCAAGCAGGTGGCGCTACGCGGCACGGCTATCGCCTTCAGCATTCTGGCAGTCTTTGCAGTTTTTGGTGCTAGCCTTCTTGAAGGGCTCGGCATTTCGATGGGCGCGTTCCGCATCGCCGGTGGTCTTTTGCTATTTGCTATCGCCTTCGAGATGATTTTCGAGAAACGCCAGGAGCGCAAGGAAAAGACGTCGGAAGACGCGATTACCCGCGATCACATGCACCATATCGCGGTTTTCCCGCTTGCCCTGCCGCTGATTGCTGGCCCTGGGGCCATTTCTGCCACCATCCTGCTGGCCAGCTCCCTGCCGAGCCCGGTCGAGCGCACAGAACTGATCCTGGTTCTCGCACTCTGCATCGGCATCGTGCTGTTGGCGCTCGTGATCGCAGATCGGCTTGACCGGTTTTTAGGGGTGACGGGTCGGGCGATCCTGACACGCCTGCTCGGCGTCATACTGGCCGCGCTCTCCGTGCAATTCGTCGTTGACGGCATCAAGTCGGCATTTCACCTCTGAGGTCTTCAATCATAAAGAAAAAGGCGCATCCCAATGAGGATGCGCCTGAACCGAAGAACTCCGGCTGAACGTCGCAAATCAGAACGGAATATCGTCATCCATATCGCGCGAGAATCCGCCCGACGGCGCACTGGCACCGCGACCGCCGGACGACGCACCGCCGCTGCGGGCCGGGGCCGAGCCGTAGTCGTCGTAGCCACCGCCGCCGCCGCCGAAATCGCTGCCGCCACGGGCAGCACCGCCGCCTGCCCCATCGCCACGACCGCCAAGCATGGTCAGGGTCGAATTGAAGCCCTGGAGGACGATTTCCGTCGAGTAACGGTCATTGCCGTTCTGGTCCTGCCATTTACGGGTCTGAAGCTGGCCCTCGATATAAACAGTTGCGCCCTTCTTCAGATATTGTTCGGCCACCTTGCAGAGACCTTCGTTGAAGATCACCACGCTATGCCATTCAGTCTTTTCCTTGCGCTCGCCGGAATTACGGTCGCGCCAGGATTCGGACGTGGCGATGCGCAGGTTGGCAATCGGCTTACCGTCCTGGGTACGGCGGATTTCCGGGTCGGCGCCCAGATTGCCGATCAAAATAACCTTGTTGACGCTTCCAGCCATGATACTCACCTCGCTGCCACCATGGGGCGGCTTACAAATCCAATCAATTTTAACCTTATCCTATCCCTGTCGATTAAGGGCAGGCAGATCACCTGTAATCCACAGCGAAGAATCCAGACCAAAAAATGTTCTTTCTTTGTTCTAATAAATTTGTATGATGCAGTCAACTCTACCGGAATCGAACGCAGAATCGACCTACCCGTCTCGACAGGACGGCAGCAGTGACTAAATAAGGAGCGGCATTCCTGCCTGCGGCTCTCTCCCAAACCGAGTTTTGTTATGAGCGAATTGAAGACGATTTCCATCCGTGGTGCGCGCGAGCACAATCTCAAGGGCATCGACCTTGACCTGCCGCGCAACAGCCTGATCGTGATGACCGGCCTTTCCGGCTCGGGAAAGTCGTCGCTGGCCTTCGATACGATCTATGCCGAGGGTCAGCGCCGCTACGTCGAAAGCTTGTCGGCCTATGCCCGGCAGTTCCTGGAGATGATGCAGAAGCCCGATGTGGACCTGATCGAAGGCCTGTCGCCTGCAATCTCCATCGAGCAAAAGACCACCTCGCGCAATCCGCGCTCGACGGTCGGGACAGTCACCGAAATCTACGACTACATGCGCCTGCTGTTTGCCCGCGTTGGCGTGCCCTATTCGCCAGCCACCGGCCTGCCGATCGAGAGCCAGACCGTTAGCCAGATGGTTGACCGTGTTCTGGCCTTTGAGGAAGGGACGCGGCTTTATATTCTTGCGCCTCTGATCCGGGGCCGCAAGGGCGAGTATAAGAAAGAACTCGCCGAGCTGATGAAGAAGGGCTTCCAGCGCGTCAAGATCGATGGCGATTTCTACGAAATCGCCGAGGCGCCAACCCTCGACAAGAAATACAAGCACGATATCGACATCGTCGTTGACCGCGTCGTGGTGCGGGCCGACATGGCCTCTCGGCTGGCCGACAGCCTAGAAACCTGCCTTCGCCTTGCCGACGGGTTGGCGGTCGCCGAATTTGCTGACAAGCCGTTGCCGGCCAATGAAACCTCGGCTGGCGGTTCCGCCAACAAGTCGTTGAACGAGACCCATGAGCGGGTGCTGTTTTCGGAAAAATTCGCCTGCCCCGTCTCCGGCTTTACCATTCCGGAAATCGAGCCCCGGCTGTTTTCCTTCAACAATCCATTCGGTGCCTGCCCGACCTGCGACGGCCTTGGTTTCCAGCAGAAGATTGATGAAGCGCTGATCATTCCCGAAGCCGACAAGCGGTTGAAGGACGGTGCAATTGCCCCCTGGGCAAAATCCAGCTCTCCTTATTACGACCAGACCCTTGAAGGCCTCGGCAAAGCTTTTGGCTTCAAGCTGACCAGCAAATGGTCGGATCTGAGCGCCGAGGCACAGAAATCCATCCTGCACGGCACGGAAGAAAAGATCGAGTTTCACTACGCCGACGGCGCCCGCTCCTATAGCGCGACAAAAACCTTCGAAGGCATCGTCCCGAACCTGGAGCGGCGCTGGAAGGAAACCGACAGCGCCTGGGCGCGGGAAGAAATCGAGCGCTACATGTCCGCCGCGCCCTGCCCTGCCTGCAAGGGTTTCAGGCTGAAGCCGGAAGCACTGGCGGTGAAAATCAACGGCCTGCATATCGGCCAGGTCACGGAAATGTCGATCCGGGTTGCAGGCGGCTGGTTTGAGACCCTGCCTGGTCTGTTGACCGACAAGCAGAACGAAATTGCCGTTCGTATTCTCAAGGAAATCCGCGAGCGGCTAAGCTTCCTCAATGATGTCGGGTTGGACTATCTCAGCCTGTCGCGCAATTCCGGCACTCTGTCAGGCGGAGAAAGCCAGCGCATCCGGCTTGCCTCACAGATCGGCTCAGGCCTAACCGGTGTGCTTTATGTGCTTGATGAGCCGTCGATTGGCCTGCATCAGCGCGATAACGCCCGGCTGCTTGATACGCTCAAGCACCTGCGCGATATTGGCAATACAGTGATCGTTGTCGAGCATGACGAGGATGCCATTCTGGCCGCCGATTATGTGGTCGATATCGGGCCTGCGGCAGGCATTCATGGCGGCCAGGTGATCGCCAAGGGCAGTCCGCAAGACATCATGGCCAATGACAAGTCACTGACCGGCAAATACCTGACCGGTGAGCTTGGCGTTAAAGTGCCACCGGCGCGGCGCAAGCCCAAGAAGGGCCAGCAGATCAAGGTGATCGGCGCGCGGGGCAACAATCTGAAGAATGTCACGGCGGCCATTCCGCTTGGTGTGTTTACCGCCGTTACCGGCGTTTCCGGCGGTGGCAAATCGACCTTCCTGATCGAGACATTATATAAGGCCGCAGCACGACGGGTGATGGGCGCACGCGAAAACCCGGCCGATCACGATCGGATCGATGGTTTCGAATTCATCGATAAGGTGATTGATATCGACCAGTCGCCGATTGGCCGCACGCCGCGCTCCAACCCCGCCACCTATACCGGCGCGTTTACCCCGATCCGCGACTGGTTTTCTGGACTTCCGGAGGCCAAGGCGCGCGGTTATCAGCCCGGCCGCTTTTCCTTCAACGTCAAGGGCGGACGTTGTGAAGCCTGCCAGGGCGATGGCGTCATCAAGATTGAAATGCACTTCCTGCCGGATGTCTATGTCACTTGCGACGTCTGCCATGGCAAACGCTATAATCGCGAAACGCTTGATGTGACCTTCAAAACCAAATCGATCGCCGATGTGCTGGACATGACGGTCGAGGAGGGTGTGGAATTCTTCTCGGCTGTCCCTGCGGTGCGCGACAAGCTGCAAGCGCTGTTCGATGTCGGCCTCGGCTATATCAAGGTCGGGCAACAGGCCAATACGCTGTCAGGCGGCGAAGCCCAACGCATAAAGCTTGCCAAGGAACTCTCGAAGAAATCGACGGGTCGCACGCTTTATATACTAGATGAGCCGACCACCGGCCTGCATTTCCATGACGTTGCCAAACTCTTGGAAATGCTTCAGGAGCTGGTCGATCAGGGCAACTCCGTCGTGGTCATCGAGCACAATCTCGAAGTCATCAAGACAGCCGATCACATCATCGATTTCGGCCCCGAAGGTGGCGATGGCGGCGGCCAGATCGTCGCCCAAGGCACGCCGGAAGAGATCGTCAAAGTAGAGGCTTCCTATACCGGCCACTTCCTCAGGGAGTTGCTGGAGCGCCGTCCGATGAAGAAGCCGCAAGCCGCAGAATAGCGATCAACAAGGAGTGGGCAGATGACCGCAGGCACAATCCGCACCGGCATCGGCGGCTGGACTTTCGAGCCTTGGGAAGGCACGTTCTATCCTGAAAAGCTGCCGAAGAAACGGCAGCTGGAACACGCCAGTCGCCAGCTCACGGCTATTGAGGTCAACGGCACCTATTATTCCAGCCAGAAGCCAGAGACCTTTGCCAAATGGGCCTCTGACGTGCCTGACGATTTCGTCTTTTCGCTGAAAGCCAGTCGTTATTGCACCAATCGTAAGATATTGGCGGAGGCCGGCCCGTCTATTGAGAAATTCCTGAACCAGGGTATTGCCGAACTTGGCAGCCACCTTGGCCCAATTCTCTGGCAATTCATGGCAACGAAGAAGTTCGAACCTGAGGATTTCGAGGCGTTTCTGTCGCTCCTGCCGAAAACCCTCAATGGTTTGAAGCTGTGGCATGTGGTCGAGCCACGCCATCCCTCGTTCCAGACACCTGATTTCATCACCATGCTGGAGCGTCATGGCGTGGCCGCAGTCTGTGCCGATCATCAGGATTACCCGATGTTTGCCGATGTCACCGCGGATTTTGTCTATGCCCGGCTGCAAAAGGGAACAGATGAGATAAAGACCTGCTATCCTGAAACCCAGGTGAAGGACTGGGCAAAACGGTTTTCCGCCTATGCCGAAGGCGGGGTGCCGCAGGATTTGCCGCTGATCGCGCCGCAACGGATAGTGGATAAAAAACCACGCGATGTGTTTGCGTTTTTCATCACGGGCGGCAAGGTCAATGCGCCGAATGGCGCGCAATTGCTTCAGAAAGCTCTATCGAACTGAAGGTCTCATGACGAAGACACCAGTCAGTGACACTCTTGATACGATCCATGTCGGTCCCGCTACGGCTTACCATTTTTGCAATTTGCGAAATGTGGAATTGGCTTCGTTCGAAACCCTTCGGGCTGCTGGGGCCGTGACAGGCGACCCTGCTGCAAGCAGCGACGAGGAATTGCAAGTGTATCTCGATGCCGGTCTGCTTCTGGCGGCTTTCGATGGAACGGAGAGTCCGGTCGGATATGCTGGGGGCTATATAAGCGAGGGATGGCTGCACATAGGAGAAGTGGATGTTCATCCTGAATGGCAGCGACAAGGAATTGGGCGTCGTCTCATAAACGCTCTGCTTACTGAAGGACGGACCAGACATCTCGTGGGTGCGACGCTGACGACGGACCGTTTCGCGCCTTTCAACGCGCCCTTTTATTCTTCTCTTGGGTTTCAAGCCATTGAGGGGGACGCCTGTCCCGCCCGGCTGAAAGAGATTCTTGCCGCAGAAGTGGCGAAGGGCCTCAATCCACTTCGCCGTGTCGCCATGATGCTGATGTTTTAGCCTTGGCGAAAGGGCCGCACAGCCGTAGCCAGATCTTCTGCTGTCAATCCCTCGCCGAGCCTTGCGCCCGTTTCAGCATGAAGCCAGACACCTGTCGCCGCAGCCTCAAAGGCCGGAACGCCTTGCGCTAGTAATCCGCCAATGATCCCGGCCAACACATCGCCGGAACCGGCTGTGGCAAGCCACGGCGGCGCATTTTCGTTGATCAGCGCCCGGCCATCGGGAGCGGCAATCACTGTATCTGCACCTTTGTAGACCACCGCCGCATTGGCTTTTCTGGCGGCAGCCTGGGCCTTTTCAACTTTGCCCAACGTCTTCTCACCGGCAATATCGGCAAACAGGCGAGAAAACTCGCCCTCATGCGGCGTCAGAACCAAGCGGGTTTCATTGCCGGAAAATGCGTCGAAAAGCTCGTCTGGTTGATCCCTAAAAGAAGAAATACCGTCGGCATCGAGAACCAGCCTGCGTTTGGACAGCGAAAGGGTGAATTCCCGCGCCTTTTCGCCAATCCCAAATCCGGGTCCGAGCACGAAGGCGCTCATCCGCTGGTCAGTCAGATAGTCCTCAAGGTCATCAAGATCATCGATGGCCTTCACCATCACGGCAGTGGTCTGCGTGGCATTGACAAGAACGGCACTGGCCGGTGAGGCCAGCGTCACCAGCCCGGCCCCGGCCTTCAATCCTGCCATGGTGGACAGCCGTGCGGCGCCTGTCGCACTTGTGCGCCCGGAAAACACCGTGAGATGGCCCCGGGTGAATTTATGGCTGACACCAGAGACTTTTGGCAGGAGATGCGCCCAAAAATCGGGATGATTGACAGAAACCTCGCCTCGATGTCGATCAACGATGCGACGCGGAATTCCGATATCGTAGATCTCCACCGTGCCGCAGAGCGAACGTCCCGGTAACAGCACATGTCCCGGCTTTCTTGCCATGAATGTCACCGTATGGGCTGCCTGAAACGCCACCGGGCGGGGCTGGCCCGTGCGGCCATCGACACCGGAAGGCAGATCGACCGCGACAACGGCAATACCGACCCGATTGACCCGCTCGATCAGTTCTGTCGCCGGCAAAGGCAAGTCGCGCGCGAGGCCTGCTCCGAACAAAGCGTCTACCACCAGATCCCCCTGCTGGGGATCATAAAGCGCCAGCGGTTCGGTCTTGCCCCGATAATCCGCAAACGCGAGAGCAGCATCTCCATTCAACTTTTCCGGCTCGCCCAGGTAAAAGACCTGCACCAAAACCCCGGATTGACGCAGCGCTTCAGCCGCAACATAGCCGTCACCGCCATTGTTTCCCGGCCCACACAGCACCGCCACCCTCAGCGCCTGGGGGAAAAGCCGGAGTGCCGCCGCCGCAACGCCAGAACCGGCCTTGCGCATCAGGCCATAACTATCAATGCCCGAGTTGGCCGCATCACGGTCCACCAGCGCCATGGAAGAGGGAGAAATCAAGTGATGAAAAGATGTTTGCATCATGCAAATATCAAATCGAAAGCCGAACCAAACGGCAATGGCGTTGAGGAAATTAATATTGGATATTTATTGTGCATTTGCCTGTTGAACTAGCATGAATTTATGCAAAAAATCTGCGCAATTCATAAAATCAGCAAAAAATTCAATCTGACTAATTCTCACAAAAAATAGGCACTTAGCTCTGGTGTTTTGCCCGGGTTTAGGCAAAACTGTTTCGGCAATGCGGGTGATTTTCTGTTTTTTTCGCAATTCGCGGACCAAATTGGCACGGTAAGTGCATCAACGCAGGGCAAACAGGTGTTACCTGCATCAATGAGGGAAGCGGAGAGAAATTTTCTCATGAAAAAGATCGAAGCGATCATAAAGCCTTTCAAGCTGGACGAAGTGAAGGAAGCCCTTCAGGAAGTAGGATTGCAAGGCATAACGGTCACGGAAGCCAAGGGATTTGGGCGGCAAAAGGGCCATACGGAGCTGTATCGCGGCGCCGAATACGTGGTCGACTTCCTGCCTAAAGTGAAGGTTGAAGTCGTGCTAGCCGATGAAAACGTCGAGGCCGTCATCGACGCTATCCGCAATGCCGCGCAAACGGGGCGTATTGGCGATGGAAAGATTTTCGTTTCCAACGTCGAGGAAGTCGTCCGGATCAGAACCGGCGAAACCGGCGTCGACGCCATTTGAATGCGGCCCGGCTGAGGGAGGTCGGGTCTTATAATCGTCATCAAATCGAGGAACAAACCTAATGACGACCGCACAGGATATTCTTAAACAAATCAAAGACAACGACGTAAAATTTGTCGATCTCAGGTTCACCGACCCCAAGGGCAAGTTGCAGCACGTCACCATGGACATCGTCTGTGTCGATGAAGACATGTTCGCCGATGGCGTCATGTTCGACGGCTCCTCCATCGCAGGCTGGAAGGCGATCAACGAATCCGACATGGTGCTGATGCCAGACGTGGAAACGGTGCATATGGACCCGTTCTTCGCCCAGTCGACCATGGTCATTCTCTGCGATATTCTCGATCCGGTTTCCGGTGAAGCCTATAACCGCGATCCGCGCGGCACGGCCAAGAAGGCGGAAGCCTATCTCAAGGCGTCGGGTATCGGCGACACGGCATTTTTTGGCCCGGAAGCTGAATTCTTCATTTTCGATGACGTGAAATACAAGGCCGATCCTTACAATACCGGCTTCAAGCTCGATTCCACCGAATTGCCGTCCAACGACGATACCGACTATGAAACCGGCAATCTCGGCCACCGTCCGCGCGTCAAGGGCGGCTATTTCCCGGTTCCGCCGATCGACAGCTGCCAGGACATGCGCTCGGAAATGCTGACGGTTCTGTCCGAAATGGGCGTGACCGTCGAAAAGCACCACCACGAAGTCGCCGCCGCCCAGCACGAGCTTGGCATCAAGTTCGATACGCTGGTGCGCAACGCCGACAAGATGCAGATCTATAAATATGTCGTGCATCAGGTTGCCAATGCCTATGGCAAGACCGCAACCTTCATGCCGAAGCCGATCTTTGGCGACAATGGCTCGGGCATGCATGTGCATCAGTCGATCTGGAAGGATGGCAAGCCAACCTTCGCCGGTGATGAATATGCCGGTCTGTCGGAAAGCTGCCTCTACTACATTGGCGGCATCATCAAGCATGCCAAGGCACTGAATGCCTTCACCAACCCCTCGACCAACTCCTACAAGCGTCTGGTGCCTGGCTATGAAGCACCGGTTCTGCTGGCCTATTCCGCCCGCAACCGTTCTGCTTCCTGCCGCATTCCGTTCGGCTCCAATCCGAAGGCAAAGCGCGTCGAAGTCCGCTTCCCTGACCCGACCGCCAACCCCTATCTCGGTTTTGCCGCCATGCTGATGGCTGGTCTCGATGGTATCAAGAACAAGATCCATCCTGGCAAGGCCATGGACAAGGATCTCTACGACCTGCCGCCGAAGGAATTGAAGAAGATCCCGACGGTTTGCGCCTCGTTGCGCGAAGCGCTGGAAAGCCTCGACAAGGATCGCAAGTTCCTGACCGCCGGCGGCGTCTTCGACGACGACCAGATCGACGCCTTCATCGACATCAAGATGCAGGAAGTCATGCGTTACGATATGACACCTCATCCGGTGGAATACGACATGTACTACTCGGTCTGATCCGATCGACACCAAAGCCGGCAGCAACCCTGCCGGCTTTTTTATTGCAGTATCATTGGTATTTTTTGCAATTGCACATCTCGTTAAACCGGGCGGCCATGCCTCAGCCGTTTTGTGACAAAACCATGTCGAGACCCTTGATGTTCGTTGTCCCGTTTCCCAAATATTTGACGAAAGGAAACAAAGCCATGAAACAACGCAACGCAAAGTTTGGAATCGGTGACATTGTTCGTCACAAGGTATTTCCGTTTCGCGGCGTCGTTTTCGACGTCGATCCGGAATTCGCCAATACGGAAGAATGGTGGAACGCGATCCCCGCAGAATTGCGGCCCAGCAAGGATCAGCCCTTCTATCACCTGTTGGCTGAAAATGCCGAGACGGAATACGTCGCCTACGTCTCCGAACAAAATCTGGAGACAGACGAAAGCGGCGAACCGCTGCGCAATCCGCATATCAACCAGATCTTCGTGGAAGAGCAGGCCGGTCATTACAAGCCGCGGATGAATTTGGCTCACTGATCAGTTGATAATTATATCCTATAAAAAAAAGCCCCGGTTTAACGACCGGGGCTTTTTTTTCAATGAAGCAAGGGAATAACCGATTATTTGGTTTCCTTGGCGGCCTTCTGGGCGTCTTCCAGGGCCTTCTGCGATTCTTCATTCTTCTTCTGCATGGCTTCTTCCAACAGACGTTGGCGCTCCTGTGCCTGGGACTGGGTGATAGCCGGACCATCGTAGGAACCGGTAAAGCCATCCAGCGAAATCTTGATCGGGTTTGGAACGCGGCGGAAGTTCATCGATGTGAACACCACGTCATGGCCCTTCTTCAGGCTGGCAATCATCGCGTCCGTCAGCGGAATTTCAGCTGTGCAACGGTCCGGGAAGCAGACGGCGTAATCGATCTTCTGGCCCTTGCCGCCATCGATCTGCAAAACGACGCCCGGAGGGACGAGCCGTGCGGAAGGCACGGAAACCTGCATCAGCTTGCGGTTCATCTTGCCTTCGATGGAGATGATCGCCACGGCGATAATCATCTGGCGGTTCTGCGCGACCTGAATGTTCTGCACCGTGCAGATATCGTTGTCTTCCTGCTTGGCGCAGGTCTTGAACCAACCCTGCGGCGGCAAGCCGGCATCGCCAGCGGGCTGCTGCTGGGCAAAAGATGCGCCAGCAAAGCCAGTGGAGAGAACGAGAGCGGAGAGTGCCGCACGCGCGGTTTTGGCTGCTGTAAACGTCATAACGAGATCCGTCTCCTGAAAACTTTTGTCGAACCGAAGTTCTCACCCGATTAGATCGGCCTATTCGTTCATCCCCTGGGTTTTAAATGAGGCAAATAGATGACCCGATGTGTGTGGTGATCCTGTTACAGCGCATCGCCGCGAATATCCAGTGCTTCTTTGGTGTTTGGCAGAGATGCATCCAATTTGTGGAACGATTGAGCGCGCGCGACATTTGTTTTACTGGACAATTCCACCCAGTCACTTACATGGCGCTTCCATGGCAGGAATTGTGCCATAGCGGTTGGCTTTCCGGCAGTTCGTGATAATTTGCCGCGAAATTTAAAATACTGATCTCGAGAGGAAATGGTTTGCGGCGTCTTTTGTCGACCCTGCTGGTCTTGGTCCTGCCGTTCTGCGGCGTGTTTGCCGCATCGGCTACCTTGGCCGAGCCCGTCAATGCCATATCCATGTATGGCAAGCCCACCCTGCCCGCCGATTACAAGCACCTGCCTTACGTCAACCCTGACGTGAAAAAGGGTGGCCGGATTTCCTACGGCGTGGTTGGCACGTTCGACAGCTTCAACCCCTTTGTCATCAAGGGCATGCGCACAACGGCGCGCGGCATCTGGGACCCGGAATACGGCAACCTGTTCTACGAAACGCTGATGACGCGCTCGGCCGGCGAACCCTACACGCTCTACGGTCTTCTGGCGCAAAGCGTCGAGTGGGATGATGCCCGCAGCTTCATCCAGTTCAACCTCAACCCCAAGGCCCGCTGGCACGATGGCCAGCCCGTGACGCCGGATGACGTGATTTTCACGCTCCAGATCCTCCAGCAGAAAGGCCGTGCGCCTTTCGACAAGCGGTTGAATGGCGTCGCCAAGATGGAAAAGGTTGGCGAGCATAGTGTCCGCTTCACCTTCAACGACAAGGCCGACCGGGAAATTCCGCTGCTTCTGGCCTATGCAACACCGATCCTGCCGAAGCATGCCATCGACCCGGACCTTTTCGAACAGTCGTCGCTGAATGTGCCTGTTGGCTCCGGCCCCTATAAGATCAAGGATATCCGCCCCGGCGAGCGGATTACCTATCAGCGCGACCCGAATTATTGGGGCAAGGATCTTCCCTCGAAGGTGGGTTTCGATAATTACGACGAAGTCAGCGTAACCTATTTTTTGCAGGACAGCACCCTGTTCGAAGCCTTCAAGAAGGGTGAGATCGATCTTTACCCTGATGGTGATTCGGCCCATTGGCTGCGGGCTTATAATTTCCCCGCAGCCGTGAATGGCGATGTTGTGCGCGAGACCTTTACCCCGCAAAAACCGACGGGCATGCTGGGATTCGTGTTCAACACCCGCCGCCCGATCTTTGCCGATGTGAAGGTGCGCGAGGCGCTGACGCTCGCCTTCGACTTCGAGTGGGTCAACAAAAACATCTACGGCAATGCGTTCAAGCGAATCCAGAGTTACTGGCAGAATTCGCCGCTCGGCGCCTTTGGCCATGCCGCCGACGACCGCGAACTGGCAATCCTTGGCAATGCGCGCAACACGATTGCCCCGGAAATCCTGGCGGGCACCTATACATTGCCGATTTCCGATGGTTCGGGCGCCGACCGTAATATTCTGCGCCAGGCCGTCGCGTTGCTCAGCCAGGCTGGATATTCGATCAATGATGGAAAAATGGTCGATGCCCAGGGCAAGCCACTGTCCTTCGAGGTCATGACCCAGAATGCCGGCCAGGAGAAAATGGCGCTTGCCTATCAGCGCACCCTAAGGCTGATCGGCATCGGCATGACCATCCGGACGGTGGATGATGCGCAATATCAGGCGCGCTCCAACAGCTTCGATTATGACATGGTCGTCATGGCCTATCCTTCGACGCTGGCTCCCGGTATTGAACAATTCAACCGCTGGGGTTCCGTTGCCCGAGATCGGCAGAGCAGTTTCAATTATGCCGGGGTGGCCAATCCGGATATCGACCGGGTGCTGAACACCATGGTCAATGCCAGAAGCCTGGAGGACTATCAGGCCAGCGTGCGGGCCCTCGATCGCCTTCTGGTGGCGGGGCATTATGTGGTGCCACTCTATTATAATGGCGAGCAATGGCTGGCGCGCTGGAAGCGAATCGCAAGGCCTGACCAAGTGCCGATGCTGGGCTATCAGCTCCCCACGTGGTGGGACGCCAGGGCGCAATGAATTCAACCACCGTGCGCTGACTGCGCACGGATCTGCGGCGTGTCATCGCTGCCACATACCGATGGAGACCCTTTCATGCAACGCATTACCATCGATCTCGTGTCCGATGTCGTCTGCCCGTGGTGCTATCTGGGCAAGGCCCGGCTGGACCTGGCCATTGCCGAGGTGCAGGACACTGTTAGTATCGACGTCAACTGGCGCCCTTACCGGCTCAATCCGGACTATCCGCCCGAAGGCGTTGATCAGCAAGCGGAACTCACCAAGAAGTTTGGCGGCAAGGAAAACATGGACCGCAGCCTTCAGAAATTGGCCGAGCTTGGCCGCGAGGTTGGCATTGCCTTCAATTTCGATGCGGTTAAGATCGGTCCCAATACGCTGGACGCGCATCGGCTGATCCATTGGGCAGGACTGGAAAGCCGTGAAGCGCAGGGTGCCGTGGTCTCAGGCCTGTTCAAGGCATTTTTCGAGGATGGTCGCAATCTCGGCGACCATGCCGTCCTGCTGGATATTGTCCAGGAGGCTGGGCTGGACCGCAAGGTGATGCAGGCCCTGCTGGCAGGCGATGCCGATAAGGACATGGTCATCGATGAAATCGACGCCGCCCAGAAGATGGGCGTCAATGGCGTGCCTTTCTTCATCATCGACCAGAAATATGCCGTGAGTGGCGCCCAGCCGACAGACGTTCTGGCCAATGCCCTGCGCGACATCGCCGCTGAAAAGGCAGTCGAACAGTCGAAACTGAATTGACGCAACGCAATATCGGCCATACTCACGAGAGGCCCCTGCCGGTGGAAACCTGATGACGGATTTCCCCGGCCAAACTCCAGGACGACCCGCTCGTGACCTCCGATACGACACCTCGCGGCCTTGCGCTCGCTTTTGCGGCCTTTGCCGCCTTCGCCATCAGCGATGCATCGGTCAAACTCGTTGATGGACGAATCAGTCCGTTCGAATCGGCCTTCTTCGGATCGCTGTTCGGTCTGGCTGCCCTGCCATTTCTGCTGAAGCGCGGCGATTCGCTGACGGATGTGTTCAGGACCTCAAACCTGAAGCTCTGGCTGCTGCGGTTCGTCGCGTCAGGCACCAGTGCCATTGGGGCGGTGACAGCCTTCACGCATCTGTCGATGGCCGAGGCCTTCTGTCTGATTTTCCTTTTGCCCTGCTTCGTCACCATCATGTCGGTGGTGTTCCTCAAGGAACAGGTCGGCATGCGCCGCTGGAGCGCCGTCATCATCGGTTTTATCGGCGTGCTAGTGGTGCTGCGTCCGGGTTTCAGGGAATTGTCGATCGGCCATCTCGGCGCTGTCATCGGCGGGTTGGGTGGGGCGATTTCCATCGTCGTCTACCGCGCCATCGGCCCGCGTGAAAAATCCACATCGCTTTACGGTGCTGGCGCCTTCGGCACCATCATCATTTCCGGCATCGCCATGCTGCCCGCTTTCTCCTGGCCGCAAGGAACGGACTGGCTGCTCTTGCTCAGCTACGGCCTGTTTGCTGCCCTTGCCACTGTGCTGATGATGCTGGCAACCCGCTTTGCGCCTGCGGCCGTGCTGGGACCTGCACAATATAGCCAGATGCTCTGGGCCATTCTGTTTGGCTACCTGATCTTCGGCGACCATGTCGATCTACCCATGCTGGTCGGCATCACCCTGATCATCGGCTCCGGCCTGATTACCCTGATGCGGGAAAGAACCAAGGGCGTCCCCCTCCCACCCGCCGTCGCCTCCGGCCCGCAGGCCAGCCTAGCGGTGGAAGACGAGTAATGCTGCATTGCTCTCGTTCTACCGCTTTTCTGCTGGCCACGACTGTTTTTTGTCTGGCTTTCATCTCTTGCACCCCGTCACGGGCAAACGCCCGTCAAACGGTAATAGTCAAGACCACGCAGGGCGACATCGCAATAGAGACGTTCGAAAGGCGCGCACCTCAGAAGCGCCCAGCCGCTATCATCCTGAGCGGTAGCAAAGGCTTCCGATCAGCAGCCTATGACGATCTTGCTCAAAGTCTCGATAAGGCAGGGCTTGATGCCTATCTGGTTCATGCCGTTTCAGACGCAGATTTGACTGCCATTGGCCATGCGAAGGGTGCGGCAGGCCGCATCCAATATTACACAAGCCACATAGCCCGATGGAGCGCTGCTGTCCGGGATGTTCTACTGTTTCTCAAGAGACAATCTCCAGAGAACCGGAAAATCGGCGTTCTCGGAATTTCGCTGGGCGCGCAAATCGCCATCACCGCAACGGTAAACCGGCAAGCTGCCAATGCCCTGGTGCTCGTGGACGGTGGCTTTCCCGCTGGTTATTCTCAATCCGTTCGCACGGCTCCTCCCCTCCTGGTCGTCTGGGGGAGCGAAGACCGTGTATTTCCTGTCTCGATGGCAAGAGCATTATCAGAACAGGCCAAATCCCTAGGAACCGAGACTGAACTCTCAATATTTGATGGCGGAAGCCATGACTTTTTTCTGAAACCAGAAACATCCCTGGCGAAACAAGCCCACGAACGGGCTGCCCGTTTTCTTGCCGAGCGGTTGAAATAGACTCTGCCAGGGAAAGTAGTCTGGAGGCGGTCGATGGACCGCCTCTGCTCTCACTTAACCTTGGCCAGTTCCGCCAATTGCGCCATGATGGTCGCCGCACCCGCCAGCCGTTTCTCCGGCGTTGGCAGATCGCGGGTCAGGAACACACTGTGGTCGGGACGGATCTTGGCCATGCTGCCCTGTTTGGCGATGAAGCCAACCAAGGCTGCCGGGTTGGGGAACAGTTTGTTGCGGAACTGGACCACCACGCCCTTCGGTCCGGCTTCCAGCTTTTCAACATTAGCCTTGCGGCACAGCGCCTTGACGTAAACGACCTTCAACAGATTCTGCACTTCTGCGGGCAGCGGTCCGAATCGGTCGATCAACTCGGCGCCGAAGCCATCGATATCGGTCAATTCGGTCAAGTCGCCCAGACGGCGATACAGGCCAAGACGCAGATGCAGGTCCGGCACGTATTCGTCGGGGATCATCACCGAAGTGCCGACCTGGATTTGCGGCGACCAGCCGCTATCGACGACCTCGTCCTCGCCCTTCACCTCGGCCACGGCCTCCTCCAGCATTTGCTGGTAAAGCTCGAAGCCGACTTCCTTGATGTGGCCGGATTGTTCCTCGCCCAGCAAATTGCCAGCGCCGCGAATGTCGAGATCGTGGCTGGCGAGCTGGAAGCCCGCGCCCAGCGTATCCAGCGATTGCAGCACTTTCAGCCGCCGTTCGGCGCTGGTCGTCAGTACCTTGTTGACCGGCAGGGTCAGCAGCGCGAAGGCCCGCACCTTGGAGCGGCCGACCCGGCCCCGGATCTGGTAGAGCTGGGCAAGGCCGAACATATCGGCGCGGTGGACAATGAGAGTATTCGCGGTCGGCACATCCAGCCCGGATTCGACGATGGTGGTGGAAAGCAGAACATCGTATCGGCCCTCATAGAAGGCGTTCATGATGTCTTCCAGCTCGCCCGCCGCCATCTGGCCATGGGCAATCGCCACTTTCAGCTCAGGCACATCCGACTCCAGAAATGCCTTGATATCGGCAAGATCCGCCAGACGGGGGCAAACATAGAAGCTCTGGCCGCCGCGATAATGTTCGCGCATCAGCGTTTCACGGATCACCAGCGGATCGAAGGGCGAAATGAAGGTGCGAACCGCCATACGGTCCACTGGCGGCGTGGTGATCAGCGACAATTCGCGGACCCCGGTCATCGCCAGTTGCAAGGTGCGCGGAATGGGCGTCGCCGACAGCGTCAGCACATGCACATCGCTCTTCAACTCTTTCAGCCGTTCCTTGTGTTTGACTCCGAAATGCTGCTCTTCATCGATCACCAGCAGGCCAAGATTGGCGAATTTGATGCCCGACCCCAGAAGAGCATGGGTGCCGACGACAATATCCGTCTTGCCCTCGGCCACTTCCTTCTTGACCAGGTTCAGCTCCTTGGTACCGACCAGCCGCGAGGCCTGCTGGATGCGGATTGGCAGACCGCGAAACCGTTCGGAAAATGTTTTGAAATGCTGGCGGGCAAGCAGCGTGGTCGGAACCACGACCGCCACCTGAATACCGTTCATCGCTGCCACGAAGGCGGCGCGCAGCGCCACTTCCGTCTTGCCGAAGCCGACATCACCGCAGATCAGCCGGTCCATTGGACGTCCGGCAGCCAGATCGCCGCGCACCGCCTCGATGGCATTCATCTGGTCCTCGGTTTCCTCATAAGGGAACCGCGCGGCAAATTCGTCGTAGAAGCCTTCAGTCGTGGCCAGCACCGGTGCGGACCGCATCATCCGCTCGGCGGCGATGCGGATCAGCCCGCCTGCCATATCCAGCAGGCGTTTCTTCAGCTTGGCCTTGCGCATCTGCCAGGCGCCGCCGCCCAGCTTGTCCAGTTGCGCTTCGCTGCCTTCCGAGCCGTAGCGCGACAGAAGCTCGATATTTTCGACCGGCAGGAACAGCTTGGCCTCATCGGCATATTGCAGTTCCAGGCAGGCATGCTGACTGCCTGCCGCCTGAATGGTGCGCAATCCGATAAACCGGCCAATGCCATGCTCTGCATGAACAACGATAGAGCCTTCATCCAGCCCGGCCACTTCCGAAATAAAATCGGCTGCCCGCTTGCGACGCTTGGACCGGCGCACCATGCGGTCGCCGAGGATATCCTGCTCGCCGACCACCACGAGTTCGCCCGCCTCGAACCCGCCCTCAAGCGCCAGGACGGCGGTTGCCGCATGACCCTTGCCAAGCTGATCGAGATCCTTCAGGGCAGTAAGAGGCTTTAGCCGCTCCAGCCCGTGCTCGTTCAACACCTGCAACAGCCGGTCGAGTGAACCTTCCGACCAGCCGGTAATCAGCACCTTGGAGCCGGAAGCCCGCTTGTCGGAAATATATTTTACTGCCTGGGTAAAGACATTGACCCGTTGCGCCTCGCCATCAGCCTTGGTCTCGCTGCTTTCCTGCGCAGCCAGCTTCGCCCAGCGCGGGCCGGAGCGGGCGGAGAGTTCGACAATCTTGCGGCCTTCGCTATCCGGTTCGGCAAACGGCGTCAGCCGGATCGGGTTGAGCGCTTCAAGCTTCTTGGCAAATTCCGCCGCCCCCAGATAGAGATATTCCGGCGGTATCGGTTTATAAGGCGTGCCCTGGGCCAGATGACCCTTGCCGGGTGTCGCGCTGTTCAAACGCGCCTCATAATAGTCGCGGATCAGCTTGCCGCGTTCCTCGGCGGATTCGCGCACCGTATGGTCGAGCACCACGCGGAAATCGGTGAGATAATCGAACACCGTCTCCAGCTTTTCATGAAACAGCGGCATCCAGTGTTCCATGCCTGCATAACGGCGTCCTTCGGACACGGCGGTGTACAGCGCATCGTCGCGGGTGGCCGCGCCAAACAGCGACAGGTAATTCTTGCGAAACCGGCTGATGCTTTCCGGCGTCAACGTCACTTCGCTCATCGGGTTGAGGTCCAGTGAGCGGACCTGACCGATGGTGCGCTGGCTGGCCGGATCGAAACTGCGGATGCTTTCCAGCGTATCGCCAAAGAAATCCAGCCGCACCGGCTCCTCAGAGCCCGGCACGAACACGTCAAGAATACCGCCACGCACCGCAAATTCACCAACTTCGCGCACCGTATCGACGCGCTCAAAACCATTACGCGACAAGCGGGCGGCAATGTCGTCCATCTTCACCTGATTGCCGGGACGGGCCGAAAAGGACAGGCTTTCAATAACATCAGCCGGTGCCAGCTTTTGCAACATCGCATTGGCGGTAACGAGGACGATGCCCGGATGCGGCTTTCGCGCATGGGCAATCAGCCCCGAAAGCGCCGAAAGCCTGCGGGCGGAAATATCGGCGCTGGGCGAAACCCGGTCATAGGGCAGACAATCCCAGGCGGGCAAGGTCAGCACCGGAATATCAGGCGCACAGAAGCCGAGCATCTGCTCGATATCGTTCATCCGGCTGGAATCCGATAGAAGATAGGCGACAGGCCTGCCCTGCCGCGCCAGTTCCGCCACCAGAAAAGCGTCCATGCCATCAGGCACAGGCGAGAGGGTGACAGCGGACGCAGCCGCTGCCGTCTTCTTTGCATCAAACAGGGAAATCATTTTTCGGTCACAGCACTCGCATCAGGCCTGGACGACAATGCAATGGCCAAACCATCGACAGGCGAAAAATCAGGTCGTGTGGCGGCAATGCGATCAAACAACGGAATCTGCATATGAACAGGCACAGGGGCAGCACCATTGATCCAGCTGATCAGGTCATTGTCTTCTTCGGCCATGATCAGTTCGAGATCATCCAGCTCAGCATCGTTGAGTGCACTGATCTCGGCTTCAGCAAACTGGCCGAGCATCAGGTCCATCTCCCTGATACCCCGATGCCAGCAGCGAAACAGAATACGCCTGCGGCGGGGATCGAGATCGGCGCTGCTGCGAACCAGACCAGTCATGTCATTCACCTTCCTGTTGATGCCGAACCTCTTGGCTTCGCATCGAATTTTCTCGTAGACCGGTTTTCACAAGTCATGACGGAGCAAGCAGTTCGTCACTCCCCCGCCTTCGCTCGGCGGTCCTCGCCTCACTGAAAACGCACTGCACCTGTCGGCTCCATCCCTCTTCTCCCCATCGGGGAGAAGGTGCCAGCAGGCGGATGAGGGGGCGGCGAAGCCGAGAACCCGGTGCTTCCTCACAACATCGCCCCACCGAAAAACCGGTTCCCACTTTTCAGTCCGATGCTTTTCTCTTCGCATCGGATATGCCTGAAAACCGGTTCCCACTTTTCAGTCCGATGCTTTTTTCATCGCATCGGATATCTCTGAAAACCGGTAGCCACTTTTCAGTCCGATGCTGTATACCCGCTCACAATTGCCTTGTCAGCCTTGCAATGCGCCTCATCACACGGCATTTTGCCGCCATCATGCGTCCATCCCTGCTCGATCCCCTGTTTGCCTCCGTTTCCATCCTGCCGGGCGTTGGTCCGAAGCTGGCGCAATTGCTGGCGAGCCTGCTGGGCCGCGAAGATGCCGAGGACGCCCGCGTCGTCGATCTGCTGTTCTTAAGCCCGCATCGCCTGATCGACCGGCGCAATCAGCCAGGAATTGCCCGTGCTCCGCAAGGCGCCATCGTCACCGTGACGGGCCGGGTTGATCGCCACACGCCTGCGCCTAAGGAAAATCGCAACGCGCCCTACCGGGTTTTCCTGCATGACGAGACCGGTGAATTAGCGCTGACATTCTTTCGCGCCAAGGGCAATTGGCTGGAAAAAGCCTTGCCGGTCGATGAGATCATCACGGTTTCGGGAAAAATCGACTGGTTCAATGGCCGCCCCTCGATGGTCCACCCGGATTTTATGGTCAAGGCCAGCGAGGCGGCAGCCATGCCGCTGGTCGAGCCGGTCTATCCGCTAACGGCGGGCCTTTCGCCGAAAGTGCTGAAAAAGGCAATCGACCACGCGGTGGAGCGCCTGCCGGACTTTGCCGAATGGATTGATCCGGCACTGGTGACAAAACAGGTTTTCGACGCTGTCAAACCAAGTTTTGAGCGTTTGCACAGCCCCCGCGACGAAAAGGATGTGGACCCGCAGGCCCCGGCCCGGCGCAGGCTGGCCTATGATGAATTTCTGGCGGGCCAGGTCTCTCTGGCACTGGTGCGTCAACGCTTGCGCAAGGTGGCGGGAACACCGGTTCGCGCCACGGGCGAGTTGAGCGGAAAAATCCTTGCCGCCCTGCCCTTTACCCCCACCAACAGCCAGAAGGACGCTGTTGCCGATATCTTGAAAGATATGGAAAGCGATAGCCGCATGTTGCGCCTGGTGCAGGGCGATGTCGGCGTGGGCAAGACGCTGGTGGCGCTGCTGGCAATGGCGGCTGTGGTGGAAAACGGCGGCCAGGCCGTGCTGATGGCGCCGACCGAAATTCTGGCGCGCCAACATCACGCCACGCTGTCAAAAATGGCGGCTGCTGCCGGAATTGCCGTCGATGTACTGACCGGACGCACCAAGGGCCGCGAGCGCGAAGCGGTGCTGGAGCGAATCGCCTCCGGCGCCGCGCAAATCGTCATCGGCACCCATGCACTGTTTCAGGATTCGGTCAATTATCACAATCTCATGCTGGCCGTGGTGGATGAGCAGCATCGCTTTGGTGTGCACCAGCGGCTGCGACTGACAGCCAAGGGCGTTTCGCCACACATGCTGGTCATGACCGCGACGCCCATTCCGCGCACGCTGGTTCTGGCCGCCTTCGGCGATATGGATGTCTCCAAGCTCACCGAGAAACCGGCGGGGCGCAAGCCGATCCAGACCGTGACCGTGCCGGTGGAGCGAATCGGCGATATCGTTGACCGGCTCCAGGCCGCGATTGCTTCCGGCAAGAAGGCCTATTGGATCTGCCCTCTGGTCGAAGAGACCGAGGAATCGGAACTGATGTCGGTGGAGGAGCGCTTCGAGGTGCTGAAAACCTGCCTCAAGGCGCCCATAGGCCTCGTGCATGGCCGCATGAAAGGCGAGGAAAAAGACGCCGCCATGCTGGCTTTCAAGAGCGGTGAAACACGGCTGCTGGTAGCAACCACAGTGGTGGAAGTCGGCGTGGACGTGCCGGACGCGACAATCATGGTGATCGAACATGCCGAACGCTTTGGCCTAGCGCAATTGCACCAGCTGCGCGGCCGGGTTGGGCGCGGCGCGGAAGCCTCCTCCTGCATTCTTCTTTATAAAGGCCCGCTGGGCGAAACCGGAAAGGCCCGCCTGTCAATCCTGCGCGACAGCGAGGATGGCTTCCTGATTGCCGAAGAAGACCTGAAACTGCGCGGCGAAGGCGAGTTGCTCGGTACCCGCCAATCCGGGACGCCCGGCTTTCGCATCGCCAGCCTGGAACACCACGCCGACCTCCTGGAAATCGCCCGCAAGGACGCCGCCTATCTGCTGGAACGCGACCCCGACCTGACTTCGGCACGCGGCGAGGCGGTGCGCACATTGCTCTACCTGCACCGCCGCGATGAGGCCGTCCGGTTCTTGCGGGCTGGATGAGGAATGACAAGGTAGGCAAACAGGTTTGAGGCACTGCTCATCCGTCGGATTTCGCTTGCTTTTCACCCGGCAATCGCGGCTAGCTGTCATTCTCAACACGGAGGAAACGACAATGGCTAAAGGTCAGGTACGCGGCAACAAGGAAACGCGAAAGCCGAAGAAGGACAAGACGGTTGATAAAGTCGTAGCGCCCACGCTCGGCTCACAGGTCAAGAACAGCGAATCCTCGACAAAAAAGAAATAAGTGCGGAAGGCTTAGCCAAGGCCCGGCAGGACGAACGCCAGTTCTTCGCAATTTATACGTCGCCTTCACCCAAGTTGGCCAGTCGCCACGATATCCGTTTGCGGCGACTGCCTGGCCACAAGTGGCAATCTCGAAGAATTTTGCTCACCGCGTTCCAATGGACACGTGAAAAAACGGCATTGACTTTTCTCGAAAAAAGAACATAAAGAGAACAAAAGAGAGAGGATAGTATCATGTCTGACGCTGAAAAAATTATTGTCGTGCAGTTCAAAAAGAACCGCGCCGGTATTGTGCCGGGCGATATGCGCCAAGCGTCAAGTGTGGCTTCAGCAGAGAAAATTGCTGGTGCGATGGCCACTCGCTATATTGGCGTTGCCGCATACGCAGTCACAATCGATGAGGAAAATGGAAGCATGACGAACCCACGCCTGCTGGTATCGCACGGACAGATCTCTGACTTGATTCCAGACTGATCGAGCAGCGCATCAAACCAAATTTTTAAAAGATCTTGATGTCATTTCCGCTTTTGAGGACATGACATTGGTCATCCCAGAATCCATTTCTCAAAAACGCGCCTTAGTGGGCGGCAGTAACGCCGAACTGAAAGCACTATTCGGCTGGAATTCCGACGCGATGGCCGCGCTTTATACTAAAAAAGCCGACCGTAAGAAACTCTCACAGGCGGCGGCAACGAAACTGAACGGGACCATCCTATCCCCTCACCCTGAACCACAAACCCCTCACCTTAAAAATGAATGAGTAATTTCAGAGCCTTACAAAGTAAATTTTAGAGATTGGCGACCCCTGCAGGACTCGAACCTGCGACAACCTGCTTAGAAGGCAGGTGCTCTATCCAGCTGAGCTAAGGGGCCGGTGTTGGCCCGTATCACGGGCCAGGGGGCTGCAGCAGATGGGATTAATGCGTCCAGGGCTGCAGGCGGCTGAAGCGGAAATTGTCTGTGTAGGAAACCGACTGGCGGCGTGGTTCCTTTGGCTGGATGACGCGGTAATCGATTCCATTGCGCTGAGCGTAGGCTTCGGCCAATTCCTGCGTTTCAAACGTCAGCTTGACCTGCTGGAGCATGTCGCCGGAGCTTGTATAGCCCATCATCGGGTCGATCGTCCGAGGTTCGGATGCATCGAATTCAAGAACCCATAGATGGGTCTTTGCTTTTCCAGATTGCATGGCTGTTTTTGCAGGACGGTAAATCTTAGCGGACATAATTCCGATTCCTCATGAAAACGAAGAGACTATATCTCTTCCCTTCCTCGCCGTCATCTTCCAGCGAAAGGATTCGCCGGAAGAATGGTCGGAGTGGAGAGATTCGAACTCCCGACCCTCTGGTCCCAAACCAGATGCGCTACCAGACTGCGCTACACTCCGTGACCGCCGAATGATGGGGAGATACACGGTTCACTCTTTAATCGCAACAGGAAAAACTCAAAAAAACCGTCTTTTCGATGATTTTGTTCGCAACGTTATGGAGGGGGTGCAATTCCCTGTATTACCATGCTGCCGGGACCGATCCCCAGCGCCTGTGCCCGCCCACCGTTCAGTTCAATCACATAGCGAACCGGACCCGGCGAAGGTATCAAGTCCTCGGAATAGGGTTTTGTACGCGCCGCAACACCGGTCACCACGCCTTTTTCATCAATAAACAGCATATCCAGCGGTAAAGGCGTGTTTTTCATCCACATCACCACATTGCGGCTGTCGCCAAAATCGAAAACCATGCCATCATTCGGGCCAAGCTTGGTACGGCCCATCAGGCCCTGCTCGCGTTGTGCAACGGAGATCGCGTATTCCATCTTCAGACGAAGCTGCTGACCGGTCGGTGTCTGAATGACAGCTGGCCCTTTGAGAAATTGCTCAGCCAGAGCCGGGGATAGCGAGAGTGCAATATAGAAAAAAAGCGCCCAAAAGGCGCTTCTAGAAAAAACCAGCATTCCCATCACTCACAATACGGGACAATCAATGCGCCATAACATGCGGCGCAGGGTTATCCGGGTGAATTTCTGCCGCCATCAGGCCTTTGTCGCCATTGCCGAAGCGTACCAGCACTGTCTGTCCGGGCCGCAATTCTGTCAAGCCGAATCGACGCAGCGTTTCCATGTGAACGAAAATGTCCTCGGTGCCCTCGCCCCGCGTCAGGAAGCCGAAGCCTTTGGTGCGATTGAACCATTTGACCAGAACCCGCTCCAACCCACTCGATGGCGTCACCTGAACGTGGGTCCGCACAGGCGGCATTTGTGAGGGATGCGTTGCCGTCGACTGGTCCATCGACAGAACACGGAAGGCCTGATAACCCCGATCGCGCTTATGGATCAGCGCGACGATCCGCGTTCCTTCCAGGATGGTCTGGTAACCGTCCCGGCGCAGGCAGGTCACATGCAGCAAGACGTCCTGCATGCCATTATCCGGTACGATAAAGCCAAAACCCTTGGCAACGTCGAACCATTTCACCACACCGGTGATCTCGACAAGATCCAGGGGCTCTTCCGAGAGCCCGCTGAATTCCACGAACTCTTTCGCTGAAATTCTATCCGCCATCTCTAAACCGCCCCTCGACACGCCAAACATGGATAACGCTTACTGATTCCCGAAGGCTAGATTAACATTTTGTTAATACTGTTGCGCAAGCCCTAGTTTCAGTTATTCGCATCTGCTTTTTCGCGCCTGGAGCTTGTTCGAAACTGACGAGTGCAGATTTCCCGCTTTCCCCTTTATCTATTCAGTCAATTTTCTTTGGGCCGGTCATTTTCTCTCATGATGTCATTTTTTTCAGGCACGGCCATGACAATGCTTGAAGCTGTCGCCCTCAGGCGACATATGCGGCATGCAACAGGGAGAATTTCAAAATGCGCTATCTTCACACAATGGTCAGGGTCAAGGATGTCGACGCCTCCCTGAAATTCTATTGCGAATTGTTCGGCATGAGCGAGGTTCGCCGAATCGACAATGAAAAGGGCCGTTTCACGCTGATTTTCCTTGCCGCCGACGAAGACAAGGCCAAAGCCAGCCAGGACATGGCCCCTTGTCTAGAGCTGACCTATAATTGGGATGCCGAAGACTATGCGGGTGGGCGCAATTTCGGCCATCTTGCCTATGAAGTGGATGACATCTACGCCATTTGCCAGAAGCTGATGGATAATGGCGTGACGATCAACCGCCCGCCCCGCGATGGCCATATGGCGTTCGTGCGCTCTCCAGACGGTATTTCCATCGAAATCCTCCAGAAAAACGGCGCATTGGCACCAACAGAGCCTTGGCTCTCCATGCCCAATACCGGCACCTGGTAGTCGTACCCGCCGCACGTCTTTCCGTGTAACACACTCATCTCCGATGCCGCCGTGATCGCGGCGGCATCATGCCTGACGCAAGCTCATTGTGTCACGATCGCTCCAACCATAGACACTGCCCACCATCGACAGGTCCGGGCGGTCTCGTCAAGGAGAGCGACATGATGTCCCCAAACCGTCTGTTCGGGCAAAAGCCTTGGACTGCCAATTCCATGCTTTTCAAGTGTGCGCCCAGGCTTTTTATGGGTGCGAATGGCAAGCCAGCGTCAACAAGTATTGCCGTCGTTTTCGGCCTTGCCTTGCTGGCGGGCTGCGCGACCACGAAAACTCCACCTCCCATCGTGGAACAAGGCGCGATTGGCGATGCCGATGTCGTTGAAACGGCAGCGCATCCAGCCAGTGTCTCGCCGCCGCCCAATAAGGGTGGCTTATACCGCGATCCCCTCGTCAATACCGGCCATCGCAAGCCCGGGACGGCGTCTGGCGCTGCTGGAGCCAATGGCAGCGCCACTCTCTCCTCCGGACCGTCAGCCGAACAGGTTGTGGCGATGAACCAGTCCAGACCGGAGCAAACGGCATCGCCAAACTCATCCGGGCTCTATTCCGCATCCCATCCATCAGATGACGGCGCGGCATCGGCCAGTAGCCCGGCAAATAGCATTGTGCCGCCGAACATGCCTGTTCGTCCGTTCCAGGCCACGGTAAACAGCGTTTACAGCGTGCAAAAGCCGTTGGAACAGACACAACCACAAACACAACCTCAGACGCAGGCCAATCAACCGATAGAGCCTGTGGTCGCCCCTACCCCGGCCCCAGTTGTTGTCAAGCAACGCCCGGCCTCAAAAGCGGAAATTCTCGCAGGTCTCGCACCAAATCCGAAGAAGGTTCGTACGGCGCCAAAGGCGCAACAGACAACGATGCCACAACAACAGATGTCACCGGTACCAGCCCAGTTGCAGACGAGCCTGCCGACCGCAGCACCCGGCATGGCCAGTTCGGCGGGAGTTACCGAAATGGAAAAAATCGAGGGTGCGCCTGGGGCTCAGGGCATGACGAAGGACAGTTTCATCAAGAAATTCCTTGCCAAAATACGCAAATGACGGGCTGACTGGCCCATTTTTCAGGCTGTCATTTTTCCGTAAAATTTTGGATTTCAGTGCTTGCCAGCCTCCAAACACGTGATTATAAGGGCGCCACAGCACGCGCCCTTCGTCTATCGGTTAGGACGTCAGATTTTCATTCTGAAAAGAGGGGTTCGACTCCCCTAGGGCGTGCCACTGCTTAATTCCCCAACATGTTTCAAAAATAACGATCGTTTCAAAGATAACGATGGAAATGTTTGGATTCGACCCCTGCACATTACAGCAGCTTTTCGAAGGGTGGGCGCGGAGCATCGACGGTTCTCCACAGGACGAGGAAAATTCGGCAGCAAAGCTGAAAAATTCGCTTGCAGCTCCAGTCGGTTCGCACTAAGAGAGCCGCACGCAACACGCGCCCTTCGTCTATCGGTTAGGACGTCAGATTTTCATTCTGAAAAGAGGGGTTCGACTCCCCTAGGGCGTGCCACTGCGTTTCCCCGGAAAACTCGTTTCTACATCCTGCTTATTGAAGCGGAAAAGACTGCGCGACCTTAGGTCAGCCAGCTGATAGATCGCATGAAAAAAATCACTGAGCCTACGGAAAAAGCTCATTTTTTCGCTTGCCATGAATCATCCGCCTGCCTATAAGCAGCCCCACAGCACGCGCCCTTCGTCTATCGGTTAGGACGTCAGATTTTCATTCTGAAAAGAGGGGTTCGACTCCCCTAGGGCGTGCCACTGACCCTTCCCGATATTGATGTTTATATCGTTGCCAAGCGCAGCGTGAGCTTTACGTTCTCAGCTTAATCGAACCGCTCTGGCGTACTGTTGTTCGCCGCGCTCAAAACGCTGGTGCTGCATCCAGAATTCGGATCTGGATACGACGCGTGCCTTGCCAGAGTTCTGCCCCAAGGCAGCCGGCGACATGCACGGCGTCGCCTCGGCGGCCGAGCAGGAGATCACCGAGCGGTGTTTCCTTGGCGCGAAAGGCAATGCCGTCGATTCGGCTGCCATCCGGCGCTTCCAGTGTGACCTTGACGTGGCTGGTGCCAATCAGCCGAGAATCGCGAATGCGGTGGGCTGGGATGGCAAAGATCGGCTGGGAATGGCCGGAACCATAGGGTCCGGCGGTTTCCAAGAGGTCGATCAACGCAAGCGTCGCACCGGATGCGCCAACCGCACCATCGATCTTCAAGGCCCTGATGGCGGAAAGCGCCATGACCTTTTCCTGCGCCTGTTCATCAAAAAACGCCCGCAACTTGCCGAGATTGCCACGCTCTACCGTCAGCCCTGCGGCCATCGCGTGGCCGCCGCCCTTAACCAGCAGGCCATTGTCCACCGCCGCACGCACCATCTTTCCCATGTCGAAACCGGCAATGGACCGGCCGGAGCCTGTCCCCTTGCCTGATCCATCGAAGGCAATGGCAAAGGCAGGCCGTTGGAATCGCTCTTTAAGACGGGCCGCCAGCAGCCCGACAATGCCGGGATGCCAGCCTTCCCGGGCTGTAAGAATCACGGCGGCATTCTCGCCGGTGCCATATTCCGCCATGGCCTCGGCTTCTGCCTCGGCCAGCATCTGCGCTTCCATCGCCTGACGTTGGCGGTTCAGATCATCCAGTTGGGCAGCGATTTCATCGGCCTCGGCAGCGTCGTCCAGCGTCAGCAACCGGCTGCCCAGCGCCGCATCGCCGATCCGGCCTCCGGCATTGATTCTTGGCCCAACCAGGAAGCCAAAATGATAAGGCGTCACCGGGCCGCCAATCCCGGCGATCTTCAGAAGGGCTGCAAGACCGGCATTTTGCTGATGGCGGGCGGCAATCAAGCCTTTCACCACATAGGCGCGGTTCAACCCTTTCAACGGCACGACATCGCAGACCGTCGCCAGCGCCACCAGATCAAGCCAGGCCAGCAGATCGAGCGAGCGAGCGGCACCATGACCAGCCTCGCGCAGCTTGCGCAGCGTTCCCACCAGCACCATGAACACCACGCCCGCCGCGCAGAGGTGGCCCTTTCCTGACAGATCGTCGCTCCTGTTGGGATTGACCAATGCCAGACAGGCGGGCAAATCCTGGCCCATCTGGTGATGGTCTATCACCACCACATCCACGCCTCGGCGTCTGGCCTCCTCCAGTGCATCGTGGCTTGTCGAGCCGCAATCCACCGTGACGATCAATTGCGCGCCGCGCTCGATCAACTGACCGATGGCACCAGCATTCGGGCCATAGCCTTCGAAAATCCGGTCGGGGATATAGATTTCGGCCTCAATGCCAAAATGCGCAAGAAACCGCCACAAAAGCGCCGACGAAGCAGCACCATCGACATCATAATCGCCAAAAATCGCCACGCGCTCAGAGCGCATGATTGCCGCCACCAGCCGGTCGGCGGCCTTGTCGCCATCGGTCAGGCTGGAAGGGTCGGGCATCAGATCGCGAATAGTCGGATCGAGAAAGGCTTGCGCATCGGCAACCGCCACACCCCGCCCGGCCAGCACCCGCGCCACCAGATCGGGGATGCCATGCACCTGCGCAATCGCCAGCGACCGGTTCAACCCGGCCTGATCCAGCCGAGACACCCAGCGCTGACCGCTAACCGAGGTCTCGACATTCAAAAAGGCGCGTTCGATCGGGTCAGCGGGTTCAAGCATTGATGAAGCAACTCGGTTATCGCCGCTCCACAGTCTGGAGCTAAGCTGTTTTCGGCCGCTCGATGCGGATCACTTGCGGCTCACCCAGCAGATAGCCTTCCTCCTTGATGGCGGCAACGGCCTGGCGCACGGATTTTTCCAGTGTGGCGTGGGTGACAAGGATGATCGTCTTGGTTTGATCGGCGTCAGACGATGTCTGCGAGTGCTGGACAATCGATTCGAGCGAAATGTTGTTTTCCGCCATCTGCGTCGCAATGCTGGCGAAAACGCCGGTGCGATCGACCACGGTCAGGCGGATGAAGTAGCCGCCTTCATGCCGGGTCATCTCGGCCTGAACATAGGGTTCCAACAGATGCGCCGGGCGGCCCAAAACCGGAACCATCTGCGCACCGGGGCGGCTTTTGGCGATATCGGTAATGTCACCCAGAACGGCGGATGCCGTGGCATTGCCACCCGCGCCAGGGCCGACCATCAGCAATTCGCCGAGAATATCGGATTCCAGCGCCACCGCATTCGTCACGCCATCGACCTGGGCAATCACCGAATCGAGCGGCACCATGGTCGGATGGACGCGCTGTTCGATACCGGTGGCGGTCTTTTGCGCCACGCCGAGCAGCTTGATTCGGTAGCCGAGATCGCGGGCGGCGTGGATGTCGTCGATGGAAATATTGCTGATGCCTTCAAGATAGATCTCGTCTGCGGCAATTTGGCTGCCAAAGGCCAAAGTGGTCAGGATCGACAGCTTATGCGCCGTGTCATTGCCCTCGATATCGAAGGTCGGATCGGCCTCGGCATAGCCCAGGCGCTGGGCTTCAGCCAGGCAATCGGCAAAGCTCAGGCCCTCCTTTTCCATCCGGGTCAGGATGTAATTGCAGGTGCCGTTCATGATGCCGTATATCCGCGAGAAATCATTGCCGGTCAGCGATTCGCGCAGCGTCTTGATAACCGGGATACCGCCCGCGACAGCAGCTTCATAGTTGATCAAGAGGCCCTTTTCTTCCGCCAGCTTGGCCAGTTCCACACCATGGCGGGCCAGCAGCGCCTTGTTGGCAGTCACCACATGCACACCACGACCGAGGGCTGCGCGCACAGAGTGTTCGGCTGGTCCTTCCGCGCCGCCGATCAGCTCGACGAACACATCGATATCGGCCTTTTCAGCCATCTCGACCGGGCTGTCGAACCAGGCGATACCGGCAAGATCGACACCGCGATCGCGGGTCTTGTCGCGCGCCGACACCGCAGAAATGGCAATAGGCCGACCGCAGGCGACGGTGAGCGCTTGGGTGCGGGTTTGCAAAATACGCGCCAGTGACGCACCAACGGTTCCGAGACCCGCAATGCCGATCTTAAGGGCATCAGCCATGAGACAATCCTGATATGCTTTTCAATATTCGGAAAAGAGCGGCCACGAATGGGCCGCTCCGATAAAAACTCAACGGTGAGCGTTGAGCGATACGACATTGTGCAGGGTGTCGTCCGCTGTCGACAGGAACCGCTTAAGATTGCGGGCGGCCTGGCGGATACGGTGCTCGTTTTCGACCAGCGCGATGCGGACGTAATCATCACCCTGTTCACCAAAGCCAATGCCCGGCGCAACAGCCATATCGGCCTTTTCCACCAGCAGCTTGGAGAATTCCAGCGAACCGAGATGGCGGAATTTTTCGGGAATTTTTGCCCAGGCAAACATCGTAGCCGCCGGTGGCGGCACCTCGAAACCGGCCTTGCCAAAGCTTTCGACCAGCACATCGCGGCGGCGCTTATAGATATTGCGCACTTCGGCAACATCCGTGCCATCGCCATTCAGCGCATGGGTAGCGGCCACCTGGATCGGCGTGAACGCACCGTAATCCAGGTAGGATTTCACCCGGGCCAGGGCGCCGATCAGCCGTTCATTGCCGACGGCAAAGCCCATGCGCCAGCCGGGCATGGAGAAGGTTTTCGACATCGAGGTGAATTCCACCGCGACATCCATGGCTCCAGGCACTTCCAACACCGATGGCGGCGGGTTGCCATCGAAATAGATCTCCGAATAGGCGAGATCCGAAAGCACGATCAAGTCATGCTTTTTGGCAAAGGCGATCACGTCCTTGTAGAAATCCAGCGAGGCGACACGCGCCGTCGGATTGGACGGATAATTGATAATCAGCGCCAGAGGCTTCGGAATAGAGTGGCGCACCGCACGCTCCAGCGGCGGGAAGAAGGTTTCATCCGGCTCGACCGGGATGGAGCGAATCACACCGCCGGTCATCAGGAAGCCGAAGGCATGGATCGGGTAAGTCGGATCGGGGCAAAGGATCACGTCGCCTGGCGCGGTGATCGCCTGCGCCATATTGGCAAAGCCTTCCTTCGATCCCAGCGTCGCGACAACCTGAGTTTCGGGGTTGAGCTTCACATTGAAACGGCGGGCATAATAGGCGGCCTGCGCCCGGCGCAGCCCCGGAATGCCCTTGGACGAGGAATAGCGATGGGTGCGCGGGTCCTGAACGGCCTCACACAGCTTATCGACAATGTTCTGCGGGGTCGGAAGATCGGGATTGCCCATGCCGAGATCGATGATATCAGCGCCACCGGCTCGCGCGCTTGCCTTCAAACGGTTGACCTGTTCGAAAACATAGGGCGGCAGACGCCGAACTTTGTGAAACTCTTCCATCTCAGACCTCGTTGAACCGCAGGCTCCCCGCCTTGCGGACGATCCGTTTTCCACTGCAGCATCCCCGAAAACGGATCTGGCAAATCGGGGTGCCGTGACAATACCGCAAATTGCAATGATTCGCGGTAGATTTTGGCCAGAAGCACCCTGCCCTGTCCCTCCCGGTCATCGGTTCCGGGGCACATTCGACATGGTAGAATGCAACTGTCACATTGCATTTGCTTTGCGGCCAAATGCCATGCAAGGCAAGGGCTATTTTACAGGCAGGCGGTACGGCTTGTCTTATTGGCCCTGAACCTGTCCGTTGGTCTTGGCGAGCTTGCGCATTTCCTCGACGCGGCGCTCGTATTCGGCCTGGCTGATCTGCCCGGTCTTGCGCAGATAAGAGAGCGAAGACAGGCGCTTACCCATGTCCTTCGCCTCGTCATTGCTCATCTGCACATTGGCCGCGGTCAAGGGCCGTGAAAAATCCGGATAACCATCCGGCGTCGTATAGGCCGCGGCGGCGGGATCGGCCTTGTCGGTCACGGTTACATCGACATGGCCCGGGCGCACCGCAGATTGTGAGCCGGTTGTGCTATTGCAGCCGGCCAGCGCAAGCAGGCAGGCAACGCCAGATCCAACCACACCGGCTTTTGCCAGGCGCAGAGCCGGCTTCATACACGAAGACTGCCCAACCAAAGAGACGATCGAAACCATATTCAAACCCAACCAAATCCGCCCGGCACCGGGAAAAACAGCAGCGCAAGCCGTGTGATTATTCTCACGATGCTTTTCACAGCGCAAACGTGAATAACCTGCGACAAAACGCGCAAACCTTGTAAAACATGTGAGTCAAACCACACCCACACCTTTCATCTGTCTGGAACTTGTAGTCATTTTCAGGCAGGATAGGCAAATATAAAAAAGAGAAGAGCCAAGGGGAGATGGCATTGACCACAGCATCGAAGGACCAAGGTCGCGCCGGTCAATCCCGTCCCGCGTCCGACGCGCCAGAACGCGGGCCGGAAACCAGCCAAGACACCGGGCCGAAAACCAGCAAAACAGCAAACAACGCTGACGGTTCTGAATCCGAAAAGGCCGGTTTCAATCAAATGGGTTTCGACCCTTCCCTGATCGATCCCTATATCGTCAAGGACCCCGAAGCGCTGGCCGTCAATCTTGCCAAGGCGCTTGAAAACCTCGGCAAGGCGGCCTCCTCCTGGATCGCGCCGCGTGAAAAGTCTGGTCTTGTCGATCCGGTGGCGGAGCCCGCCGTCGAACTGGTCAAGACCCTGTCAGGCGTGGCGGAATACTGGATGACTGATCCGCAGCGCAGCCTGGAGGCGCAGACGCATCTGATGACCTCCCTGTTCGGCGTCTGGATGAAGAGCCTGAGCCGCCTTTCCATGCCCGCCCAAACACCTCCACCACCAGAACCGATCAAGGACAAGCGATTCGCGGATGCCGACTGGCAGCGCAACCCGTTCTTTGATTTTCTGCGCCAGGCCTATCTTGTCCTGTCCGACTGGGCCGAGAAACTGGTGGAGAATACCCAGGGCATGGACGAGCATGCGCGCCATAAGGCGCTGTTCTACGTCCGGCAGATGACGGCGGCGCTGTCGCCAGTCAATTTCGTGATGACCAATCCGCAGCTTTACCGCGAGACGGTCGCCACCAGCGGTGCCAATCTGGTCAAGGGCATGAAAATGTTTGCCGAGGACATGGCCGCCGGTCAGGGCGAATTGCGGATGCGCCAGACCGACACCAGCAAATTCGCGCTGGGCACCAATATGGCGCTGACGCCGGGCAAGGTCGTCGCCCAGAGCGATGTCTGCGAGGTCATTCAATACGACCCAGCTACCGACAAGGTGCTGAAGCGGCCCCTGCTGATCTGCCCGCCGTGGATCAACAAATTCTATATTCTCGATCTCAACCCGGAAAAGAGCTTCATCAAATATTGCGTCGACCAGGGCCACACGGTCTTCGTGATTTCCTGGGTCAATCCTGATCAACGCCATGCGGGCAAGGACTGGCTGTCCTATATTCGCGAAGGCGTGGATTTTGCCCTCGACACCGTTGAGAAAGCCACCGGCGAAAAGAAGGTCAATGCCATCGGTTATTGCGTTGGCGGCACTCTGCTGTCTGCTGCCATGGCGCTGCATGCCAAGGAAGGCAATAGCCGTATTGCCAGCGCCACATTGTTCACCACCCAGGTGGATTTCACCCATGCAGGCGACCTGAAAGTCTTCGTGGACGAGGAACAGGTGAGCGGGCTGGAAGAGAAGATGCGGCAGAAGGGCTATCTGGACGGCTCGAAAATGGCCTCGGCCTTCAACATGCTGCGTTCGTCCGAATTGATCTGGCCCTATTTCGTCAACAATTACCTGAAGGGTCAGGACCCGACCGCCTTCGATCTCTTGTACTGGAATGCCGATTCGACCCGGATGGCGGCGGCCAATCACTCCTTTTACCTGCGCAATTGCTATCTGGAAAACAATCTGGCGCGCGGCAAGATGCAGTTGGATGGCAAGACCCTGTCGCTGAAGGACGTGAAAATCCCGATCTACAATCTCGCCACCAAGGAAGACCATATTGCCCCGGCGAAATCGGTGTTTGTCGGGTCGGCGTGCTTTGGCGGTCCCGTCACCTATGTGATGAGCGGGTCGGGCCACATCGCCGGCGTGGTCAATCCGCCCGACAAGCGCAAATACCAGTTCTGGACCAATGGCAAGCCAGAGGGCACATTTGAGGATTGGGTGGCAGGGGCTGAGGAAACCGCCGGCTCCTGGTGGCCGCATTGGCAGAAATGGATTGAAGGATTGGACAAACGCCGCGTGGCGGCCCGCAAACCGGGCGGCACCGCGCTGAATGCCATAGGGGATGCGCCGGGCGCTTACGTGCTGGAGCGCGTCTAAGATTGGCCGGACGATAGAAATCCCATGATGTTCGATCCACCATTGGTCGCGGCCACTTTGGTGCGCCGTTACAAACGCTTTCTCTTCGACGCCGTGTTGGAAGACGGCAGCGAAATCACCGGATTTTGCGCCAATACCGGCTCGATGCGCGGATTGACTACGCCCGGCTCCCGTATTTACCTGTCGCAAAGCGACAAGCCGGGCCGGAAGTATCGCTATGGGTTTGAGTTGATCGAAGCCGATGGCACATTGGTCGGTGTCAATACCAGCCTTCCCAATCGTCTGGCGCAGGAGGCGATCCGCGCCGGTCTGGTCAGCGATCTCTTACACTATCCGCAGATCCGCACCGAGCAGCGTTATGGCGAGAACTCCCGGATCGACCTTCTTTTGTCGGGGCCTGGCAAAGCGGATTGCTATGTCGAAGTGAAGAACGTCCATTTCATCCGTGAAACAGGACTGGCGGAATTTCCAGATAGCGTCACCACGAGAGGTGCAAAACATTTGACCGAAATGGCCAAGCTGGTGACGGCAGGCAAGCGGGCGGCGATGCTCTATGTGATCCAGCGGCAGGATTGCGATGTCCTGGCGATCTGCGCCGATCTCGACCCCGCCTATGGCCGGGCCTTTACCGCCGCCATAAGCCAGGGTGTCGAGGCCTATGCGGTGAAATGCGCAATCACACCGGGCGGGATCATTCCGTCTTGCAGCGTTCCCGTGCGGCTGACCGTTTGACGACATCATGATTTGACTACACCATGAAATGAATGGCCGTCAGCGCAATCGCCGCCAGCGCCAGGATGGAAAGGCTACCCGCCGCCAGCACCCTGCCCCCGGACGCCAGCAGGCTGCGCAGATCAACCTGGAGACCAAGCGCCGCCATCGATAGAGTGGTGAGAAATCCCGACAGATGCTGCGAAGGCTCCAGCAGGACATGCGGCAGGACATCCAGGGATCGAGCCACCATCAATGCCAGAAAGCCGACGATGAACCAGGGCGCCAGTTGCGCAAAGCTGACCTTACGCTCATTTTTGAACCCGGACCCCATTTCCATACCTCTGGCACTCATCTCCAATCCCAGCAGGCCCAGTCCCAGCAGAACAGGCCCCAGCATCATCACGCGGATCAGTTTGACCAGCGTGCCGACTTGCAGGCTGACCAGCCCGAAGGACGCAGTGGCTGCAAGCACTTGCGGAACGGCATAGACCGTCATGCCCGCCAGAATTCCGTAATGGCGGGGGTCCAGACCGGCTTGAAAAGCCACCAGCGGCAGCAGAAGCACAACAAGAATACCAAGCACCGCAGTAAAGGCAATGGACGACGCTACCTCGTCGGCATCGGCGCCGATCACCGGGGCTGCCGCCATGATCGCCGAATTTCCGCAAATCGAATTGCCGCAGGCAACCAACAAAGCCAGCGGATGCGGCAATCCGATAACACGCCCAATCACATAACTGCTGACCAAGCCGCAACAGACCACGGCAATCACAAAAGCTATCAGGGTGAACCCGCTCCCGGCGATCTGACTAATGCTGACCGATGCGCCCAAAAGAACAATGGCAAGTTCCAGCACGGTTTTTGCGCAGGCATGAATGCCTTTGTTCACGACCTGCGGCAGGACAAACAGGCTTTTGACCAGGGTGCCGAGTAAAATGCACCAGACCAGGGCATCGACAGGCGTCAGCCCCGTGACACGCTGAACCGTAAAGGCGAGAGCATAGCCTCCCAAAGCGACAACGCTGGACAGGGCAATCCCAGGCGCAAGCGAGATAACGGGGCGAAACAGGCGCATTTTCATACCTTTCCATCGGTTGGCCTGTTTTGCATGGGAAATTCATTTTACTCCAACGCATAATTGACTACAGTTCATGCAGAATAATTTCACAATCGAGATCACCATGACACTTGAGCAATTGACCATTTTCCTTGCCGTTGCCGAGCGTCAGCATGTCACTCGGGCGGCAGAGGCAATCGGCCTGACGCCGTCCGCCGTCAGCGCGGCTATCCGCGCCTTGGAGACCAATCACGATGTCCTGCTGTTTGACCGGGTTGGACGGGGTATAGAACTTACCCAGGCAGGCCGGATCTTCACCGATGAGGCCCGCGCAACGCTTGATGCCGCAAACCATGCGGCATTGGTGCTGGCCGAACTGGGTGGGTTAAGCCGGGGCAAGCTGACCATCCATGCCAGCCAGACAGTGGCCAGCCATTGGCTGCCACGCAAAATGATGCAGTTTCATGGCCTTTATCCGGATATTGAACTGGCGCTGACCATCGGCAATTCCGCCTCGGTCGCCGCCGCCGTCGAGACGGGCAGCGCGGAACTGGGCTTTGTCGAGGCCGAAATACCTTCTGATATATTGACGCATCTGGTGGTCGCAGAAGACGAAATGGTCATCGTCGTCCCCTGCGGCCATCCGCTGGCTGATCCCGCGGCGGATCTGCCAGCGGCGATTCTGGCCACGCCCTGGATCTTGCGGGAGAAAGGTTCGGGTACGCGCGCCTATTTCGAGCAGGCATTGAAGGCGATGGAGATAGAGCCGTCATCGCTGACCGTGGCCTTGACCTTTCCATCCAATGAAGCGGTGCTATCGGCGCTTGGGGCGGGCGGCTGCGCCAGCGCGCTGTCTCGGTCGGCAGTGCAAGCGCTTGTGGCGAGCGGCATATTGCAGATTGCTCCGATCCCACTTCCGCCTCGTCATTTCACCGCCCTTAGCCACCGTGAGAGGCGCATCAGTGGCGCGGCCCGTGCCTTCCTGCAAGGAGCCACTGACTGCAATTGAAGGTGACCTGGATATAGCAGGCCGGAAGCGGTTAAGAATTGATCGTACTCTGCGGATCGTGATGGACGAACAACCTTTGCCTGCGGTATGTAAAAAACTGAAATTGATTGCGGGATGATAGTGGAATGGTAAATTACATCGACGCGGCAACCGCGCCGCTCAAAAACACCGGTGCGATCCGTCTTTATGGCGCGGATGCTTTCGAAGCGATGCGCAAGGCTTGCCAGGTCACAGCCCGCTGCCTGGACGCCCTGGCCCCGATGGTGAAGCCCGGCGTTACCACCAATGAAATCGACAGGTTTGTCTTTGATTTTGGCATGGATAACGGTGTTCTGCCTGCAACCCTGAATTATCGCGGCTACCGGCATTCAGTCTGCACCTCGATCAACCATGTCGTCTGCCATGGTATTCCCGATGACAAACCTTTGCGCGAAGGCGATATCGTCAATATCGACGTGACCTATGTGGTGGATGGCTGGCATGGCGATTCCAGCCGGATGTATCCGGTCGGCGAAATCAAGCGCGCCGCCGAACGTCTGCTCGAAGTCACCCATGAATGCCTGATGCGTGGCATAGAGGTCGTCAGGCCGGGAACGCGCACCGGCGCGATCGGTGCGGCCATCCAAAGCTTTGCCGAGGCGCAGCGCTGTTCCGTGGTGCGGGATTTCTGCGGCCACGGCGTTGGGCAACTGTTTCACGACAGCCCGAATATCCTGCATTATGGTCGGCCCGATGAAGGCCCGGAAATACGCGAGGGCATGATCTTCACCATCGAGCCGATGATCAATCTCGGCAAGCCGCATGTAAAGGTATTGGCCGATGGCTGGACGGCGGTGACCCGAGACCGGTCGTTGACGGCGCAGTATGAACATACCGTCGGTGTTACCTCGTCCGGCTGCGAAATCTTCACACTGTCGCCTGCCGGGCTTGACCGTCCGGGCCTGCCTCCCTTGCAAGGCTGAGCAATGAACAAGCCTCCGCGCTTTAACGTCGACGAAACCGCCTCCTCGTCCTTCCTGCCGGATCAGGACGAGAGCTTCGATTACGAGCAGGACGAACGCGGTTTTTTTGCCGAACAGGTCCAGAAGCCGAAGGCGATGAAAAAGGCGCCGGACACCAGTGCCAAGCGGCCCGAACATTACCATGGTCACCGTGAACGGCTGCGCCTGCGGTTTAAGGAAAAGGGCGACGAGGCGCTGGCCGATTACGAAGTGCTGGAACTGCTGTTGTTCCGGCTGATCCCACGGCGTGACACCAAACCAATTGCCAAGGCCCTGCTGGACCGGTTTGGCAGCCTTGCGGGAGTATTTGGCGCAAAGCACAGCCTGCTTCAGGAAGTGAAAGGCGTCGGCGAGGCCGTGGCGCTTGATCTGAAGCTGATTTCATCGGCAGCGCAGCGGATGCTGAAAAGCGAATTGAAGGGCAAGCAGATCCTGTCCTCCTGGTCGAGCGTGATCGACTATTGCCATGCCGCCATGGCCTATGAAACCACCGAACAGTTCCGCATCCTGTTTCTCGACAAGCGCAATACGCTGATCGCCGATGAAGTGCAGGGCCGAGGCACGGTTGACCACACGCCCGTCTATCCGCGTGAAGTGGTCAAACGCGCGCTCGAATTATCCGCCACGGCCATTATCCTCGTGCATAACCACCCAAGTGGTGATCCGACCCCATCGCGCGCCGATATTGAGATGACCAAGACCATTATCGATACGGCCAAACCTCTCGGCATCACCGTGCATGACCATGTCATCATCGGCAAACAGGGCCATGCCAGCCTGAAAGGCCTGCGGCTGATCTGAGCTTGATGTTCTAACCGTATCAGCTTGAGACATCCGCTATCTTATTGTTAAGCTTGACTGTTCAGCCTTCGGTAAACCGTGTCCGCTACACCTTGTTATACCAAGCCAAGGACGGACCAGATGAGCATTTCCGGTATTTTGAACAGTGCAACATCCGGCATGTTGGCCCAGCAGACGCGGCTGACCAATATTGCCAGCAATATCGCCAATGCCGATACACCCGGATATCAACGGCTGAACACCACTCTTTCGGCCAGCGGCTCAGGCGTTGCAGCAACCACAACCCGCTCCACGGATGCGCCCGCAACGCAAGACACCTCAAATGTCGATCCCTTGCGTGAGATAACCGACATGATCGGTGCCGAAAACGGTTTCGCCGCCAATGCGAAAGTGTTCGAGACCGGTGCCGATATGTGGGACATGCTGATGAGCGTCAAACGCGACTAGCTCTTTGTTTTACGCATTTCCGAACGGAAAACCGCTTCACACTTTTCCTGGAAATGCTCTTGTTTTACGCATTTCCGGACGGAAAACCGCTCACACTTTTCCTGGAAATGCTCGCCCTCACCCACCCCAATATTGCCGGGCGGCAAGGCCGAGAGAAATCAGGCCGAAGCCGATCAGCAGCACGGCGGAGCCGCGTTGAACCCAGATCGTGAAATGGTCCGGCAATCGGCTTTTCAGCCAGACGACGGCGCCGCACAGCGCAAACCACCAGATCAGCGAGCCGAGAAACACGCCTGCAACCAGAAAGAACGGGCTGACTTCGCCGGTATCGGCGAGACCCGCGCCTGCAAATAATGCTGCGAAACCGAAGATCGTCGCAGGATTGGTAATCGTCAGCCCGAAGGTGGACATGGTGGTGCGGATAAAATCGCTGGCCTTGATCTGTGCTGCCGGTCGCGGTGGTCGCGCTGCAAGCATGCGGATACCAATCAGCAAAATCAGCGTGCCGCCGATCAGTTTCAGCGGCAGCGATATTTCAGCCAGAAGATCCTGCATGGCGGCAAATCCCGCTGCGGCGGCAATGGCGAAGACCATATCGCCGATGGCAGCCCCAAGCCCGGCGGAGACCCCATGCCAAAAACCGCGCTCCATGGTGCGGTTGATACAGAGCGTGCCGATTGGCCCAATCGGTGCGGCCACGGCAATGCCGAGCAACACGCCCTTGAGCAGCAGGATAATCAGCATGTTTTTCTCCGTCACAGAGGCCTTATCCGTGACGGATGAAAGCAGAAACAGTCATGTACCGGCAGCGCGGCGAGCCTTGACGAGGCATAACGTCGAGAACCCCATTCGGTTCGCGAATTATGCCGTGCCAGCACTGCAACGGCCCAAAAGCGCGGGCAAAGAGCTCGGACCAAAGACGCTGTACTGCATAATTCCTCAAACCGGAACCGAATAAAGGAAAAGCTGGAACCGCAATTCCAGCGCGTAACAATGCCGAAGCAACAACCAAAATTTTATAGAATTCCCGTCTTGCGAGATGCCAGCCGACCATGCAACGGTTTTGCCTGTTAAAACATGCCTCCCGAAAGGCTGCAGCAGTTTCGGGAAAAAGACACGCGAAAACAAAAACCTATGGCATATCGGGTGAATCCCGAATCATGCAACCCGCTATAGGGAAGAGAATCGGCACAGGTGAGGAAGCAATATGGCAGAGAGACAAAGCGCACCACCAGCGGGCGAAAATAGCGGTGATATGGCGCGTCGACTGCGCTCCATTTTCAGCGGCTCCATCGGCAATATGGTCGAATATTACGATTTTTACGTCTATTCTGCCTTTTCCCTGTATTTCGCACCCGCTTTTTTTCCCAATAGCGATCCGACTGCGCAATTGCTCAACAGCGCCGGTATTTTTGCTGTCGGCTTTATCATGCGGCCTGTCGGCGGGTGGTTCTTCGGGGTCTATGCCGATAGCAAGGGGCGTAAATCGGCACTGACGCTTTCGGTCCTGCTGATGTGTTTCGGGTCGCTGCTGATCGCGGTCACGCCGGGCTTTGCGACGATCGGTTATGCCGCCCCCGCCATCCTGATGCTGGCCCGCATGTTGCAGGGCCTCAGCCTTGGCGGAGAATACGGCACCAGCGCCACCTATCTTTCCGAAATGGCGACGAAAGAGCGGCGTGGCTTTTATTCGAGCTTCCAATATGTGACGCTGATCAGCGGACAGCTTTGCGCCATTCTGGTCTTGTTGCTGCTTCAAAAGCTGCTGCTAACGGGTGAGGAGCTGGAGGCCTGGGGCTGGCGCATTCCCTTCGTCATCGGCGGCGCACTGGCGATTATCGCCCTCTTCTTACGCCGGAACATGGCCGAAACGGAACAATTCCAGCGGGCCTCAGAAAAGGTGCGGACCAATCCACTGCGCGAACTGATGAAATATCCACGGCAGGTCTTCACGGTCATTGGCCTGACCCTGGGCGGCACTGTCGCCTTCTACACCTATACGACCTATATGCAGAAATTCCTTGTGAACACCGTGCATCTCAGCAAGGACGATTCGACACTGGTGTCGGCAGGCGCGCTGTTTTTCTACATGTGCCTTCAACCCCTTGTCGGATTGCTGTCCGACAAGATTGGCCGCAGACCGATCTTGATCGCCTTCGGCGTACTCGGCACGCTTTGCACCGTGCCGCTGCTAACCACGCTGAGCACCGCTTCCAATGCGCTGGAAGCCTTTTTCATCATTGTCGCGGCGCTGGTTATCGTATCAGGCTATACTGCCATCAACGCAGTGGTGAAGGCGGAACTATTTCCAACCGGGGTTCGGGCGCTGGGTGTTGGCCTGCCCTATGCACTCACCGTGTCGATCTTCGGTGGCACTGCCGAATATGTCGCATTATGGTTCAAGCAGGCTGGCCATGAAAGCTGGTTCTACTGGTATGTGTCGGGATGTATCGCGGTCTCGCTGATCGTCTATGCCGTGATGCCGGATACACAAAAAACCTCCCATATCGACAGAGAAGCAGTGTGACCGGCGGGCTTCAAACCTCCAGGAATTGCCTGAAAGGCTATGAAAAACCCCGCCCGGCATAGCCTGGGCGGGGTAACCAGAGGTTGGGGGCCGACGATCCGGCTCCGATAGGGGGGGGCGAAACCCTCACATCAGCCCCACTCACGAACGAGTGGCGAACCGATAAGTTCCACCTCATTCATCTAGGATTTCCTTAATGATCCTGTTTTATTTTAGCAGAACTTAAAAGCCACGGCTCTTTCGAGATTTTTGGATCGATTATACGATTTGAAATGATCGTAGCGACATGCAACCACGCTTCGCGCACCGGCCGCGATAACCACAATCATGCCTCATGCGGGAGGAGGCCCATCATGACCAAACCGAGCTTTCGGTTCACCCATTACGATCTGAAGGAATTACGGGCGGGCACCATTCTGGAAGTCCAGTTGAATGCCATCAACAATGTCCGACTTATGACCGCCAGTAATTTCCAGCGCTTCAAGGAAGGGCTGGATTACAAATTTGCCGGCGGTGTCGCCAAGAAGGCCCCGGTCAAAATCGTCGTTCCCGAGCAAGCCCATTGGCACCTGATCGTTGATATGGAAGGCCATCATGGCCTGGCGGAATCCTCGGTGAAGATGGTCGCACCGCCAGTGAAATCCAAAAAGGCGAGCTGACACCGCTATAGCATCGAACTCAAGCGCGCGCAGCCCTCAGCACCTCATAGGCCGACTGCATATCGACAAAGCGGGCCGCGCGCCGTGCTTCTGCTTCCATATCGCTGCCCCAGTGCTCGTCCGTCCAGTTCTCGTCCAGATGGGCGAGATCCCAGGCGTCGAACAAGGTCAACTGGCCATCGGCCAGCGCCAGCGCCAGAATGGCGGACCCTGTCAGAGTCGTCATCACGTGCAGGCTGGCGAGCGCCACACCATCGCGATAGCGCTGCAATGCCCGATCAAATGCCTCGATTGCGTCCGATGGCTGGGGTTGGTAGATGATGCCGCTGGTCTGAAGAACCCGTGCCCCATGTGTGTCGGCTAGCCAGTCCAAAACTGGATCCCATTTAACACTCTGACGCTCCACCAGCTCCTGAGGCGCATCGGCCCGGTAGCACAGCATGTCATTGCCGCAGAACCGGACAATATCGTCCAACACCTCTTGAGTATTGACGCTGACGGCATCAAGCGCTGTATTGACCAGCCGGGTAACCGGCATCGTCGCGGGATCGATGAACTCACCTTGCTCCTGCCATTCGCCAGCAACCAACGCAGCCAAAGGCTCGGTCGGCAGCACGAGGGCGTTGCGGGCTGGTGTCTTGACCGTCTTGCCATCCAGAAGCACTGCATGACCGTCCTGCCCCGCTGCAACGGTCACGTCTTTATAAAAGCGCTTCGGCAAGGGCTTTTTCATCTGGATCTGCGCCCGGCGTACCGGATCAGGATCGCTCAATTCAGGCGTCAGGCCCTCGAAAATATCACGCATTATGGGTCACCCCCAAAATATGGGCAAGAAGCGCGTCAGCCCGATCTACGACGAAATGCGCACCGCTGGCCTTCAACTGATCGGTGCTGGCGCTGCCCCAACTGACGCCGATTGCCTTGACGCCAGCGCTTCTGGCCATTTGCATATCGTAGATCGCGTCACCGATCACCACGGTATCTTTCAAATCCATCCCGGTTTCGTCGCAGCACTCCGTCACCATGGCCGGATGCGGTTTTGACGGACAATCGTCCGCCGTGCGCGACACAGTGAAATAGGACTGAAAACCGTGGGCGTCGAGAACATAGTTCAAGCCGCGCCGGGATTTGCCGGTCACAGCACCGATCAGGATCTCGTCTTCCGCAGCCAGCCGCTCGATCAACGCGCGGATACCGTCAAACAGCGGTTCGCTATAGCCGGGTGCCTGGCGCACTTCGGTAAACAGCGATTTGTAATGGTCCCGCATGGCCACCGCTTCGTCATCGACATGCTGCTTGCCGTCGATACGGGCGATGGCGATATCCAGCGTCAGGCCCATGATGCTTTTGGTCGCAGCAAGCGTCGGCTCCGGCTTGCCGAAAGCAAGAAACGTACGGCGCATGCTCTCGTGAATGGTCCCAGCGCTGTCGATCAAGGTACCATCGCAATCGAACAGGACCAGTTTCATGCAAAGTCACCGCCATTTTCCATGTCCAGGCCCAGAAGGTTCCAGGTCTGCACCATATGCGGTGGCAAGGGCGCGGTGATGCGCAGGCGGCCGCCATCGGGATGGGGAATATCGATATGGCGGGCATGTAGATGCAGCCGCTTCTGGACGCCGCCGGGGAAATCCCAGTTGGGATCGTCGATATAATATTTTGGATCACCGATGATCGGATGGCCGATATGCAGGGCGTGGAGGCGCAGCTGATGGGTACGGCCCGTATAGGGCTCCATTTCCAGCCAGGCGAGGCTTTGCGCCGCTGTTTCCAGCACGCGGTAATAGGAAACCGCGTGATCGGCACCGTCTTCGCCGTGGCGGGCGATGCGCATGCGGTCGCCGTCTTCGGTCTGTTCCTTGACCACCCAGGTGGAGATCTTATCGTCATGCTTGCGCGGCACGCCCTTGACCAGCGCCCAATAGGTCTTCTTGGTGTCGCGTTCACGAAAGGCTGCCGTCAGTTTCTGCGCGGCACCACGGGTGCGGGCCACTACGAGCACCCCCGACGTATCCCGGTCAAGGCGGTGCACAAGGCGCGGCTTTTCGCCCTTCTTACTGGTCCAGGCTTCAAGCATCTGGTCGATATGGCGGTTGAGGCCGGATCCGCCCTGCACGGCCAGACCGGCAGGCTTGTTCAGGACGAAGACTTTTTCATCCTCATGCAGCAGCATGCGCGCCAGCAATTCACCATCGCCAGCGTGTTTCAGATCATGGGAGGCAATCGGCCCGGATTTCGGCGTCTTGGCATCGACATCCATCGGCGGTACACGCACCACCTGGCCGGGCTGCACGCGGGCGTCGGTTTTCACCCGGCCGCCATCGACACGGACCTGGCCGGAGCGCATCAGCTTTTGCAAGGGGCCGAAACCGAGGCCCGGATAATGGATCTTGAACCAGCGGTCGAGGCGCATGCCCGCCTCGTCTGGACCGACGGTAATATGTTCTATGCCTGCCATAAGGACGTCTTTCGTTCCCTTGGGCGCGCGCGCGCCAAACCCTGTCAATTCTATTATGGGCTGGCTTTACCCCATTTCTGCGCCCGTGTGAAACCGCGATTGTGAAAAAACGCCTGAAACAGACAGGCCATCAGAAAAGCCAGCGGCCCACTGCAAGTCCTGCAAACACCGCGCCGACCCCAAAGCCGATACTGGCCGCCACATAAAAGGCCGGCCAGAGAAGGTCACCGCGTTCCGCCAGGCTGACCGTATCCAGCATGAAGGCTGAAAACGTGGTGAAGCCGCCGAGCAAGCCGGTGATCAGCAACATGCGCAGATCGGCAGACGCATCAAACTTGCGGGCGATCATTTCGGCAAACAATCCGATGCAGAAAGACCCGATGATATTGACCGAAAACGTACCCCAGGGAAGAAACGGACCGAATAGCCTGATTGTGACGATGCCGATCCAATATCGCAACACCGACCCGACCGCGCCGCCAAGGGCAACATATATCACGTCCTTCATCGTTTTCCGGGCCTCGCTTGTTTCCTGCATCTCTTTGTGCGTCACCCGGCAGGACGGGCAAAGAAAAAATCAACGCAGTTTACAGCTTTCCCGGCATGTTTTTCTCAACACAAACCGCTGGAATCCGGTCGGTCTTTAAAATGCGATTCATTTATTTAAGTCACGATAGAATTTGTCGTGATGAAATGACAACAGCTAAACAGATCATGTGAGTGCCATGGTTCAAGTCCTTTCGGTTTCGGCCACCACGGCCGGCTATATCTCGGATACGTTGAAGCCGGTGCAAAAGCCGGGCCGCTCAACGTATGTCGAACAGATCAACCGGCAGATCAGCGTCAAAAAGGCAATCGCCAAGACGCAAGGCATCAACCGCACGGCCATCGAAACCCTGCGGGATAGCTCGGCCATCGGCTTGCACTTCATGAAAGCGGGTGAAAACAAGCAACCCCGCGCCAGCCTGGAAGAAACCAAACAGGCCTATCAGGAATCCGAGGATGCCGGTCTCAAAGCGTAATCAAGCCTGAAAGCGTGATACCGAACCCCGCGTGCCAATTGTTCCGTGGGGCCTTACCGGAACAACATCACACAGTCCGCGTTTGTCATCGACGCTGCATGCTGCTGCGCGAGTGCGCATAAGTTTCGCAGGATGCAGCGTATAGACCTGGCGCATGATGCCCTCAACCGATCTGGTTAAAGGGATGATGCTGCATAAAGGAGGTTCGCGATGCATAAGGACGCTAAAGCCCGTAACGCTGTCGAACATACGGAAAAACCTATTCCTGCCGGAACGAAGTCTGGCGACACCGGACAAGCGGCTGATAATCTTCCAGCCGGACCGCATTCCAAGGAACATTTGATCGACCGGGAAAAAACGCCCGGCAGCGGAACCCTGCCGGGACAACAAGATGGACCCAATGTCGATGCTGGAACCGGTTGATGCAAGGCTCCGAAAACGCAAGTCCGCAAGTCTCGAATGGTGAGTGAAGACGGACGATTATCGAAATGAACTGGCGCCGCGTCCATTGGCGCGGCGTTTTACCTGCCGCGTATCGTCACCACAGGCATCGCCAGTTCGAGCGTACCAGCCTTCTCGAAGGTTAACGTTACCGGTATAGTCTGGTTCGCCTTGAAGGGCATCTGCACACCCATGAACATCAGATGGTAACCGCCCGGTTCCATTTTCAATGTGGCGCCTGGGGCAATGGCAAAACCATCTGGTATTTTTCGCATTTTCATGATCGTGCCTTGCATGACCATTTCATGCAATTCCACCCGCATGGCACGCGGCGATGAGATTGCAATCAGCTTATCTTCCACGGAGCCGGTATTGGTGATCGTCACGAAACCACCGCCGACGGGTTGACCTGGGATCATCGCTTTCAAATAGCCATCGCTGATCTTAAGCGATCCAAGTGTCGCGGTAATCGCCTGGGCGGGCGCGGCCATATCGCCCTTTGCCGTCATGGCGGCATGATCCATTTCTTCTGACGCAGCCCCGCTGGCGGCAAGCATGATGACAATGGCTGAAGCTAAAAATGTCTTGGTCATTATTGTCTTCCTCTCTCCCAAGTCTGCCGGCGGCAATCTCCGTTGCGCCGAAAGCACTTATCTGGAACCTGAGCGAATTGGCGAGGGAAAGCAAGAGATCTCCGCGCCCGGTGCCCTTTCCGCAGGCTGTATAATAATATTGCTTTATCACGGTCATTGGACGTGCATTTGCCCTGGATCAAACAACGCTGCGCTGCGACAAAAATTTGGCTGAGAACGACCGATGGCCCTTGCCAAGAGCCCCCCACTCCGGATAATTGCGCGATCACCTTGTAGGGAGAATCCGGTTCAGTCCGGTGCCGAAGGAGCAACCGCCCCGGAAACTCTCAGGCAAACGGACCACAAGGCGTAAACTGCACTCTGGAGAGAGGCTTGATTGTAAAACCAAGCCGCGCCGAAGGGATAACAATCTCAGGCAAACGGACAGAGGGGGCTCATGAACCGGCACAACCGTGCCTGAATTTGAGCCTATGCGCGATGCGCATGACAGTGGAGACGCCTCTTGGACGACCATCTCGCCCTCAAACGCACCCCCCTTTATGATCTTCACCTGTCGCTTGGTGCCCGCATGGTGCCATTTGCTGGCTATGACATGCCGGTGCAATATCCCGCTGGCGTGTTGAAGGAACATCTGCACACCCGCGCCAACGCTGGCCTGTTTGATGTGTCCCACATGGGGCAAGTGCGGCTCAAGCCAAAATCTGGTAAGGTGGAAGATGCAGCACTTGCGCTGGAAACGCTGGTTCCGGTGGATATTCTGGCCCTCAAAGAAGGGCGTCAGCGCTATGGCTTTTTTACCAATGAAGATGGCGGCATTCTGGATGATCTGATGATCACCAATCGCGGCGATCATTTGTTTGTGGTGGTCAATGCGGCCTGCAAGGATGCTGATATTGCCCATATGCGGGCGCATCTTGCGGAGAACTGCACCATTGAGGTTTTGGAAGACCGCGCCCTTCTGGCGCTGCAAGGCCCGCGTGCTGAGGCTGTTCTTGGTGAGCTTTGGGCTGGCGTCTCCGGCATGAAGTTTATGGATGTGCGCGAAATTCCGCTTTTGGATACGCTCTGCATTGTCTCGCGCTCTGGCTATTCCGGTGAGGATGGCTTTGAAATCTCCGTGCCTGCTGAGAAGGCCGAAGCGCTGGCCAAAGTGCTGCTGGATCATCCGGATTGTCAGCCGATTGGCCTTGGCGCCCGCGATTCCCTGCGGCTGGAAGCTGGCCTTTGCCTCTATGGCAACGACATTGATACCACCACCAGCCCGGTGGAAGGCGCGATTGAATGGGGCATTCAAAAAGCCCGCCGCGCAGGTGGTGATCGTGAAGGTGGATTTCCCGGCGCGCAGCGCATTCTGGCGGAATTGGCCAACGGAACCTCACGCCGCCGCGTTGGCCTGAAGCCCGAAGGCAAAGCCCCCGTGCGCGGCCATTCCAAACTGTTTGCTGATGCAGAAGGCAAGGTTGAGGTTGGCGAAGTCACCTCCGGCGGCTTTGGCCCCACGGTCGAAGGCCCCGTTGCCATGGGCTATGTGCTTGCCGATCACACCAATGTTGGAACCCAGCTTTTTGCAGAGGTACGCGGCAAATATCTGCCTGTAACTGTTGCCACCCTGCCGTTTATTACGCCCACCTATAAGCGCTGATTGTTGAGCGATGAGCAAGGTTTTACCCCCCTCTGTCCTGCCGGACATCTCCCCCTCAAGGGGGGAGATTGGGTGGGGGTGGCCTGTTCGTCCCAATTTCAGCGTCGGAATGCTATCCTCTTGTGATGCCGCCAAAGATTTAAAACAATCAGTGACATCCCTGATCTCCCCCCTTGAGGGGGAGATGGTCGGCAGACCAGAGGGGGGTATCCCACGGCACACCATTTCCATTTCCAAACCCATCCCAGCTCCCGAAAAGGACCTCCCATGTTGAAATTCACCTCTGAACATGAATGGCTGCAAATTGAAGGCGATATCGCCACGGTTGGCATTACCGCCCACGCCGCTGAACAGCTTGGCGATCTGGTGTTTGTAGAGCTGCCAGAAGTAGGTAGCACGTTTGCAAAAGACGGTCAGGCCGCAACGGTTGAAAGCGTCAAGGCAGCGTCCGACGTTTATTGTCCGCTGGATGGCGAAGTGACCGAGATCAATCAGGCGATTGTCGATGATCCATCGCTGGTTAATTCCGATCCGCGTGGCGCTGGCTGGTTCTTCAAGCTGAAGCTCGCCAATCCTACTGACGCCGAAACCCTCCTGAACGAAGCCGCTTACAACGAGCTGATCGCATGACCACGCCCACAGAATTTCAGTTTACCGATTACCAGCCCTACGATTTTGCCAATCGCCGCCATATCGGCCCCTCTCCGGCTGAAATGGATGAGATGCTAAAGGTCGTGGGCTATGACAGCCTTGACGGGCTGATTGCCGCAACCGTTCCCGCCTCAATCCGCCAATCCACGCCGCTGGTGTGGGGCAAAGCGATGAGCGAGCGCGAAGCGCTGGACAAGCTGCGCGAAACCGCCAACAAGAACAAGGCTTTGACCTCACTGATCGGTCAGGGTTATTACGGCACCATCACGCCGCCAGTGATCCAGCGCAATATTCTGGAAAACCCGGCGTGGTACACCGCCTATACGCCTTACCAGCCAGAAATCTCCCAAGGCCGATTGGAAGCCCTGCTCAACTTCCAAACCATGATCTGCGATCTGACCGGGCTGGATGTGGCCAACGCATCCTTGCTGGATGAGGCAACGGCTGCGGCCGAAGCCATGGCCATGGCAGAGCGCGTGGCAAAATCCAAGGCAAAATCCTTCTTTGTCGATGCCAATTGCCATCCGCAGACCATTGCTGTGATCCAGACCCGCGCAGAGCCTTTGGGCTGGGGCGTCGTGGTCGGCAATCCCTTCACCGACCTCAACCCCGGCGAAGTGTTTGGCGCGCTGTTTCAATATCCCGGCACCCATGGCCATGTCAGCGATTTTACCTCGTTGATCAACGCGCTGCACAATGCCCAAGCCATTGCCGCTGTGGCAGCTGATCCACTGGCGCTGCTTTTGCTGAAATCCCCCGGTGAAATGGGTGCCGATATTGCCATCGGTTCCAGCCAGCGCTTTGGCGTTCCCGTGGGTTATGGTGGACCACATGCTGCCTATATGGCGGTGAAGGATGCCATCAAGCGGTCCATGCCGGGCCGTTTGGTGGGCGTATCGGTGGATTCGCGCGGCAACCGCGCCTATCGCCTGTCGCTCCAAACGCGCGAGCAGCACATCCGCCGCGAAAAGGCCACCTCCAACATCTGCACAGCCCAAGTGCTGCTGGCGGTAATGGCCTCGATGTATGCGGTGTTCCATGGTCCGCAAGGCTTGAAGGCCATTGCCCAGCAGGTGCATCAAAAAACCGTTTTGCTGGCAAAGGGCTTGGAAAAGCTTGGCTTTACCATTGAGCCGGAAACCTTCTTCGACACCATCACGCTGGAAGTGGGCCATATGCAGGGCCTGATCCTGCGCGCAGCCGTGGCTGAAGGCGTCAACCTGCGCAAAGTCGGCACCACAAAAATCGGCATCTCGCTGGATGAGCGCACGCGCCCTGCCACGCTGGAAGCCGTTTGGCGTGCCTTTGGCGGCAATTTCGCGGTGGGTGATTTCACCCCGGATTATCGCCTGCCCACCAGCCTGCTGCGCACCAGCCAGTATCTGACGCACCCGATCTTCCACATGAACCGCGCGGAAAGCGAAATGACACGCTACATCCGCCGCCTGTCAGACCGCGATCTGGCGCTGGACCGGGCGATGATTCCGCTTGGCTCCTGCACCATGAAGCTGAACGCCACAGCCGAAATGCTGCCGATCACCTGGCCGGAGTTTTCCGACATCCACCCCTTTGCCCCAACAGATCAGGCCTTGGGTTATAAGGAAATGATCGACGATCTCTCGGAAAAGCTCTGCGCCGTCACGGGCTATGATGCAATTTCGATGCAGCCAAACTCCGGCGCACAAGGCGAATATGCGGGTCTTCTGACCATCCGCAACTATCACCTTGCCAAGGGCGATACGCGCCGCACCGTCTGCCTCATTCCAACATCGGCCCATGGCACCAACCCGGCATCTGCTCAAATGGCAGGCATGCTGGTGGTTCCGGTGAAAGCGCTGGACAATGGCGATGTGGACTTGGCCGATTTCCGCGCTAAGGCACAACAGCACTCCGCAAACCTGTCTTGCTGCATGATCACATACCCCTCCACCCACGGCGTGTTTGAAGAAACCGTGCGGGAAATCTGCGAGATCACCCACGCCCACGGCGGGCAGGTCTATCTCGATGGTGCCAATATGAACGCCATGGTCGGCATTGCTCGCCCCGGCGATATTGGCTCGGACGTTTCCCACCTCAACCTGCACAAAACCTTCTGCATTCCGCACGGCGGCGGTGGTCCGGGCATGGGTCCTATTGGCGTCAAAGCCCATCTCACCCCTTACCTGCCCGGCCATGTGGAAACCGATGGCCGCCCCGGTGCTGTTTCAGCCGCCCCTTATGGCTCGCCGTCCATCCTTCCCATCAGTTGGTCCTACTGCCTGATGATGGGTGGCGAAGGCCTCACACAAGCCACCAAGGTTGCCATTCTCAACGCCAATTACATCGCTGCTCGCCTGACCGGGGCCTATGATGTTCTCTACACCTCGGCTTCTGGCCGGGTGGCGCACGAGTGCATCATCGACACCCGCCCGCTGGCCGACAGCGCTGGCGTAACAGTCGATGACGTTGCCAAACGCCTGATAGACTGCGGCTTCCACGCCCCCACCATGAGTTGGCCGGTGGCTGGCACGCTGATGATCGAGCCAACAGAATCGGAAACCAAAGCCGAACTGGACCGCTTCTGCACAGCCATGCTGGCGATCCGCGAAGAAGCCCGCGCCATTGAAGATGGCCGGATGGACAAGACCAACAACCCGCTGAAAAACGCACCGCATACGGTGGAAGATCTGGTCGGCGAGTGGGATCGTCCCTACAGCCGCGATCAGGCCTGCTACCCGCCGGGCGCGTTCCGCGTGGACAAATACTGGTCTTCCGTCAACCGCGTGGACAATGTCTACGGCGACCGCAATCTGGTGTGCACCTGCCCGCCGATGAGCGAGTATGCGGAGGCTGCCGAGTAAGAAACTGCACAGCTTAACGACCCTGCCGCCCCGCTTGCTCGGGCGGCAGGAACCATGCTGTATGCAGCCAATTTTACCGCCAAAAGATGCGACTTTTGGTTGTTCTCGAACTGATTTTCACTGAATTCGAAATTATCCCTTCGGTTCGAGATTTAAAAATAAGCTGTTATACCTACCAATTATGTTATAGTAAGCACTTCGTATCATCGACTATCCGCCTACCGGCGTCTTATGTGTAAGCGACAGAATAGGAAGATCCATTGACCCGTTTTCTCACCAGCCTTGCCCTTGCCTCTGCCCTGATCCTCTCTGCTAACCAGGGCTTTGCCCAGGCACCGAACAGCGATCGTTGCGTTAAGGGCGGCATGAGCGATTGCCAATCGAAGCCTGGCAAACCAGTACAGAAGAAAGCTGCCAACCACGAGCGCACGCATCAAAACAAGCTGCCTCCTCAAAAAGCGGCAAAACAGCATCGCGGCAAGTCCGTCGATCCGATGACGACCTGCGGTGTGGGTTCTAAGGCTCCCTGCAAGCCGCAGCGGCCATAAATTCAAGGCCTTCACCGAAAGTGGAGGTTTGAACCGCGACAGCGCCATGCGTTAAAACGCACAAAGGACGCTGTAACACGTTAAATCTACTGCATAATTTTCTCCTCCCATTTAAGGAATGATGCAGTAGAAGCGGCTTTTCTATAAGTTAGCAGGCTCTACTAAAAAGGTCGACAAATTCGGAGCTTTGTCGGCCTTTTCCTATGAAGGAATACCAAGCGCGATCTTCAACGCCTCCAGAGTTTGTCAGGGAAAAGTGGAACCCGGTTTTTCCGAAAAGACAAACGAAAACAAAAGAATCTGGAGTTCGCCTGGTTCAGTGTGAGCCTGACAGACTCCAGGTATCAGCCCCTCTTCCACCAAAGCGGATCGGTATCGGCGACGACGATATCATGGGCGTCAGCCTGCCCCAGCCAATCGGCCACCGATCTGCCCTCTACCACAAGGTCACTGCCGATATCGCAGAGCGGCTGAAGGACGAAAGCTCGCTGCACCATGCGCGGATGCGGGATCGACAGGTGATCCTCCTCGATATTTTGGTCACCATAGAGCAGAATATCGATATCGAGCGTGCGCGGTCCCCAGCGCTCCCGACGCTCGCGTTTCATCACCCGCTCAAGCTCCAGACAAACCGAAAGCAGCGCGGAGGGCGGCAATGTGGTGCTGACCAGCGCGCAGCTATTGAAGAAATCCGCCTGATCCAGCTTTCCCCAGGGCGGTGTACGATAAAGGCGCGAGACCGCCAACACCGTGCAATCCGGGCGCTCATCCAGGGCTTTCAATGCTGCTGCCATGGCATGCGCGGGATCGCCGATATTGCCACCCAGCCCGAGCGCTGCGATCACTGGGGCGCGCTTATCGATGATGGTCAACGGAAACCTCGACATAATCGAGCATGCCAGTAATCGGCGCGCTCGGCTTGCGCACAGTGATTTTCGCCCGCAGGATCTGTTCGAACCGATCACAGAGCGATTTAGCGATATCCAGCGCCAAAGCCTCGATCAGATAGCGCCGTTTGCCGGTGACGATCTCTTCAATGAGGTTGAAGGCCACGCCATAATCCACCGTTCCGGCCAATTCATCGGTTTCCAGCGCCGAGGAAAACCGCAGCTCCAGTTCGGCATCGATGAAAAACCGCTGCCCCAGAAATTTCTCCTGCTCATGCAGGCCGTGACGGGCGAAAAACCCGCAATTCTTCAGGGTGATTGTATAGGTGTCAGCCATCGATCCGTCCTTCCCGCAGCCGCGCCTGCGCGGCGGGCCCGTCATCGGGGGCCATGGTTAGCATTGCATCCGCCACTGCCAGGGCATCGCGATTTGTCCTTACATCATGTACTCTGAATATGGCAGCCCCCTGTAGTCTTAGCAGAACCGAGCTTGCCGCCGTTGCCGCATCACGCCCCGCGGCGTCGCGCCCGGTCAACGTGCCGAGGAAGCGCTTGCGCGACGTCCCCACCAACAGCGGATAGCCCAGATCGAGCAATTCATTGCAACGCGCCATCAGACCGATATTGGCCCCCACGGTTTCCTTGGCAAAGCCGAAGCCGGGATCGAGCACAATCGTCTCTGCTGCTACATCTGCATTACGGGCGATAGCAAGCGAGCGTTCGAAAAACAGCCGCTGATCGGCAATCGGATCGGCCAGCACGTCGCGGCCCCGGCCGGTATGCATGATGCAGAGTCCTGCCCCGGCTGCGGCAGCCACATCGGCAATCTCCGGCTCGCGCTGCAAACCATACACATCGTTGATGATATGGGCACCGGCCGCCAGCGCCAGCCGCGCGGTCTCGGCCCGATAGGTATCTACCGAGATCAGCGCATCGGTTTCGCGTGCCAGAGATTCGATGACCGGCAGGATGCGGTCCTGCTCCTCAGCGGCGGAGACGGCATCTGCCCCCGGCCTCGTCGATTCGCCACCGATATCGAGGATATCGGCGCCATCCTCGAGACATTGCAGCGCAAAGCGCAGGGCCTCGTCACGGCTGGAATGGGCGCCGCCATCCGAAAACGAATCCGGGGTGACGTTGACGATCGCCATCAGGCGGGCCTGAGACCCGAGCGTCAAGCTGCGGCCATGGGCCAGACGCCATTGCTGAGTTGAGATCTTCACGCGGTTTCCTCATGCCTTGCAGAAAAGACCGTTGCCGAGACGGCGCAGGACGCCATATACAAGGCAACAAGACTGGCCGTAACACTTTATGCCAGCTGCATATTTCCTTAAATCCGGTCGGGTTCGGGGATTTATGCGGCCTTTCCTTGAAACGGCTGAAATTCGCAGTGAAGATCACCTTGAAAAACAAGGGTTGTTCAGAATGGCTGGCACATCAGGTCGATGTCGGCGCTGTATGCCCCAAACCGGGACCAAGTTCAATGTCGTGGATACGTTCAATGGTCAAAAGAAAAGGCACTCTGGTTTGTGCCGCGCTCGTCTCCCGCGTGATCGTCTCCGGCGTGGTACTCGTTGTCATCGGCACGGCAGACATGGCGCAGGCGGAAACCATTGTCCGCAAATCAACCGTCTATTTCCCGATTGGCGGGCGGACAGCGACTGATCTCGACCACGAACTGGAGCGCAAGGGGCCGCACACGGTCAGCACCGGAACCCGCCACCCGGGCGCGACCCGCATCCGTTTTGGCGGCACCATGGACTATGTTCGTCATCGGGGCAGCTGTGCGATTGGCAATATCAAAGTGACGGTATCGATCAAGGTGATTGTGCCACGCTGGAAAAACCGCGGATCGGCCAATCCGCAACTGGGATTGATCTGGGATACGCTATCGGCCGATATTAATCGCCACGAATCCCGCCATGCCGAGATCGCCGTGCAGCACGCCCGCGACCTCGATCAAAAGTTAAAGGCTCTGCCCAGCGCCACCACCTGCGAAGAGCTTCAGGAAGAGGTCTCAGTGCTGACCGATCAGGTCACGCAGGAACACGACGCCGACCAGTTGCGGTTTGACCGCATCGAAGCGGTTAATTTCAACGACCGGATCATGAGGCTGTTGAAATATCGCTATACGAAAACGAAAGCCCATCACGACTGATAGAGCAGAAATCCTCCATGTATTCCTGTGAGAAGTCACGCGTTTCTCACAGGGGAAAACTGGATGAGTGGATTAGCCCTGGCGCTCCGGCACATGCACCACAAGACCGGCCAGCGCCGGGCCGATCTTGATCTGACAGGAAAGCCTGGAATTGGGCCGCACATCAGTGGCGAAATCCAGCATATCCTCTTCCATCGGCGCCGGACCGCCGGTCTTTTCCACCCAGGCCTCATCCACATAGACATGACAGGTGGCGCAGGCGCAGGCGCCGCCGCATTCGGCATCAATACCGGGAACAGAATTGCGCACGGCATTTTCCATCACGGTCGAGCCATCGGCGGCATCAAGGTCAAAGCGGGTGCCATCAAAGGCGACAATGGTCAACTGGGTCATGGGATCTATCCGGGGCTTGAAGAGCACGCCGTGCGCAACAGTCAGCACGTCACGGCGATGAAGACAAAGACGACACTCTGACCGGATGAACAAGGCCGCTGATATCAGCGGCCGGCGCAGCCGTCAGGCGCGCAGTCTTCTGACAAATCCGCAGACCAGTCAACCGGTGCATAGCAACCTGTAAGCCTTGACTGGCGCGGACACATCACGACGGTTCAGATACGGCAAAGCTTCAGAATGAAATGCTCGGCTTCAACCACAGTTGCGGTAATCGCCGCAATCCGGGCTGCATCGGGGCCTTTGCCTTCGACTTCGGCAGCAGCTTCTGCCACCTTGAAGGCACCGACGGCACTGGCCGCACCCTTCAGGCGATGGGCGATGGCAACCGGATCAGCGGACGCGTTGGCGAGACCCTGCAGACAGCTGCGCGCCTGCTTTGCAAACATCTGCAAAACCTCGATTTCCAAGGCCTTATCGCCCATGGTCTGCGTGGCAAGATGGACCAGATCGATCGGTCGTGCCTTGGACGGGCTCAGTCCGGATTGTACTTCTGGAGCTTCGAAAGCGATATTGACGGCAGCCATGACCCTTAAGATCCTTTTTGTTATGATACGGTTCTCATATTCAGGATGGTTGTCAATCGTGGGATTGGGGTTAAATTCGGGCCAGACGGCCGCGGATATTTATCCTTATGGTTAATTTCCGTTAAAGGCCGTCAGATTATGTGTTTTCGCGGCCTGAGATCCTTTAAATTGTGTTAATAAGCTTGATATCTCTTTGGGATAAGCCGTGCCGTTAATTGTAACAGTATCTGGAATGTGTCACTACGGAACGGGTAGAAAGGCAGATTTAGCCTTAGGCTTTGCTGCTAGACCCTGTAGTGCTATGGATGACCATTGCAGGCCAGGGAATTGAGCGCAAATCCGGCGAGATCTGCCGAAATTCAGTCCGGATGGCCGGGAAAACCGGCCAAATGGGTGCGGGGACTGGATGATTAAGGTGTTAGCCGCGTTTGCCGGGCCTTATAAGCAATCCGGTCGGGCAATGCGGCCTGAGTAGGCGTAAGCGAGGCGTACCTATGGCGACCAAAAAGACAAGCGAGTCGATTGACGATAGCGCTTTCCAGGCCCTCGAGGCAGCCCTGAGGATCGACTTCGAGGAAGAAGACGATACGCCAGTGCGTGGCCCCGCGCCTGTAGCGGCGGAGGCAAAAGTGTCCGACACACCGAGACAGACCAGGCCTGCACCACGGACCTCCGCGCCGCAAGCGGATACGACAGCCAATGAAAAAGAGCGGCTGCGGGCCGCGGCCCAGGCAAAAGCTGCCAAGGCTCCAAAGCCTGCTTCCGCTACGACCGCCGATCCTGCGCCTAAGTCCCCTTCCCTTGCCCCTGCCAACGATGCGTCCCGCCGCAGCTCATCCGCCGTGTTGAAATCGCTTGATGCCGGATCGATGGGCGGCGCGTTGCGCAATGCCACCATCGTTTCGATTCTCTGGGGCGCCGGTGGCCTGGCTCTGTCGCAATTGCTCTATGGCTCCCAGATCTGGAGCGGCGGCGCTGCCGCCATTTTCGCCAATCCGGGCATTATCGCCATTCTCGTTGGCACTGTCCTGCCGATCTTCGTGTTCTTTTCCTTTGCCATCATGATGTCGCGGGCGCAGGACATGCGCAACGCCGCCCGCTCCATGGCAGAAGTCGCCTTGCGCCTGTCCGAGCCAGAAACCGTCGCCTCCGAGCGTATCATGTCGGTCGGTCAGGCCGTGCGCCGCGAAGTCTCGGCGATGAACGAGGGCATTGAGCGCACCATCGCGCGCGCCACCGAGCTGGAAACCCTGGTTCATTCCGAGGTGACCGCGCTGGAGCGCAGCTATACCGATAACGAGCTTCGGGTTCGCAGCCTGGTTCAGGAATTGTCCGCAGAACGTGACGCCATCGTCAACCATGCCGATCGCATCCGCTCCTCCATCGTGGGTGCCCATGACCAGTTGAAGGAAGATCTGTCGCTGGCGACAGAAGAAATCGGCATTCGACTGGCGACATCAGGCGAGGCTTTTGCCTCGATGATCGATATGCGCGCCGCAACGATCATGGAGAAATCCAACACCGCCGCCACGACGCTTGGATCGCTGCTGACCGCCAAGACCGACGAAATGGTCCAGACATTGGGTGCCGCCGGTTTCTCGCTGTCGAGCGAATTCGACAACCGTTTGCAGGCCCTCACAGGCTCGATGTCTACTCACGGCGAAGAAATCCTGCGCCAGTTTGAAACCCGCGCCTCGACGCTTGACGCCAATACCGAAAAGCTCAATGCGGCACTCAACGATCGCGCTCGTCAGTTGAACGAAACGCTGGTCGCCCGCACCCGCGAAATTGCCCAGAGCTTCACCCAGGGTGAAGCGTCGATCAGCGGCAGTCTGGATAGCGCGCTGTCTCGCCTCAACGCCTCTCTTGAGGAAAAATCGGTTTCGTTCCGCCAGAGCTTGCAAACCAATGCCGAAGATGCGCTTGTTGATATCGACATCCGCTCCGGCCTGTTTGAAGACCGGATGCAGGCGACGATTGGCCAGATCAACGCCACGTTCGACGACCGGATGACTGAATTCGCCACCGCGTTCGATCAGCGTGCCGGCACGCTCGACAGCAAGTTGAGCGAAAGCCTGCTTCGGATCAACGAGACCATGGCGGGTGGCTCGGAAACCATTGATGGCATCCTGACGACCTCGATCGACCGCCTCGGCAATACGATGACCGACCAGTCTTTCGCGCTGGCCGCAACCCTTGGCGGCAACCAGGAAGCGTTGACCGAAGCCCTTTCCAGCCATTCGCGGGAACTGGCGGACGCCCTCGAGCGGCGCCGCCGCGAACTGGACGAAACGATTTCCAACGCCCAGAGCCGCATCGACCAGATCATGGCCGAACGTGGCACAGCCTTGACCGAAGCCCTCAACACCAGCCAGACCCGTTTTGACGAAACGCTGGGCAGCCGCTCGGAAGCGGTGATCAACCAGCTCACTGGCAGCCATGATCGCATTTCCGACCTGCTGCAAAATGCCTCTTCCGGCATTGTCGAAGCTGTCACCTCGTCCGAAACCCGTCTTGCTAACACGCTGGACCGCAAGGCACAGACGATCATAGAGGCCGCCGATGGTGCCGACGCCCGCATCGAGGCCGCTCTCAGCGACAAGGCCGATGCGATCCGTGCCGCCTATGAAACAAACCATGAGCGGCTGACATCAGTTCTCGATGCCAAGGTCGAGCAACTCGAACAGACGGCCCTTGCCGTCGATAGCCGTGTCGAGGCTGCTTTTGGCAACAAGGCGGATGCGATCCGTGCGGCCTATGAAGAAAGCGAGGCGCGCCTTACCCGTACGCTCGACGGCAAGGTTGACCAGATCACCGATGCAGCGACCGAGGCCGATATGCGCATCGAACTTGCGCTCGGCAACCGCATGGACACAATCCGCGCCGTCTATGAAGACAGCGAAAGCCGTTTGGCCAGCACAATCGATGCAAAGCTTGGCGCTCTGACCGAGACACTCGGTAATGCCGATAACCGCATTGAACAGGCGTTTGGCACCAAGGCCGATCAGGTTCTCTCCGCCTATGAGCAAAGCGAAGCGCGCCTTGCCCGCACACTCGACAGCAAGATTGACCAGATCAGCGACGCAGCCTCCGACGCCGACATGCGCATTGAACTGGCGCTCGGCAACCGTATGGACACGATCCGCGCCGTCTACGAGGAGAGTGAAAGCCGCCTTTCGAACACCATTGATGCCAAGCTTGGTGCCCTGACCGAGACGCTTGGCAATGCAGACGTTCGCATCGAACAGGCGTTCGGCACCAAGGCCGATCAGGTTATCTCCGCCTATGAGCAAAGCGAAGCGCGCCTTGCCCGCACGCTTGACAGCAAGATCGAGCAAATCAGCGACGCTGCCTCCGATGCCGACATGCGCATTGAGCTGGCGCTCGGCAATCGCATGGACACGATCCGCGCCGTCTACGAGGAGAGCGAAACACGCCTTTCCGGCACAATCGATGCCAAGCTCGGCGCTCTGACCGAGACACTCGGAACTGCCGATAGCCGTATTGAGCAAGCCTTCGGCTCCAAGGCTGACCAGCTCCGCGCCGTCTACGAAGAGGGTCAGGCCCGCCTGACACAGACTCTTGACAGCAAAGTCGACCAACTCAGCGATGTGGCGGCAGAAGCCGATATGCGCATCGAGTTTGCACTGGGCAGCAAGGTCGATTCGATCCGCTCTGTCTATGAAGATAGCGAAGCGAGACTGGCTGGAACCATTGACGCCAAACTTGGCCAGTTGATCGAAACCGTCGGTTTTGCCGATAGCCGTGTGCAGCAAGCACTTGGATCCAAAGCCGACCAGATCCGTGAAGCCTATGAGGCAAATCACGGTCGTCTGGCCGAAATGCTCGACAGCCGTATCAATCAGGTCATGGATACCGCCACGGAAGCCGATCTGCGCATGGCGCTCGCCTTCGGCAACAAGGCTGATGATATCAGGGCCGCCTATGAAGAAAACCAGGGCCGTCTTGAACAGTCACTGGAAGCCCATTCCAGCCGTTTGACGGAAACCCTTGGGCAATCCACCGACCGCGTCGAGCAGGTCTTTGGCCGCTCGACCGACCGGGTTGAGCAAGTCTTGGGGTCTGGCGTCTCGCGGATCGAGAGTGACATTACCGGCAGTGTTTCGCGGCTGGAAACCACCTTCGAAGACAATCACAATCGCCTGCGCCAGACGCTGGACGAGCGTGGCAATGCTATCACCAATGCCTTGCAGAATGCCCGGAGCGGATTGGAAGAAACCCTCAACGAACAGGGCATGGCCATCGGCGCCTCGATCGCCGCCAGCGCCGGCATGCTGGAAATGTCGCTGGAAGAGCAGCAGGACAATCTGCGCTCCACCATCGACGCTTCAAGCCGTGATCTTCAGGACAGGCTGCGCGGTTCGGCTGGTGCCATCGCCGGAGAATTCGGTCAGGCTGCCCGCGAAATCAGCCGCACGGCAGAAGAGTTCTCCACACGGGTCGAAGGCTCGCTGGACGGCGTCGCCAACCGGTTGTCCGAAACCGGCACCCGGATCGAGACCAGCCTCGGCAGTCTCGAACAGCGTATTCAGGGCAGCCTCGAAGGCGTCGACCTCAAGGTCAGCAATGCCGGTGACAATGTTGCCGCCAAACTCTCCGAAAAAGTCTCCGATCTGGAGCGCGTCACCACGGATGCAACCCAGCGTATCGAGCAGACACTCGGCGATGCCACGCAGCGTGTTGCCGACACATTTGACAGCCGCACGTCTGTTATCGATGAGCGCCTGTCGACCATGGACCGCGCGCTGAATATCGGCTTGCAGAATGTGAACAACACCATCGAGGGCAAGGCTGCGGGTCTCGCCTCATCATTGCGCGAAGCCGTTATCGGTGCCACCCGTGAGATTGACAGCGAGGCGCAGAAATCCGCCGAATTGCTGGGCCGGACAGGCCAGGAATTCTCCGAGACCATGAATGCCCGCAATGAGGAATTCACCCGTTCGGTTCGCGAACAGGCGGAAGACCTGACACGCCGGATCTCCGACACCCAGAACCGGCTTGCCGGTCAGGGCGCACAGATTGCCCAAAGCTTCTCGGATGCTGGCGATGCCATCGTCAGCAAGGTTTCGGCAGCCGAAGCCACCATCACTGCCAAGGCAGGCGCTATCGCCGGGACGTTGACCGATGCCGAAAAGGCCTTGGAAGAGCGCGCCACGGCAATCCGCGCGGCGCTGTCGGCAACAACCGGCGATATGACCGACGCTCTCGACAGTGTTGATAAGGCGCTGGACGCTCGTGGCAATGCCATTCGCACCACGTTGGACGAGCGCACCCGCGAGCTGAATTCGATGCTGTCCGGCCGCACATCGGAATTGGCGCGCCTGATCGAGGAAAAAGCCAAGCCGACCGTCGAGCAATACGCCCAGGTTGGCCGCGATGCCGTCGAACGGATCGCCCAGGCTGCCGACCAGAGTGCGCACAGCTTGCGCCAGGAAAATGCCAAGCTGGCCGATGCTCTGGCAGCCCGTGCCGCCGAAGCCGCTCGCCAGATGAATGCTGCGGAAAACAGCCTGACATCCAGCGCTGGCGAGATGATCGACCGCATCAGCGAAACCAACCAGACGCTGCACGCCGTCGTCGAACAGGCCGCCCAGTCCATGGCCAATGCCGACCGCCAGTTTGGCGCAACGACTGACCGCCTGGCCGCGACCACCCACAAGGCCGCCGATGTCTTGGCGACGTCTGGCCGGTTGCTGGAAAGCAATCTGGAGCGGCTGTCGAATGTCTCCAACCAGGCCCTATCTCAGGTGACGGGCATTGTCGGCCGGTTCGGCGATCATGCGAAAGTGCTTGGTCAGGCGTCCGAATTGCTCGGCGCGGCGCAGTCCAACCTTGCAGGCACGCTCGAGGAGCGTCAGCAGGCTCTGCGCGACCTTTCCATCGGCATCGTCAAGCGGTCGGAAGAGATCGAGAATACCATGAAGTCGCTGGCCGGCATGGTCGATGGCGCCTTCAGCCAGGCTGAGCAGCGCTCCAGCCAGGTAGCCGGAAACCTGCGTCAGGGGATTGAGACATCCTTTGCGGATATCGGCCAGATCCTCGGAGAAACCGAACAGAAAGCCAAGTCCGCCGCGGGCTCCATGCGCGACTCACTGCTTTCGGCTGGTGAAGATGCCACCCGCGCCATTGAGCGCACCTTGGGTGACGCAGAAAAGCGCTCCAGCGAGTTGGCAAACCGCCTGCGCGGTGGCCTGTCTTCATCGCTCGCCGATGTCGACCGTATTCTGGCAGAGGCCGGCCAGAAATCCGATGGCACCGCCAACCAGATGCGCGAAGCCGTGCGGTCGGCTGTCGAGGATGCCCTTGGCCGCTTCTCCGGCGCCACCGACGAGATCCGTCGTTCGGCCCAGGAAATCCGCCAGGAACTTGACCTGACCCGTACCGAACTGAAGCGCGGCGCCTTCGACCTGCCGGAAGAAGCCAAGGAAAGCGCCGGCGCCATGCGTCGTGCTGTTGCCGAGCAGATCAAGGCCTTGCAGGATATTTCACAACTGGTGGGTCGTAGCGCCCAGCAGCTGGAAATTTCCACGCCAGCGCCTCGCGCTGCCGCGCCTGCCCCTGCTGCTGTTCAGCCGCAACCGGCTCGCCCAGCACCGACTGTTCAGGCCCAGGCTCCAGCCCCACAGCCCGCACCAGCTCCTGTCCCTGCCCGTCCGGCAATTTCGGCCGCGCCAGCCCCTCAGCAAACCCCACGCCCTGCCGTCAGCCCTCTTGGCCTGCGTGGCAGCCTGCAAAGCGAACAGCCAGCATCGGCTGCGGGCGAAGGCTCCGGCGGCTGGATCAGCGACCTATTGCGCGGCGCTTCGCGTGAGGAACAGACGATCACCTCGCCTGCCCGCGCCACTCGCCCAGCTGGGGAAGCTCCGCGCAGCAATGACAGCCGCAACCCGCGCCATATGGTCGAATCGCTGAATTCACTTTCGGTCGATATTGCCCGGGCCATCGATCACGATGCCTCGGTCGATCTGTGGCGCCGCTACCAGCGCGGCGAGCGCGACGTCTTCACCCGTCGCCTCTACACGCTGAAGGGCCAGCAGACCTTTGATGAAATCAAGCGTAAATACGACCGCGAACCGGAATTCCGCACTGCCGTCGACCGCTATATCGCCGATTTCGAAAAGCTGCTGTCCGACGTGGCCCGTACCGACCGCGACAAGTCGATCACCCAGTCCTACCTGACGTCCGACACCGGCAAGGTTTATACCATGCTCGCGCATGCGGCAGGCCGGTTTAGCTGAGAGCGATTGAATGCCTGAATATGAACAAAACCCCGGGGGCAACTCCGGGGTTTTGTATTTGTAACGCTCAAATAATTTAGCGGCAGGCTCGAATGTCATCCCTGCCGAACGATAGCGCCAATGACATTGACGACAAGACGTGCTGCGGTCAAAGCGGAGAGGTTATCAATGTCAGCGGGAGGATAGAGTTCGACAAGATCGAACCCGGCAATTCTGCCCCGCTTGCTGATCCCCCCGATCAGGTCGATGACCTGGGTATAGGTAAGACCGCCAGGCGTTCGAGCCGCCACACCCTGTGTTCCGGCGTGCAAAATTGACCCCATTAGCGGGGTAATCGGCGTCCAATTTTGACCCCCTTCGGATTTATCTGACCATCCGTCTTTTGACGGCGGATGGAGAGGGAGTTGAAGCGAGTGGATACGATTGCGCGCGTCCGGCGGGCCTTTCATGTTCAAGGTTGGTCGATGAAGAAGATCGCCCGTGAACTGCATGTTTCCCGCAACACGGTCCGCAAGATATTGCGCAGCGACGAGACCGACTTCTCCTACGAGCGCGAGCGGCAGCCTTTGCCAAAGACGGGGGCCTGGCAGGCGGAGATCGAGCGGTTTCTTGCGACGAACGAAGGCAGGCCATCGCGCGAACGGCTAACGCTGATCCGGATTTACGAGGAGCTTCGAGCGCTCGGATATGACGGCAGCTATGATGCGATCCGCCGTTACGCCAAGGGTTGGGCGAAGAACCGGGGATCAGCGACGGCGCAGGCCTATGTGCCGCTCTACTATGCACCCGGCGAAGCCTACCAGTTCGACTGGAGCCACGAGATCGTGCTGATCAACGGCACGACGACGACCGTGAAGGTTGCTCATGTCCGGCTCTGCCACAGCCGCATGATGTTTGCACGTGCCTATATGCGCGAGAGCCAGGAGATGGTGTTTGACGCCCACGACAAGGCGTTTGCCTTCTTCCGTGGTACCTGCACGCGTGGCATCTACGATAACATGAAGACGGCGGTGGAGGCGGTGTTCGTGGGCAAGGAGCGGCTATACAATCGCCGCTTTCTGCAGATGTGCAGCCACTACCTTGTTCAGCCTGTCGCCTGCACCCCGGCGTCTGGTTGGGAGAAGGGCCAGGTCGAGAACCAGGTTGGCCTGGTGCGCGAACGCTTCTTCACGCCGCGCCTGAGGGTTAAGAGCCTTGAGGAATTGAACGTTTGGCTGCTCGACAAATGCGTCGCCTATGCCAAAGCGCATAACCATCCGGAACAGGCCGACCAGACGATCTGGCAGATGTTCGAAGCCGAACGCAGCAGCCTCGTCCCCTATGTCGGTCCGTTCGACGGCTTTCACTGCGTTCCGGCCTCGGTCTCGAAGACCTGCACGGTCCGTTTCGACAATAACAAATACTCGGTCCTCTCAACGGCTGTCGGCCGCCCGGTCGAAGTCCACGCCTATGCCGACCGGATTGTGGTCAAGCAGGATGGCACGGTCATCGCCGAACATCGGCGCAGCTTCGGCCGCGGCGAGACGGTCTATGATCCCTGGCATTATGTGCCTGTCCTGGCCCGTAAACCCGGCGCTCTTCGCAATGGCGCGCCGTTCCGCGACTGGGTAATGCCGGCGGCGATGGAGAAGGTCCGCAAGCGATTGAAGACAGTCGATGACGGCGATCGGCAAATGGTCACCATTCTCGGATGCGTACCGGGCGACGGTATCACGACCGTTGAGGCCGCCTGCCAGGAGGCGCTTGATCAGGGCGTCTGCTCGGCTGCCGTCATCCTCAACATACTGGCGCGGCGTCGTGATCCTGCTCCGGCTGCGCCCCTGCAAATCCCCGATGCACTGCGGCTGACCCATGAGCCGGTCGCCGATTGCGCTCGCTATGACAGCCTCAGGAGGGCAAGCTGATGGAACGCACACAGGTTCTGGAATTGATGAGCACCTTGAAGCTCTACGGCATGCGCAGCGCCTATGACGAGGTCATGGGCAACGGCATCAAGCGCCAGCATGAGCCGCCGCGTATCGTTGGCGATCTTCTGCAGTCCGAGATCGCCGAGAAGCAGGCCCGCTCCATCCGCTACCAGCTCAGCATCGCCAAGCTGCCGCTCGCCAAGGATATCGACGACTTCGACTTCACCAACACGCCCGTCAATGAAGGCCTTGTCCGCGACCTGGCCACCGGAGCCTTTGTTGCCGATCAGCGCAATGTTGTTCTCGTCGGAGGCACGGGCACCGGCAAGAGCCACCTGGCCATCGCGATCGCCCGCGCGCTCATCCGCAACGGCACACGCGGGCGCTTCTACAATGTCGTCGACTTGGTCAATCGGCTGGAGACGGAGACGCGCAGCGGCAAGCAGGGCCGGACGGCGGACTATCTCAACCGCCTCGACTTCATCATCCTCGACGAACTCGGATACCTGCCATTCGCCCAGGCCGGCGGCCAGCTTCTGTTCCACCTGATCAGCAGGCTCTACGAGCGCACATCCATCATAGTCACCACCAACCTGGCATTCGGCGAATGGCCAACCGTCTTCGGCGACGCCAAGATGACCACCGCGCTCCTCGACAGGCTCACCCATCACTGCGAGATCGTCGAAACCGGCAACGAGTCCTGGCGCTTCAAAAACCGCTCTCAAAGCTAAAGCCGAAGAGCCCCATCACCCGCACCTGTTTCGCCCTCTGCAACCCCGGCCAGCGCCGGGCGATCCAGGTGCTGATCGTCAACACGGGGGTCAACATTGGACGCCGATATGGGGTCAACTTTCCGCGCCGATTGACAACGATTTCGGGTTTACGCCCGCCGGAAAGCCATTCGGGAAAGCCAAGAAATGAAGGTCCATTGCTCATTTACTAGATCCTGGTTCAATGCCCTAAGGAGCAGCCGTCGCGAGGATTTGCAGCATTGCCACGAAATGGCTTGTTCGAATGCCTTTGGGATTTTGTGTAGCGTCGACAATCTGCACGACGACCAAACGTTTTTGAGGGATAATTGCTATAGCCTGACCGCCATAGCCGGATGCCAGCGCCGCTCCTTCGCCGAATACGGCAGGGTTCAATGTCCACCAGAGATAGCCATAGCCCATGCTTCCCCGGTCGGTTTGGGAGTAAGGCTTTGTGGAATCCTTCACCCATGATCCGGGAATCACCTGCCTGCCGTTCCATCTTCCGCCATCCAGATAAAGCTGACCAAAACGAGCGGCATCCCTGGCGCTGAGACTGATCGGGAAAGCAGGATGCTCCGATTGAGCAACCTTTACATAGTGGCCGTCACGCGTCGAGAAATCCTCCATGCCGAGCGGCGCAGCGATGCGCTGCGCAAAGCTGTGGAAAATATCCTCGCCCGTCTGCTGGCGATAGATCGTGCCGAGGGCATTGAAATCCCAGTTGTTGTACCACCAGAACGAGCCCGGCGCATGGCTTCCACGCTCTGGCCGTTTGCGCCGCATCTCGTCGGTTTCGGAGGCTGCCGGATGATAAATTCCTGATCTCGCCATCAGCAAGTCACGGATAGTTGCTTGTTTTTCTGCCGCGGTAAGGGCGGGAGGCTTGTCATCAATCTTCAGATTTTCAAGCGTGTTCTCAAGATTTATGCGGCCCTCGGATATCGCAATTCCGTAAAGCGCACTCAACAAGCTCTTGCGGATCGACGCCACGTTCACTTTGCGCGAAACGTCACCCCAACGCGCAATAGCCTTTCCATCCTGAACCACCATAACGGCTGTCGGTTTCAACCGAGTGGAATAATCTTGAGCGGCTTTCAGCCTGTCGACCTTCCATCCAGCTAACGCCGGATCAATATTCTGCCAAGGCTGCGCATGGGCACGTTCCAGGGAGAGCGCCATTAACAGACACAGGAAGACTTTGAAAAGTAACCGTTTGAGCATCCAGATCAGCTTTCGCACTCATCGCGGAAATTCTATACGTATTTTGCTTTCAATGCTTGAGTGCAGATTTCTATCTTTTCCGCCGTCCAAAAGCAAAACCCGCCTTGCGGGCGGGTTTTGTCTGCATTGTCTTGATGATCTGACGACCTCAAACGAGCCGGCTTTGCTCCAAAGCCGCTTCTACAAAGCTCTTGAACAATGGATGCGGGTCCAGCGGGCGGGACTTGAGTTCCGGGTGATACTGCACGCCGACGAACCATGGGTGATCGGGATATTCCACCGTCTCCGGCAGAAGACCGTCAGGCGACATGCCTGCAAAGACCAGACCGCAGTCTTCCAGCCGTTGCTTGTAATCCACATTCACTTCGTAGCGATGGCGGTGACGCTCGGAAATCTCGGTAGAGCCATAAATGTCGGCAATCCGCGAATCTTTCTTCAGCGCAGCCTTATAGGCTCCGAGACGCATGGTACCGCCAAGATTACCCGCAGCAGAACGCTTCTCAAGCTCATTGCCCTTCATCCATTCGGTCATCAGGCCGACGACCGGCTCTGATGTCTGACCAAATTCAGTCGAGGAGGCCTGTTCGATGCCTGCCAGGTGACGGGCTGCTTCCACCACGGCCATCTGCATACCAAAGCAGATGCCGAAGTAAGGAACCTTACGCTCACGCGCAAACTGCGCGGCCAGAATCTTGCCTTCCGAACCGCGCTCACCAAAGCCACCGGGTACCAGAATACCGTGAACTTTTTCGAGGTAAGGAGCCGGGTCTTCCTTCTCGAATACCTCGGATTCGATCCACTCAAGCTTGACCTTCACGCGGTTGGCAATACCGCCATGGTGAAGCGCTTCGATCAGCGACTTATAAGCATCCTTCAGGCCGGTATATTTGCCGACGATGGCAATGGTAACCTCGCCTTCCGGGGTGCGGATGCGGTTGGAAACCTCTTCCCAGGCATCGAGGCGTGGCTTGGGAGCCGGTTCGATGCCAAAGGCGGCCAGGACTTCATTGTCCAGACCTTCCTTGTGGTAGGCCATGGGTACGTCATAGATATTGGCAACATCCAGCGCCTGAATAACCGCCGACGGGCGGACATTGCAAAACAGCGACAGCTTGCGACGTTCCGGCTCAGGAATCTCGCGATCCGCACGCACCAGCAGAATATCAGGATGAATGCCAAGGGCCTGCAATTCCTTGACGGAATGCTGGGTCGGCTTGGTCTTCAACTCGCCAGCCGCTGGAATGTAAGGCATCAGCGTCAAATGCACATAGATCGCATTGCCGCGTGGCAGCTCGTTGCCCAGCTGACGAATGGCTTCCACGAAAGGCATAGCCTCGATGTCGCCCACTGTGCCGCCGATTTCGCAGATCACGAAATCATAATCGCTATTGCCCTCAACGATGAAGTCCTTGATCTCGTTGGTGACATGCGGAATGACCTGAACCGTTGCGCCGAGATAATCGCCGCGACGTTCCTTGTCGATAATGTTCTTGTAGATCCGTCCGGTGGTGATGTTATCGGTCTTGGTCGCCGAGCGCCCCGTAAAGCGTTCGTAATGGCCAAGATCAAGGTCGGTCTCTGCGCCGTCGTCGGTGACGAAGACTTCACCGTGCTGAGTCGGGCTCATGGTGCCCGGGTCAACGTTGAGATAGGGGTCCAGTTTGCGCAGCCGCACACGATAACCACGTGCCTGCAACAAAGCCCCGAGTGCCGCAGCCGCTATTCCCTTACCAAGAGAGGAAACCACGCCGCCAGTGATGAATACATATCGCGCCATGGGATTCACCGGATACCGTTTCGATTCTGATTCCGCCAGCGTTATTTTTCATGCCGACGACAATACACACAAAGAAAAACCGGCGGACTGTTTAAGCCCGCCGGAGCGAAGACGAACGAGACCGATCAGTTGCCGGTCGGAACAGCGCCGGGCTGGGCCGGTGCGGGCGTTGTCGCAGCGCCATTAGCAGGAGCCGGAGCGGTCGCCGGTGCGCCAGGCAGCTGGTCAAGAATATTGCCGGATGGTGCCTGCTGGCCAGCCGGAATACGATTGAGAATATCGGTCGGCTTTGCCTCGAAACGCGAGAGAATGCCAAGTCCGAGCGAGGTGATGAAAAACAGCGTCGCCAGGATAGCCGTTGTCCGGGTCAGGGCATTGGCCGCGCCGCGTGCCGACATGAAGCCTGAGCCGCCGCCGATCCCAAGCCCGCCGCCTTCGGACCGCTGGATCAGCACGACGCCGACAAGCGAAATCACGATTATGAGGTGAATGACGATCAGTACGGTCTGCATGGACGATCCATCCTGCCCACGTAGGGCCAAGTCAAAACAACATTCGGCGGCTCTCTACACGAGGAGCCGCCGCAAAGAAAGCCCTTTTCAACAAAGATCAGGCTGTCAAATCCGAATAGACACCGTATATGGCAAGGAAATCAGCGGCTTTCAAGCTTGCGCCACCAATCAGCGCACCATCCACATTGGCGACGCCCATCAGTTCCCTGGCATTCGACGGCTTGACGGAGCCGCCATAAAGGATTCGCATTTTAGCCCCCTCATTGCCCAGCCGGCGTGTCAGCTCGGCCCGCATGAAAGCGTGGGCCTCGGTCACGTCTGCGACAGTCGGCGTCACGCCGGTGCCGATCGCCCAGACGGGCTCATAGGCAATGACCGTATCTTCGGCGAGCGCTTCGTCCGGCACGGAACCGGAGAGCTGACGCTTGAGAATATCCAGCGTCTGCCCTGCTTTGCGCTGATCGGCTGTCTCGCCGATGCAGATGATGGCCGTCAGTCCCGCCGCATGGGCCGCAACCGCTTTGGCGCGCACCAGATGGTCGGTTTCCGCGTGATCGGTACGGCGTTCGGAATGACCGACAATCACATGGGTTCCGAAGCAATCGGCGACCATTTCCGCCGAAATATCGCCGGTATGGGCGCCAGATGCATTTTGATGGCAATCCTGCGCGCCGATCAGCAGCGGGCTGTCGTCGCAGAGCGCGGTTGCCACGTAAAGCAGGGTGGCCGGCGGGCAAATCAGACTGTCCACGGTCTCGCTGAGCGGCCCTTTCACGCCTTCGGCCATCGCCTTGATCTGATCCAGCGCGTCGCGGGTTCCGTTCATCTTCCAATTGCCCGCAACAAGCGGACGTACATCTGGTGTCATATTGATCCAACCCACCCTTATTCCATGTTCCTGTTCAGCTGGAGGTCGCTTTTTTGCGCCTCAACCGACACCCGGGAAACCATAAACAATACTCTTCCACATCTAGACACCCTATAAAAGGACGTGGCGGCAAAAAAGGCAAGTTGCAATGCAGCATGCCGTTAATTCATGCAGAGTACACTTTAACCCTGTAATTATAGGGGTAACTACAGAAAGAGATTCGGGGCCGCTGGCGGATCGGAATCGGTATTGGCAAGACTTTTAAATTGTTCCGATGTTTCTCGATAACGGCGCTTCTCCAAAGCACCGATTCGGCGTATGCGGAAAGCTTGTTTCCCCTTAGTCAACCGGAGAGCCGCAATGGCCACCGTATCTCTTGAAGCTATCGACCGGCAAATCGCCCGAGGCTTCAAGGCGTTGCGGTTCAGCCCCGCCGTAGAAGCGGAATTTCTTCAGGAATATGTCGCCAATCGAGTCAAGCTGACACCATTCTGGGCGGTAATCGGCACACTTATTTACGACGCCGTTTTCATCGGCGACGCGACGATGATGGCCGATGTGTTCGACAAACTGCTGATCGTACGCTTCGGAATATTCACGCCTTTCGCAATTATCAGCGTGCTTGCCGTCAGGCGCTGGCGCACGGCCCTTAATTACGAACTTCTGTCGCTGGGAATAGGCACGCTCAGTATTCTCCTGCCGATGTCGGTCACAATCTACAGCCAAAGCCCATACATGTTCGTCTATCAGAACGGCAATGTGGCTGCTTTCCTGTTTTTCGTCATTGCGCTGCGGCCACGGTTTCATATCGTGGTGATTGGCCTGACGCTGATGTGCGGCGTGCTGTTGAAAACCGCAAAACTGAACGGCTCATTCGACGATATCACTTATAGCGGGTTGGTCAGTTTCTACATCACGATCGCGATTTTCCTGGCGCTAGGTGCCTATTTTCTCGAACACACTGATCGAATGAATTTTCTCAACAGGCTGCGTGCTGGCCTACTGCAAAAGCAGTTGGAGCATAACGCCGCCCGTGATGAGCTGAGCGGCCTGCTGAACCGTCGCTCGCTGGTACAGGTCGCGACCGACTTGTGGAAAGGCAGATCACCGGCAACACATGTTTGCGCCATCATGCTCGATATCGATGATTTCAAACTTTACAACGATGTCCACGGCCATCTGGAAGGGGATGAGTGTCTGCGCACCGTCAGCCAATGCATTCGCGACAATGCCGGTGAGAAAGGCTTCGCCTTCCGCTACGGCGGCGAGGAAATGCTCGTTTTGCTACCGAATGCGGATGTCGATGCCGCCTGTGCAATAGCAGAAGCCATCCGCCGGGCAATCGAGTGCATGAACATCCCGCACTTGGGCAAAGGCAGGGGCCAGGTGACAACGGCCAGTCTGGGCGTAGCGGAGGGCCCTACGGCAACGGTTTCGTTGGAAGACCTGCTGAACCGCGCCGACGCGGCCCTTTACGAGGCAAAGCGCAGCGGGCGCAACCGCGTTTGCGTGAGCGGGTCAAAACAGCTCGATCTGGAATTTGCCAGGGAAAATTAAAACCCTGCCTTCTCCAAATGACAGACCAAAACAGCAGATTCTAGCGAATTAGCCAGTTGAGCACGGCGCGCCAGTCGGTCATGCGCACCGGCGTGCCGTGAGAACCGGTCAGAAACAACGTGAAACGGGTTGGATAGCCGGTCCGATGCAGGCGCTCGTACAACGCAATCTGGTCGCCAGCGGCATAGACACTATCGCGGCTGCCGTGCGTGAACCACATCGGTAGCTTATGTTTGAAAGCCGCACTGGCGGTAAAATCCGGATCGCTGGCCCCGCCCAGAATGGCCATGCCTGACAGTTTCGCAACGATTCGTTCGTCACGGGTCAGGCCCCAACAGATGAAACTGCCCATGGACGCGCAGGACAACACCACTGGACGGCCGCCGGAATGGGCCGAGGCATAATCGATCAGGGCGGCAATCTGCGTTACCCCCGATTGGTCGAAAGAGCGCACGGAAGGTGAGTAATAGGTGCCGCCATTGTCATTGGCGAGATTTTTCAGCCGGTTGAAATTGCCGCCGAATTTGTAGTCATCGGCCCCAAGGCGGCGGTCCCCGCCCCGGCCATGAATGAAAATCACCGTGAAGGCCGCACCATCAGCAGGTCCGGTCCTCGTCACATCCAACTTGCCGGCATCACCGAGATCCAGCGTCTCGTCCTTTTGCTGGTGACGTACACCAAGCGAGACGTAGGCGGATTTGACCCGGCGCTCGGGAATTTCGTCGCGGCCATTGATGTCGCGCATTTCCTGATAGTCGATGGTCTGGAAATCGCCCTTGTCGCGGCTTTCCAACACGGTCTGGCCGGAAAACAGCTCGTCCTTGAAAGGTTTGAGGCTAACGGCAGGCGCACTCGTTGCAGGCAAAGAGCTGGCAACCGAGCAGAGAGCGGCCAGAACCACGGGGGCGAACAAATGAACTGTGGACATCCGCATCGGGATCAGGTCTCCTTAACGGCGCAGCCTTGCCACGCCGTCACGAGAAACGCAAAAGTTTTCCTTGAAAATAGGCTGAATGGACATGGTTTGACCAAGTGAGACATAATTCTCCCGCTTCCTTGCCGCAACAGGCAACAAAGGGAATGGGCGCGCATGGACACAATCGGTTGATTGTTGCTGAGAATATGCGCTAATCAGGAACAAACCGGAAACTGCGCCGAAAGCGCCAGGGACGGACGAGCGTAGGCCTAATAGCAAGACAGAATTCTTCACGGCGCTCCGCTGAAGACCACAAGCAAATGACAGACAAGATCATGGACGATAACAACGACCTTTTCGCCGCCCTGCCGTCAACGCCTGCCAAGGCTGCGAAGACGCAGAAAGGTGCTGCCGATGTGACGGCTGCTGGTAGGGCGCCTGTTACTGCCGCCCAACCGGAAACCCCGGCCAAGGCAGTGGCTTTCGGCTCAGCCACGCCCGCCTCCACCGGCAATCCCGACGATTATGGGGCGTCCTCCATCCGTGTTCTGGAAGGGCTGGAGCCGGTGCGGATGCGTCCCGGCATGTATATCGGCGGCACGGACGAAAAAGCGTTGCACCATCTATTTGCCGAGGTGATCGACAATTCGATGGACGAGGCGGTGGCTGGCCATGCCAATTTCATCGATGTCCATCTGGATGCCGAAGGCTTCCTGACGGTTTCCGACAATGGTCGTGGTATTCCCGTCGAGTTGCATCCGCAGGTGCCGGGCAAATCCACCCTTGAAGTGATCATGACCAAGCTGCATGCGGGCGGCAAATTCGATGGCAAGGCCTATGAGACTTCGGGTGGCTTGCACGGGGTCGGCGTATCCGTCGTCAATGCGCTGTCTGATCTGCTGGAAGTGGAAGTGGCCCGCAATCGCAAGCTCTATCGCCAGCGGTTTTCGCGCGGCGTGCCGCTGGGCGGGCTGGAAGAATTGGGCGATGTCCATAATCGGCGTGGGACGCGGGTGCGCTTTCACCCCGATCCGCAGATATTCGGTGATCACGCGAAATTCGATCCGGGCCGGATTTTCCGCATGGCCCGCTCCAAGGCCTATCTGTTCGGCGGCGTGGAAATCCGCTGGTCCTGCGATCCGGCAATCCTGACCACCGGCGGCGATGTCCCGGATAAGGCGGTGTTTCACTTCCCCGGCGGGTTGAAGGATTATCTGGCCGCGACCCTGGGCAAGGAATTTACCGTCACCCGCGAAATCTTTGCCGGCAAGACCGAAAAGACCGGCGGCCACGGCGCGATGGAATGGGCGATCACCTGGTATGGCGGCGATCCGCAGGTTCATTCCTATTGCAACACCATCCCGACGCCCGAAGGCGGCACGCATGAGGCCGGGTTGCGCATTGCGCTGACCAAGGGCTTGAAGAATTATGCTGAACTGACCCAGAACAAGCGTGCCCAGCAGATCAGCACCGATGACGTGATGATTTCGGCAGTCGGCATGTTGTCGGTTTTCATCCGCGAACCGGAATTCGTCGGTCAGACCAAGGACAAGCTGGCGACGGTCGAGGCTCAGCGGCTGGTGGAAAACGCCCTGCGCGATCCTTTCGACCATTATCTGGCTGACAATCCGAATGAAGCCGCCAAGCTGCTGGACTGGGTGATCGAGCGGGCCGAGGAACGGTTGCGGCGGCGCAAGGAAAAGGAAGTCAACCGCAAGACGGCGGTGCGCAAGCTGCGCCTGCCCGGCAAGCTGGCGGATTGCGCCCAGAACACCGCCGAGGGTGCGGAACTGTTCATCGTCGAGGGCGATTCGGCTGGCGGCTCGGCCAAGCAGGCCCGCAACCGCTCCAACCAGGCCATTCTGCCCTTGCGCGGCAAGATCCTCAATGTCGGCAGCGCCAGCCGTGAAAAGCTGATGGCCAACCAGCAGATTGCCGACCTGATCCAGGCGCTCGGCTGTGGCACCCGCACCAAATATCGTGATGAAGACCTGCGCTATGAGCGTATCGTCATCATGACCGATGCCGATGTGGACGGCGCCCATATCGCTTCACTGCTGATCACCTTTTTCTATCAGGAAATGCCGGAACTGATCCGGGGCAATCATCTCTATCTCGCCGTGCCGCCGCTCTACGTGATCCGTCAGGGTGCAAAGACGGTCTATGCCCGCGACGACGCCCACCGTGCCGAACTGATGGAAACCACATTCAAAGGCAAGAAAGTCGAAATCGGCCGCTTCAAAGGTCTCGGCGAAATGATGCCAGCGCAGTTGAAGGAAACCACCATGGACCCGGCCAAGCGGATGCTGCTGAAAGTCGAGATCGACGACGTCGATTTCGAAGGCACCCGTGATGCCGTGGATGCATTGATGGGGACTAAGCCGGAAGCCCGATTCCGGTTTATTCAGGAGCGGGCCGCCTTTGCGGAAAACTTGGATATTTGAACCGTAACGAAGTGTTTTTTCGCTTAGCGATTCAAACGACTGGATTTTCCAGACGTTTTTCCATGAAAAGGCTGAGCGGATCGGGACGATATGAGCCGAAGGGAGGGATTTCCTGAAAACCGGCTTTTCGGTAAAGACCGATCGCTTCCGGCTGGCTAATACCCGTCTCGAGGCGCAACGCTTCAAGGCCAAGCGTTTTTGCCTGGTCTTCCAATGCCGCCATCAGCTTCTTGCCGAGAGACAGGCCTCTTGATCGGGGATCGACAAACATCCGCTTGATCTCCGCCGTGCCATCTCCAGCCTCGACAATGGCGGCGCAGCCCACCACCTGCCCTTGATGGCGCGCCACGAAGAAATGGACATCAGGCTTTTCCAAGGATGAAACATCCAGAAGATGGTTGCTTTCCGCCGGATAGAGTGCAGCCATATAAGCATCGGAGAGATCCAGCAGCCGGATCACGTCGGGCTGGCGGGGCGGTTCAATGGTGATTGCCAAAAGAGGATTGTTCACGGACATCTGTCGATCCTGAGAGGCACCAAACCGGACAAAAACGATTATATGTTATAATTTTTTGTCCGAGGGCCGATTGGTCTTGGTTGCGCCAATCTTGTTGCGTTACTGATAACTTTACTGACTGGAAGGACGAGCCGATGCAAGCCTCACTCGTGATCATGACCATTCTGGGATGCAATGACAGCGTCAGCCAATGCCAGTATATCGCCACCGCCGAGCAGCGCTGGGTTTCGGTGGAATTGTGCAATCGCGATTCGGAAAATGTGCTGGGGCAATATTCCAATGTGAATTTCCCCAGCGTCGTTGCCTTTTGCCAGCAACAGACTGTGACACCTCCCCAGACGACCGTCACAGCGGTCCCAGCAACGCCAACCGATCCTGTGCCGGAAGCTGAAAAGCGGTCTCTGGCAGACCGTGCCATCAACAGTGTAAAACAGGTTCTGCCCGGCAAGGAGGATATCAAGATGGTGTTCACCACCCCGGTGCATGTGGTCACCGATACCTATGCCTGGGCCGCGAAAAAACTGACCAAATAACCCGAAACGACCTCATCCCGGAAGAAATCAGGCGGCATCGACCACAAGATGCGCGGCATATTGGCGGGCCTGTCGACGCTCGTCCTGATGAAGCATGGTTTCCACCAGATCCAGCAATTGCCGCGCCGCCTCGCTAGATGCCAGCTTGCTGCCCTTGGCGAGAAGCGGCTGGCAAATGCTGCCGATTTCACCATGGGTCGCCGTCTGCACGGCATTGCGCCAAAGCAGCACAGCCTCAACGAACAGCGGCGCGATTGTGTGCTCAAGACCGGCGGACAGAAGCAGCGCCCGCACAGCATGCATGCGGCCCGTAGCCAGAATCGAGCGAACCCGGCGCTCCTGTAAGCCACTCAGCGATTCGATGGCGCTGGCAAAGAAATCGACCTTGCCCCGGCATAGCAGTTCGATCAGCAAGGCGGGCGTCAATTGGCCATTGACGCGCATCTGCTCGACAAGATCAGGAATTTCATCGAAGCTGACCTCACCGGCAATCACCGCGGCTGCGCTGACGCCAATTTCGCGGTTCAGCCGTGTGAGTTTGCTTTCTCCAAGGGAAAACCGCAGCAGGCCGGAGGCAGCAAGCGCCTGACTGGCCTGTGAAACCAGCAGGTGCCTCGCCCGGCTCGGCAAGTCCAGGCGCTCCAGCAATACGCCCCTCACCGCCTCATGCGCGCCGTGGCGCTCGGCCAGTCGCAGCAGACTGAAAGGCGAAATAGCGGCAGTGGGGCTATCGAGCAGCACCAGGCATTCCGGCACGTCGCCAATCTCGCTGAGGGCGGCGGCAACGGCAGAGGAAAGCTGGGGACGCGCCGCAATGAAGGCGCGTGTCATACCGCTGCCTCGACCAGCCAGATCGACCAGGTCACGGTCTTGCAGCACGGGCGAGCAGAGAATGACCCGCGAGGCGATCTCCGGCTGGTCTTCACATAGGGACACCAGGATAGCGCGAGGCGCTTCAGCCGAACAGGCCAGAGCCTCAGCCAGTGCCAGCCGCACTTTGGGTGAGGGATCGTCCAGAAGATAGGTCATGGCGACATAGGTGGAGCGCCGATCGTCTTCGCTCATTGGCGAATAGATATAGGCCCGGCCCAGCGCATTGGCGGCCTTTGCCCGGTCGCACGCCTTTGCGGTTTCTGACCAGCGAAAGAAAGCCTTTACAAGCACTGACAACCCCAATCAAAACAAAACCCGACCCATTGCCATTATGGTATGCGAGAAAAGTTTAAGATTGGTTCACCATGTCGATTAACCATGATGATCGGAAGGATCAGCGTTTGCTTTTCTTCAAGGAAAAACTTTGCCAGGTGCTATTGCTGATCGAGACAGAAGAAGGGACCTCACCCGATGCCCCGGAAGCACTGGTTGACGCACTGGTTTTTGGCAGCACCGATCCAGCCGCAGTGTATTCCAGTTGGCGGCATCAAAACCCGTCGTCCACCCTGCCCGTGCTGTTTCATCTCTCTGCCCGGCTGGACCATGATGACTTCACGGCCCTTCTCGCCCAGCTGATAGCGTTGAAGCCGGATGGGTTGCTGTTGACGAATGCCGCAACAGCCGCCGACAGCCAGCGGCTGGATGCGCTCTTGCGGGTCGAGGAGGCAAGAGCCGGGCTTGCCGATGGCAGCACACCCTTCATTGCCCTTCTCGGCGGCGACCCTTCCGGCTTTTTCCAGGCATCCGCCATTGCCGCCAGTTCGGCTCGGTTGATCGGCCTTGGCTTGGATGAAGGAGCGGTCGTCACCGCCATCCAGGCCGAGACGCCGCGCCATGCCCAGCCCGTTCTGGAAACCTGCCGCAGCCTTGTGCAACTTGCCGCCGCCAGCGCCAATCTGCCTGCCATCATCCATCCGTTCAGCCCAGAGGATACTGACACCGCAGCCGATCTGGTCAAGCGAGGCTTCAGCGCCCTGATGGGCGACAGCAGCACAGCGGTCACGATGATCCGTGCCGCCTTGCCGCAAAAATCAGGCCTTTGAGGGCCGCACCATCTGAAACACTTCAGTCACCGCCGCATAGTCCAGATAGCCCAGCCGTGACAGGGGTTGCACCAGCGTCACATCGAACCGGCCATCGCGCATGGCGCTATCGGCCAGATGAATGCCGACGACTTCGCCGAACACCACGAAATTCTCGCTGGGTTCGCCCGAAAGCGTCTTCGGAGAAATCACCTCGGTAACCTTGCATTCCAGCACGGCATAGGCTTCATCCACATAAGGTGCGTCCACCAGCCGGGCCATGACGGGGGTCAGCCCGGCAAGTTCGAATTCGCTCGTGCCATAAGCTGCCGGTGCCGAAGACCGGTTCATGGCCTCGCCTAAGTCGCTGCTGACGAAATTAGCGGTGAAACAACCGGTTTCCTCCACATTACGCAGACTGTCCTTGCGGCCAGCCGAGGAAAACATCACCATTTTCGGCTTGTCGGAAATGGCGTTGAAAAACGAATAGGGCGCCAGATTAAACGATCCATCCCGGCCTTTTGACCCGATCCAACCGATCGGACGTGGCGAGACCACGGCCTTGAACGGATCATGCGCCATGCCATGGGCGTTGGTCTTGGTTTCGTAAAACATCAATCCGTGTCTCCCATCCAACTGACCACGTCATCTATGCTCGGACGCGGGCGCTCGACAATCGGAAATGTCGTGGACCCCATGTGAATAAAGCCCGCCACCTTCTCGCCCGGCTTGATGCCCAGCAAGGGAAACGCTTTTTCATCGAAGGCAAACCATTCGGACAGCCAATTGGCGACATAGCCATGGGCGTTGGCCGCCATCAACAGATTGAGGCACACGGCACCCGCCGACATGACCTGCTCCCATTCCGGCACCTTGGGATGCGGTCCCGCCGTGCTGATCACCCCGATCACCACTGGGGCGCGGGTAAAGCGGGCGCGCTCGACCTTGATCATCTCCTCATCCAGCTCCGGCTTTTTCTCCAGCGCCATGGCCAGCAGCGCCTCGCCGATTTCAACCCGCTTATCGCCGCGATAAACGATGAAGCGCCAGGGGGCGATCTTGCCGTGGTCGGGGACGCGCACCGAAAGCTTTAGGATAGATTCAAGTTCTAATCTGGAGGGACCGGGCTCGCACATCTGAAAAGCCGGAACGGAACGACGGGTGGCCAAATAATCGAGAAGGGTGATATGTTCGTACATGTTAACGTCTTTTCCTTGAAGATCGGCGGAGCCTTGAAGAAAGTCAGATCAGTGGTCGTGAAAGCCCGCCCTGCGAAAGCGTTGGGATTTCTCGCCCGAGGCGCTAAAAACTGGAGTGTAAATCTCAGGAAGTTGCAAGCCTTGAATTTGCCTTGGCGGTCGGATTGTAGTACCAGCCGATTAACACGCCAATCATTGCGGTTGAATCGGTCGGGCATTCATATGATATCTTTTTCCTGCCGTCTTCCCCTGATCCTCGCGGCCTCGCTGCTGGCGGCAAGCGCCGGACCCGGCATGGCCGAGGATGCATTTAAATCGTTCAAGCAATTGGACAGCACGGTGAAAATGCCAAAGCTGAGTGCGTTTTCGACGCCGATTGCCCCTGCCCCTCAGTCCCATTCCAAGCTTATCCGGTTTGAAGCAAAGCTCGACAATGACGGCCAGCCCTTGCAGCAAGGCCTGGAATGGCGGGTCTATAGCCCGATTGCCGGCAGCGATGGCAAATTGCCAATGGTCGCCAGCAGCCAGGGCGGCTCGGCGGAACTGCAATTGGCGCCTGGGGATTATTTCGTCAACGTCTCCTTTGGACGGGCGGGCGTTACCCGCAAGCTCGATGTGCCTACCGACGGCGAAGTGCAAAAGCAGGTCATGGTGCTGGATGCTGGCGGCATGGTGTTGAATGCCGTTTCCGGCCCCGATACCCGGATCAAGCCCTCCAAACTGAAATTCAAAATCTACGCAGGCGATGGTCCTGAGGACAATGATCGCGGCCTGATCATGGACAATATCGAGCCCAACACGCTCGTCAGCCTCAATTCCGGCACCTATCACGTCGTCTCGCAATATGGTGAGGTCAATGCGCTGGTGCGGGCTGATATCAAGGTCGAGGCGGGCAAGATCACCGAGGCGACGCTTCAGCACCGCGCCGCCCAGATGAATTTCAAGCTGGTCTCGGAACCGGGTGGCGAAGCGATTGCCGATACCGCCTGGTCGATCCTGACCTCCTCCGGCGATGCCGTGGCGGAAAGCGTCAGCGCCTATCCGGTTCTGGTGCTGTCGGAGGGCAATTACACTGCTATTGCCCGCAACAAGGACCGGATCTACCAGAAGGAATTTCAGGTCAAAGCCGGGGTAAACGCCGATGTCGAATTGCTGCTGAAAGACAGCCAGCAGAATGTTCAGCAGCAGGCCGGATACGACACCAACTAAATCCCCTCATTCCGCCTCGACAAAATCCAGGCCGATATCCAGCACCGGCGCGCTATGGGTGATCCAGCCGACCGATAGCAAATCGACGCCGCTTTGCGCTACAGCCCTTGCCGTTTGCGGTGTGATGCCGCCGGAGGCCTCGGTGATGGAGCGGCCTGCAACGATTTCCACCGCCTCGCGCAATTGCTCTGGTGTCATATTGTCGAGAAGCACGGCATCGACGCCAATCTCCATCGCTTCACGCAATTGATCCAGCGTATCGACTTCCACTTCGATCTTGACCATATGCCCGACACCGCCCCGCGCCCGCAGGATGGCCTGAGTGACGCTGCCAGCAATGGCCACGTGATTGTCCTTGATTAGCACGGCATCGTAGAGCGCGAAGCGGTGGTTCATTCCGCCCCCCATCCGCACTGCATATTTCTCCAGCGCCCGCAGGCCCGGGGTGGTTTTGCGTGTACAGGCCACGGCGGCCTTGGTGCCGGAAACAGCGTCGACGATTTGGCGCGTCACCGTGGCGATGCCTGAGAGATGACCGAGAAAGTTCAGGGCTACCCGCTCGCCGGTCAGAAGGCTGCGGGAGGAGCCGGAAATCGTTGCCAGAACATCGCCCGCCTTGACGGCAGCGCCATCGTTGACATGGCAGGTCATGACCAAGCCGGGATCGACCAGTTCGAAGGCGATGGCACTGGCATCAAGCCCGGCAATCACCCCGTCCCGGCGGCTGGCGATCTGCACCGTCGAACGATGGTCGGCCGGGATGACCGCCATGGAGGTGATATCGCCGGCCAGTCCCAAATCCTCCGAGAGGGCATTGCGCACCAGTGGTTCAACGATGACACGTGGCAGGGAATGAGAAAACATGTCAGGCGCTCCGGGCATAGGGCTGCAAGGCAGGGGAAACGGTGTCGTGGGCAAGGGAAAGGGAAAGGGAAAGGGAAAGGGCATCATCCAGCGTCATCCGCTGGCGCAAAGGGTCTGGACAGGACTGTGGAAAATCGGTCCTGGCATGAGCGCCTGCGCAATGGCGCCGCGCATGGGCAAACACGGCGACCAGCAGCGCCACCACAGCCGGATCGCTGGCTGGACCGCCTGCTTCAACGAGTGGCAGAATATCCGCTATTGCCGCCTGCAAGCCGCGCTCATCGCGCAAGACGCCAAGCTTGGCCGAGACGATCGCCCGAACCGGCGCAATGTCATCGGCAGGCGGCACGGTTTGCGATCCGGAAGGCATTATCTGAGGGGGCGACATGCGCGCTACATCTTCTGCGACCCGCATACCCATTACCGCCGCCTCCAGGAGCGAATTGCTGGCCAGACGGTTGGCACCATGCAGACCGGTGCAGGCCACCTCGCCTGCCGCCCAGAGACCGGCAACCGAGGTTCTCCCGAAACAATCGGTCTCCACACCGCCCATGTGATAATGCGCGGCGGGGCGCACCGGGATTGGTTGCGACGACGGATCGATGCCAGCCGCCCGGCAGAGCGAGTCGATGGCCGGAAACCGGCTGGAAAAACCGTGGCCAAGCGCCTTTCGGGCATCGAGGAAAACCGTGCCTCCCCTGGCCCGTTCCGCGCTGATCGCCCGCGCCACCACGTCACGCGGCGCAAGTTCGGCTCCGGGGGTGGAGGCCATAAACCGCTCGCCGCGCTCATTGATCAGCACAGCGCCTTCGCCGCGCACGGCTTCGCTGACCAACGGCTGCGGATAAAGGGGAACATCCAGCGCCGTCGGGTGAAATTGCACGAATTCCATATCCGACAGAACCGCACCGGCACGGGCGGCGAGCATGATGCCCTGTCCGTAATTGCCGGAGGGATTGGTGGTGGAATCATACAGCCCGCCGAGGCCGCCGGTGGCCAGCACCACCCGAGAAGCGGCAATCTGCACCGGTCCTGACGCCGAGGCGCAGAACAATCCGTTGATCCCGCCTGCATCGACAAGCAGGCGGCGCACCTGAAGTCCGCTCATCACCGAAATCGATGGCGTCGCCAGCACCGCTGTCGCCAAGCTGCGCATGATTTCCGCGCCGGACCCGTCACCCCCGGCATGGACGATGCGGCGGCGGCCATGGGCGGCCTCCAAGCCCAGCGCCAACTCACCCTCGGCATTCCGGTCGAAACGGACGCCGAACCGTTCGAGCATGGCAATCGCCGCAGGGGCCGCGAATGTGATCATCTCAACGATATCAGGATCACAAAGTCCATCACCTGCCGCCAAGGTATCCGCCGCATGCAGCGCCGCGCTGTCATCACCCCCCATGCTGGCGGCAATGCCGCCTTGCGCCCAGGCGCTGGAGGTTTCCGCACCCAGCGCAGCGCGGGTGACGATGGTGACAGGATGCGGCGCGAGGCAGAGAGCCGTTACCAGACCGGCCAAGCCGCTGCCGATCACGACGATCCGATCTTCTGTAGTATCCAGCCTGCTCATACCGCTAGCATCCTTTCAACCGCCCGGCGCGCGGCATCGGCAATGGCGGGATCGACGGTCACTTCCTGCCGGTTTTCCTCCAGTGCCTGACGGATATTGGCAAGCGTAATCCGCTTCATATGCGGGCATAGATTGCAGGGCCGCACGAAATCCACATCGGGATGATGGACGGCGACATTGTCGCTCATCGAGCATTCCGTCAGCAGCACCACACGGGCCGGTTTGTGATTGGCGACATAATCCGACATCACCGCCGTCGATCCGGCGAAATCTGCCGCCGCAACCACATCCGGCGGACATTCGGGATGGGCAAGCACGACGACACCGGGATTGGCCTCGCGCAGCTCGGCAATATCGCCTGCGGTGAACAGTTCGTGGACTTCGCAATGGCCGTGCCAGGCGATGATTTCGACATTGGTTTCGCGCGCCACGTTGCGAGCCAGATATTCGTCCGGAATCATCAGCACTTTCGGCACGCCAAGGCTTTCGACCACCGCCTTGGCATTGCCGGAGGTGCAGCAGATATCGGAGGCCGCCTTCACCGCCGCAGATGTATTGACATAGGTGATCACAGGCACGCCGGGATGGGCGGCACGCAACAGGGCAATATCCTCAGGCGTGATCGAATCAGCCAGCGAACAGCCCGCTGCCATATCCGGAATCAACACGGTTTTTGTCGGGTTGAGCAGCTTGGCGGTCTCGGCCATGAAATGCACGCCCGCCAGCACGATCACATCCGCATCAACCTCCATGGCCTTGCGGGCCAGGGCCAGACTATCGCCAACAATGTCGGCAACGCCATGGAAAATCTCCGGTGTCTGATAGTTGTGAGCAAGGATAACGGCATTGCGGCGCTTTTTCAGCTCCAGAATCGCTGCGATATCATCCTCGAAAGACATCCACTCGGCCATCGGGATAACCCTGGAGACGCGATCATAGAGCGTTGATAGTGAAGGGGCGGTATTCATCGGCTTTCCCTTTTCTACTCATTTTGAGTATATCCTCAAGCCAAGAGTTATTCTCGATTGGAGTTTATGTCAATCGCGCGACAATTATTTTTATGGACGGGACAAAACGACCCCTGATGCACATCCACACGGAATATTGCACCTCATTAAATCATTTAATATCAGTGATTTATGACCTAGACAGCGGCAGTTTCGAGCCGGACAAGGCGCGCGCTTCCAACACGGCATGACGATAGCGGAAAAGTTTGGCCGGGCGTCCGCCCGTCTCGCTTGCCATGTCGCCGGTCTCCTCGATCAGCTCTTGCTGGTCGATCTGGCGGCGGAAATTCGGCTTGTGAAGCGTGAGGCCAGCCAGCGCCTCGACACAGCGTTGGAGTTGCGAGAGCGTAAAGCTTTCCGGCATCAGCTCGAACACGACTGGCCGGTATTTGATCTTGGCGCGCAGGCGCGCAATGCCGGTCGCCAGAATGCGGCGATGATCGCCAACCATCACACGGCCCGAGGCTTCAGCAGCACCGGCTTCCTGCACCAGACCGGCCTCATACATCAGCTCATAGCGCTGCAACACCAGATCCTCGTTCCAATCCATGCCATTCAGCCCGAAGGAAAAATCGAGACGGCGCTGGCGATGTTCGCGCCGGCTGCTATCGGCCACTGCCCACTCCTGAAGAGCATCGAGAATGCGGGCCAAACTCTGCGGTGGGCCGTTGCGGCGGTCTTCCCAGGGGAAATATTCGTACCAGCCATGCCAGCCGGGCCGTCCGGCGCCGGGCGCGGCCTGTTCGCGCACCAGCCCCAGATAACTGATCGAGATCGTCCGTCCACCGCCTATATCCGTGTCACGATCCCGGTCGGCAAAGGTGTAGAGCTGCTCCAGATAGCCGACCGGATGCCCGGTCTGATCCTCGATCCATTCCCGCAAACCGCCTTGCAAGCTGCGATGGCCAAGCTCGAACGGACCGGATGGCAGGGCATCGCCCCCTCGCACCGTCATGACCCGAGGTTCGTCCCCGGTCACAGCCGTCAAGACGGCAATCAGTTCGGCATGGGCAATGGCATTGAGCAAGGTGCTGGTCCTGCGTGGGATTGGCGAGGGAATAACGGCTACGATGTCGCTGGACAGGCTTACAGAAAACTCTCTTTCTTTTCAATTGATTGACTTCTGAATATCAAACCATTGACGTAGCCGCTCCTTTTTTCTCGAAAAATTGGCAAGCAACCAACTCACAAACCAAACTATCTAAAAGCATTTTTTTGAGATTCAAAGCTCGGCATTTTTCCCATCTATTATCCGATAACAAAATACCAGATCTTTATCGATGTAATTCTACAGTACAAATATTGGATTATTATATGATAGAGAAATTTATATTTTTAACTTTTGTAATGACATCGGTTTTGATGTCATCAGCTGCAAGCCGGGCTGAAAATTGCCCAGCCGCAATCAACGAAGCAGACATCCTACAGGCAGAGGAGAGATGGGGCAAAGGATTGGTCGAAATTGGCGCAGCCGAAGACGCAAGAACGGCGGCAAAAAAATTCATAGCCGACACCTATGGCTATCAGGAAGGAACCGTCCTGTTCAAGCCGACCAAGGCTTCCGTGGTCGAATTTCGCGATACACCGGAAGACGCGCTATCCTATTTCGTCACCGGAAGGCTGGCGGAAGACCACGGATTTGCGCTGACACCCTATACGAATGTGCGGTTTGAAAACCACGCCATCATCTACGACTGCAAAACAGCAATCTCCATGGGCAATTACTACTTTACCGCCAAGGACGGTTCCGTGACCAAAGCCGACTACACAATGGGCTTTATCAAAACCGCAGATGGCCATCTGAAAATCAATATCCAGCATTCATCGCTGCCATACACGCCGAGTCATTGACGGCTATTCACAAGGGGCGGAAACACCCGCCCCTTGCTTTGGAAAACCCTTAAGCCAGCTTCCTGGCCGCCCGCTTGCGCTTCACATCCGGCGGTGTGGCCTCATCGACCAGGTTGGAGATGGCCTCATCCAGCGTCATCGACACCTGATCCTGGCTGCCGAGCCGGCGGATATTGACCGTGCGTTCTTCCGCCTCGCGCTTGCCGCAGACGATGATGACAGGCACCTTGCCGACCGAATGCTCACGAACCTTGTAGTTGATCTTCTCGTTGCGGAAATCGGTTTCCACTTCGAGACCGGCATCGCGCAGCTGTTCAGCTACGTCGCGGCCATAGTCGTCAGCCTCGGAGGTAATGGTCGCCACGACCACCTGCAAGGGCGCAAACCACAGCGGCATGTGACCGGCGAAATTCTCGATCAGAATGCCAAGGAACCGCTCCATCGAGCCGCAAATGGCGCGATGGATCATCACCGGCTGGGTCTTTTCCGAATGCTGATCGATATAGAAGGCACCGAAGCGTTCCGGCAGATTGAAGTCCACCTGCGTCGTGCCGCATTGCCATTCACGGCCAATCGCGTCCTTCAAGGTATATTCGAATTTAGGACCGTAGAACGCGCCCTCACCCGGTAGAATGCCGGTCTTGATGCGCCCACCGGACTGCTCTTCGATGGCCTTCAACACTTCGGTCATTACGCTTTCGGCGCGATCCCAAAGCTCATCGGAGCCAACGCGCTTCTCCGGGCGGGTCGAGAGCTTGACCACCACTTCCTTGAAGCCGAAATCCTCATAGACCGACAGGATCAGATCGTTGATGCGCAGGCATTCCGCCGCCATCTGCTCTTCGGTACAGAACACATGCGCATCGTCCTGCGTAAAGCCACGCACACGCATCAACCCATGCAAGGCGCCAGAGGCTTCGTAGCGATGGACGAGACCGAATTCCGCAAGGCGAACAGGCAGTTCGCGGTAAGACTTCAATCCATGCTTGAAGATCTGCACGTGGCCAGGGCAGTTCATCGGCTTGAGCGCAAACACACGCTGATCGGCCTCCGGGTCATTCGGATTGGTAAACGCATGGGCGGATTTCACCGCAAACATGTTTTCCTGATACCAGCCCCAGTGCCCCGAGGTTTCCCAGAGCGATTTGTCCAGCACCTGCGGCGCGTTGACTTCCTGATAGGTATTGGCCAACCGGCGGCGCATATAGGCGGTCAGCGACTGGAACATTTTCCAGCCCTTGCCATGCCAGAACACCACGCCTGGGCCTTCTTCCTGGAAATGGAACAGGTCCATTTCGCGGCCCAGCTTGCGGTGATCGCGCTTTTCGGCTTCCGCCAGGATATGCAGGTAATTGTCGAGCTGTTCCTGCTCGGCAAAGGCTGTCCCGTAGATGCGCGTCAGCATCGGATTGTTGCTATCGCCGCGCCAATAGGCACCGGCCACCTTCATCAGCTTGAAGGCCGTGCCGATCTGGCCGGTGGAGGCCATATGCGGTCCACGGCAAGGATCGAACCAGTCGCCCTGATAATAGATCTTGATATCCTGATCTTCAGGAATCGCATCGATCAGTTCGACCTTGTAGGACTCACCCTTGGCGGCAAACACTTCGCGGGCCTTTTCACGCGACCAGACTTCCTTGCGGAACGGCTGATTGCGCTGGATGACTTCCTTCATCTTCTTTTCGATCTTCGGCAGATCATCCAGCGTGAAAGGCTCTTTGCGGGCAAAATCGTAATAGAAACCGTTTTCGATCACTGGGCCGATCGTCACCTGCGTATCGGGCCACAATTCCTGCACCGCTTCGGCGAGAACATGGGCCGTATCGTGACGGATCAACTCCAGCGCCCGTGGATCGGTGCGGGTGACGATTTCGATCTTACCGTCAATGACCGGGTCGGCGAGATCGCGCACAACGCCATCGAGCGCAATGGCCACGGCCTTCTTGGCCAGCGACTTGGAAATCGATTCGGCGACATCACGACCGGTCGCGCCAGCCGCGAAGCTGCGCACGGAACCATCGGGAAATGTAAGGGAAACGGTGTCGGACATGTTTAAAGGCTCCTGATCCAGTCCCGCCAACCAATGCGGGTGGTAAAAATGACCGGCGCAATTGGCCGGGATTGAAGCGGCTGAATACTGAAATTCGTCTTTTCAGTAAAGCTTATTCCGCATGGATATCGAAGCGCCAAAACCTGAGCGCCTCAGGCGAAACGCTTTGCAGAAAAGCCTTAAAGCCAGCTTCATCCACGTGACGGCGCAAAACCGTGACTACATCCTCTATCGCATCAGGCGTCGAGAGATTGTGATTGTGGCGAAGCGCCATGACTTCCGCCATCATCTCCTGGGGCGAGTTGAAGGGCAAAACGGGTTGATGACAATCCCAATGGCTGACGAACAGCGCTCTTGCACCAACAGAAAGCAGATCCGCAAAGGCCAGACCCTGCGCCACAGTCAGGCGGCGGCGAAAGACAAGCAAAACAGCTTCCAGCGTCGTATAGGCCCTGTGCGTCGTCCCCAGCATGGCTTGGTCTCGCACCTCGACCAGAATACTCTCAAAATCACGAGATGCCTGACGGTATTCTTCCGGTACCGTCATGAAACATGCCCTGAAGGATGCTTGCGTCCAAACGTCCACAGGCTCCAGACCTGCCAAAACCGAAAGCGGGCGCCAAGGGTATGCGGCACATCATCCACGCCCCAGGTGCCGCCGGGGCCGCAGCGCCCGACCCGAAACAGGGTGAGCCAGCCGCCACTCCACAATCCATGGCGGGCGATGGCCTCGTAGCCATATTCCGAGCAAGTTGGAGAATGGCGGCAATGACTGCCCACCAAGCTGGAGAGCGTCAACTGGTAGAGCCGGATCAGCCCCATGCCCAACATCCGGTCCGGTGTCTTGCGAAAAGGTCCGTGATAATTCCGGCCTCTGTGGCGCGGCCTTTCGTCCTCCTCATCGTCGAGGTTTTCGCAGTGCTGGCACATCGGCGAGACAATCCTAGCCAGCCAGCGCCGATTGGCGGGCCTCGACCTGATCGAGACAATCGCAGAGCGCATCCAGAATCAGCATAGTTGAGGCATGGCGGGCCTTGTAATCCTTCACAGGCATCAGGTAGCGCAGATCCTCAAACCGGCCTTGCGGCCCCTCGCCGCCTTCCTTCAACATATCAAGCATATCGGCCCGGGCCTTGCGGATCTCCGTAAAACTGGCGCCCACCACATGGCGTGCCATGATCGATGCAGAAGCCTGCCCCAGCGCGCAGGCGCGCAATTCCTGCGAAAAATCAGTGACTTTATCGCGGTCCACAGTTACAAAAGCCTTGAGACGTGAACCACACAAGCGGGAGTGCTTTTCAGCCACGGCATCGGCATTGCTCAATGCACCGACGCGGATGATATTGCCGGCAAATTCCAGGATTTTGGTATTGTAAATATCATCCATCGCCAAACTTTGCTCCAAATGCCCGCCCATACGCAAAAACCGACCTGTTGGATTATCCATATTTACGCAACACTGTGTCGCGTTTTGGCGTATGTCGTGATTGTGCGGGTTCTCTATATATCACATCGTATGTCGGTGTAGAAACATCAAGGCGAAAACTTTGAAACACGCCCACGAGGATTGGACTTGCCATTATGGCTCGAATTACGCAATTAAAGCCTGGATCGTCGAAAAGGGCTTCTGCCAGTATGAGTGACCGGGAGAGTAATGGCATGGATGCCACAGTGAAAAAAATGTCGCCTGAAACGTCCCGCCCCAGCCGCGAGGAAGCCGAAAACGCCGTGCGCACATTGCTGCGCTGGGCTGGCGATGATCCGAGCCGGGAAGGCTTGCTCGACACGCCAAAGCGTGTTGCCAAAGCCTATGGCGAATTGTTTGGCGGCTATAATGTCAATGTCGAGGACGTCCTCGGCACGACATTCGAAGAGGTTGGCGGCTATAACGACATCGTGCTCGTGCGCGACATCCCGTTTTTCTCGCATTGCGAGCATCACATGCTGCCAGTGATCGGCAAGGCGCATGTCGCCTATTTGCCGAATGGCCGGGTGCTGGGCCTGTCGAAAATCGCCCGCGTCGTCGATCTCTTCGCCCGCCGCCTGCAAACCCAGGAAACCATGACGGCGCAGATTGCCGATTCCCTCGTTCAGTATCTTCAGCCACGCGGCGTTGCCGTCATGGTCGATGCCGAACATATGTGCATGGCAATGCGCGGTATTCAGAAATCCGGCTCCACGACACTGACAACCACCTTTACCGGTGAGTTCAAGACCGACGTCGCGCAGCAGGTACGTTTCATGACCATGGTGCAAAACCGCTGATCGCCTCAGCGCTTGCCGCATCGCCGTTTTGATGGAATACAATGAAGCACTGCATTGCTGCGGTGCTTTATTTTTGCTTTTTGCGGATGGATGGAATGATCAGCTTTGCAGCTCCTTCGACGGACAAAACCCTTCTGGAAGGCGCTGGCCTGTTGACGCCAAAATTCGATTCTCATGGCCTACTGACCGCCGTTGTGACTGACAACCGCGATGGCGAACTGCTAATGGTTGCCCATATGAATGCCGAGGCCCTGGCGCTGACCATCGAAACCGGCCTTGCCCATTATTACAGCCGCTCACGCAAGAGCCTCTGGAAAAAGGGCGAAAGCTCCGGCAACATGCAGAGCGTCAAGGAAATTCGCGTCGATTGCGATCAGGATGCGATTTGGCTGAAGGTCGAGGTGTCCGGCCATGACGCCACTTGCCATACCGGTCGCAGATCCTGTTTTTATCGCTCCGTTCAGCTTGCCGATGGCGAGGCGAAAATGGTGATTACTGACGACCACAGGCATTTCGATCCTGCGCAGGTTTATGCCGGCCAGGACCAAAAATAGACATTTGCTATTTTAAACATCAAAAAGTCTTTACAGAAACGCTTTGGTAAACAAGGCGGCGCAGACTACCCCGGAAATACCGCATTTGAAGGCAGAGTAAATCTGCTGCATGCTCTCAAAACAGAGTTGGTGGACATGAAAATGCGGGCGGGCGTTACGACGTCGACGGGCACTTGAAGCATGCCGTACATGGCAGCGCCGTGCATCGGACGTGATGCACCACTGTATGGTTTCTGACCTGAGCCAACGGCGGCTTTATGCAATGCAGTTGGGGACTGTTCGGTCGAAAGGGTGTTCTGGAAATGTTGAACTGGAATTTAAGAGGTCAAGGGGCCGGTCGGTCCGCAAAGCCAGGAAACCCATCGGGCGGAAGCACTGTCGCCGAATTGCCACCGCCGGTCGTCAAGCCTAAAATCGCGCTTGCCCTTGGTGGTGGTGCTGCCCGTGGCTGGTCACATATTGGCGTTTTGCGCGCGCTGGATGAGGCTGGCATCGAAGTCGGCATGGTAGCGGGAACCTCTATTGGCGCGCTGGTCGGCGGCTGCTATCTGGCGGGAAAGCTGGACGAGCTGGAGCAATTTGCGAGATCCCTGACCGTCCGGCGCATCGCGGCCCTTCTCGACCTGACCATTGGCGGCGGCGGCCTGTTGGGCGGCATGCGCCTGACGAAACGCATGCAGGAACACCTGGAAGGCCTGACCATCGAAGATCTGCCGCAGCCCTTCGTGGCGGTTGCTTCCGAACTGACGAGCGGCCACGAAGTCTGGATCGATGGCGGCAATCTGGTCACTGCGCTTCGCGCTTCCTACGCATTGCCCGGTATTTTCGAGCCGGTGCGTTGCAACAACCGGACGCTGGTCGACGGCGCGCTGGTCAATCCCGTGCCGGTATCGGTCTGCCGCTCCTATGAGCAGCCGCTGGTGGTGGCGGTTAACCTCCACTACGATCTTTATGGTCGCTCCGCCGTGGTCAAGCACAAGGTCGGCCCGATCGGCCCGGATACCGGCGCGGTAAAACAGCCGAATCGGCTGGGGCTGACCGGCGTGATGGTGCAATCCTTCAACATTATCCAGGACCGGATTTCCCGCGCCCGGTTGGCAGGCGATCCGCCCGATCTGGCGCTTCATCCGCGTGTCAACGATATTGGCCTGTCGGAATTCCACCGCGCTGGTGAATGCATTGCACGCGGCTATGAAGAAACCATCGCCCGTATCGCTGAAATCCGCCGGATGCAGGAAGCTGTGATGCGATAAAGCATCGGACCGAAATATGGAAACCGGTTTTCGGTCCAAAGCTGTGGTGGCATTCTCTCCCCTCACATAAAAAAGCCTGCCCGGACAAACCAGGCAGACCCACTATTCACGCAGAGAACTGGCTATTTATCGCGGAATGTCCGCGCCCAAAACCAGGCACGACACCGGCCTTATCCAGCGATATAGGCCTTGATGTGCTCGGCCTCCAGCTCCACCTCACGGATGCGTTGCTTGACCACGTCACCGATCGAGACGATGCCAATCAACTTGCCGCCATCTTCCACCGGTACGTGACGGAAGCGTTTGCTGCTCATCATTTCCATCAACTGGTTGACGGTGGTCTCTTCGCTACAGCGAAACACATTGGCGGTCATGGCTTTGGATACCGGCATGGACAGGGCCTCGACCCCGCCTTTACCGATGGCCGATGCGAGATCGCGCTCCGTGAAAATCCCGACGATCCGGTTTTCCATGCCGACAACCACCACCGCACCGATCTTATTGTGATGCAAGACCTTGGCGGCCTCGGCCAAACTGACCGTCGGACCAACCGTAATCACATCACGACCTTTTTCGCTGAGAATATTCCTTACTGTCACAGACATATGCGCCTCCTCCTGGCAAATCTCCGGGCATTCAGGATTGGGCGCCTTTCCTCCTCCCGGATCGACGCCCCCTGATCAGGAATGCTGCCTGCATTTGCTAGAGAACGCAACCAATTGGATGCATCGACACAGCTTTTTTTAATCGTCCGCCGTTTTTTGCCCGATTGGGCGGCGGTCAAACAGCGCAAACCCAGAAAACCCAGGGCGAAACCACCCAGATGCGCGTCCCACGCGATGGCCGCGCCCGGATCACCAACCAGCGGAATCCCGAATGCGATGATCACGTTGCCGGCCAGGAACATGATAATGAAGACAAGGACGGTGCGCTCAGACAGGCTGGCCAACACGCTCAACCGGGGTGGCAAGGCATCCTGTTCGCGCAGCCGCAGTCCGGAGCGTCCGGGGCCGAAGGCAAACCGGCAGGCAGCTCCCATCAGGCCGGAAATGACGCCGGAAGCGCCGATCAACAGGCTTGCATCCCCCCAGTTCAGGCAGACATGCGCAACAGCGCCAGCGGCTGACGTCGCCAGCCAGAACAACCAGAACCGCACTGCGCCAATGCGGCGCCAGACCGGCGTGCCGAAGGCTGCGAGCCAGAGACCGTTGAAGCCGAGATGCTCGATACTGCCATGCAGCAACGAATAGGTGAACGGTGTCCACAGCCAGGCCAGATCCTGGTTGGAAAAATCATAGACATAGCGCACCGGCGAAAAGCCGAATTCCACCATGATCCAATTGGAGATTTCATCAGACAGAATCCAGCCGGTCAGGGCATAGATCATCACCAGCAGCATCAGCGCCAGAAGAATGCCGCCCGGCATGTTGAACACCGGTTCGCGTCCACTGGTCGCCGGATCGAGTCCCTCGCCCAGCGGGTCGTCCCCATCTTCAGGCTCGCGGTCCCATTGCCCCTTCGGCCTGTCGTCCATGCATCTCTATTCCTTGTGACCCGTGAGCATCAGCATATAGCGAGAGATCGGCAAAAGGAAATGCAGGAGATCGCCGCTGTCAGAAAACTGTTGCACACAGACCTTAAGCAATCGCCAGCAAGACGGCTTCAGTCCACCAGACCGACGATTGACACGGAAAATTCACAGCTATTAATCTACCACCTTGACGAATAACGTCCGCCGCTGCGCGCACATCTGCGAAAGCCCAGAAAACACAGCCAGAAAACTCGGCAGATCAGCAGCAAGCTCTCGTTATCGCAGGGTTTCCGAAGCCCCAAGAGCCAAAGCCCCAAGAGAAAGGCCATCCATGAAAAAACTCTCTTCAATCGCCGCTTTCGCGGCTGTCCTTTCACTTGCAACAGCGCTGACGCCAGCCTTCGCCGATGGCCTCACCCTGCCCCCAGTTCCAGCCGGTGTCGGCCATGCCGATAGCGCGCCGCCACCGGCAGGCGTTATGGCCTATGTGGATACCGGCGCCACCAACCAGCGCGGCGATGCCTGCCATGCGACACCACAGACCAATGCCGGCGTGCGGGTTCTGTCCGGTTTCCTGGAGCTTTGGACACCTCGTACGCCCTTTGTCGATGCAGATCAGGAAGCACCGGCCAAGGATGGGTGCCCGGCGATTGCCAAATCGGACTGGAGCGGCATTCCCGGCAGCCCGACCGATGGCGTCAAGAAGCTCCCGCAATTACATGAGCAGAATCTCGCTTATTCCATCAAGGTGACTGGCGAACATACGCCGGAACGCGATCTGGCCGCCTATCTCGATGACCGGCGCGGCAAGAATGTCAGCATTACCGATGGTCTTGGTCCCCTGGCCGATGCCTGGCGCCAGGGCGTGCGTCAGACCACGACGATCACCGGCATGCCCGCTGACGCGACCACCGTCAAATATGACGACAAGGGCAATAATCGCGGTGTCGGCTCGAAGGATAATAAAGATCTCGGCAAGGCCGTCGATCTGATCGAGGCGGGCAGTGCCGATGGTTCAACTGAGCCTGCCAAGCGCTATTACAAATATGCCCGTCCCTACCGCGCCAGCGACAAGGTGCGGATCGTGCCGCAATTGGAACTGGCCAAGAGCGACAAACCGGCCTCCGACGGAGGGTTCCCCTCCGGCCATACCGCCGAAGCCTGGCGCGATGCGCTGGTGATGGCCTATCTGGTGCCCCAGCGTTACCAGGAAATGTTGACCCGCGCCGCCATGCTCGGCGAAAACCGCATTCGCGCTGGCATGCATCAGACCTTCGACGTGCTGGGCGGGCGGGTGTTGGCCACCGCCATCGTTGCCTATAATCTAAACCGGCCGGACTATACGCCGATGCGCAGCGAAGCCTATCAGCAGAGCCAGACCTGGCTGATGAAGCAAACCGGCGCAAAAGACGGCCAAGCGCTGCTGGCGACGGCCCATGCTCTTCCGAAATCGACGGATGCCTATGCCGATTACGCCTGGAACAAGCAATTTTTCGAACCACGCCTGACCTATGGCTACAAGCAGATCGGCGATCCATCCTTGGCGCCCAGCGTGCCCAAGGGTGCCGAAGTGCTGCTGGAAACCCGCCTGCCCTATCTTAGTGCCGATCAGCGCCGGGTCGTCTTGAAAACCACGGAAATTGCCTCCGGCTATCCAATCATCAATGATCCGGAAGGCTGGGGTCGTCTCGACCTGTTCCGCGCCGCAGATGGCTACGGAGCCTTCGACGGCGATGTTACTCTTGTGATGGACGCTACCAAAGGTGGCTTCAACGCCGACGACACCTGGAAAAACCCGATTTCCGGCAAAGGCAAGCTGACCAAGCAGGGCAGCGGCACACTGACGCTGTCAGCCAACAACAGCTGGAGCGGCGGCACGGTGATCGAGGACGGTCGCCTTGTTGCACAATCACCGACTGCCTTTGGCAAGGGCGATGTGTATCTTGCTGGCGGCACGATGGACATTGCCTCCGCGCCTCTGACCGTGACCGGCACCCTGACGCTGCGCAAGGATGCGACCCTGGAAATTACCTCCACCAAAGCCACGAAAGCGCCAAGCCTTGTGGTCAACAAGACGCTGTTCATCGACGGTGGAAAACTGGTGGTCAAACATGACGGTCAATGGAAAGCCGGACAGACCATAAAGTTGATCACTGCCACCAGGATTGCTGGAAAATTCGGCGCTATCGAAGTTGATGGCCATAAGGTCAAGGCGGTTTACGGTAAGAAAACCATCTCCCTGCGCATCGAAGGATAAGCCCAATAGCCGGTAGCCTGTCAGGTTCGCATAGAACCAGGCAGGCTACCGTTTCCTTTGTTTTCGCTTGTCTTTTCGAGAAGACCGTTTCATTTCTCTCAGGTCCTATCTTTAGCTTCAGCCCCTGAAGATCTGTGGACAGATCGGTGAAGAGCAAAACACTCTGTTAACGCATAGCGCCTAATATTTCAGGCGACTCAAAGCGTTGAAGAATCGTTGCATGTATTCCTATAATCAGGCTCCCAATAGCGGTTCAGCACGTCCCCCGGTTCAGCGGGCGTTTCAGCGCGTCTCCGTGAGTCTTGAGGGTCGGCTGATGGTGCCGAGCGAGGATGAATATGTCTGCCTGACGGTGGATATGTCGCCGGGAGACGTCCGGGTGATCTGCGCTGCCCGCCCCGTGCCGGGCGAAAGGATCATTGCCTATATCGACCATATCGGCCGCATCGAAGGCACCGTGATCAAGACCACCGATGATGGCTTTGTCATCAGCATTGTTGCAACGGAGCGCAAACGCGAAAAGCTTGCTGCTCAATTGACCTGGATTGCCAACAAGCACGAACTGGGCCTGCCGGAAGACCGCCGTCATGACCGACTGACACCAAAGCAACCGCGCACCGAACTGGTCTTTGATGACGGACGCAAATATAGCTGCCGGATCATGGACCTGTCCCTTTCAGGCGCGGCGATCGATATCGATATTCGCCCACCCCTTGGCACTGCGGTACGCCTGGGCAGCATGCGTGGCCGCGTCGTGCGCCACTTTCTTGAAGGCGTTGCCATCGAGTTCACCACCCTGCAATCCCGCGAGGCCCTGACAGAGTTTCTGTAGGACCCGTCAGGTTCATATTAAGCCGCACCGCCGCTTGATAGTAGCTGTCCTTTCGCGACATCGGGATTCACTTCGCCCTGGCAGTTTCGAGCATGCGCAGAGGATAGAGCCCTCGGCTTTCTGTTGCCTTCCAAATCTCCTGCGTCATCTCGCTCATCCAGCCAAGACGAAAAGCGCTGTATATTTTCCAGCCTTATGCCTGATCCCAATCCCGTTCATCCATCATTCACCAAAACCCATGCATTTTTGGAGGAATTCGAGTATCTCCTACGGTCTTTTGGTGAGAAATCCCTTTTTGGAACCACTCGACATCGACGTTCGCCTAAAGTATTGGGACAACGATGCGCCCTTTCGGCACAACACGCCACAATCTTCCTGGCGTGCCTCTTTTTAAATTTTCGATATTTTTCAAATAGATAATAAGCTTGCTTGCAATACTGACATAGCCGTCCATGCCAGACCGCCTTGTCAATTCCCATAGAAAACAGGAGTAAATTGCCTAAAATTTTATTTTAATTTTATACTTATTTTCTTCGATTTTGTACTTATTACTACCTTCCAATTTTGCCAGACAGCAAAGTATCACTGTCATTGTACTCCCATAACGGGGAGACACCCAATGACGAACAAGAAGACGACAACAGGTTTCGCCATCATCGCCGCTATCGTGGCATTCGCCAGCGCACAAGCGGCTTTTGCCGGCCAGCCTTCGATGAAAATCAATGGCAGAGCCAGCCAGCCGATAGGCCATTACGAGTTCTGCCAGCGTTACGCCAGCGAATGCCGCCCCTCCGGCAGCGACAGAGGTCCGCAACAGCTGACGCCCGCGCTCTGGCAAGACATTCTTGCCGTGAACTACACCGTCAACACCACGATCAAGCCGGAAACCGATATGGATCTTTACGGTGTCGAGGAATGGTGGGAATACCCAACCGTTGCCGGCGACTGCGAAGATTACACCTTGCTCAAGCGCCGTCAATTGATTGCGAAAGGCGTGGACGAATCCAACCTGCTGATAACAGTGGTGCTGCAACCGAATGGCGATGGCCATGCCGTACTGACCGTCCGCACCGATCGTGGTGATTTCATCCTCGACAACATGCGCAACAAGGTACTGCTCTGGTCGGATACGGAATATACATTCCTGAAACGCCAGTCCTCCGACAATCCGGGGCAATGGATGAAGATCCAGGACGGGCGCGCCGCAACGGTTGCCGCCCTTCCGAAAAACTGACCGCCAAGGCGAGGACGCGACCGCATCCACGACGTCTGGCAGATATTGGCCCCGGTCGTCCCCGCATCTCCGTCCGACCAAGGCCAAGAGCCGGTTCCGCTGCCACGGAGCCGGCTCACTTTTTTGAATATTGCAGACGGGCGCAAGGGCACCATTAACGTGCCATTAACCATGCCCTGACCATGCTTCTACGTGCGACTCGGGTCCCGTCTTTCAGGTTGTTGGCCAATGCCTCACCCATGATGACGTGGAAGGGTTGCGCAGCCAAGAGAAGGCCAGTCAAAGCATGGACCAAGCCGTCAAGTTACCCACAACCAACATTGAGAAGCCCCTGATTTCCACCAGGGCGTTGACGGTTTGCTTTGTGGGTCTCGCCCTTCTCCTGGTCTTTTCCCTGGCGCTGTTTCTCGGCAGCGACTGGATTGGCCGGGCGCTGACAAGTGATCGGCGCAGCGAGAGCACGACACCACGAGCGATCACCATTGGCCTTGATCGTCTGCGAATTGAAGACAACGCCATAAGGTTCCAACGCCAGCGCCACGATGGCGCTCTAGCCCGCGTGGATTTGGCCCTGACATGGCCGGAAATGCGTGGCTACAGTCAGGCTGACCGGCTACGTTTCGACGATATCAGCCAATCGAACGATTTGATTTTCCTCCAGATTTCCCAGAGCACCATGTCACGCGACATGTCAGGCCGGATCGAGCCGATCTACAAACAATTGTTCGAAGGAGCGCCGCAGCCAGGCCCCTTTGGCCTGACCGGCCACCGCTTTCGGGCGGGCAGCGGCTATGACGGCGAAATTCTCTATACGGCACCACGGCCGGGTCGCCCGGACTTCGCCATCCGCTGCCTTTCCCCCGATCAAGCCGGACTGCAACAGGACGGCCCAGCCGTCGACACCTGTCAGCGCGACCTCAACGCCGGTCACGATCTCAGTGTGCTTTACCGGTTCTCGCGCCAGAAATTGGCCGACTGGCGGCAAATTGATACCGCCGTCGAAGCATTCGTCGCTTCCCGACTGACCGTGTCGAGTGAGTAGATCCGAACCTTGTCCAGACTTGGCGCAGATTTTTATGGGCATCGGCAAAATTTTAGAAAAATGCAGCAGGGACCGGCAACCTGTTGTTCATCATAAACCACTTGGTAACGCTGTGGTGTTAGCGTCAGGAAATATGTCGCTGGGGGGCGGCCAAAGCAAGAATTCATACGCATAGCACCAGACCGGGCATGTTGCCCCGACCCTATGCGTGATCAGGGCTGGAATTCAGGAAAGAGTGCAGTGGTGAATATGCGAGTTGCTAGCCTCCTTGGTCGAAACATGATTGTTCGGCCTGTCATGCGTGTCTCTCTCACCGTGGCTCTGGTCTGTGCCACGTTGGTGGCTCCGGCTCCTGAGGCTGCTGCTGCATCGCGCTATGCCGACATTGTCGTGGATGTGAATAACGGCAAGGTTTTGCGCGCCACCGATGCTGACAGCCTGCGTTATCCGGCATCGCTCACCAAGATGATGACCCTGTATCTGGTTTTCGAAGCGCTGGAGAAAGGCCGGATCCGGTTGAATTCCTCTGTTCCCGTGTCGGCCCATGCTGCCTCCGAGCCACCATCCAAGCTTGGCCTCAGGCCCGGCGGCAGCTTTACCGTAGAGCAAGGCATTCAGGCCCTCGTCACCCGCTCCGCCAATGACGCGGCCACTGCGTTCGGCGAATATCTCGGCGGCTCCGAGGCCCGGTTTGCCCAGATGATGACATCCAAGGCGCGCGCACTTGGCATGTCGCGGACCACCTATCGCAATGCGAATGGCCTGCCAAACTCCGGCCAGATGACCACGGCCCGCGATCAGGCGCGGCTGGGCATGGCGCTAAGACAGCATTTTCCGCAATATTACGCTTACTTTTCCACCCGCAGCTTCACCTATGGTCGCCAGGTAATCGGCAATCACAATCGCCTCATCGGCTCGGTGCGCGGCGTCGACGGGATCAAGACCGGCTTTACCAATGCCTCCGGCTTCAACCTCGTCACCTCCTTGCAGATCGACGGCAAATCCGTGGTTGGCGTGGTGTTGGGTGGTGCCTCCGGCGCCGCACGCGACAACCAGATGCGCAAACTGATGGCAACCTATCTGCCGGAAGCATCCCGTCGTGGTGGCGCAAGCCCGCTTATTGCCCGCCAAAGCACCGTACCTGAGCCGATGGCACCTGTTGCCCGCGAAACCGCCGTTGCACCGCAATTGCCTCAATCCGGCGTACCCGTGCCCGGCGGACGCTATGACACGGGAAGCCTGAGCGAAACAGCTTATGCCGGTGGCGGAGGCGCCAATGATGCGGTTGCCGCTCTTGCCAAGCAAGCGGAGGCAAGCCAGGCCCCGGAAACGGAATCGGCTCCCATGCCGCAGACCCGCAAAAGTGCGTCGCGCCACTCCAAGTCATCTGGCCCCAAACCGCCAGCCGATGTCGACAACACAGTCACCTTCTCCACTAAGGCCCCAACTGCGGCACCTTCGGGCTGGACCGTCCAGATCGGTGTTTCGGATAGCCAGGAAGCTGCGATGGACCTGCTGAAAAGCGCCCGTGCCAAGAGCGGTATTTCACTCAAGGGTGCGCGACCTTTCGCCATGGCCTATGGCGAAGGAGCATCCCAGGTTTATCGGGCCCGGTTCGTCGGCTTCGATGATCAGAAGTCTGCGGTCAATGCCTGCAATCGCTTGAAAAAGGCAGGCGTCAGTTGCTGGGCCGCAATGCAGTAGTCACTCTGTCTTACCGTGGCCTGCGCAGGTGTTTGCGCAAGGTCCGGTCAGTTCACCTCGAAATGTAATGCGTACGAGGATGTAATCATGGCAAGCAATGAAAACCACCTGAACACCGGCCAGGTCGTTGACCAGGCAGTTGATCGCGCAGTTGGCAGTGATCCGGCATTTCGCTTCAACCCGCGCGCTGGCCTCAACCCGCTGCATGAAGCGGCGATAAGGCTGGCCGATGGCATCAACAAGCCGCGGGCCAAGACGCGGGATCTGATGAACCTGCTCCTCTGCCACGGCGCGCGTGCCTGGCGCTATTCTCAGCCGGAAGCAAGTATTCACCTGCATCTGCACCCGCATTCCCGTCGGGTACCGGTAAAGCTACGGCTGCGGTAAAACCATAGGCCCCGAACGAGCAAGTTTGAGCAGGTCACATGTCCGCTGCCTCGGCGAACATGACCAAGAATTAATCCAATCTCACTCGCTGGTGAATTGGATTTGATCGGATTAAGCGCGAGGATCTCCTTCACCGGCTAACGAGTTTTTCTCGCCGGTTTTGTTCCTGGAGGAGTGAACCCATGTCTTGCACTGCCAAGTCTCGCATTGCCAAAATTTCTCTTGCCGCCGTTCTCGCAACCGCCGCCATGACTGGCATCAGCCATGCAGCCATGTCTGCCGCTGACAGGGCGCTGGCAACAGATCACAATCCCCGCTTCATGATCAGCACGCCGGATGAGATCGAAAAGCATGACACATTTCAGGACTTTCTCGGATCTTTGACGCCGACCAGCCCTGAGGCTCGCGAAGTCCAGGCCGCCATTCGCGAAAATCCGGTTCTGCGCAGGCAATTGCTGTCACAAAGTGTTGAGCTCAAGAATGTGATTTACGCTGACGAAGCATCCGATGGCAGCTTCGTGCTGTATGTCCGCTGACATATCGGCAGTGACAGGGCCGGGCATACGCGCCCGGCCCCAACGGGTTCAAAGCCCTTGCTTTTCTAAGACTTATCCCGAAAGATCGGGGGCAGATCGATAAAAGGACCTGCCACCATGCCACTTTACGCCCTCGGGGATCTGAAACCGCACCTGCCTTCCGCCGACCGTTACTGGGTCGCGCCCAATGCGCAGGTCATCGGCAATGTGATCATCGGTGAGGATGTCGGCATCTGGTTTGGTGCGGTGTTGCGGGGTGATAATGAGCCGATCACCATCGGCGCAGGCTCCAATGTGCAGGAAAACGTCACCATTCACACCGATATGGGCTTTCCGACGACCATTGGGCAAGGCTGCACAATCGGCCATAATGCCATCATTCACGGCTGCACTCTGGGCAACAACACGCTGGTGGGCATGGGAGCGACCGTGCTGAACGGTGCCAGGATCGGCAATAACTGCCTTATCGGTGCCAATGCGCTGATTACCGAGGGCAAGGAATTTCCCGACAACTCCCTGATTGTCGGCTCACCGGCCCGCGCGATACGCACTCTTGATGACAAGGCCGTGGAAGGCCTGAAGCGCTCCGCGCAAAACTACATCGCCAACTGGCAACGGTTTGCCAGGGAACTGAAACCGCTCTGAAGGCGTGATTTCAGACGAGGCACTCTGCACAGACGCCGCGAATCTCGATGGTGGTTTTCTCAGCCTTGAAGCCCTGGCCCTTCGACCAGTCTCCCAGCCGATGGTCAATCGAGTGATCGTGAAACTCCTTGACCTGCCCGCATTTGCTACAGATCGCGAATGCCACGGTTCCGTGGTCGCAGCAATCATGCTGGAGGTGGGAGCATACGACAAAGGCGTTGAGGCTTTCCAGCCGGTGGACAAGGCCGAATTCCAGCAGCTTTTCCAGCGCCCGGTAAACCTGTAGCGGGGCGCGAAAACCGCTGTCGCGTAGCTTGTCGAGGATCGTATAGGCCGAAAGCGGCCCCTCGGCATTTTCAAGCGCCTGAAAGACCAGGCTTTGATTGCGGGTCAATTGCGGTGTGGACATCGGACGATCATCCTTTCTTCACGGCAGCCGTTGAAAAACGGCGTATCGGCAGCAAGCTGAGAACAAACAGGACAAGGGCGGCCACTACGATGGACGGGCCAGAGGGCGTATCATAGGTCAATGATCCGAACAGGCCGCCAACCACGGCAACCGCGCCGATAACAGACGCCAGCACCGCCATGATTTCCGGCGTCATGGAAAACCGCCGGGCGGTGGCAGCCGGAATGATCAGCAGCGCGGTGATCAGCAGGATGCCGACGACTTTCATGGCAATGGCAATCACCACCGCCATCAGCAGCATGAAGATCAACCTGGCCCGCGCTGGTTTCAAGCCTTCCGCCTCAGCGACATCCTCGTTGACGGTTGCCGCCAGCAAGGGCCGCCACAATAGGCAAAGGCAAAAAATGACGCCAAGCCCACCAATCCAGACGGTGGCGATATCCTGCGGCGTCACGGCCAGAATATCCCCGAACAGATAGGCCATCAGATCGACCCGCACCCAGGTCATGAAGGCCACCAAGACAAGGCCAATCGCCAGTGTCGCGTGGCTGAGAATACCCAGCAGCGCATCGGCGGAAAGCCCGCGCCGGTTCTGCAATAACAACAGCAGCAGTGATACAATCGCCGCGACCAGAAACACGCTGAGCGTCAGATTGACGGAAAACAACAGCGACAGCGCCACGCCCAGCAGCGAGGAATGCGCCATCGTATCGCCAAAATAGGCCATGCGCCGCCAGATGACGAAACACCCGAGCGGCCCAACCGTCAGCGCCAGCCCGATACCGGCCAGCAATGCCCGAACAAAGAAATCATCCATCATGACGGTCACCCCTCCCCGACGTCACGGACTGTCCTTCGCCGTGGTGATGATGAGCGTGATGGTTCTCTTCAAGCTCAAGCGTGTCATCGTGGTGGTGATGATGGTGCTCCTCAACCCGGCCATGATGATGGCCGTCATCAGGATGGCAGTGATCTGTCACCGACCCATCGAGGTGCTGGACCCGGCCATCCGGCAGATGCGTGTGATCATGGCGGTGATTGTAGACGGCAAGCGTGCGCGCCGCAGCAGCGCCGAACAGCCGCTGATATTCCGGGCTTTGACTGACAACATCCGGTGTGCCACGGCAGCAGACATGTCCATTCAGGCAAACGACGATATCGGTCTCTGCCATCACCATATGCAGATCATGGGAAATCAGCAGCACGCCACAACCGGTCTTGCGCCTGATATCCGCGATCAATTCGTAAAGGGCGATTTCACCGGCAAAGTCTACGCCCTGCACCGGCTCATCCAGCACCAGCAGGTCCGGCTTGCGGGCCAAAGCGCGCGCCAGAAGCGCCCGCTGAAACTCGCCACCGGACAGATGCTGGACTTCGGCGCGCAGCAGATGGGCAATGCCGACAGAATCCAAGGCAGCCTCGATCTCCGCCTTGGACAGCTTGACAGTCAGGGTCATCAGCCGGTCAACCGTGAGCGGCATGGTCCAGTCGATGCTCAGTTTTTGCGGCACATAACCAACCGTAAACGGCCGCTCGCGCACCACCTCACCCTCATCGGGCTTCAGCACGCCAAGCGCCATTTTCGCTGTCGTCGATTTACCCGATCCGTTTGGACCGATCAGGGTGACAAGTTCGCCTTTGCGGATCGAAAGCTCAACCCCCCGCACCAGCCAGCGTCCGCCGCGCCTGATGCCGGCATTGCGCAATGTCACCAATGGCTTTTCACCCAGCACCTTCAACACGGATACCGAAACTCCACAGATTGAGTGTTGCAACCGGCTATGACACACGTTATAGCGTTACGCAATCAATGTAATAACATTACATACCCCATACAAGGAACCGTCCTTGCTTTGGCTTATATAAATTGGAGACCGCCTTGCCTGTGAAGACAATGCCCTTGCTCAGCCTTATCCCCATGCTTCTGCTTGCCCCCGGCATGGCTGCCGCCGCACCTGATGTGGTTGCCTCGATCAAGCCGGTCAATTCCATCGTCGCCGCGATCATGAAGGGTGCTGGCACGCCACATCTTCTGGTAGAAGGTGCCGGTTCCCCGCATGATTATAGCCTGAAACCCTCCAAGGCCAAGGCACTGCAACAGGCGGATCTGATATTCTGGGTCGGGCCGGGGCTGGAAACCTTTCTCGACAAGCCGTTGGATGCGCTGGCAGGCAAGGCCAAAGTGGTGGCGCTCGCAGAGGCCAAGGGCGTGGAACTGTTGCCCTTGCGCGAAGGTGGACCATTCGAGGCCCATGACGATGGCGATGCGCACGAAGCCGGGCATGGACATGACCACGATAAAGACCACGGGCATGACCATGAAGACGAGCATGGCGCCCATGACATGCATATCTGGCTCGACCCTGATAATGCCAAGGCAATGGCTGCAACCATAGCCGAAGCCTTGAGCACTGCGGACAAGGCCAATGCCCCGCTTTATGCCGAAAATCTTGCCCGATTCCAGGCGCAGGTCGATGCCATGGACAAGCAGATTGATACCATGCTGGCCCCGGTCAAGGACAAGCCATTCATCGTCTTTCATGACGCCTATCAATATTTCGAGCACCGCTACCATGTGACGGTTGCCGGTTCCGTCACCGTCAGCCCGGAAAAAGCCCCGGGTGCCGAACGGGTGTCGGCGTTACAAGCCAAGATCAAATCCCTGGACGCCGCCTGCATTTTTGCCGAGCCGCAATTTGCGCCGAAACTGATCAAAGTGGTGTCTGAGGGCAGCAATGCCCGCACCGGCACGCTCGACCCACTTGGCACGGGGCTGGCCGATGGCCCTGACCTCTATCCCGCCCTGATGACGGATCTGGCAACCGCCATGGCCACCTGCCTGAAGGGCTGACAGACGCAACAACCAAAAAGGCGAGCGCCCTTGCTCGCCTTTTTTAGAACCATCAATGTAATGTTATTACATTAAGGAGTTGAAGATGGACAACAAGCTTCCCGTAACTGTGCTGTCCGGCTTTCTCGGTGCCGGTAAAACCACGGTTCTCAATCATATTCTCGGCAACAGGGCCGGGCTGAAGGTCGCGGTGATCGTCAATGACATGAGCGAGGTGAATATCGATGCCGCCTTGGTGCGTGATGGAGGCGCCAATCTATCGCGCACCGACGAGCAATTGGTGGAAATGAGCAATGGCTGCATCTGCTGCACCCTGCGCGAAGACCTGCTGACGGAAGTGCGGCAACTGGCTGATTCCGGTCGGTTCGACTATCTGCTGATCGAGGCGACCGGCATTGCCGAACCGCTGCCGATTGCCAGCACGTTCGAGTTTCGTGACGAGGACGGCAACAGCCTCTCCGACATCGCCCGGCTGGATACAATGGTTACGGTGGTCGATGCCGCCAACCTGTTGCGCGATTACAGCTCCAGCGATTTCCTCTCCGACCGGGGCGAAACCGCAGGTGAAGACGATAACCGCACGCTCGTTGACCTTCTGGTCGAGCAGATCGAGTTTGCCGATGTGGTCATCCTCAACAAGTCCGAAACCGCCGGCCCTGCCCGGCTGGATGCAGCCCGCAAGATCATCGTCGGCCTCAACCCGGATGCGCGGATCATCGAGACCGATTTCGGTCAGATCGAACCGAAGGACGTGCTGGGAACCGGTCGGTTCGACCTTGGCCGGGCGGAAACCCATCCGCTGTGGTTCAAGGAATTGCACGGCTTCAAGGATCATGTGCCTGAAACCGAAGAATATGGCATTCGCAGCTTTGTCTATCGCGCCCGCCGCCCGTTCGATCCCCTGAAATTCCAGGACTTCATTGATAGCGACTGGCCAGGCGTGATCCGCGCCAAGGGGTTTTTCTGGCTGGCAACCCGGCCCCATCATGTCGGGGAACTGAGCCAGGCCGGGCCGCTGGTGCGCACCGGGCGCATGGGCCTGTGGTGGTCCTCCGTACCCAAGCAGCAATGGCCACAGGACAAGGGTTTCCTCATTGCCATGAAACCCTATCTCGATCCAGTCTGGGGTGATCGACGCCAGGAACTCGTGTTTATCGGTGCAGACCCCATGGATGAAGCCGAAATCCGCGCCCGACTGGACGCCTGTCTGGTGCGTGCGGATCGCTTCACCCCCGGCGTCTGGCGCGATATGCGCGATCCATTCCCCAACTGGGCAGCGCCGCACTTTGCGGAGGCTTGAACCTGCTTGGTTTAAATAAAATACCGCATCTTGAGTGGCAGAAGCGCCGCACCGATGACTGCGGCATCACCCTTGACTTCGCTGAGCACCAGTCGGGCCTCCTTTGGCCCGACGCCGTAACGATGAACCCGCTGCGAGGGCATCGGGCATCTTTCGATCATCATCGCGCCCAGCGCTGGCGGCAATTGACCGCCGAAAACAATGGTCTGCGGATCTATCACAGCGATCAAAACCGCCACCAGCCGTTCGACCTGTGGCATGGTTGCCTCTAGCCACGCCTCCACGCCTGGCCAATCTGGGTCGAATGTCCGGTAAAGAGTATCGACGGAATCAATCTCGATGCCGTGGTCTTGAAGGCTCCGAAGCAAATATTGCAGGGCTGGGCGCCGAGGTGCCTCGGTTGGGTCGTAAATCCCGGATAATTCGGCGGCATTGCCATGAAATCCGTAAAAAGGCTGGCCGTTGAGGATCAGCCCGCCACCGAAGCCATAGTTGAACGACAGATAGGCAAAGGTCTGGCACCATCGCCCCACACCTTGCAAGCTTTCGCCGATAGCGCCCGTGGTCCCATTGTTCTCCTGCCAGACGGGAAGCTGAAACGTCTGTTCAAGGACCGGGCGAAGATCCGTCAGCGACCAGTCCTCCAAGGGTTCCGGCGCATTGAATATCCGGTCATCGGCAACGGAAAAACCCGACATGGCAAAACCCAGCCCCAGCAGCCGGTCGCGCGGCAGATTATGAGCATCAAGCATCTCGTCCAAGGTCCGTGACAAGGCAGCAAGGGTGGCCTCACGGCTGAGCGGCAGGAGATTGAGTTTCTTCTGGGCAATCACGCCGCAGCTGAAATCCGCGAGGCAGATAATCGCCGAATCGGTGTTGATCGATATGCCCAGCGACGCCACAGATTCCACCGCAAGCTCGATAGTCGGGCTTGGCTGGCCGCGTGCGCCCTTCAGCGGCGCGCCGGTGCGCAGCAAACCCCGCTCGATCAGCCCCTCGATCAACCGATGCACCGATTGCTGGGTCAGGTTGGTATGGGCGGTGATGACTGATCGGGCAATTGGTCCGTGACGGCGAACGATGTCCAGAATCAGGCGTTCGTTCTCGCTGGCAAGCGGGTTTCTGTCAAAGCGAGAGGGCTGTTTGGCTTGGGTCGTCATGGTTGAATATCTATCCGGCGTCTCGCGGTCAGGCAATCGCAACTCGACTGCGAGCATAAATTTCCGGCCTGTCACAAATATTACACTCAAAGTGTATTATTACGCCTGCAATTGATCCAGCTCTGATGGAGACCCCAATGCAGATGAAATTCCTGGCCATCGCGGCCCTGACGCTCGCCGCTTCCGTCGCTCCGTGTTTGAGCACCGAAACCAATATGAAAAATCTTGATTTCGATCTCTCCAAGGTCACAAGGGAGAATTTCTACGACATCGTCGTACCCGCCGCCAAAGCCGAGGGAACGGTGACCATGTATAACTACGCCGGTAGCTTCGGTGAAACCTGGAAAAACCTGACTGACAGTTTCACCGCCAAATACGGCATCAAGGTCATCTATAGCGACGTCAACGGCGATCAGGCCAACCAGCAGTTAATCGCTGTCCAAGCATCAGGCCAAGATGCGCCCGTCGATGCCTATTTCGCAGGCGGCGGCGGCTATCCGCTGCTCTCGGCCAAAGGGGTAATCGGTAAGATTCCATTGACGCAAATCCTGCCGAACATGGCAACCTATGATCCGGTCCTGGCGCAGACATTGTTCGGACGGCAGCATGGCGGCACTTTCCCGCTCGTCCATCTCAACCAGACGGCAATTGGCTATGACAGTGCCTTCGTCAAACCCAATGAGGTTCCCAAGAGTTTCGACGAATTGCTGGCCTGGGCGGAAAGCCATCCCAAGCGCCTGGGCGTCACCTTGCCAGCCAAAGGCGGATCGGGTGGTGGCTTCATCTATTCCGTGGCGCTCAATTACCTGACTGGCGATTGCCGCACGGCCCTGACAGACTACAGCAAAACGCTCCAGCAGGCCGAAGACTGGGCGATGTCATCAGAATGCCTGACGCCTGTCTGGGACTATTACCGCCGCCTGCTGAAGGCTGCGGAACTGACCAATGGCAATGCCGATACGCTGAACCTGATCAACAACCAGCAGCTCTATATGGGGACGGTCTGGGAAGATCAGGTGATGAGCTTTCTCGGCAACAAGCAATTGCCCGAAACCTTCCGCCTGACACTGCTGGAAAAGGGACAGGTCGGCTCCGGCGACGCAATGTTCGTCCCCGCCAATGCCAAGCACGTCGCCGCTGCCCTGCTGCTGATCGATATGGCCATGAGCAAGGAATTCCAGACCTTCAAGCTGGAAACCAAGGCATCGCGCTCGCCGCGCACCGATATTACCAACGATCTGATCCCGGCTGCCCTCCAGGATCATGTCTTGCCGAAAAGTGTCTATCCCCGCCTGTCGGTGCCTGCCTTCTGGGACATGTCAACCGCCCTTGCCGAAGCGCTCGATGAAAAAGTCCTGAACCAGTAATCCCAATCGATTCCGACGAACAGGGGCAAAGCCATGAGCGAGCTCGAGATCAACGACATCACCAAGGATTTCGGGTCAGCCCGCGTCCTCCACCCGGTTTCGCTTACCGTCGAAAAGGGCGAATTCGTCACTATTCTCGGTCCCTCCGGCTGCGGAAAATCGACGCTGCTGCGCATCCTGATGGGCATCAGCGAGGCGTCCGGCGGCGAAATCCGGCTGGCGGGCAAGCGGATTGATGGACTGGCGCCCGAAGCGCGCGATATCGCCATGGTGTTCCAATCCTATGCGCTGTTTCCGCATATGTCGGTCGCCAAGAACCTCGGCTTCGGCCTGAAGATGAAGAATGTCCCAAAAGACGAGCGGGCGCGGCGCATCGCCCATGTGCTGGAGATCTGCAATCTCAGCGCCCTTGTGGACCGTATGCCCCGGCAATTGTCCGGCGGTCAGCAGCAGCGGGTAGCGCTGGCCCGCGCCATCGTCATGCAGCCAAGTCTTTTGCTGTTTGACGAACCGCTCTCCAATCTCGATGCCAAGCTGCGTGATAGCCTACGCCACGAGTTGGTCGAACTGCATCGCCGCATCGGCGCGACGAGCCTTTACGTCACCCATGACCAGGCCGAGGCCATGGCGATGTCCGACCGGATCGTGGTGATGAACGGCGGTCAGGTTGTCGAAATCGGCACGCCGCTGGAGCTGTACCGGTCGCCAAAAGCGGCCTTTACAGCCAGCTTCCTCGGCCAGACCAATCTTCTCTCCGTCAAGGCGTCCGGCATGGATGCGCTGCTCCCCTGGGGTCAGAACGTCGTGCTGGACCGTCCCGCTGCCGGACCTATGCAGATTTCGGTCCGCCCGGAAAATATCGGTCTCGAGCGCGACGAAAACGGAACGGCAACCGTCACCTCTGTTTCATTCATGGGTGCCAATATCCTCTACACCGCCGATATCGGCGCGGTCAGGATCAAGATCAGCCAGTCAGGCGGGGCGATACCGATAGAGATGGGTAGCCGGGTCTCGCTGTCTTTCCACGATGCCGTGCATCTGCTCGAAGACCAGCCGTCGATGGAGGCCGCCTGATGCCATCGCTGCTTCGCCGCCGCTCGATCCAACTCCTGCTCTTGCTCCTGCCGGGGGTCGGCTATCTGCTGTTCTTCTTCGGCCTGCCGCTGCTGTCGGCGCTGGTCGGCAGCTTCCGGCTGGAAGATGGCAGCTTTACGCTCAGCTGGTATCAGCGCATCTTCACCCGGCCCTCCATGCTGCGCGGCCTATCCACCTCAATCTATTACGGCGTGATGCCGGTTCTGGTGTCGCTGGCGCTCTCCGTGCCGCTGGCGCTTCTGCTGCGCAAAAGTTTTATCGGGCGCAAGCTGTTCGGCGGGCTTTACAAGCTGCCGATGGCCGTTCCGAGCATTATCGTCGGGCTGATGATCATCGTCGTCTTCGAGCGTGGTGGCTTTTTCGACCGGCTGCTGGCCCCACTCGGCTTTACCCTACCGAAACTGGTCCGCGATGACCTGGGCGCGGGCGTTATCATGGCCAGTTCCTGGAAGCAGATCCCATTCATGACTCTGATCATCACCAGCGCCTTTGCCGCCATTCCCGAGGATATCCGCTTTGCCGCCCGCACGCTTGGCGCCTCCCGGCTTCGAACATTCCTGGCTGTGGACGTTCCGCTTGCCATGCCGGGCATTACCGCCGCCATTCTCCTGACCTTCATCGGCTCGATGGGCTCCTATGCCATTCCTGATATCGTCGGCCCGCCAACGGCGCGCCCGCTTTCGGTGCTGATGGTTCAGGAATTCAAACAGGGACGGTTCGAGCAGGTCTATGCGATGGGCATGGTGCTCAGTCTGTTCGCGGTCGTCGTTCTCCTGACCTATTATGCCCTGACCAGCCGGATCGGCGCTGGCAATGCGCGGGGGAATGCATGATGGCTGTTCTTGAGCTCGATACCCCTGTTGCAGCAAAGCGCCGCATGTTCCGCCCCGAAGACCGCCTGCTGGTTTCCATCGGCCTGTTTGGTACGCTGGCCCTGGCCATCGCCCTGCCGCTTGCTCTGATGTTTGTCTGGAGCATTGCCGATGGCTGGCAGCCGCCGCATGTGCTGCCGCAGGTCTATACGATCAGCCGCTGGGCAAGCGTGCTCAGCGATCAGGGTCTGATCCAGGCCATGGTCACCAGCCTTGCCATCGCCTTCACGGTCACGTTCGCAACGGCAATCATTGCCTTACCGACGGCCTGGGCCATGGCGCGCTTTCCCTTCCGGCTGAAACGGCTGGTGGAGATCTTCATTCTCGCGCCAGTCATCATTCCCGGTCTGGTGGTCGCGGTCGGCATCGGCCAGGTGTTCCTGGCGCTGGGCCTTGCCTATTCGGTGGCTGGCGTCATCATCGTCCAGATCGTCGGCACCCTGCCGCTGATGATCCGGCTGATGACCGCAACGCTTGAGACCATTCCCGACGAGCTGATCCATGCGGCCCGCTCGCTCGGTGCCGGAACAGTTGGCATTGTCGCGCATATCATCCTGCCGCTGGCCGTGCCCGGTCTGCTGGCGGGCGGGCTGATGTCCTTTATCGGCAGTTTCGAGGAATTCGACAAATCCTTCATCGTCGGCGCGCCTGTGGTCCAGACCCTGCCGATCAAGCTTTACATGTATCTCGACCCCTATTCGATGCAGCTGCCGCTGGCTGCCATCGTTTCCTTCATCCTGCTTTTGCCAGCCCTCATCGTCTTCATCATCGCCGGTCGCATCCTGCGCGACGACCTGATGGCGGCAGGCATGGGCAAGATCTGATTCCTTCGATAACCGTAACAGCCGAAAGTCCAACCCATGCCTGTCCAGACGTCCACGCTTGCGCACCAGTCCCCGGCCACCCGTCCCTGCTCGATTGCCGAAATGGCCTCGCGTACCAATCCCACCATTCTGACCATCGCCCATCGTGGCCTATGGAAGAGCACGGCAGAAAACTCGCTGGCCTCAATCCGGGAAGCAATTGCCCAAGGCGTGGATATGGTCGAAATCGACACCCAGTCCAGTGCCGATGGTCGTCTCGTGGTTATTCACGATGCGACCCTGGATCGAACCACGACCGGCAGCGGCACGGTTAGCGAATTGCCGTTCAATGTCATCCGTCAAGCAAAGCTGCGCAGCGGCGCGGGCGGCCCGGAGGCTGATATAACGGAGGAATGCGTTCCGACACTTGAGGAAATTCTCGAAGAAGCTCGCGGTCGTATTACCGTCAATATCGACACGAAATTCACCCGCGATCTGCCGCAGGTGATGGAGACGGTACTGCGGATGAACATTGCCGATCAGGTTCTGGTCAAGACCGACATCAATCTCGACGCGGACCATTTCGCCATTGCCGATGCCGACTGGTTCGGAAAAATCCCGCATATGCCGATGTTTCCCGTACGTCAGGGCCGGTTTACCGAAGACCTGCGCCGCATTGAGAGCCTCAAGGCGCCGATGATCGAAGTGAAATTCACGGATCTTGCCGATATCGCCGATGCGCGGGCCGAACTGGAGCGCCAAAACATCCGCGTCTGGATCAACACACTCGACGTCTCGCATTGCCTCGATTTCAACGATACCCGCGCCCTTGCCGATCCAGATGCGGTCTGGACCGTGCTGGCAGATGCAGGCGTCGGTGCGATCCAGACGGATGAGGTCGAGGCATTCAAGGCTTGGCTGCACGCCAGACAGGCGTAAGATAGAACATCGGACCGAAAGTTAAGAACCGCTTTTCGGTCCGATGCTGTAATTTAAGGTTCAGTGCTATCAACTCGGTCTCTTCTCCCCATCGGGGAGAAGGTGGCGGCAGCCGGATGAGGGGGTGGCGAAGCCCCGAAATCTTTGCGTCGTGTACTGTGATTTCGGTTTTCTACACGATGCTCTAGAAACAGAAACGCCGTGCGTCCAACTTGGATGCACGGCGTTTTACTGTAGAGCAAGTCTGGAGGTAAATTACTTGGCAGTCATGCCCGGCAAGGTCACGCGGAACACCTGGAACATGGTGTCAACCTCAGCGCCGCCTTCAGCCTTGTAGGCAGCACCAACCTGATAGCCATCCTGGGTCAGGAAGTCGTTGTCATTGGCGACGAACAGGAAATAATCGTCTGGGGCAGATGGATCGAGCGCCGGGGCGACCGACATGGCCTCCCATTTTTCAGAGAGATTATCCTTGTCGTTCGGCGCGCCATTGTGCAGGCCGAAACGGGCCAGATCCTTGTCGTCGTTCATGTCGATAAAGGGCGTGACCGCCGCAACCTTGACGGACGCATCTACCACGCCCTTCGGGGCAACCGGCTTCGCATCGTCAAACTCGCCATTGGCAATATCGGTGGCAGCAGACAGATCAACCAGATCGATCTTGCGGTAAACCGATGTATCGCCCTTCATGCTCTGGCCATTATTGCTGTCACGCGCCAGCATCAGGAATGTCTTGTCCGACAGCGCCAGAATTTCGCTCTGAGCGGCGACTGCAACCTTGCCCTTGTTGTCGAAGGTCGGCAGGGGCACGACATATTCATGCACCAGCTTCAGATGATCCATATCGGCGGCATCGTAAACCAGGGCGCGGGTATTCATGCGGGTCGAGCTGCTATCACCGCCATCCTGGCGGGTTGCCGATTGCAGCAGCGCAATCAGGAACTTACCATCCGGTGTCAGCGACATGCCTTCCAGGCCCTGGTTGTTCTGGCGACCGCTATCCGGGTCTTTCGGGTCTGGCTTCTTGCCGCCTTCGCCAACATTGTTGGACGAGAAGTTCAACTCACCCTTGCGCATTGGCAGCAGAGCCTTTGGCGGCTGGGTGGCGGAGAGCAGTTTGCCCGCAGCCGAGAAGTGATAGATATAGGGACCGTATTCGTCGCTGATCATCATCGAGCCGTCCTTCAACAGAACGACGGCTTCCGGATCGAGCGAGATCTTGCCGGTGGTCGCCTGCGGCAAGGCTGGCAATGTCTTGGTCGCGGCGCGAATGCCGGATTCCGGGTCCAGACCGGTCAGGCTCTTGCCCTCGCCGTCCGTCAGCAGGATCGTATCGGCAAGCTTGGCATCAACGCCTTTCTGCTGCTTGTCAGCCGGCGCAGTGGTCCCAACTGGTGTCGGCGCGAGGGTGAAATCAATTCTGTTGATCCGGGTGTTATAATCCGTCGTGCCTTCGACATTGTAGCCACGATCCGGCAGGAGCCAGAGTGAACCGGAATAGCTCTCGCCCTGCTTTTTCCACTGGGTCAAATCCATTGCCATGCCGGAGCCGGAGCCAAAGGTTTCCTTGAACTTGTCGCGCGCATTGGCCGGGATGCGGCCAATGGCGACCAGACCCTTGTTGGCGATCGTTACCCCGTTGGCGCTGACCGTTCCTTCCGCCAGAGTCATTCCCGCCGAAGAAACCACGAATGTTGCGGCCAGAAGCATTGCCTTGCGTGAAAATATCATCATCCCGATCCTTTGCATCAACCGGGGCAGCCCTCAGCCTTTGATGGTGAGGCGGCATTTGTCTGCCGCATCACTGCTCCCCCATCAGGGCCATTAGAAGCTTCCCGTGACAGGATCGTGACAAGATCATACAGGAAACGGGCATTCTGCCGAAAGCCTACAGCCCCGTTTTTCCCTTTGCGACATCCACGACAGGCGGCATGGCAATAGCGCCGGAAGCCGGTTTCCATTCCGGCATGACCAATCCACCGGAAATCAGCAGCTTGGCGCCCTCTTCCGGCGTCATGTCCAGCAGTTTCAGGCGGCTGCGGGGAACGAACATCAGGAAGCCTGCTGTCGGAACCGGTGTCGGCGGCATGAAGACAGCGATCATCTCCTCGCCCTCCTCGTTCAGCCGGGCCGCGATTTCGCCGGTCACTTCGGTGGCGACAAACACCATGGCCCAGGTGCCGGGAGCCGGGAACTCGATCAGCCCGACCTTTTTGAAGGAACTGGACTGTTCCTTCAGTACCGTTTCAAAAATCTGCTTCAGGCTTTTGTAGAGGGTGCGGACCAGCGGCATGCGGTTGAGGATCGACTCCCCGAAATTAACGATGGATCGCCCAACGAGATTGCGCCCCAGAAAGCCGATCATCGTGATGCCGACCACCGCAATCACCAGGCCGGTGCCGGGAATGGCGATATTGAAGTAATATTCCGGATTGTAGCGCTGCGGAATATAGGGCGTCACCCAGCTGTCGGCCCAATCGATGAAGGTGAAGGTCAGCCAGACGGTGATCGCCAAAGGCGCACAGATAATCATGCCGGTCAGGAAATTGGTCCTTAGCCGGCTGGCAAAAGAAATTCGTTCTGGTTTATCCGACATATGATCCGATTTTTCATGAAATGGCCTGCTTCGCCGCATAAACGCACAGCGAAGCAGTATGGCCAAACTGTGCGGCACCTTGCCCGCCAAGACAAGGTGCATCGCAAAAAAATCGATCACTCAACCGTGACGGATTTCGCCAGGTTGCGCGGCTGATCGACATCCGTCCCCATGAACACCGCCGTATGATAGGCGAGCAACTGGATCGGCAGTGAAAACACCATAGGCGCGATGATTTCCGCGACATCGGGCAGAACGATGGTTGCCATGGTTTCCAGCCTGGAGGATGCAGCGCCCTTCTCATCAGTGATGAAAATGATCCTGCCGCCGCGCGCCGCCACTTCCTGCATGTTCGAGACGGTCTTTTCAAAGAACCGGTCATGCGGAGCGATGACGATAACAGGCATGTTTTCATCGATCAGCGCAATTGGACCATGCTTCAACTCACCGGCAGCATAGCCTTCGGCATGGATATAGGAAATCTCCTTGAGCTTCAGCGCTCCTTCCAAGGCCAACGGATAGCTGGTGCCGCGACCGAGATAGAGCACGTCCTTGAATTTCGACAGGTCCCGCGACAGGCTTTCCATCTGCGGCTGGATCAGGTTGACCACCCGGCTCATGATGCGCGGCAGTTCGGACAGATGCCGCACCATCTCCTTTTCTTCTTGGTTGCCGATCAGGCCCCGCGCCTTACCGGCAGCAATCGCCAGCGATGCCATGACCGCGAGCTGGCAGGTGAAGGCCTTGGTGGAGGCAACGCCGATCTCCGGCCCGGCCAAAATCGGAAAGACTGCATCGGCCTCGCGAGCAATGGTCGATTCCTGCACATTGACGACAGCACCGATTTTCAGCCCTGCCTCCTTGCAATAGCGCAGCGAGGCAAGTGTGTCGGCAGTTTCACCCGATTGCGAAATGAACAGCGCCGCCTGATCCGGCGACAGCGGCATTTCCCGGTAGCGAAATTCGGATGCGACATCGATTTCAACAGGCAGGCGCGCATAGCGCTCGAACCAGTATTTGCCGATCAAGCCTGCCAGATAGGCCGTCCCGCAGGCCGAAATCGCCAGGCCCCGCAGGCGTGCGAAATCCAGGCCGATCACATCGCTCTTCACCGTATGGGCAGCCAGATCGACATAATGCGCCAGCGCATGGGAGATCACCTCCGGCTGTTCATAGATTTCTTTCTCCATGAAATGGCGATGATTGCCCTTATCGACCAGATAGGCGCTGCCCTGCGAGACCTGCTTGATGCGCTTGACCGGCTTGCCCGCGAAATCCATGATCTGGGCACTGCGATGGCCAATCACAGCGAAATCCCCATCGACCAGATAGGTAATCTGGTTGGTGAAAGGCGACAGGGCAATGGCGTCGGAGCCCAGGAACATTTCACCCTTGCCATGGCCGATGGCCAGCGGCGGGCCGAACCGGGCGGCAAAAAGCTGGGTCGGATCATCGGCAAACATCACCACCAGCGCATAGGCGCCGGTAATCCGGTTCAGCATCGCCAGCATCGCGCCCTTATGATCCAGCCCCTGACGGCGGAAGCGGGCAAGAAGCTGGGCGACGACTTCTGTGTCGGTCTGGCTGGTGAACGTAGCGCCGTCAGCGACAAGCTCGTCGCGCAGCTCGGAGAAATTCTCGATAATGCCGTTGTGAACGACCGCGACGCCTTCGACGAAATGCGGATGGGCATTGGCTTCATTCGGCACGCCGTGCGTGGCCCAGCGAGTATGGGCAATGCCGATCAAGCCTGGAAGCGGCTGTTGTGCAAGCTTGGTTTCCAGATTGAACAGCTTGCCCTCGGCGCGGCGGCGATCCATCACCCCATGATCGAGGGTCGCGACACCTGCCGAATCATACCCCCGGTATTCCAGCCGCTTCAGGGCGTCTACCAAGCGTTCTGAGACCGGCCGATCACCGACAATTCCGACAATACCGCACATGCAATTCTCCTTCTCGCGCTCACGCGAGGCCAGTCCTACCAATTCCGGAGGATTTCTCAATTCCAGGGATGGTCAATTTGGATATCGTGACGTTACGAAAATATCCGTGATCATGAACCGGATTTTTTCATGGCCTTGATGGCGAGGTTCCGCTCCCGGATCGCTTTTGCCCGCTCTGGTTTGATTTCCTGACGCGCCCTGCCAAGCGCTAGGGCGTCGGCAGGCACATCATCCGTAATCACGCTACCAGAGGCGATCAGCGCGCCATCACCAATCGTCACTGGAGCAACCAGGGCGCTGTTGGAACCGATAAAGGCATGAGCGCCAATCCGGGTCTCATGCTTGTTCACCCCATCGTAATTGCAGGTGATGGTGCCTGCCCCGATGTTGGTTTCCGCCCCGATATAGGCATCGCCGATATAGGTGAGATGGTTGATCTTGGCGCCAGCGCCAATCTCAGCCTTTTTCACCTCACAGAAATTGCCTACCTTGGAGCCCTCGCCCAAATTGGCGCCGGGCCGCAGCCGCGCAAACGGACCGACGGTCGCGCCGGATGCCACATGCGCACCTTCCAAATGCGAGAAGGCATGGATCACCGCGCCGCTTTCCACAGTCACGCCGGGGCCGAACACTACATTCGGCTCGATCAGCACGTCCTGGGCCAGCACAGTATCATAGGCCAGAAACACAGTTTGCGGGGCAATCATCGAGACGCCTGACAGCATCAATTCATGACGCCGACGCTCCTGCCAGAGCTTTTCGATCACCGCCAGTTCGGCGCGATTGTTGCAGCCCGCAAGCTCGGCTTCCGGCGCATCGACAGCAACCGCCTTGCCACCCAAAGACCTGATGATTTCAACCAGATCTGTCAGGTAATATTCACCCTTGGCATTGGCATTGCCGATCCGCCCCAGAAGGTCCAGCGCCTTCGCACCATTGATCGCCATCAAACCGCTATTGCACCAGGTCACCTTGCGCTCTTCGTCGCTGGCATCCTTTTCTTCGCGGATGGCGACCAATTCACCGTCCTCGACCAGAAGACGGCCATAGCCGGTCGGCTTTTCAGTGTGAAAACCGATCACCGCAATGTCATTGCCGTCAGCCAAAGCCGCACGCGCTGCCAACAGCGGACCTGGCGTAATCAGCGGCGCATCGCCATAGGCCACCAGAATATCGTCATAGCCTCGGCCAAGCGCCTCGCGCGCGGTCAAGACGGCATGACCGGTGCCAAGCCGCTCGGTTTGCACGAAGGGTGTGACGGAGAGGCCTTTGATGCTGGCGGCTTGTGTGACCTTATCGGCATCGCGCCCGACGACCAGTGCTACATCGGCAATATCGCTGGCGGCAATCGCCTGCATCACATGGGCAATCATCGGCAGGCCCGCCACCGGATGCAGCACCTTGGACATCGCGGATTTCATTCGCGTGCTATCGCCTGCGGCGAGAATGACGGCAAGACAGGTGCGGCTCATCAGGTATCTCCAGCCAGTATAGGTCCAGCATGCACGGCAACGACCGGCGAGCGCTGTTTACCAGCTTGAATGAAAACTACAAATGGAGAAATATCAGCCGTCTTCGCTACGGGCTGACGGATGGACGGAACGATAAGCTGCCAGCAGCTCTTCAACAGAGATCCCATCGATGGTGGCGTCAGTCATCCGGCAGCCGAAGATTTGCAGGCCGGACAGATTGGCGTCGTGAATTTCCGCGCCAGACAAGTTCACATCATTGACCCGCAGACCCGAGAGATTGGCTTTATCGATCCGCCAGCCGGACAAATCGCCATCGGTGAAGCGGGCACCGGAGACATTGATCTGTTGAAAATGGCTGCCCGAAAGATTGGTATCAAGGAATTCCGACCCAGACAGATCGCAATCCTTCACATCCAGTTGGTCCGTCACGCCACGAAGCTGCATGTTTTGATATCCTAGAGTTTGTCAGGGAAAAGTGGAATCCGGTTTTCCCGAAAAGACAAACGAAAACAAGAGAATCTAGAGTCGGTCTGATTCAATCTGAACCTGACAGACTCTAGTTTGCAAAAAGCCGCCCGGCCTTGACCGAGCGGCTCAATTTAACTGGATCGGACCGTCAGGCCAAGATCACTTCGGCAGCTTATCATCCACGCCTTCGACATAGAAGTTCATGCCGAGCAGGGTCTTATCATCGGCCTTTTCGCCAGCCTTCAGCCAAGCCGTGCCGTCCTGCTTGTTGACAGGACCGGTGAAGGGATGCAATTCGCCGGACTTGATCTTGGCTTCGGTGTCTTCGGCCAGCTTCTTCACATCATCAGGCATGTTGGTGTAGGGCGCCATGGTCAGGATGCCGTCCTTCAGGCCGTCGAAGCTCTGTTCGGATGTCCATTTGCCGTCCAGCAGGGCCTGCGTGCGCTTGATGTAATAAGCGCCCCAGGTGTCCTTGATGGCTGTTAGCTGCGAGGTTGGGCCAGCAGCGATCATGTCGGAGGCCTGGCCGAACGCCTTGATGCCGCGCTCCTGCGCGATCTGCATTGGAGCCGTGGTGTCGGTGTGCTGCGTCAGGATATCGACGCCCTGGTCCAGCAGCGCCTTGGCGGCATCGGCTTCCTTGCCGGGGTCGAACCAGGTATTGACCCAGATGACCTTCATCTTGAAATCCGGATTGACGGATTTCGCGCCAAGCTCGAACGCATTGATGCCCATCACCACTTCGGGAATCGGGAAGGAGGCGATGTAGCCGGCCTCACCCTTCTTTGACAGCTTGCCAGCAATCACGCCGGAAATGTAACGGCCTTCGTAAAAGCGCGAATTGTAGGTCGCAACATTTTCAGCCGATTTGAAACCGGTTGCATGTTCGAATTTCACCTTCGGGAATTTCTTGGCGACCTTGACGGTGGCGTCCATGAAACCGAAAGAGGTGGTGAAGATCAACTTGCAGTCTTCGCGGGCCAGACGCTCGATGGCGCGTTCAGCATCCGGGCCTTCCGGCACGTTTTCCAGGAACGGCGTGTCGATCTTGTCGCCGAAATGCTTCTGCAATTCCTGGCGGCCCAGCTCATGAGCCTGGGTCCAACCGCCATCCGTCTTGCTGCCGACGTAAACGAAGCAGATCTTGGTCTTGTCGGCGGCGCTGGCGCTACCGGCAACGGAAAGCATCGTGGCGACGGAGGCCGCAAATGCGAGTGCGAGTTTTTTCATAGTTTCCCCTGATTGCATGAGAGTGAAGGTTTCATGAGAGTGAAGACGATGGGTCAGCGATCCGGAACGAAGGGCTTTCCCAGAGAAGCGGGTGTATTAATCAACGTCGTGCGCCGATTATGCGAAATCGCGATCAAAACGACAATGGTCGCAGCATAAGGAAGTGCTGATAAAAACTGCGACGGCAATCCGATGCCGAACGCCTGCGCATGCAGCTGGCCGATGGTGACGGCCCCAAACAGATAGCCGCCCGCCAGCACGCGCCCCGGTCGCCAGGAGGCAAACACCACCAGCGCCAATGCGATCCAACCACGACCGGCCGACATGTTTTCCACCCATTGCGGCGTATAGACCAGCGACAATTGCGCCCCGGCCAGCCCCGAACAGGCACCGCCGAACATCACTGCCAGATAGCGGGTGCGGATAACTTTCAGCCCCAATGTATGCGCGGACGCCGGACTATCGCCCACCGCCCGCAGCATCAGCCCGGCCCGGCTTTTGAACAGGAACCAGTGGACGCCAATGACAAGGACAATCGCCAGATAGAAGATCAGATCCTGCCGAAACAGCAGAGAGCCGATGACGGGAATATCCGACAGCAGCGGAAATTCGATGGCCTGAAGCTTGACGCCAGGCTTGCCGACAAAACTCTCGCCCAACTGGCCGGAGACGCCAAGCCCCAGAATGGTCAGCGCCAGCCCGGTCGCAACCTGGTTGGTGACCAGCGTCAGCGTCAGAAACCCAAACAGCAGCGAAAAACCCGCCCCGGCGACAATGCCCGCCACCACGCCCAAAAGCGGCGATCCGGTGGAATAGGCGGTGGCAAAGGCGGCAACCGCCCCCATGACCATCATGCCTTCGACGCCGAGATTGAGCACACCGGCGCGCTCAGTGACAAGCTCGCCAAGGGCAGCGATAACCAGCGGTGTTGAGGCAGTGATAACCGTCAGAAGAATCGCTTCGAGAATCATTTCGCACCCTCTGCCACGGAGGAGCGGGTTTTGGAAAACACCAGACGAACCTTGTAATAAATCAGCGTGTCGCAAGAGAGCACGAAGAACAGCAACAGCCCTTGAAACACCCGCGCCACCTTATCCGAAACGCCAATCGCCAGCTGCGCGCCCTCGCCGCCCAGATAGGTTAGCGCCAGAACCAAACCGGCAACAATGATACCGAGCGGATTGAGCCGACCGAGAAACGCGACAATGATCGCCGTAAAACCGTAGCCCGGTGAAATCGACGGCTGCAGGTGATTGATCGAGCCCGACACTTCCGAAATGCCGGCAAGACCGGCCAGCGCCCCGGAAAACAGCATGGAAAACCACACCATGCCCCTGGAGGAAAAGCCAGCAAACCGCCCTGCCCGTTCCGATTGGCCAAGCACGACGATTTCAAAGCCCTTCAGCGTATAGCGCATCATCAACCAGACGCCGACAGCCGCAGCCAGAGCAAAGACAAAGCCCCAATGGGCGCGTCCTGATTCCTCCCAAATGGCAGGCAGAATGCCCTCCGTGACGAATTCGCGGGTCTGGGGAAAATTGAAGCCTTGCGGGTCGCGCCACGGGCCGCGCACCAGATAATCCAGAATGAACTGAGCGATATAGACCAGCATCAGGCTGGTGAGGATTTCATTGGTGTTGAAGCGGGTTTTCAGCAGCGCCGGAATGGCGGCGTAAAGCGCACCGCCAACCATGCCCATCACCATCATCAGCGGCAAAAGCAACGGCGATTGCCATTCGTAAAAGATCACCGGAATGATCGAGCCGCAAATCGCCCCAACCGTGAACTGGCCTTCCGCGCCGATATTCCAATTGTTCGAACGATAACAGACCGACAGTCCGACAGCGATCAGGATCAGCGGTGCCGCCTTGATCGCCAGCTCATGCAGCGACCAGACCTCGGTGAGCGGCGCAATGAAGAAGCTGTAAAGCGCAAAGAACGGGTCCTTGCCCAGCGCTGCAAACATCAACCCGCCGAAAAACAGGGTCAAAGCCAGCGCCAGCAAGGGTGAGACCAGCGTAAACAGCCCGGACGCGCGGGCGCGCTTTTCCAGTTCAATGCGCATCGGCATTCTCCAGACCATGCAAGCCGCCCATCAGCAGGCCGATCTTCTCGCGGTTCATCACGCCGCTTGGATAGACTTTCGACAGCCTGCCCTCCGAAATCGCCGCAATCGATGTCGAGACTTCAAAAATCTCGTCCAGATCCTGGCTGATGATCACCACCGCCGAGCCTTGCGCCGCAAGATCGATCAGGGCCTGGCGAATACGGCTGGCCGCACCGGCATCCACACCCCAGGTCGGCTGGTTGACGACCAGCACCGCCGGTTTGCGGTCCAGCTCACGCCCGACAATGAATTTTTGCAGGTTGCCGCCCGAAAGCGATCCGGCGACCGGGTCCTCACCGCTCTTTCGCACATCCATCGCCTCGCAAATCTGTCGGGTGGAGGTCTTGATGGCGCTGTGGCGGATCAGGCCGAACAGACCTGAGACATAACGCCCGCGATCCGAGCGATGCCGCGCCAAAAGCAGATTGTCCGACAGAGAAAGCCCGGTAACGGCGGCATGGCCATGGCGCTCTTCCGGCACGAAACCAGCGCCGATCAACCGGCGCCGGTTGATACCTAAACGCCCGACCGGTTGGCCGCATAGCTGGATGGCTTGATGGTCGCGCACGGTATATTCGCCCGACAGCACATCAAACAATTCGCTCTGGCCATTACCGGCCACGCCCGCCAGTCCGAGGATTTCACCCGCCCGGACATTCAGCGACACATCCTTCAGCGCCATGGAAAACGGCGTGCGAGCATCGACGCTGAGATGGCTGATGGTGAGCAGGTCTGCACCAACTGGAGCCGCGATATCCGGCGTCACACCAATGACGTCCGCGCCTACCATCATTCGCGCCAACGTGGCCGGGGTTTCTTGGCGTGGATCGCAGGTCCCTGTCACCTTACCGTGGCGTAAAACCGTGGCACGGTCACAAATGCGCTGCACTTCTTCCAACCGGTGGCTGATATAGAGCACCGAACGCCCTTCGGCCCGCAGTTTTTCCAGCGTTTCAAACAGCTTGTCGGCCTCCTGCGGGGTCAGCACCGAGGTCGGCTCATCGAGAATGATCAGTTTTGGATTTTGCAACAATGCCCGGACGATTTCGATCCGCTGGCGCTCGCCCACCGACAGATCGGCCACATGGGCCGAAGGATCGAGCGGCAAACCGTAAGACAACGATAACGTCCGCGCCTGTTCGGAGATTTCGCCAATCGACACCGAGCGATCCAGGGACAAGGCGATATTCTCAGCCACGGTCAGTGCTTCAAACAGCGAAAAATGCTGAAACACCATACCGATGCCAAGCCGGCGGGCCTCCGCTGGAGAGGTGACCTCGACGGGGCCTTGATGATCCCAATGGATCTCGCCAGCGCTTGGCGTCAGCACACCAAACAACATTTTGACAAGTGTGGATTTGCCCGCGCCGTTTTCCCCCAGCAGGGCATGGATTTCGCCGGGAAGAATGTCGAGATCAATGCCATCGCAGGCGGCAAATGTGCCGAATCGCTTCGTCAGGCTGCGAACCGAAAGCAGCGGAGATGGCGCTACTTCTTTGCTATGCGACACTCGACCCCCTTGCTCCGCCTCGGCTGGGACGAACACCCACAACAAGGAGACGAAACGGATACCTAAACCATTTCAACACCTTCACGTCATGACCCTGCGTGAAGTATAGATTGCTGATCGTATTGATACCGGTTTTATTGCCGCTTACAACTACCGGAAAGGTTATTTTTTGGGTCTTGCCCGTTTTTAAGGCAGAGCATTGTTTTCAACTGCGGCCAAGCGACGGAAAAGCCTGGAGAATTCCACCAATCACATAGAGGTAAATGCCGCTAATAATGAAGGGGATGACCAGGAAAGACGGCGTTTGGAAATGCATCAGCAACGCCGCGCCACCCAGTCCGCACCACAGGAAGAACACCGCCAGATTAAGCGGTCGCAGCCGCTTGACCCGGACGGGATGCAGGAAGCTGATCGGTAGGAAGGTCAGCGCTACGGAAATGCCGACCACGATCATCGCGGTCGTTGCCGAGGCATCGATGACGAACAGGGTAAAAACGATCATATTCCAAACGACTGGAAAGCCGGAGAAGAAATATTCGTCGGTCTTCATGCCCATATCGGCATAATAGATGGCGCTGGACACCACGATCATTCCGGCAGCGACGAAAGACCAAGGCTGGCCGATCATACCGCTCTGGTAAAGCGCAAAAGCGGGTAGCAGCACATAGGTCACATAATCGATAATATTATCGAGCGTATCGCCGGACCAATTGGGCAGGACCTCCTTGACCTTGACCTTGCGGGCGATCGGTCCATCGATGCCATCCACGGCCAGCGCCAGGCCAAGCCACCAGAACATATCGACAAAACGATGCTCTGCGGCAGCCACGACACCCAAAAATGCCAGGAACGAGCCGGAGGCTGTCAGAATATGCACGGAGAACGCGCGCATCTCTGCATAGGGTACGCGCTTATAGTTGAAAATCTTCATAATCCGCCGGTAAAAACCCCTTTGATCGGTTGGGGGATATTCTCTGAATCTGCCCCAAATGCAACCTTTCTTCCAGGCTTTACCTGATTTCCAGCCCCACGCCGCGACACAATGCCATTCGCTAGCGCCACGCAAGCCCATGGATTTTCAGCGTCCGACACCCTATTTTGCACATGAACCTATGCAGGGAGAAAACGATGGAAACGGTCGATGTCACGGTAATTGGCGCAGGTCTGGCTGGGTCCGTCGCGGCACTGGCACTGGCCCGACGCGGGCGCAAGGTAACGTTGGTTGCCGGGGATACCCGCCCGAAAGATCGCCGCACCACAGCGCTGATGGATCAATCCATCCGCTTTCTCGACCGTCTCGGCCTATGGGAAGAGCTCAAATCCCAAGGCGAAGCGCTTTCGACCATGCAGATCATCGATGGCACAAAGCGACTGCTGCGCGCGCCGCCTGTTGCCTTTCGCAGTTCTGAAATCGGGCTGGCCGCCTTCGGCTATAATTTTGCAAACAGCGATCTTCTCGATGTGTTCGACGCTGCCCTGGCGCGAGAACCCAATCTTACCGTTTTGCACCAACAGGCTGCCTCGATTGATTTTACGACCGACACTGCTCGCGTAACGCTTGCCGATAACACTGTTATCGAATGCGATCTGGTGGTCGGTGCCGATGGCCGGCACTCGATGACGCGCGGCGCGGCCGATGTGGCGGTGCGGACCTGGTCCTATCCGCAAACGGCCGTGGTGCTGAATTTCACCCATGCCCTGCCCCACAACAATGTCTCGACCGAATTTCATACGGAAACCGGGCCGTTCACTCAGGTGCCGCTCAAAGGCAACCGTTCCAGCCTGGTCTGGGTGGTCGAGCCAGAGGAAGCGGAACGGCTGAAGTCCTTGCCGCTCAACGATCTCAGCGTTCTGGTCGAAGCGCGCATGCAGTCGCTGCTGGGCCAAGTCACGGTCGAGGCACCGGCCCAGGCCTGGCCGCTTTCGGGCATGAGCGCTAACCGCTACGGCAAGGGCCGCGCCGTTTTCATCGGTGAGGCGGGGCATGCCTTCCCGCCCATCGGCGCGCAAGGTCTTAATCTCAGCCTGCGCGACATCATGGTCCTGGAAGATCTTGTTGGGCATGAGCCGCAAAAACCGCTCGGCTCGACGCTGGGCGACCGCTTCGATCGCCGCCGCAAGGTGGATGTCTGGAGCCGCACCGCCAGCGTCGATCTTCTGAACCGCTCGCTGCTGTCGTCCTTCCTGCCGGTGCAAATGGTGCGCGCTGCCGGCATTCATCTTCTCTCAAACCTGTCACCGCTGCGCCATTTCGCCATGCGCGAGGGCGTTGCACCGGGCCGTGGCTTCGGCGCGTTTCCGCAGATGATCCGCGACAAGATCAAATCGCGATTTTGAACCGTGATTTGGGAAATTGCTGTTTATCCGATCCGTGACAGGATTGGGAAGCTCTGCTGAAACCAGATCGCCAGATCGGATACAAAGCCGAAGATGAAGGCAAGCCCGGTTGCGACCAGAAGCAGCCCCATGAGCTTTTCCACCAAGCCGAGATGGCGGCGAAACCGGGTGAGAAACCGCATGAAAGCCCCTGAAAAGCCAGCGGCGATCCAGAACGGAATGGCAAGCCCCAGCGAATAGACCGCCAGCAACACAGCACCCTGTCCGACCGTGTCACGGGCTGCGGCGACCGCGAGAATAGCACCCAGTACCGGGCCAATGCAGGGCGTCCAGCCGAACGCAAAGGCCAGCCCCATCACATAGGCCCCTGTCAGGGTCGCGGGCTTGCCGCCACCTGCAAAGCGCATTTCGCGCGCCAGCAGGCCGATGCGAAACAGGCCTAGAAAATTCAGCCCCATAACGATGATGATCAAGCCGCCAATCTTCGACAGGAGATCAAGATGCTGACGCAACATCATACCGATGGATGACGCGCCCGCCCCGAGCGCCACGAAGACCGTAGCAAAGCCCAGGGTGAAACACAGGGCCGAAAAAATCACCGCCGAGCGCGCCCGCCGGTCAACCGCCACCGCCTCGCCGCGAAACTGCTCGACGCTGACCCCCGCCATATAGCAGAGGTAAGGCGGCACCAGCGGCAAAACACAGGGCGACAGAAAGGACAAGGTCCCGGCCACAAGCGCCGTCAGAAATGGAATTTCAGCAATCGTCACAATGTCCTCACCGCCCGGCACCAAATTCTATCGGTGTGGTAGCCCCGATGGCAATGACGTGCCAATCACCTTTTTGCCAAAGCCATAAAAACCTCTGGTGAAAATGTGAAAAAAGCTGTTTTTTTGGGTTGACCGAAAACACCGCCCTGCATATGGTCCGCGCACTTCCAGAGGGGCAGTTGCTCCGCTTCGGGAGCGCGTAGCTCAGCCGGTAGAGCAACTGACTTTTAATCAGTAGGTCCAGGGTTCGAATCCCTGCGCGCTCACCACTTTCCTAGAAGATACTACCACATCATCATACCGTACGGATGCTTAAAACTCACCCGCCACTTCGCGGCGTCTCAGGTCAAGTTCTTCGCTGTATCGGCGAAGCGTGTGGCTTTCGGTCAGCAAGCCGATGGGACGGTTCTGCACACGATCATTCATGACGGCCAGTGCTTCGCTCTGGGTGGAATCAAAGATGGCGGCGGCCTGTTTGACGTTCATGGTCGGCAAAAGTACATCCTTGGTATAGCGCAGATAGGTTTCCAGGCTGCGGCTCTCATTCTCACGGTCCATCGGATCGGCATAGATTTCCGGCAAGAGAACGATTCCGGCATAGCGACCGTCGTCATTGACCATGATCACTCGCTGGGTCGAGCCCAATGGAAATTGCTTGCAGAATTCCTCAAGCCCCATGGAGAGATTGGCGGTGCGGACATCGGCGCGCATCATCTTGGCCACCGTCAGGTCGCGTATCCAGCCGACATCCTGGGCGCTGCGAATTGTTTCGCCGCGCAGGTGAAAACGCCAGGTGGCGAAGGAATAGCCGAACGACACCCGCACCACCAGCGAGGTGGTGATAACGGAGGCAAGCACCAGCGCGGTGATCGGAAAGTCGCCGGTCAGTTCCAGAGCCAGGAAGGTCATGGTTAGCGGTCCACCAATGACGGCGGCGGCAAAGGCGCTCATGCCGACCACGGCATAAATCACCGGCGTCAGCGTCAGAACTGGAAACAGCATGGCCGCAAAGGCAAAGATCTTGCCGAGCAGCGCGCCCATGAACAGCGATGCGAAAAACAGGCCGCCACGAAAGCCGGAGCCGATGGAGATGGCACTGGCAATGGATTTCAGCACGAACAACAGAACCAGTGCATAAAGGCTGCTCTGGGTATTGAGGTTGATATGCAGCGCGCCGTGGCCACCGGCCAGAACCTGTGGGGAAACCAGCGCCAGAAGGCCGATGATGATCCCGCCGATCATTGGCCTGAAGGGCTGGGAGATGAAGCTCTTGCGCGCGGTTTCCTCGATGAAGGAGACGGCCTGCATGAGGACGATGCCAACGCCTGCGCAGACGATGCCGAGCATGACGGCGGGCAGGTAATCGATTGGGGTGATGTTACCGACCGCGCCGATATCGATGGACAGGCCCTGCCCGCCGATCTGGCTGGTCACGATTTTGGCGACCAGTGCCGAGACGATCACTGGCGCGAGCGTCACGACCGTATAGGAGCCGATGATCAGTTCAACCGCATAGAAGGCGCCGGTCAATGGCGCATCGAAAGCCGCGGCAATCGCACCGGCGGCCCCGCAGCCGACCAGCAGCCGCAAATCGCCGCGCCGCAGCTTCAGCTTGACGCCAAGCTTTGAGGCAAAGCCGGAGGCGATCTGAGTGTAACCGGCCTCCAGCCCGACCGAAGCCCCGAAACCGTTGGAAATGATGTTCTGCACGCAAACGATGATGCTGTCGGTCAGCGACAGCCGTCCGCCATGCAATGCGTTGGCCTCGATGGGGTCCACCATCGGTTTTTTACGGGTTTTGGACAGAATGAAGACAATGACGCCGAGGATGACGCCGCCGATAATAGGACCGCCCAGCACGATAGGTCCGGTAATGCCGCTGCCACTCAACGTGCCCTCAACGCCGAAGACCAGAAAATGCAGGCTGGCGCTCAGGAAGCTGACCAGCGACACCAGCAACCCCGCGAGTATGCCGATAATGGCGGCCAGCACCACCAGACCCAATTCGCCCCGCCGCAGCAGCGCCTGAAGCCGGGAGGCTTTCAGATTGTTGAGAAAGCTGGCCGTGCTGGGAGATTGAAAGGGCTTGTTCAACATCGTCTATCCTGGCCCGCGCCATGTTTTCGAGAAATCAGGCTGAAAGCGTGACCTCGAATTGCATCTGGTCATAGGCCGGCTCGACATGATCAGGCGTTTCGCGCAGGACGGTCTCGTAATCGAGTGGAATATGCATATGGGTCAATATCGCCCGCTTCGGGGCAAGCCTGTCGATCCATGCCAGCGATTGCGACAGGGACAGATGGCTCGGATGCTCCCTGTATTGCAGGGCATCGATAACAAGCACATCCAGCCCGGCCAGACGCGGCACGGTTTTTTCTGGAAAATCGCTGACATCGCTGCAATAGGCGACATCACCGATGCGAAAGCCGAGTGAAATAATGTCGCCATGCTGCTGTTCCAGCGGCAAGAGCGCAATGCGTCCGCCTGCGCCATCGATCTCAACCGGCTGGTTCATGTCCTCGATGATATGGGGACGGACGATGGGTGGATAATTGCTACCATCAGGGGTCTTCAGGCAGTAGCCGAACCCCGTCTCTATCCGACGCATGGTCTCCGGCTCGGCATAGATCGGAATGCGTCCGCGCTGCATTAAGGAATAGCCGCGAAGATCATCGATGCCGTGCAGATGGTCGGCATGGGCGTGGCTATAAACGACGGCGTCCAGGGATTGGACACCCGCACGGATCATCTGTTCACGAAAATCCGGACCGGTATCAACCAGAACCACGGTCTTGCCGCCATCCGGGCCGATCTGCTCGATCAGAAAAGACGCGCGTGTGCGCCTGTTCTTCGGGTTCGACGGATCGCAATCTCCCCAATCACCATTGATCCGCGGCACGCCCGGCGAGGATGAACATCCCAGAATGGTGAAGCGGCGGAGATAGGTCATCGGTCACTCAAAGCCTTGGCATTTTCGAAAACAGTCTCAATGCATTATCCGTGGTGATCGCGGCGATTTCGGCGTAACTGACGCCTTTGACCTCGGCCAGCACCTCCGCCGTATTGACGACATAGGAGGGCTCGTTGCGTTTTCCACGCCAGCGTTTCGGCGCAAGGTAAGGCGCGTCTGTTTCCACCAAAAGGCGATCCAGAGGAATTTCCTTGGCGATATCGCGCAGCTCCTGCGATTTCGGAAAGGTCAGGATGCCGGAAAAGGAAATATAGCCGCCCAGCTCGACGCCGGTTTTCGCCAAAGCCTCGCCAGCCGAAAAGCAATGCAGAATGAAGGGAAACGCACCCTTTGCCGTCTCGTCGCGCAGGATCTGACCCATGTCGTCATCGGCGCTGCGGCTATGGATCACCAGCGGCAATTGTGTGCGGCGCGACGCCTCGATATGACGCAGGAAGCCGGTTTTCTGGTCTTCAGGCGTTTGGGTATCGTAGAAGTAATCCAGGCCGCATTCGCCGATGGCAACGACTTTTTCATGCGTCTCGGCCAGTCGCACCAGATCGTCCGCGCCAATCTCCAGCTCTTCATTGGCATTGTTGGGATGGGTACCGACCGAGCAAAATACCGAAGGGTAGCGCTCGGTCAGCTCCAACAGCGCCGGAAGCTTGGCGACACGGGTGGAGATCGTCACCATCTGCTTGACGCCTGCGTCATGGGCGCGCTTCACCAGCGCGTCTCGCTCTTCCTCGAAATCGGCGAAATCCAGATGGCAATGGGTATCGATCAACATCACTCAGGCCCTGTCCGCTGCTTTGTCTGCTGCTTTGTCTGCATCTGGGGCAACGTAGCGCGGGAAGACCGGTGACACGGCAGGAAGTTCCGTGCCGGGCGTCAGGCGACCGGCCTTGCCCAGTTTGGCGAAAACCCGATCATCCGGTGCAATGGCCACGAGATCAAGCAGCTTCGCCGCACTGTCGGGCATGATCGGCTGGAACAGGATGGCAATCTGCCGCACCACTTCCGCCGTCACATACAGCACGGTTTCCATACGCGGCACATCCGTCTTGCGCAGCACCCAGGGTGCCTGGGCGGCGAAATAACGGTCGGCTTCGTTGACGATGTTCATGATCGCGCCCACGGCCTTGTGGATCTGCTGGCGGGACATTTCCTCGCGGCAAATGGCAATGGCCTCGTCGGCTATTGCTAGAATAGCATCGTCAGCCTCGGTCAGAAGGCCGGGCTGCGGCACCTTGCCATCGAGGTTCTTGGCGATCATCGACAGCGAACGGCTGGCAAGATTGCCGATGCCGTTGGCGAGATCGGCATTGATCCGGGTGGCGATCCCCTCTTCCGAATAGGAACCGTCTTGGCCGAACGACACCTCCCGCAGGAAGAAGAACCGCACCTGATCCAGGCCGAAGTGATTGACCAGATTGACCGGGTCCACCACATTGCCGACAGATTTCGACATCTTCTCACCCTTGTTGAGAAGAAAGCCATGCGCATAGACCCGCTTGGGCAGCGGCAGGCCAGCCGACATCAGGAAAGCCGGCCAGTAGACTGCGTGGAAGCGAATGATATCCTTGCCGATGATATGGGCGTCTGCTGGCCAGTATTTGGCGCGCGGGCCGTTTTCATCGGTCAGATAGCCGGTGGCGGTGACATAATTGGTCAGCGCATCAACCCAGACATACATGACATGCTTGTCATCGCCGGGCACCTTAATGCCCCAATCGAAGGTGGTGCGTGAAATCGACAGGTCCTTGAGGCCAGACTTGACGAAGGACATCACCTCGTTGCGGCGCTCATTGGGGCCGATGAAATCCGGCTGATCATCGTAGAGTTTCAGGAGCTTGTCTTCATAGGCCGCGAGCTTGAAGAAATAGCTCTCCTCCTCCACCCATTCCACCGGCGTGCCTTGCGGCCCATAGCGAACGCCATCGGCGCGAAGCTCGGTTTCGTCTTCGGCGTAATAAGCCTCGTCGCGCACCGAATACCAGCCCGCATAGCTGTCCTTGTAGATATCGCCGTTCTTCTCCATCCGCTTCCAGATTTCCTGGCTGGCGGCGTGGTGACATGGCTCAGTGGTGCGGATGAAATCGTCGTTGGAGGCATTGAGCAACTTGCCCATAGCGCGGAATTCGCCGGAATTGCGCTCCGCCAGTTCCTCAGGCGTAATGCCTTCGTTACGGGCGGTCTGCTGCATTTTCTGGCCATGCTCGTCGGTGCCGGTCAGGAAGAACACGTCCTTGCCATCCAGCCGCTGGAAGCGCGCCATCGCATCCGTGGCGATCAGTTCATAGGCATGGCCGATATGCGGCTTGCCGTTCGGATAGGAAATGGCGGTGGTGATGTAGAACGTATCTTTCATGGATCGGCCCTTGCAGTCCGCTTTATCGATCAGGAATGTCCGCCGCTCTTAGCGCATGTCGCCGCGTTGCGAAACAACAAGTTTCTCGGCCACGCGCTTTGATGGGCTGTTGCGCCTTGACCGCCTTACCCGGCTTTCGCTAGATCGGCCCTGTCCGAATCCGAGGAGGTGCCGTTCTGACCGGTTTTTCGTTTGACCCCCTGGTGTCGCTGTCGGGCTTTGTCGTCGGGTGTCTGGTTGGCATTACCGGCGTCGGCGGCGCGTCGCTGATGACTCCGCTGATGGTGCTGTTGTTCGGCGTTCATCCGGCAACTGCCGTAGGGACTGATCTGCTCTATGCCGCCGTGACCAAGATGGCGGGTGCCGCTGTGCATCATCGCCACGGCCATATCCGCTGGCGGCTGGTCGGCCTGCTGGCATTGGGCAGCGTTCCCGCGACGGGCCTGACCCTGTGGCTGATGAGCGGCGTTGACCGCAAAAGCGCCCATTCCGTTGATCTACTGACAACCAGCCTCGGCATCATGCTGATGATGACAGCGATGATCCTGCTGTTTCGGGATCTGCTGGTGCGATATGAAATGAACTGGCTCAAGTCCCACCGCAGCCCAAGCCCACGCGCCATTGCAATCGGCACCTTCGTTCTTGGACTGGTGCTGGGTGCTGTCGTTACGCTGACATCGGTCGGTGCTGGGGCCATCGGCGTGACCGTGCTGCTGTTTCTCTATCCCCGCTCCACCATCAACGACATTGTCGGCTCCGATATTGCCCACGCCATTCCACTGACGCTGATCGGCGGCATCGGCTATTGGGTGATCGGCGATGTCAACTGGGTGCTGCTGGGCTCACTGCTGATCGGCTCCATCCCCGGTATCGTGTTGGGCAGCTATGCCGCACCACGCCTGCCGGAAAAGGCGGTGAGAATTATCCTCGCCCTCATTCTGGTGATCGTCGCGGCGAAATTGATCTCGTTGTAGCGACCACCTATGCAGCCGCGACCTCGCCAAGAATTTCCAGCAGCGTCTGCTTACGGTCGAGGTTGTAGGCTCCGGCCACGCCAAGCTTTTCGACGATGGCGCTGGAAAGCCGCGATAGCCGCTCGGCCCGGGAAAGATCGCCCGCCATCGCCACCTGGCGCGCATTGTCCATCAGGAATTCGGACAAATGCTCGATGAAGAAATGGTAGATCACGTCGCTGTCCTTGGCTGACAGCGCATCGGCCAGCTTGTGCATCTGTTTTCTTGCCGCCGGACCTTCACTGGCAAGGATCGCATTGAAGGCAGCAATGATTTCCATGCCGCCATAGTTGATCAGTTTCAACGCCTGCGACACGCTGCCCTTGGAGAGATCAGAAAGCGCCGCCATCTGCTCCACAGGTGGCGAGACCCCCAGATGCGCCAGCGCGCTGGCCAGATCGTCCACGCCAAGCGTTTGTAATTTCAGCGGCATGCAGCGTGAGCGAATGGTGGGCAAAAGCTTGCCGGGCGCATGGGACAGGACCAGAAACAGCGACCGTTTCGGCGGCTCTTCCAGCACTTTCAAAATGGCATTGGCCGCATTGCGGTTCATGTCGTCGGCAGGATCGAGGATGACGATCCGCCAATTGCCACCACCTGAGGTCTGGGAAAAGAAATGACCAGCCTTGCGGATTTCCTCCACGGTAATCGAGGCTTTCGCCCTGCCGGTCTTTTCATCCACCGGTCGGGCAATATGCAGGAGGTTATGCGAGGCCCCGGACGCAATCTGCCGCCCAACCAGCGAATTGGGGTCCGGGTCGGCGAGGACAAAGGGCGCACTGGCGGGGTCGGGATGCGACAGGACATGATGAGCAAAACGGAAGGCCAGCGTTGCCTTGCCGATCCCCTCCGGCCCTTCGATCAGGATCGCATGATGAAGCTTGCCGGACTGGTAGGAACTGGCCAGAAACTGTTCCGCCGCGCCATGGCCAAACAGCCTGTCATTGGCAAAAGGCGCAATGGCACCATCGAGAAGGCCGGGTTTTTCCATTCTAGAGCCTTCCGTCGTTGTGAGGCAGGAGTGGTTTCACCGCTGCAAAAATCTCCTCGGCGATCTGCTCGATCCCGGCTCGCGCATCCACCACCTGGCAACGCGAAGGCTCGGCCCGCGCAATGGCCAGAAAAGCCTCGCGGCGGCGTTCGTGAATGGCGATTTCCTCTTTCTCAAAACGGTCCGGTGCATCTTCTCCCAAAGCCCCCGCCCGGTTTTTGGCCCGCGCCAGTCCAATATTGGCTGGCAGATCGAGGATGATCGTCAGGTCCGGCACCACGCCATCAACGGCAATGGCTTGCAGTCGCTCGATGAAGGCTGAAGAGAGATTGCCGGTCGCGCCCTGATAGACCCGCGAGGAATCCATGAAGCGGTCACAAAGCACCACATCGCCCCGCAGCAGCGCTGGGCGCAGCCGGGCTTCCACATGGTCATTGCGGGCGGCGGCAAACAGGATCGCTTCCATTTCCACCCCGAACGGCTCGGCCGCCCCCGACAGCAGCACATGTCGCAAGGCCTCGGCGCAGGGTGAGCCACCCGGTTCACGGCTGGTGACAACGGCAAAGCCGAGCGCCTCCAGCGTGTTCGCCAGAAGCCTGATCTGGGTGGACTTGCCCGCCCCCTCGCCGCCTTCGAATGTTACGAATAATCCACTGCCAACCGACACTGATCCGCTTTCTTTCCTGTTTAGAGTGTTTCCGGAGGGAAAGCCGGTTCCCACGTTTCGGTCCGATGCTCTAGAGTCTGTCAGGTTCAGATTGAACCAGACAGACTCTAGCTACTCTTTTTTTCGTTTGTCTTTTCGGGAAAACCGGTTTCCACTTTTCCCTGACAAACTCTAGAACCGCTGTGTAACGCAAGCTTGCGGCCTGGGAAACCTCTGTCGGATCAAACCCAGGAAAACAGCAGTTCCACCAATGCGTCACGGGTGCGTTTGACCAGCGAGCCCAGCGTTGACGGCGATGCGGCCTGAAGCGGCATGTCACGCAGCATCTTGTCGCCGAGCATGACCTTCAAATGCCCGACCTGCTGGCCCTGCGCCACGCCGGGGCGCAGCGGCCAGGGATAGATGACCTTGGCTTCCAACTTATCGCTGGCGCCAACCGGCAGATAGACATCAACCGGCTGCGGCGACACCAGCGGCACCTGTGCCGGTTCCCCGCCATAAACGCTGGCCTCACCGATCACTTGTCCCGCTTCGAACAGGCGGCGCTTCTCAAAAGCGGAAAAGCCCCAGGCCAGTGCCTTTGCCGCATCCTCCTGCCGGGATTTGTCGCTTTCGCTGCCCGCCAAGCCCAGATAGAGCCGCACACCATTCTGCTGGGCGGACGCGACGATGGAATAACCTTCCCCGTCGGCAAACCCTGCCGCCAGGCCATCCACACCCGGTGACTGGCCGAGAAGCGGATTGCGATTGCGTTGGAAGATCTTGTTCCATTCGAAATCCGGCTGGGCGTAAAGCGCATAGAAATCCGGGTAATTGGATTTCAGCGCCTGCGCCAGCGTGATCATATCCCTCAGGCTGACTTTATTGCCGGGATCTGGAAGACCGGTTGCATTGGCAAAATGGCTGTCCTTAAGACCAAGCGCCGCTGCCCGCTCATTCATCAGCTTGACGAAACCTTGCTCCGATCCGGCCATGCCCTCGGCAAGGATAAGACATGCATCATTGGCCATCTGCACCATGACGCCCTTCAGCAGCGCCTCCACCGGCACGCGCGAGCGCACGGCAGCAAACATCGTCGCCGTGCGCGACGGCGCGCCACCGGTGCGCCAGGCGAATTCGGAAACGGGAAAGTCCTGGGACAGCGTCAGGCGACCGGATTTCAGCGCATCGAGCACCACTTCCGCAACCATCATCTTGGAGAGAGAGGCCGAGGTGAAAGGTTGATCGCTGTTCTTTTCAAACAGCACACTGCCGGTTTCCGCCTCGATCAGCAGGACCTGCTTGGCCTCGGTGGCATAGACGGCGGGCGTTGCAGCGTCGGCTGCCGCTCCTTGCGCAAAGGCGCCGGTCTGAAGACTTACGCCGTAGAAAAGTGCCGCAAGCAGCACAAGCATCTTTCTATCGTATGATCCAGCATACGCCCAAAAGCGCTTTGTGACCGGCAAGCCGATATGCATCGCCATCCTTCACCAATAATAGGATGCCGGAGAGCGAGAATCGCCACCGGCATCTATAATGGATAGGTTTTATGGAGGAAGGCGTCTACCCTTGAAAACGGCTAGAGCAAGGCTCGAACAAGCCTCACCAGCGCCAGTTGGGATCAGCCTTCATTGGGATTGGAATAGGCATTGGCTGTCACAGGAGCCGGGCCGACATGCCAGCCGGGCGGCAGGCCGCCACCAGACGGTGCCGACACCGGCTTCTGACGGGTCGCAGTGGCCCGAACCGGCTGCGGTGCGGCCACAGGCGCCATCTCCCGGCGAGCCACGCCGGTGCTGGCAGCATTGCGCGGCTGCGGCATCGGCTCAGCGGAGGCAATGGCCGGAGCCTGCCATTCGCGGGTCGGTTCAATGCGGGTCGGTTCTGGCCGCGATACGGCGACCGGCTGACGCTGGACCGGGCGCGGTGCATTGGCACTGGCGGAAACCGGATAGGAGTTGCTGCCGTAAGCCGAGGCTGACGCCGGCGCAACAACCGGTTTTGCCGTTTTCGGCTGCGGTGCAGACGCGCTGGCCGGGCCTGCGAAACGGCCGAAGAAATTCTGCTGCGGCGCATTCGACGCCACCATCACACCACTTGCGATCTGGCCACCACCGAAGGGATCGACGCCGGGAACGCGCTGGCCCTTGCGGACATAAGACGCCATCAGATAGGGCATGTCATGGCCCGTCATATCGGCTGGGCCAACATATTTGACCTTCACATTAGCTGTGCCGTGGCCCTTGACGTCAAGAAGTTCGGCTGCCTTGTCGGAGAGATCGATCAGGCGATTGGCGTGGAACGGGCCACGATCGTTGACGCGGACAATGACCGAACTGCCGGTATCGAGATTGGTAACACGGGCGTAGCTGGGGAGCGGCATGGTCGGATGGGCGGCGGAAATGCCGTATTGGTCATAGACTTCGCCATTGGCCGTGTAGCGCCCATGGAAAGCCGAGCCATACCAGGAGGCAAGCCCGGATGCTTCGTAATTGGGGTTCTCGCGTGGCTTATAGACCTTGCCAGCGACCACGTAGGGGTTTCCGACCAGACGGCGACCGCCGCCTTTTGGCACAGGGCCGTTTTCCACCACACGCGGGCTGGCCTTCACGCCATAGGCAGATTCGGCAAAATATTCCTTGCTGCGTTTCTTGGTCGTGCTGACCTTGCTCACATCATGGTTGGCGCCGCAGGACGTCACCGCCACGCCCGCCAGAACAACCCATGCCATCCGCAAACATCCGGAAACTGAACGCCGCTGCAAAACCATTTTTACCGTCATCGCACCGACACACCAATCAGGACCGCGACGCGGCCATTGCAAAGAATAAATGTCAAATTTTAGTCCCCCGAAGTGACACAGGACTGTGCCACAATAGAAATGGGGATAAAATGGCGAAAATGCGATTATGGTTAAGGCGTTAGGGTGAATAGTTCGCGTTATGGTTAATGAAGGGTTAAACGCAGACCTTCAAATCGACAACCCTACCCATCGTCAGGGAGCACGTCTTGCGCCTCCCGCGGTTATACCGACCGGGTCAGTCCACCATCCACTTTGAGATTTTGGCCGGTGATATAGCCCGCGCCTTCGGATGCCAGGAAAGCGACGGTCGCGGCAATCTCGGCACTTGTGCCATATCGCTTCATCGGGACAGAATCGCGACGATCTTCTGTCTCTGGCAGGCTATCGGTCCAGCCCGGCAGAACGTTGTTGATGCGAATATTGTCTCCGGCATAGGTATCGGCGAAAATCTTGGTATAGGCAGCAAGACCGGCGCGAAACACCGCCGAGGTCGGAAACATCGACGATGGCTCAAACGCCCAAGCGGTGGAAATATTGATGATCGCGCCCGATTTTTGCGCCTGCATGATCGGAGTGACGAGACGCACTGGACGAATGACATTCATCAGATAAACGTCCATGCCTATATGCCATTGCTCGTCGGTGATCTCGATGATCTGAGCGCGCGGGCCGTGACCGGCGCTGTTGACCAATACATCGATCCGACCCCAGGTTTCCATGGTGGTATCGATCAGACGCGCCAGGTCGTCATTGGATTGATTAGACCCGGTTACGCCAAGGCCGCCAAGCTCGCCTGCCAGTGCCTCGCCCTTGCCGGAAGATGACAGGATGGCGACCTTGTAGCCATCACAGGCAAGACGTCGGGCGCATTCGGCTCCCATGCCGCTTCCACCAGCCGTAACAACAGCAACTTTCTCTGCGGACATGATATCTCTCCCAAGGACGAACCGGAAAATTATGCAGTAGGGCAGCCCGCCATAATCCATTCGTGCGGCAGCAACACTGTCGCACGAAACTCGGAACGACAATACAGCGCCGAAAATCAGCCGACGAACGCCCGCTCGATGACAAATTCGGCTGGCTTGTTGTTGGCACCTTCTGTCAGCCCTGCCTTTTCCAGCAGCGCCTTGGTGTCCTTCAACATCGCTGTCGAACCGCAGATCATTCCACGGTCAACAGCCGGGTCCAGCGCCGGGACGCCAAGGTCGGTAAACAGCTTGCCGTTGTCGATCAGGTCGGTGATCCGGCCCGTGAAGGGATAGTCTTCGCGGGTAGCGGTGGCGTAATGCTTCAGCTTGTCACCGACGATTTCGCTCAGCATCTCATCGGCCTTGATCTCGGAAATCAGGTCGAACCCATATTTCAACTCGGCGACATCGCGGCAGGTATGGGTGAGGATGACTTCCTCGAATTTCTCATAGGTTTCCGGGTCCCGGATGAGACTCGCAAACGGTGCAATGCCGGTGCCGGTCGAAAACATATAAAGCCGCTTGCCGGGCGTCAGCGCGTCCAGAACCAGGGTGCCAGTCGGCTTCTTGCGCATCAACACCCGGTCGCCCGGCTGAATCCGCTGCAAATGCTGGGTCAGCGGGCCGTTCGGCACCTTGATGGAGAAGAATTCCAGTTCCTCGTCCCAGGACGGGCTGGCGATGGAATAGGCGCGGTAGAGCGGCTTACCCTCCACCATCAGGCCAATCATCGCGAACTCGCCCGACCGGAAGCGAAAACCGGCGGGCCGGGTCATCCGAAAGCGGAACAGGTGGTCGGTATAATGCGTCACGCTCAGCACCGTTTCGGCATAGACGCCTTCCGGGACGATCAGTTCGGCATTGTCGGTCTTTGCAGGAGCATTCATCAGCGTTCGGATCCTTCAAATCTCACGCCGAACCGCCACGCATAGGGCATATTCGGGCATGCATTATCCGCCTTTTCGGCCTGTTACTGTAAAATCCTGCGCCTGACCAGTGGCCATGCGCAGATGCGATCATAAACCGCAGTGTCGCACGCCTTCCGCAATCGGGAAAACGTGCAACAGACAGTGACGCCATCGATCAGGCTCTGCCATGGGTGATAGTCCGCTCCTCAAGACGCAGACCGGCGGCGCCAGCTATAACCACCAACCTCAGCGGCTGGCTGGGTAGTTGGCTGATAGTGATTGGCAATCCCCGGCAGACGCCCCTCTTCCAGCCGTTTCAGCGCCACCGCATTGGTCACGGCAAAGCTGTCAAAGCCGGTGCGCAGCATCAGCGGAACCTGGTCGATCAAAACGTCGCCCACTGCCCGCACTTCACCCTGATAACCAAGCCTGTCGCGCAGCAGCGAAGCATGGCTAAAGCCACGGCCATCGTTATAGGCCGGGAATTTCACAGCAATGATGGCGATGCGGTCGAGATAGGGTTTCAGCTTCGTCACGTCATCGGCTGGCGCGATGACCACGCCGAGATCGACGGCATTGCTGTCTTCAGCGGCCGCGATAAAAGCATCCAGCGGCAGAAGCGCCTTCTGGCCCTCAGCCGCTTTCATCTCTTCGGTCTCCTCCAGCCAGATGTCCTGTGCGGCGAAACCGGTTTCGGTCCAGATACGGGTCATGATCGCGCTCCTCAGGCGGCTTCGGCGGATGCGCCGCCATACAGGGCTTCCTTGAAGGGCTTTGGCCCGACGCGGCGATAAGCCTCAAGGAAGGTTTCCTTCGGATCGAGCCGCAGCGCCAAATAGGTGTCGACCACCGTCTCCACCGCATCCGTCACCTTTTCAGGCTCAAAGCCGCGACCGATGATTTCTCCGATGGACGATTTTTCATCCCCCGATCCGCCAAGCGTGATCTGGTAAAGCTCCGCACCCTTCTTTTCCACACCCAAGAGACCGATATGGCCGACATGATGATGGCCGCAGGCATTGATACAGCCGGAAATCTTGATTTTCAGCTCACCGATCTCCGCCTGCCGCGCCTGGGAGCCGAAGCGCGAGGAAATCGCCTGCGCTACCGGAATGGCGCGGGCATTGGCCAGCGCACAATAATCCAACCCGGGACAGGCAATAATGTCAGTGATCAGGCCCGCATTGGCGGTGGCAAGATTAGCGCCTGATAGCGCCTGATAGAGCGCTGGCAGATCGGCCATCGCCACATGCGGCAGGATCAGGTTCTGCTCATGGCTGACGCGGATTTCGTCAAAACCAAAACGCTCGGCCAACTCAGCCACCAGATCCATCTGGGCGTCGCTGGCATCGCCAGGAATGCCGCCAATCGGCTTCAGCGAAATTGTCACCATGCCGTAATCGGGATGCTTATGCGGCTGCACATTCTGCGCAAGCCAAGTGGCAAAGCCGTCATCGGCCTTCTTGGCTTTGGCCAGAACTTCCCAGCCTTCCGGGCGCTCGACCAGATCAGGCAGAGCAAAATAGCTCTCGATGGCGCGAATATCGGCATCGGGCAGCTTCAGCACACTGTCCTTCAGGTTTGCGAACTCCGCATCGATCTGGCGGGTCAGTTCTTCCGTGCCGGTTTCATGCACGAGGATCTTGATCCGCGCCTTGTATTTATTGTCGCGGCGACCATGCAGGTTATACACCCGCACAATGGCAGTGATATAGGACAGCATGTCTTCTTCGGGCAGGAAATCCTTGATCTTCTTGGCAATCATCGGCGTTCTGCCCTGACCGCCACCGACATAGACGGCAAAGCCAAGATTTCCGTTTCCGTCCTTTTTCACATGCAGGCCAATATCATGCACCTGGATGGCAGCGCGGTCGCGCTCAGCCCCGGTCACGGCAATCTTGAACTTGCGCGGCAGGAAGGAAAACTCCGGGTGGACCGAAGACCATTGCCGCAGAATTTCAGCGTAAGGGCGCGGATCGGCAAATTCGTCCTGGGCTGCACCGGCAAAATGGTCGGCGGTGACATTGCGGATACAGTTGCCGGAGGTCTGGATCGCGTGCATCTCCACGCTGGCCAGCTCTTGCAGAATATCGGGCGTATCCGACAGTTTCGGCCAGTTATACTGGATATTCTGCCGCGTGGTAAAATGACCATAGCCACGGTCATATTTGCGCGCCACATGGGCCAGCATCCGCATCTGCTTGGCGTTCAACGTGCCATAGGGAATGGCGACGCGCAACATATAGGCATGCAGTTGCAGGTAAACGCCGTTCATCAACCGAAGCGGCTTGAACGCATCTTCCGCCAACTCGCCGGACAAGCGGCGGCCTACCTGATCGCGAAACTGGTCCACGCGGGCCGCAACAAAGGCATGGTCAAATTCATCGTAACGATACATGTCTTTCCTCAGGCTCTAGAGCCGGTCAGGTTCAGATTGAACCAAACAGACTCTAGATCTTTTTTGTTTTCGTTTATCTTTCGGGAAAACCGGGACACACTTTTCCCTGATAAACTTTAGACGGCAACAAAATCGGGATCAGCATGACCATGCCCATCCGCATAGGGAATGGTCGGGCCTGCGGCGCGAATACGCTCACGCAAGCGCAGCGGCCAGAGCTGTCCATCCCGCTCTTCCACATCGACCACGGCGACGTCAACGACGAGATTGTCGGCAAAATCCCTTTTGCCGCTAGCTTCCAGCGCCGCGACCGCCTCGGCATGACGGGCAACCAGTGCCGATTGCAGGTCTTCGACCCATTGGCCAGAAGCATCGAGCCAGACAGCGATGCCATCGCTCAGGCGGTTGGCGGTCAAGACTTTTTCTGCCATTGTCAAACCCTCGTCATCTGCTGTTGATCGACATTCGCCAAGGCAAGACGCGCCTGCGCCAACGGCATCGACCGCTCAAAATTCGCACCCGCCACCGCATCGCCGATAATGACCATCACAGGTCCAGTCAATTCCGTCATGGCTTCCAGACCTGGCAGTTCCCGCAGTGTGCCATGCAGCAGGCGGCGGTCGCCGCGCCCGGCATTCTCCACCACAGCAACCGTCGTATCCTGCGCCAATCCACCGGCAATCAACCGTTCGGCGACGGAAGCCGCCACCGTGCGGCCCATATAGACGGCAACGGTTGCGCCTGATAGCGCCAGCCGCGCCCAATCGGGCAAAACATCGCCGGTCAGGTCATGACCGGTGGTAAAGACCAGCGAAGACGAAACACCGCGCAACGTCAATGGCAATTCGAAATCAGCCGCCGCCGCCAGCGCCGAAGTGACACCGGGCACGATCTCATAGGCGATACCGGCATCGCGCAGCGCCGCCATTTCCTCCCCGGCCCGACCGAAGATCAAGGGATCACCGGATTTCAGCCGCACAACGCGCTTTCCAGCCCGGCCGAGCGCCACGAGGAGATCATTGATCTCGCCCTGCGACTTGGAATGACAGCCTTTGCGCTTGCCGACCGGAATCCGGTCCGCATCGCGCCGGCCCATATCGACCACGGCCTGCGGCACCAGCGCATCGTAAACAATCGCATCGGCTTCCATCATCAGCCTGTGGGCGCGCAATGTCAGCAGGTCTTCTGCTCCCGGCCCTGCCCCGACCAGAAAGATCCGACCTTCCGGCACGGTATTGGCCGCCGTCTTTAACAATTTCGTCGCCCGGCGACGAGCAGCCTTCACATCGCCGCCTTCCATGGCATCAGCCACGTCGCCTTGAAAGAAAGAACGCCAGAACAAACGGCGTGCAACGCCGCGTGGCAACAGCCTGTCAACGGCATGACGATAACTATTGGCCAACCGCCCCAGCTTACCCAGCGACCTCGGCAATTGCCGGTCGATCCCGGCGCGGATCATCTGGGCCAGCACCGGCCCCACGCCTTCCGTGCCAATCGCCACCGCAATCGGCGCACGATTGACAAGAGCTGGCGTATAGAAATCACAATAATCCGGCTGGTCGACGGCATTGGCCGGAATTTTTTGCAGCCATGCCGCTTCAACAATCATCCGATCCGCCGCGCCATCACCGGTGGCGGCAAAAACCATTTTCATCCCCGCCAGCAGATCAGGAGAAAACGGCGATGGATCGATCTCGATGGTTTTACGCTTCAGAAAGGCTGCATATGCAGGGGCTGGATCCCGAGTGAAGGCAATGATGGTCGCGGACGTATTGGCGATCAGCCTAGCCTTGGCAAACGCCTCGTCGCCATCGCCGAACACAGCCAATTTCGCGCCGGAAACGCGAAAAAATGCCGGAAAAACCGCCAGCTTGTCAGACTCGATGCTCAAAGACCCATTCCTTGTTATCTCGCCATTATCTGGGAAAACAGCGCTGTTATGAAGAAACACGAATCTGCCTTCCCAACGGCATCGATATTTCTATCCTAACGCATTTGAGGATAAGAGCAAAACCAACCCCTCCCGGCAATTTTCAATCAATACGCAGAGGAAGGCTTTCCCTTGGCCGCCGCTTGCCGCTAAATGTGCTGCGAGTTTGTCCGGTAAAAGTGTCCACCGGTTTTACCGAAAAGACAAAGACGGATTTCAAGGAGCGCTGCCCATCATGACCGATCAAAATCTCACTGCCAGATTGCTTGACGTGATCGAACAGGACATCATCCCGCTGACGGAAAAAGGCGTGGCCGAGGGCAACAAGATTTTCGGCGCGGCAATCCTGCGCAAATCGGACCTGTCGCTGGTGCTGGCGGAGACCAATAACGAGTTGGAAAACCCGCTCTGGCACGGCGAAGTTCATACGCTGAAGCGCTTTTACGAACTGGGCGAGCGCCCACCGACATCAGAGCTGATTTTCCTCTCCACCCACGAACCCTGCACCATGTGCATGTCGGCGATCACCTGGGCGGGTTTTGACAATTTCTATTATTTCTTCAGCCATGAAGATAGCCGCGATGCCTTCGCCATTCCCCATGACCTGAAAATTCTGAAGGAAGTGTTCGGACTGGAGCCCGGCGGCTATCGCAAACAGAACGCCTTCTGGCACAGTTTCGCGATCAACGACATGATTGAAGTGGAAGACGATGCAATTCGTGGAGAACTGCTGACCCAGGCCCAGAAGATCCGTGGCCTCTATGGCAATCTGTCCGGCCAGTATCAATCAGCCAAAAGCGGTAACGACATTCCGCTAAACTGATCTTTGTTGAATAAGGAAAAACCATGCAGCCCTCACAGGATATCGCCCGGCTGATCGAAATCATGGCGGCGCTTCGCGATCCGCAGACCGGCTGCCCCTGGGACATTGTCCAGACCTTCGAGACCATCAAGCCTTATACGTTGGAAGAAGCCTATGAAGTGGCCGACGCCATCGAGCGCAACGATCCGGACGATCTCTGCGAAGAACTGGGTGATCTTCTGCTGCAAGTGGTGTTTCATGCGCGGATTGCCGAGGAGGCCGGACTGTTTTCCTTCGGCGACGTGGTCGAAGCGGTAACCTCAAAGATGATCCGTCGTCATCCGCATGTGTTTGCCCGCTCAGACGCCGATACGCCTGACGCCGTCAAGCTGCAATGGGATGCGATTAAAAAGCAGGAAAAACAAGAAAGAGCCGAACGCCGCGCCGCACGTGGTGTGGCAGAGGTGTTTAAAGACGGTCATCTCGGCTCAGTGCAGCGAACGTTTCCGGCCCTGACGGAGGCCGTAAAGCTTCAGGAACAGGCTGCAAAGGTCGGGTTCGATTGGGCTGAGGCCGAACCCATTCTCGACAAGATCGAGGAGGAGATCGCCGAACTGCGTGAAGCGCTCCAAACCGGGCAACCAGACAAGATAAAGGACGAGTTGGGAGATCTGATTTTCGCTCTGGTCAATATCGGTCGACACACCGGCAGCGATCCCGAACAAGCCCTGCGGGGAACGAATGTGAAATTCAGGCGGCGCTTCGGCTATATCGAAAAATCCTTGGCCGCCGAAAAATCATCGCTGAATGAGGCCAGCCTTGAGCGAATGGAGCAGCTCTGGCAGGCTGCAAAGCAGCTGGAACGCGGCGGCAAAACTGATGGCTAGCCAAAATCCAATCGTGGACCACACGCCACGATTTTGACTTTAAAACACTCACTGGATTTTCTCAAAAGCGCAATCGTATCGGTGGATGCGATTGCGCACATGGTCGCAAAACTCCATTCTCGCACAAGTTATCATTTATAATTATTTTTAATAAATATTATATCGACAACGCTTGCCTCTGAGCTGGCCAGTCGCTTGTGGAGCTCGCATCATGAACGTACACGTCAAGACCAAGCCACCCGGACAGGCACCGCAGCCAGAAGATATTGCCCATTTCATGCAAATTCTGTCCTGTATCCCGGATGCGCAGACGGCATGTTGGATGGGAACGGAGTTCCTTGCTCAACTGGCGCCGCAGGACCTCCAGGAGGCAACGGTCGCGTTGTCGCACGTTCACCCGTTCTTCTTGCCCGATATCGACAACGATGCGGCAGAAAACCTCAAACTCTGCCTTGGTCGGTTTGCCGAGACGGTCCTTCAGGCGCGATTGACCGCTAACAGGACGAAAAATCTCAACCTGCTTGTGGCTGGCACGCCGGGATCGGCAGACGTTGTCGGACATGCTCTTCGCAGGCCGCTTGGGTTGCGCTCAGCCAATCTCGTCACCATGGCCTATTCGGATTATTCCGCCTCCCTGTTTGGAGCCAATCTCAGCTCAAAAGAGTTGGACGAACTGGCCTTGCAGCGCAATGGACTGGACGGTGTCGGATATGTGGCAGAGCATCCGGTGCTTTGCACACCCTATGTTGCCCAACAAATGGCGCTCTATGGCATCAGGCCCATCGTTATCACCCGCAACTTCTTCGTTTCCCTGATCTGCACGGATGACGCGCTGATGCAAGCAAGAGGCTTGCAGAACAGCATGGGTGAAGGCTTTTTCGATGATGGACTGCCCGCCTGCTATCAGGATCTACCCTTGGAAAAACGTCTGGATCTGCTGGTGGACGCGCAAGCCGTCTGGTACGCGCAATTCGTCGCCAGCTGGCAGAAATGCGAGGCGAGTGGACAGGTGAAGCCGCTCTGGATTTCCTATGAAAAGGATATCCTTGGAGAGGCGTTACCCCTGGCTGAGAAAATTGCCGATTTCATTGGTGGTCATCAGGCTGACGCGACGGCCATTGCCCAGGCACTGACCGATGAGAAAGCTGCCAACACCATTATCGCTGACAAAAGTCTGGCATATCGGGCAAAGATCATACCGGCGCTAATCCGCGACCGCGCCATGACGATTTTTGAACGCTATGCGGGGGACGCTGATCTGAAAAATCTGATTGGAGAATAGATCACAGATCATCTGCGCTATTCAGTTCCAATCCTCGCTGCGAACAGGCTGTATCAGGCCAAGCTTGCGCTCCAGCGCACTGGCCTGTTGCTCCGAGAGGCGTAAATCGAGCGAAACCGAGCCATCGTCCCGGTCCTCCCGGCTGTCCACCATGGTGTTCTCATAGACCCAGGAGATCAGGGAGAGCTTATCTGGCGGCAAAATCACCGTGGTTTCCGTCACCACACCGGAAAGCCACTGAGCGATCTCGGCCATCAGGGCATCGACCCCTTCGCCCGTGACGGCGGAAACAGCCATCACGTTTTGCCGGCCAGTTGCCTTTTCCGCGATAGCCTGATGCGCTTCCGGCTCCAGCCGGTCGATCTTATTCCAGACCTCGATAATGCGTTCGTCACGCTCTTTTTCATCAATGCCAAGGTCGGAGAGAATCCGCATAACATCACCCGCCTGGGCACCATTGTCCGGGTCGGCCATGTCACGCACATGCAGGATCAGGTCCGCTTCCAGCACTTCTTCAAGCGTAGCGCGAAAGGCTGCGACCAGATGGGTCGGCAGGTCCGAGATGAAGCCAACCGTGTCCGAGAGAATGACGGTGCGGCCTTGTGGCAATTTCATACGGCGCAGCGTCGGGTCCAGCGTGGCAAACAGCATATCCTCGGCCAAAACGCCTGCCCCGGTGATCCGGTTAAACAGCGTCGATTTTCCGGCATTGGTATAGCCAACAAGGGCAACGATCGGATGCGGCACCTTGCGGCGTTTGGCACGGTGCAGTTGCCGGGTGCGAACAACTTGCTCCAGTTCGCGCTCCAGCCGCACGATGCGATCCTGCAACATCCGCCGGTCGGCCTCGATCTGGGTTTCACCGGGACCGCCCATGAAGCCCGCACCGCCGCGCTGACGCTCCAAGTGGGTCCAGCTGCGCACCAGACGGCCCTTCTGGTAATTCAGATGGGCGAGATCGACCTGCAATGTGCCTTCCTTGGTGGAGGCACGGCGGCCGAAGATTTCCAGGATCAGACCCGTGCGGTCGATGACCTTGGCATTCCATTGTTTTTCCAGATTGCGCTGCTGCACCGGCGTCAATGGATGATCGACAATGACCAGACCGGCATCATGGCTATCGAGCAGCGCCTTGATTTCCTCGATCTTGCCGCTGCCAATCAGGGTCGCCGGACGCGGCTGGTTGACGGCAACGATCAAGCCTTGCACGATTGTCAGATCGATGGCGCGGGCAAGGCCCATGGCCTCTTCCAGCCGGCTCTCGTGGCTGCGGGTCGTGGTCGGACCAAGCTCAGCCGAGGCCTTTTCACTGGAACGGGCCTGCTTCAATACAGGAACAAGAACCACGGCGCGCATGTCGTCGCGGTGCATTTCCTGTTCGGGAATAATGCTATCGGATGTGGTGTCTCGATTGGCTATAGCCGTTGTCCTGTTGTTAAACGCCAAAAATGGATTGTTCCGCCTGTCCAACGGAAATCAACCCATTCTGTTCCGGCAGGAAGTCTTGTCGAATTTATGATGCGGCTTCTTCGCTTTCGAACATCTGCATGGGCTGGCCCGGCATGATGGTCGAAATGGCGTGCTTGTAGACGAGCTGGGAATGCCCATCGCGACGCAGCAGCACGCAGAAATTATCGAACGAGGTGACGACGCCGGTCAGCTTCACGCCGTTGATCAGAAAAATAGTGAGGGAAATCTTCTGCTTGCGAACCGTATTGAGAAATAGGTCCTGCAAATTCTGAGAACGTTCCGCCATGGCGCCGCTTCTTTCTATCTTGCCGGTCGGGGGTGCCGGTTGCAATTTTCTAATTTTTTTGGACAGGCTTCCCCAAATGCCCATCAGTCATGTTTGGTATCAAATCGGAAGTCGTTCCGCAATCGAGAAAACCCCAAGCAAATTCATTGTCAAATTGCAATGGTTTCCCTTTCCAGCCAATGCCCAGGCCAGCTCAAACGCCCAGGGACTTCAACTTCCGATGTAGCGCCGATCGCTCCATGCCGACAAATTCCGCCGTCCGGGAAATATTGCCGCCAAAGCGGTTGATCTGGGCGATCAGATAATCGCGCTCGAACATTTCGCGGGCTTCGCGCAGCGGCAAGGTCATAATCTGGTAATCGCTGCGACCGGAGACTTTCGGCAGCATTTCGCCAAGATCCGTCGGCAGCATTTCGGCGCTGATCGGTACATCTGCCCCATCGTTCTGGGTCAGGATCAACAGCCGCTCGATATTGTTACGCAATTGCCGGATATTGCCCGGCCAGTCATGGGCCTGCAACACTGCCATCGCGTCCTCGCCGATCTTGCGCTGTCGAATACCAGCCTGTTCGGCGATATGGCGCATCAGCATATCGACGAGGAAGGGAATATCTTCGCGCCGCTCAGCCAACGGCGGAACCCGCACCGGCACCACCGCCAGGCGATGAAACAAATCCTCGCGGAACCGGCCTTCGGCAATCAGGCTTTCGAGATTATAGGCGCTGGAGGAAATGATCCGCACATCGACCTTGACCCGCTTGTTCCCACCGACGCGCTCGAATTGCTGGTCAACCAGCACCCGCAGGATCTTGTTCTGGGTCTCGCGCGGCATTTCGCCGACTTCATCCAGATAGAGAATACCACGATGCGCCTCTTCCAACGCACCGATGCGGCGGGACTGGCCGGGACCACCTTCGGTGCCGAACAGCGCCACTTCCATGCGGTCAGGGGTGATGGCTGCGGCATTCAGCGTCACGAACGGCCCGGCTGCGCGGGCCGAGCGTTTATGGATCATCCGCGCCACCAACTCCTTGCCGCTGCCGGAAGGACCAACGATCATGATCCGGCTATTGGTTGGTGCGACCTTCTCGATGGTCTGGCGCAGTTGCGAGACCGCCACCGAACTGCCGATCAGCTCATTGGCATCGCCGGTGCGTCGTTTCAATTCGGTCACTTCACGTTTCAGCTTAGAATTTTCCAGCGCCCGCTCGGCAATCAGGATCAAACGGTCGGCCTTGAACGGCTTTTCGATGAAGTCGAAAGCACCGCGCTTGATGGCCGAAACCGCCGTCTCGACATTGCCATGACCGGAAATCATCACCACCGGCAGGTCGGGATGCCGGGCCTTGATTTCATCCAGCAATGCCAGCCCGTCCAACCGACTGCCATGCATCCAGATATCGAGAAAGATCAGCCGGGGCGCCCGGTCGGAAATTGCCGCGAGCGCGCTGTCGGCATCGTGCGCCGTGCGGGTTTCATGTCCTTCGTCGCTCAAGATACCGGAGACGATGTCGCGGATGTCTTCCTCGTCGTCAACCACCAGGATGTCAGAGGCCATAAGCTGCTTCCTTATCATGTTCTTCAGTGGCGGCAGAGGCTGCCCCGGCTTGTCGCGGCAGCACAACGCGGATCATCGCGCCACGCCCGCCGTCGAACTCAGCCGGTGCATCATGCAATTCAAGCTGACCACCATGCTCTTCAATGATTTTCTTGACGATGGCGAGACCGAGGCCCGTGCCCTTCTCCCGCATCGTCATATAGGGCTCCAGAATGCGATGGCGATTATCGACCGGAAGTCCCTTGCCGTTATCGATGATATCCACCACGAAACCGTCACGCCCTTCGTCCGTTGTCGCCCTGATCCACACCCGGCCCGGCAGTTTTTCAGCATCGGAGGGAACAGCCTCGATTGCTTCCACCGCATTCTTGATCAGATTGCCGAAGGCCTGGGCCAACATGCGGGCATCAAACGAACCTTCGAGCGGAAACTCGCCAACGTCGCGAATGAATTCACAATCGCTATGGCCCATTTCCCGCAGGAAGATTGCGTCCTTCAAGACGTCGCGCAGGTCAGCCGGCTGCTTGGTCGGCTTCGGCATCCGGGCAAAGGACGAGAACTCATCGACCATCCGGCCGATATCCTCGACCTGACGGACAATCGTATCTGTGCACTGGTCGAAGACCTGCCGGTCCTCGCTGGCAATCTGCTTGCCAAAACGGCGCTTCAATCGCTCTGCCGAGAGCTGGATCGGGGTCAGCGGGTTCTTGATCTCATGGGCGATACGACGCGCCACATCGGCCCAGGCCGTGGAGCGCTGGGCAATCACCAGATCCGTGATGTCATCCAGAGTAATCACGTAGGATTCGGTGGCGTTGCGGGTTTCCTCGCGTGTCACCTGCACCGACAGGGTCCGCTCTTTACCGCTGCGCACCAGATTAATCTGCTTGCGGAAATCACCGCGATGGCGAAGCCCGGCTTCGGCAAACACCGTGTTGATCTCCGGGGCAACCGTTTCAAGCTTCTCGCCCAGCAATTCCTCGGCGCCGCGCGCCAGAAACAGTTCCGCCGAAGGATTGACGATGGTGATCCGACCATCATCCTCGACGCCGATCACCGCTGCTGTCACGCCCGACAGCACCGCTTCGATGAAGCGGCGACGGTCATCGACCTCGTCCTTGGCCTCCAGAATTTCATCGCGCTGGGTGCGGATCTGGGAAATCATCTTGTTGAAGGTGCGCGACAGGCTGCCCACATCGCCATCGGCAACCCTGACCGGCACCACGACGTTCATATTGCCTGACGCGACATTATCGGCAGCGCCGATCAGCAGCCGGATCGGCCGAACGATGCGGTCGGCAACAGCAATCGCGGTCCAGATCGCGGCCAGCAGCACGATCAGCGCGAAGCCGAGATAGAGAACGGCAAAGGCGATTTGCAGCGTGGTGCGTCCCGCCTCCATCGATTTGTATTCGGCGGTATTGTCCTCCATCTCACGCATGGCCCGCATGACCTTCGGATCAACGGCACGGATCGTGTAGAGATAGGCGCCGCTCAGCGAATCCATCTTGATGATCCCGCCGACCAGATTGGTGACACCCGGCGGGATCAGCGTCGGCTGGCCAGCAGCGGCCTTGTCCAACGCATCCTGCGGAATGGCAGGCAGCGGCTTTTCAGTCGAAATATCCGCCTGAAGGATGGGCGTGCCGTCCTTGCGGACCAGAAAGGCACCCAGCAACCCGCGTCCCTTGGCCTGACGGGTCATCAACTCGATAAAACCGGTGCGGTCGAGGAAGAACAACGGGCGGTTTCGCTCCAGATCCGTCGCCATGGAAATCGTCTGACCCTGCAAATAGCTGGCATTTTCCAGCATATAGGCCTGGGCCACATTCATCGATGAATTGATGATGCCTTGAGTACGAATCGAAAACCATCGATCCAACCCGACATTGAGGGTAATACTGGCGAAAATCGCCACCAGAATCGCTGGCGTGATCGCTACGATCGAAAACAGTACGACAATGCGCACATGCAGCCTGGCCGCTGCCCGCCCCCGGCGCCGCGCCTTGACGAGACGGCTGACTTCTCGACCGATCAGAAACAGCAGGCCAAGAACAAAAAGCGTATTGATGACCACCGAGCCGATCAGCACATTCGAGGTCGGCGCAATCGGGGTGAGGCCAAGCAGGACCGGCAGGGTGAACATGGCACAGGCCAGCGCGCCCCCAGCCAGAATTAGGCCTGGCAAGGCAAAGGAGGACTTGCGTTCCTGTAGCAGCGTTAGCGCCGCTTCCTCTTCGGTCTGCCCCGCAGGCCGCCGCGTTTTCATCCAGTCTCGTCTCCGCAAACGGAAAGATGAGAGGCCGTTATCGGCAAACTAGGTCACTGCTGCCTCTTGTCGATACAGGATGCAAACAGAACCGCGACCCACGACCGAAGCCGCAGGAACACGCAACCAAGCTTTACCGTTAAAGCTCTCCACCGTTGCTATTGAGCAACGCATTGTGGCGAAATTGCAACGCTTATAAGACGAATGTCAAGCGCTACGCGAGCTGCGGTAAACCGAAACACCCAATTCGCGGATTTTCTTGCGCAGCGTATTTCGGTTCAAACCCAAAAGATCGGCGGCCTTGATCTGGTTTCCACGGGTGGCGGTAAGGGCCGCCAGAATCAGCGGATATTCCATTTCGGTCAAAACCCGGTCGTAAAGGCCGGGCGGCGGCAGGTTATCGCCGAAGGAAGCAAAGTAACTGCGCATATTTTCCTCGACCGCCTGGGCAATGGTCATATGGCCACCACCCGAACCACCCTTGGTCAGCGGGCTGTCGGTAATGTCTGAGCGTAGTTCCTGCTCGATGATTTCGCGGGTGATAACATCCTGTGGATAAAGCGCCATCAACCGGCGCACCAGGTTCTCCAACTCACGAACATTGCCCGGCCAGGCATAGGATTTCATCACTTCGAGCGCTTCCTGCTCGAATCGCTTGGCATCCAGACCTTCCTTCTCGCCCTGCTGGATGAAATGGCGCACCAGATCGGCAATATCCTCGGCCCGGTCGCGCAAAGGCGGCAGCCGCAGCGGCACGACGTTCAGCCGGTAATAAAGGTCTTCGCGAAACAGGCCCTGGTTGATCGACTGTTTCAGGTCCTTGTTGGTGGCGGCAACGATACGCACATCGGTGCGGATCGGCGTACGCCCGCCGACCGTGGTATATTCACCCTGCTGTAGAACCCGCAGGAGCCTGGTCTGGGCATCCATCGGCATATCGCCAATCTCGTCCAGAAACAGCGTACCGCCCTCGGCCTGCTCGAAGCGTCCGGTGGAGCGGTTCTGTGCGCCGGTAAACGCACCCTTTTCGTGGCCGAACAGTTCCGATTCAATCAGGTCGCGCGGAATGGCCGCCATGTTGATCGCCACGAAGGGACCGTTACGGCGCTTGCCATAATCATGCAGCGCCTTGGCGACCAATTCCTTGCCCGTACCGGATTCGCCAGTGATCATCAGCGTCAGATCGGTCTGCATCAGCCGGGCCAGAACCCGGTAGATTTCCTGCATGGCGGCGGAACGGCCAACCAGCGGCATGCCGTCCTGCATGTCATCGCCCAGCCGCGCCGGCTTTTTCTTTGGCTCGGCCAAGGCTCGGCCGATGATGGCAATCAGTTCCGTCAGGTCAAAGGGCTTGGGCAGGTAGTCATAGGCGCCCTTTTCCGAAGCGCGGATGGCGGTCATAAAGGTGTTCTGGGCGCTCATCACCAATACGGGCAGGTCGGGCCGGGCCTTCTTGATGCGCGGCAGGAGATCGAAGGCGTTTTCGTCCGGCATGACCACGTCGGTGACGACAAGATCGCCCTCACCGGCTGAAATCCAGCGCCACAGGGTTGCGGCATTCGACGTGATGCGCACATCGTAACCAGCACGGCTCAGCGCCTGGTTCAAAACGGTGCGGATCGCAGCATCGTCATCGGCAACAAGGATAGTGGCTGTCATCTTGATCTTCCCACGGATTTCGCAAAGGGAGCGTCGTCATCAACCGTTTCCTTGGAAACCGGCATCAACACGCGGAATAGTGTCCTGTTGCCCTGACTGTCGCATTCAACAATACCGCCATGGCCGCCGATGATCTTGGCCACCAGGGCAAGGCCCAGGCCAGATCCGTTGGTCTTGGTAGTAATGAACGGATCAAACAGATGCGGCAGAAGGTCGGAAGGCACGCCCGGACCATTATCGGCAACGCAGAATTCCAGCGGCAGCGAGATCTTTTCCCGCGATCCGGCAACCGACAGCCTTATGCCGGGGCGATAGGCCGTGGTCAGCTGGATTTCGCCATCGGCCCGGTCACCCACCGCCTCGGCGGCATTCTTGATCAGGTTCAAAAACACCTGCACCAATTGATCCCGGTTGGCAAACACCGGCGGCAGCGAGGGGTCGTAGCTCTCGGTGATCTTCAGATGCCGGGCAAAGCCTGCCTGAGCAATCGCCTTCACATGGTCCAGCACCGAATGGATATTGATCGAGGTGCGGTCCACGGGACGCTCGTCGGAAAAGATCTCCATACGGTCCACCAGCGAGACGATCCGGTCGGTCTCGTCGCAGATCAGCCGGGTCAGGCTGCGATCCTCTGGAGGCACGGAGCTTTCCAGCAACTGCGCCGCCCCGCGAATGCCGGACAGCGGGTTCTTGATTTCATGCGCAAGCATCGAGGCAAGGCCGGTAACGGACCGGGCTGCGGCGCGGTGGGTGAGCTGGCGGTCGATCTTGTCGGCCATCGAGCGTTCCTGAAACACCACGACAACAGTGCCCGGCTCGACAGTGACCGGCGCGACGTAGAGATCGACCAGCTTATCCTGGCCAAGCCGGGGGGAGCTGAGATCGACACGATATTCGTTGACGGGCGCGCGCCGTTCCCGCACCTGGTCGATCAGTTCCAGCAGCGGACTGCCGAACGGAATGAAGGTGGAAATCTTGTGGCGGGCGAGATGGCTGGCGCTGGCGCCGAAAAACGCCTCTGCCTCCCAATTGGCAAAAACGATATGTCCCTCGCCATTGACCATGACCACCGGGTTCTGGATGGCGTTGAGCACAGCCATCGCCAATATGTTGCTATCACCGGGTTTTGGTTCACTGCTCATGCGGCCTCCTCAAGCGGGTTTGGTGCCGCGCCAGCCAGCGCCGCAAACAGGCGGTCGGCGACATGGTCGGGATCTTTCGATGTCATAAGCCCAGTCTTTTCGGCAGGATCAAGCTGCACCCCATGCCGCTCCAGATACCAGCCGACATGCTTTCGCGCATGGCGAACGCCGACATGCGCGCCGTAATGATCCAGCATGGCGCGGTAATGGGCAACGGCAATCGCTGGAATTTCGTTAGCGCTTGGCGGCGCATGACCAGCCAGCACACCCGCATGCCAAGGACGACCCTGGCAGGCGCGCCCCAGCATAATCGCATCGGCACCAGACCGGCGCAGGATCTCCTGCGCATCCTTGAGGGTGTCGATATCGCCGTTGGCAATCAAAGGAATGGAAATCGCATCACGCACGGCAGCAATCGCATCCCAATCAGCCTGGCCTTCGTAAAACTGCATGCGGGTGCGGCCATGCACGGTGATCGCCTGCACACCGGCGTCCTGCGCGCGGCGCGACAGATCCGGCGCGTTGATCGAATCGGAATCCCAGCCAAGCCGCATCTTGACGGTGACGGGGATTGAAACGGCCTTGACCGTCGCCTCGATCATTGCCAGCGCAATCTCCGGCTCTCGCATCAGCGCCGATCCAGCATAGCCACCGATGACTTTCTTGGCGGGACAACCCATGTTGATGTCGATAATATCAGCGCCATTGGCCTCGGCAATTTTCGCCGCCTCCGCCATCCAATGCGGATCGCGCCCGGCCAATTGCACCATATGTGGCGTGAGGCCCGCACCCTTCAGCCGTGACCAGCTTTCCGCTGCGTTGAACACAAGTTCGCGGCTGGCAACCATTTCCGTCACCACCAGCCCCGCCCCATGGCGAAAGGCCAATTGCCGAAACGGCAGGTCAGTGACGCCGGACATCGGCGCAAGCACGACGCGGTTGCGAATGGCAACCGAGGCAATGCTAAACCCTGTCTGGAGATCCGGTTGCTGCAAATGTCTAACTTTCGGGCAAGATACTAATTTGCCCGATTTTTAGACATAAAAAAGATCATTGCCAAGCTCTTTCCAAGCGATACCGACAATTTTTCGGGCAAATGCTGGAAAACTTTTGACCGCACCGATAGACAGGCGGAAATCTGTTTCAAACACTGGAATGACATGGTGCATATTCAAGCGGACGGGGCAAGGTCAACAGCGGTTATATTGGTCGCGGCAGGCCGGGGAGAGCGCGCTGGCGCCTCCAGCGAGGGACCGAAGCAATATCGGCGGATCGGCGGAAAGCCTGTTATTGTCCATAGCCTGCTAGGCTTCGCAGATCTTCTCCCGCAGGCGACCCTGATCGTCGTCATTCATCCCGATGACGAGGCCTTGCTGGCCAATGCCCTTGCCCCTTATCCGCAGCTCGCTGCCTCGCTGACCATTACCCATGGCGGCAAAACCCGGCAGCAATCGGTTCTGGCTGGGTTGAAAGCCTTGCGGAATCAAAAGCCTGATTATGTGCTGATCCATGACGCGGTCCGTCCGTTTTTTCGATCAGCCAATGCTGCAACGGATTATCACCCGGCTTGATGATGGTGCCGATGCCGTCTTGCCCGCGATGCCGGTGGCCGATACGCTTAAGCGTGGCGATGAGGGTGCGCGAGTCGTCGATACTGTGGCGCGCAGCGGACTTTTTGCAGCACAAACACCGCAGAGCTTCCACTTTGCCAAAATACTGGCTGCTCACGAAGACGCCGCAAGCGCTGGACGAGAGGATTTCACCGATGACGCCGCCATCGCCGAATGGGCGGGACTAACTGTCCATCTGGTGGAAGGCTCGCCTGACAATGTAAAACTGACCGTGAAACGGGATCTTGAAATGGCCGATGCCCGCCTCTCTCATAACGCTTTGCCCGATGTGCGCACTGGCAATGGCTATGATGTCCACCAACTCGTGCCGGGCGACGGCGTAACGCTCTGCGGCATTTTCATTGCCCATGACCAGGCCTTGAGCGGCCATTCCGATGCCGATGTCGCCCTACATGCACTGACCGATGCGCTGCTGGCCACCTGCGGCGCTGGCGATATCGGCGACCACTTCCCGCCATCAGACCCGCAATGGCGCGGTGCCGCATCCCGGATCTTCCTGGAACATGCGGCAAACATCGTGCGCGATGCGGGCGGCACGATTATGAATGCCGATATCTCGCTGATTGCAGAAGCACCAAAGATTGGCCCGCATCGCCAGATCATGCGCGAAAAACTCTCGGAAATTCTCGGCATTGCGCTGGACCGTTGCTCGGTCAAAGCCACAACCAACGAGAAAATCGGCTTTGTCGGCCGGGGCGAAGGTATTGCAGGCATTGCCACTGCCACGGTGGTTTTCCAGGGAAAGCCACAATGAGCCTGTTTCCCGACGATCTGGAAAAGGCCGCCCGGACCATCATTGAAGAGTTCGCGAAACGCGGCCTGACCATTGCCACCGCCGAATCCTGCACCGGTGGGCTGATCGCCGGTCTGCTGACCGAAATCGCCGGATCATCCGCCGTGGTGGATCGCGGCTACGTCACCTATTCCAACCAAGCGAAGATGGACATGTTGGGCGTGCCATCGCTAACGCTGGAAACCTATGGTGCCGTGTCGCGCCAAACGGCGCTCGCCATGGCCCAGGGCGCCCTCTACCGCTCCGGTGCCTCCGTTTCGGTTGCCGTGACCGGTATCGCCGGGCCGGGCGGAGGGAGTGATGAGAAACCGGTTGGGCTGGTGCATCTGGCATCGGCCAGCCGTTCCGGCACAATCCTGCATCACGCAATGCGTTATAGCGACCTTGGACGTGAAGGCATCCGGTTGGAAACCATGCGCACGGCGCTCGCCATGCTGGCCGAAATTGCTTAACTGCACAGCGCTTTAAGCGGCCCCATAAACCTTATTGGCCCTGGTCTCGAACGCCTCGGAAAACATCCGGAACGCCCGGTCGAACATCGAGCCCATCAGGGCACCGAGAATCATGCTTTTGAACTCGTAATCGATGTAGAAATTCACCGCGCAGGTGCCATCGCCGAGATCTTCGAAGCGCCAGCGGTTGTCGAGATATTTGAACGGGCCTTCCAGATATTTGACATCGATAGCCCGCTCGTCCGGCTTCAGCAGCACTTGCGAAACGAAGGTTTCGCGGATCGCCTTGTAACCCACGGTCATATTGGCGATCAGCAAAGTCTTGCCATCGCGCTCCTTGCGCGATTGCACGGCAAGTTCCTCGCAAAGCGGCACGAATTCGGGATAGCGCTCGACATCGGCGACGAGCTCATACATGCGATCGGCTGAGTGCTGGACAATACGGCGGGTTTCAAACTTCGGCATAAGCCGCACTTAATCCTGCGCAACGGCAAGATCAAGAAGTCACGCCTGTGGTTTGGAAAATTTACAGGGAAATTCCTCAAAACCGCAGCGTGACATAATATCCTGATAAAAATTCACGGCAAATTGAAACCAAAATTTCCGGTTGGTGGCAACCCCTGACCCGAGATGCTAGCCTTCCCTCATTCAAAGTCATGAAGTCGTTAAACTGTTTTAGAATCGAATTATTTTAGCAAGGAACCGCCAATGGCCGCTCCCTCGACCAACGACAATATAGCCACCCCCAAGCCTCTTCAGGGCAAGGAATTGCGCAAGATCATGCTGGCCAGCGTGATCGGCACAACGATCGAGTGGTACGACCTGTTCATTTTCGCTACCGCCTCGGCTCTGGTGTTCAACAAGGTGTTCTTTCCCAGCGTCGATCCACTGGTCGGCACCCTGCTGGCGTTCAGCACCTTCGCCTCCGCCTATCTGTCGCGCATGGTGGGCGCAGCGCTTTTCGGCCATTTCGGCGACAGGCTGGGGCGAAAATCGACATTGATGCTCTCACTGAGCCTGATGGGTCTTGCCACATTCGCCATCGGCCTTTTGCCCGGCTATGAAACACTCGGAGTATGGGCGCCTATTTTCCTCGTCGTGCTGCGGCTTTTGCAGGGGCTGGCGCTGGGCGGCGAATGGGGCGGGGCCGTGCTTCTGGCGGTGGAACATGCACCGCAAAACAAGCGCGGGCTTTACGGGTCCTGGGTGCAGATCGGCGTTCCCGCCGGTACGTTTCTGGCCAATTCCGCCTTCCTGGTCTTGTCCTCGGTCCTCTCGGAACAGAGCTTCCTGCTATGGGGTTGGCGGGTGGCGTTTCTGATCAGTATCGTGCTCGTCGCCATCGGCTTCTATGTCCGCCTATCGGTGAGCGAAACACCAGCATTCGCCCGTCACAGACAGCAGGCAGAGACGCATCGCCTGCCGCTCGCCGATCTCATGCGGCGGCATTGGGCAAAGGTTCTGCTTGGCGGGTTTGCCACCCTGTCCATTGGCTCGTCTTTCAATCTGATCGCGGTATTCGGGCTGTCCTACGGCACGCAGACGCTGCACTTTCCCAAACAGCAGGTCTTGTCGATGATCCTGATCGCTTGCGCGGTCTGTGTTGTGCTTCTGCCGGTGTTCGGCGCACTTTCGGACCGGCTCGGCCGCCGGAATGTCATTCTCGCCGGGATCTTTGCGGAAATCCTGTTTGCCTTCCCGATGTTCTGGCTGATGGACCATGGTGGTTTGCCGGGCGTGCTTTTAGGCTTCCTGCTGATGATGACCGCCTTTGCCGCCAATTTCGGACCGATTGCCACCTTTCTGTCAGAACTGTTTGAGACTGGCGTGCGCTATACCGGCCTGTCGATCTGCTACATGCTGGCTGGCGTGCTGGGCAGCGCCATGACCCCGATCATCACCGCCTGGCTGGTGGCAACGACCGGCAGCGCCGCGTCCGTGGCATGGTATATCATGGGAGCCTCCGCCGTTTCCGCCGTGACGCTGCTGCTCCTCTCCAGCCGCAGGCAAACGGCGGCAGCGTTCGCAGCATAAAGCGGAAGAAGCGCCCTACCCCGAAGCGCCGATGAGGTCGAGAAGACGTGTGACCTCTCGGCGGGATTTCAGCACCAGAACCGGAACGTCCGGGCCGTGAAGATCGAAATTGCGGACGAAGATCGGTGCGTGCTTGCGCTCGAAATTCCAGATGTAAGAGAGGAATTCCCGATCAGGCAACGGCTCCTTGCAGCCTTCGGCCATGGCAATGCGGACTTTGCCATAGTTACGCCAGACGCGCCCGGCGATGCCGCGAAGGCAAGCCATCCGAGACATTTTTACCCAGATCACCAGATCTGTCCGAGGTAATCGCAAATCGAACGTCGAGGGACTACTTCCGTCCATTACCCAACGTTCATGTGAGACCAGTTCAGCAATAATGTCTCGCTGAGCCTGTCTGTCTCTTTCTCGCCAGCCGGGAAGCCAACGGACATCGCGATCAATCGATTGATAGTCGAGATCAAAGCGAGACGCGAGCTTTTGCGACAACGTGGTTTTGCCACCTCCCGAACAACCGACGACCATGATCCTGTTGCTGCGGCCAAGAAGATCAGCGGCGGCGGACATATCCACGTAACGCACCATGTCTACCTCCGCTGGCACCCGTCTAAAGCCGTTAAAAACTCATTTGTCTGCCGGTGCGACCTGAGAACGACGACCGGCAGATCGGCCCGCGCATTTTCAAACTGTGTCTTAAATTGCGGTACTTCGCGCGCCTCGAAATTCCAGACATATTGAAGAAACGGCCAATCGATCTTTTCAGGACATCCCGGCGCCATCTCTGGCCTGACCGTCCCGCGATGTTTCAGCCAACGCGACAGAACACCGTAAATCGAAACGCGGCGCGGCGGACGCATCCAGATGACCATATCGGCACGCGCCAGCCGGACTGGCAGGCTGCCGGGGCTGTTGCCGTCGATAATCCACCGCTCACCGGCGACAAACTGTTGTATCAGTTCAATCGCTTCCGGCCTGGGCCTCAGCTTCCAACCGGGTAGCCAGAAGACGTCGCGATCCATGGAGATGTAGTCCAGGCCCAGCCGCTCGCACAGAATTTGCGACAGCGTGCTCTTACCGCTGCCGGAGCAGCCGACCAGGCAGATGCGCTTGGCCGAGTTTAACAGTGTAGCGGCATCGTCAAGCTTGTCGATATATCGGGCCATGATGCATCACCCTTTGAGCATGAAAGCCCGACGCTTATAAGCGACGGGCTCCAATATCGGCAAGCATCATATACCGGAAATCTACTCCGCAGCCGCCAGCAGCTTCTTTTCGCGGTTGGCCTTCAGCCGGGCAAAATCGTCACCGGCATGGTGGGAGGAGCGGGTGAGCGGGCTGGAGGCGACCATCAGGAAGCCCTTGGTATAGGCAATATCCTCATAGGACTTGAACTCTTCCGGCGTCACGAAGCGTTCCACCTTGTGGTGCTTGCGGGTCGGCTGGAGATATTGGCCGATGGTCAGGAAATCCACGTCCGCAGTGCGCAGGTCATCCATCAATTGCAGCACTTCGTTACGCTCTTCGCCAAGGCCGACCATGATGCCGGATTTGGTGAACATTGTCGGATCGAGTTCCTTGACCCGCTGCAACAGCCGCACCGAGTGGAAGTAGCGGGCGCCCGGACGCACGGTAAGGTAATTGCCTGGAACGGTTTCCATATTATGGTTGAAGACGTCTGGCTTTGCAGCAACGACACGCTCCAGCGCGCCGGGCTTTTTCAAAAAGTCAGGAGTCAGGATTTCGATGGTCGTGGCGGGCGAAGCTTCGCGGATCGCCCAGATTACCTGTTCGAAATGCTCAGCGCCGCCATCGGCCAGGTCATCACGGTCCACGGACGTGATGACCACATGCGACAGGCCCATCTGGCGCACGGCCTTGGCCACATTGGCAGGCTCTTCACGGTCAAGCGCATTCGGCTTGCCGGTCGCCACATTGCAGAAGGCGCAGGCGCGGGTACAGATCTCACCCATGATCATGAAGGTGGCGTGCTTCTTTTCCCAGCACTCGCCGATATTCGGGCAGCCGGCTTCTTCACAGACGGTGACCAGCTTGTGGGAACGCACCAGTTCGCGGGTTTCCTGATAGCCCTTGGAGGTCGGAGCTTTCACCCTGATCCATTCCGGCTTGCGCAACACTTCCGTATCCGGCTTGTGAGCCTTTTCCGGGTGGCGGATGCGCTTGTCGTCCGGCTTGGTTCTATCGAGGATGGTAACCATCGTGTTTCCTTTGCCGCCGATGAGCGGTTTTAAAAGTCTCTATTTCCGCACCAGCTTGGCGACGAACAGCAGAATGCAGGCACCAATAAAGCTGGTAATCAGATAGCCAACCCAATCGCTGGCGACGAAAATGTCAAAGCGCCGGAAGATGGCATTGGCGATGACCGAACCGATAATGCCGATGACGATGTTCATGAAAATGCCGAAGCGCATGTCCATCAACTTGCCTGCCAGCCATCCGGCCAGACCACCCACGAAAATCGCCGTCAACCAGCCCACATTTTCCATCGTCTATCCTCAGTTGCCCGCCCCGTTGGCGGACTCGCCCGGCCCCTATATAGCGAGCCGGGCAATGTCTCGCAATGTCACTGTCCGCTGCGTCAGGCGTTCAGGACTTTGCCGTAGGCATCAAGCACGCTTTCCTTCATCATTTCAGACAGGGTCGGATGCGGGAAGATGGTGTGCATCAGCTCTTCTTCTGTCGTCTCCAGATTCATGGCCACCACGAAGCCCTGGATCAACTCGGTCACTTCCGCGCCGACCATATGCGCACCGATCAATTCGCCGGTCTTCTTGTCAAAGATCGTCTTGATCATGCCATTGTCTTCGCCAAGCGCGATGGCCTTGCCATTGGCGTTGAAATTGTAGCGACCAACACGAATCTCGCGGCCCTGTTCTTTTGCCTTGGCTTCCGTGAGGCCAACCGAGGCGACCTGCGGGTTGCAATAGGTGCAGCCAGGGATCAGAGACTTGTTCATGGGATGAACATGCGGCAGACCGGCGATCTTCTCGATGCAGACCACGCCTTCATGTTCGGCCTTATGGGCCAGCATTGGCGGACCTGCGACATCGCCGATGGCATAGAGGCCCGGCACATTGGTCTTGCCATAGCCGTCGATGACGATGCAGCCGCGATCCGTCTTGACGCCCAAAGCTTCCAGACCGAGATTTTCGATATTGCCCTGCACGCCGACAGCAGAGATCAGCCGGTCAGCAGTGATCTGCTGCACTTTGCCATCCTTGGTCTCGACATGGGCGGTTATGGAATTGGTACCCTTTTCGACCTTGGAAACCTTGGCGTCGGTGATGATCTTCAGGCCGCGCTTTTCCAGCGCCTTGCGGGCGATGGTGGAGATTTCCACGTCTTCCACTGGCATGATATTGGCCATCAGCTCGACCACGGTGACATCGACACCCATCGAGCGATAGAAGGACGCAAATTCGATGCCGATGGCGCCTGAGCCCATGACAACGATGGATTTCGGCATGAAATCCGGCTTCATCGCTTCGAAATAGGTCCAGATCAGCTTGCCATCTGGCTCAATGCCCGGCAGAGCGCGGGGACGCGCGCCGGTGGCGACGATGATATGCTTAGCCGTATAGGTGCCCTCACCCAGAACGCCCTTGGGAACCGGATTCTGCGGCTGCACGGCGGGCTTGGACGATGCGCCGACGACGATTTCGTTTGGCTTGGTGAGCTTGGCCTCACCCCAGATCACATCGATCTTGTTCTTCTTCATCAGATAGGCAACGCCGCCGTTGAGGCGGGCCGATACGCCGCGCGACCGGGCAACAACGTCTTTCACATCGGCGGTCATAGTGCCGTTCAGCGTCAGGCCGTAGCTCTTGGCGTGATTGGCGTGATCGAGAATTTCCGCCGACCGCAGCAGCGCCTTGGTGGGGATGCAGCCCCAGTTGAGGCAGATGCCGCCGAGATGCTCGCGCTCGACAATCGCGATTTTCAGGCCAAGCTGGGCGGCACGGATCGCAGTCACATAGCCGCCAGGGCCGGACCCGATGATGATGACGTCATAAGCATTCGACATGGGCGCTTCCACTCCTCGGTTTCCTTGGGGTTGCGCCTCTCGGCCCAACCCGTGACGGGACTGGAAGCGCAACCGGCTTTATAATGCCGGTGTCTCGGCCTCCGGTTCATGACGAACCAGCATCCCGTAGATTTCGTCCTTGAGCCGCATCCGCTTCTTCCTGAGGTCTTCCATATGGAAGTCGTCGAGCGGCTCTATATCGGTTTCAGCGCGATGAACTTGCCGGTTGATTTCGTGATAGGCATCGAACAATCGAACGAAATGGCCGTCCGTTTCCTTCAAATGCCGCATCAGAGTCACAAATTCCGGAAATTCCTCTGCCAGTTCATGCGGAGTGTTGGACATGATCTTTCCCCCTTCAAGGTTGCAAGATCATTTTAAACCCGCCACATGGTCATTCATTGATTCCAATCAACCCGCATTACCGTCGATGCTTTTCCTTCACAGGCCCAGCATCATCCGCACCACAGGCTCCAGACCGCGCCCGATGGCGCGGGTATTGTCAGCATCGAGATGAATGCCATCCATCGTCGTGGTCTTGGCCACCGAACCGGCATCAAAAAAGCCACAGCCCAGTTCATCCGCCGCATCGCGGTACATGCTGGCCAGCATTCCGCCCTCCTCGATGGAATGATTGAACATCGCCCCGAACATTACATTGGCGGTCTCGCGGATCGGCGGTGGTGAGACGATCAGTACATCCGGCCCTTCGAAGTCGAAGCCCCAGTCATGCTGATGGACCAGTTTAACCAACCGCTTGATACCGCTCGTCGCGCCAATCGCCGTACCCTGAATGCCGCGCTTCAAATCATTCGTACCCAGCATCAGGATCACCAGATCCAGCGGCTTGTGGGTTTCAAGAATACTCGGCAACAGCCTCACACCATTGCGGTCGCAATCCGCCAGATGATCGTCATAAGCAGTCGTGCGCCCGTTCAAACCCTCGGCAATCACCCGAACGCCATGGCCAAGCGCCTTTTGCAACACGCTGGTCCAGCGGTCCTCATGGGCGTGACGACCAAGGGCAACCGGGTCGTATCCCCATGTCAGACTGTCGCCGTATGCGAGAACGGTTTTCATTCGTGGCCCACCTTGCGGAAACGAGAGGGGAAAGGTGAATAAAGCCACCCTTCCCCAATTTCATCAGACCAGCATGCCCATCGGGTTTTCGATGTAGCGTTTGAACGCACCGAGAAGTTCAGCACCCAAGGCTCCATCGACCGCGCGGTGGTCGGTGGACAGCGTCACTGTCATGACATTGGCGATTTTCATTTCGCCCTTTTTCACGACAACGCGCTCTTCACCAGCGCCAACGGCCAGAATGGTCGCATGCGGCGGGTTGACCACGGCGGCGAAGTTCTTGACGCCCATCATGCCCATGTTGGAGACCGCTGTTGTGCCGCCCTGATATTCCTCAGGCTTCAGCTTGCGGCCCTTGGCGCGTGCGCCCAGGTCCTTCATTTCGTTGGAAATGGTGGACAGGCTCTTCAACTCGGCCTGGCGGATGATCGGGGTGATCAGGCCGCCGGGGATCGACACAGCCACGCCGACATCGGCATGCTTGTGCTTGACCATGTTGGTGTCGGTCCACGAGACGTTGGCATCCGGCACGTCACGCAACGCCAGCGCCATGGCCTTGATGACCATATCGTTGACCGAGAGCTTGTAGACCGGCTTGCCATCTTTTTCGGGAGCGGCGGTATTGAGCTGGGCGCGAAGGGCAAGCAGGGCGTCCAATTCGCAATCCACGGAGACGTAGAAATGCGGAATGGTTTGCTTCGATTCCTGCAAGCGTTTGGCGATGGTCTTGCGCATGCCGTCATGCGGCACAAGCTCGTAGGAACCTTCGGCAAACAGCTTGAGCACGGCATCGTCAGACATGCCCTTGGCCAGCGCCGGAGCAGGTGCTGCGCCAGACGCCGCCGGAGCGGCGGCAGGCTTGGCACCACCGGTGCTGACGGCTTTTTCGACGTCGCTCTTCACCACCCGGCCCTTCGGACCGGTGCCGGAAATCGCCTTGAGATCAAGACCGGCTTCCTTGGCGAGACGACGGGCGAGCGGCGACGAGAATACCCGGTCACCGGAGGCGGCTGCCGGAGCCGCTGCCTGGGGGGCAGCAGCAGGAGCATCTGCCTTTGCAGCGGGGGCTTCAGCCTTCGGAGCTTCGGCCTTGGGTGCGTCAGCTTTTGCTGGAGCGGATGCACCGCCGCCAGCCGCAGCAGCCGACACATCCTCGCCCTCTGCGGCGAGAATGGCGATCAGCGCATTGACCTTGACGCCTTCGGTGCCAGCGGGAACGACGATCTTGGCAACGACGCCTTCATCGACCGCTTCCACTTCCATGGTTGCCTTGTCGGTTTCAATCTCGGCGATCACGTCGCCGGACTTGACGGTATCGCCTTCCTTGACCAGCCACTTGGCCAGATTGCCCTCTTCCATCGTGGGAGAGAGGGCCGGCATGGTGATATTGATCGGCATATGCCTCGCCTCCCCTTATTTGTAGCAGACGGATTTAACGGCCTGGACCACTTCGCCGACATTCGGCAGAGCGAGCTTTTCAAGGTTGGCCGCGTAAGGCATCGGCACGTCCTTGCCAGCCACGGTCAGAACAGGCGCATCGAGGTAATCGAAGGCTTCGCGCTGAATGCGGTTGGCAACGAAATCACCCACGGACGACTGCGGATACCCTTCTTCCACCACGACCAGACGACCGGTCTTCTTGACCGACTCGATTACCGTCGGCAGGTCCATCGGACGGATGGTGCGCAGGTCGATCAGTTCGACATCGATGCCAAGCTTGGTGAGCTCTTCCACCGCCTTGGTCGCATAGGTCATGCCAATGCTCCAGGACACGACGGTGACATCCTTGCCGGTCTTGTGAATCCGCGCCTTGCCAATCGGCAGCACGAAATCATCCAGCTTCGGCACATCAAAGCTGTGACCGTAGAGGATTTCGTTTTCGAGGAAGACCACCGGGTTCGGATCGCGGATCGCGGCTTTCAACAGGCCCTTGGCATCGGCTGCCGTGTAGGGCGAAATCACCTTCAGACCAGGGATCTGGCTATACCATGCGGCATAGTCCTGGCTGTGCTGGGCGCCAACGCGGGCCGCAGCGCCGTTCGGGCCACGGAACACGATGGGCGCGCCCATCTGACCACCGGACATATACAGCGTCTTGGCAGCCGAGTTGATGATCTGGTCAATCGCCTGCATGGCGAAGTTGAAGGTCATGAACTCAACGATTGGACGCAGTCCCGCCATGGCAGCACCCACGGCCACACCGGCAAAACCATGCTCGGTAATCGGGGTATCGACCACGCGACGGTCGCCGAATTCGGCAAGCAGGCCCTGGGTGATCTTGTAGGCACCCTGGTATTCCGCCACTTCCTCGCCGATGATGAATACATCGTCATTGGCGCGCATTTCTTCGGCCATGGCTTCACGCAGGGCTTCACGCACTGTCATCGACACCATTTCCGTTCCGGCCGGAATGGACGGATCGCTGGCAGCGCTGGAAATCGGCTGCGCCGGAACAGGCGCGGAAGCCGAACCAGTTTCTGTCGGCTTTTCTTCCTGCGGAACGGCAGGGGCTGCGGGTGCCGCTGCGCTTTCAGCCTTGGGAGCCGAAACGTCGGACGCGCTTTCGCCATCCTGCAACAGCACGGCAATCGGCGTGTTGACCTTGACATTCTGGGTTCCGGCTTCGATCAGCAGCTTGCCGATCACGCCTTCATCCACGGCTTCCACTTCCATGGTTGCCTTGTCGGTTTCGATTTCGGCGATCACGTCGCCGGACTTGACGCTATCGCCTTCGGCTTTCAGCCATTTGGACAGCGTGCCTTCCTCCATTGTCGGAGACAGGGCGGGCATGAGAATATTGACTGGCATGGGCTAACCCTCCCTCTCGCTTACAACAGGATGTCGGTGTAGAGCTCGGATGCATCCGGCTCTGGATCGGCTTGGGCGAAATCGGCGCTGTCGGCGACGATATCGCGCACGTCCTTGTCGATCAGCTTGAGATCGTCTTCGCTGGCCCAACCCTTTTCCAGAAGACGCAGCCGGACCTGTTCAATCGGGTCATGCTCGGAGCGCATTTTCTGCACTTCGTCCTTGGAGCGGTATTTGGCCGGGTCGGACATGGAGTGACCGCGGTAGCGATAGGTTTCCATTTCCAGGATGACCGGGCCCTTACCGGCGCGGCAATGCTCAACCGCCTGCACGGCAGCCGCCTTGACGGCGCGCACGTCCATGCCATCCACCTTGAAGCCGGGGATGTTGAAGGACACGCCGCGCTGGGAGAAATCCGTCTGCGCCGAGGCGCGGGCAACGGACGTACCCATGGCATAACGGTTGTTCTCGATCACATAGATGACCGGCAGGTTCCACAGGCGCGCCATGTTGAAGCTCTCATAGACCTGACCTTGGTTGGCCGCGCCATCGCCGAAATAGGCGAGAGAGACATTGTCATTGCCGCGATACTTGTTGGCGAAGGCCAGACCCGTGCCGAGCGAAACCTGGGCGCCGACGATGCCGTGACCACCGTAGAAATGCTTCTCCTTGGAGAACATGTGCATGGAGCCGCCCTTGCCCTTGGACAAGCCGCCGCGACGTCCGGTCAGTTCGGCCATCACACCGCGTGCGCTCATGCCGCAGGCCAGCATATGGCCGTGGTCACGATAGCCGGTAATGACCTGATCACCGAGCTTCAGTGCCATCTGCATGCCGACAACGACTGCTTCCTGGCCAATGTAGAGGTGACAGAAACCGCCGATGAAGCCCATGCCGTAAAGCTGACCGGCCTTTTCCTCGAAGCGGCGGATCAGAAGCATTTCGCGATAGGCTTTCAGCTCCTTTTCGCGGTCGAATTCTTCAATCGTCCCCACAGCGAAATCGCCCTTTGCAGGCTTTGCTGCCGGTTTGCGGCTCGAAGCAGTCGCGTTTTTGCGCGGCGCCATTCATCCCTCCCTGAGTTGTGTAAGGGTTTTTGATTGGCACACACCATATGCAAGAATGGGACAGGCCGCAATGCATTAAATGCATGCCTTCCATTCCGTATAAACACCAGATTTTTAATATTTTTTTGCGATTAACTGGATTTCAGTTAATCAACAATCCCCTAAATATGACGGGCATTGTCGCCAAAGATGTGATCCACACTAGCGATTGAAAATCACGATCTCATCAGGACGAGACATATTCAGCTGATAGCGGGCTTTTTCATCGATCATATCGCGTTCAAGCGAGCCGTCGCTGAGCAGTTTTACTTGAGTTTCCAGCTTTTTGCGGTCGTGAATGAGCGCTGCCAGTTCCTTGCTGCGCTCGGCCCGCACCACATCGAAATGCTCACCGGCCTTCAATCCGTAATCACCATGAATGCTGTGATAGCCGAAATAGCCGATAAAGGCGATGGTAACGGCAGGAAGGACCAGGCGTCCAAATTTACGGTTCTTATGGTGACGTGTCCACATTCTCGATTTGGCCTTGCAACGCACAACATCTTTGCAGAGACATTAGAGCCATTTGCTTAACCGAGTATTGACCTTGTTACGAAAAAGTTCGGCATCCCCTCAATGCAAAAAGCCCGCACCGTTTGCGCGGCGCGGGCTTGAGAGAAGGGCGGTTGCGGAACGAGCGGCTCCGCCAGCCAGATCAGGCCTTCAGAATGGACGTACCGGCATAAGCGGCCTGCGGTCCCAGCAGTTCCTCAATGCGGATCAGCTGGTTGTACTTGGCCAGCCGGTCGGAACGCGACAGTGAGCCGGTCTTGATCTGCCCGCAATTGGTGGCAACCGACAGGTCGGCAATGATCGAGTCTTCGGTTTCGCCGGAACGATGCGACATGACGGCGGTATAGGCGGCCTTATGCGCGGTCTCAACCGCATCCAGCGTTTCCGACAGCGAACCGATCTGGTTGACCTTGACGAGGATCGAGTTAGCGACACCCATGCGGATACCGTCGCGCAGGCGGGCGGAGTTGGTGACGAACAGATCGTCGCCGACCAGCTGGGTCGTCGCACCGATCTTGTCGGTCAGGTATTTCCAGCCGTCCCAATCGTCTTCGCCCATACCGTCTTCGATGGAGATGATCGGGTATTTGGCAGCCAGTTCAGCCAGATATTCCGCCATGGCTTCCGGCTCCAGCGTGCGGCCTTCGCCTTCCATAACATACTTGCCGTCCTTGAAGAATTCGGTCGAAGCGCAGTCGAGCGCCAGATACATGTCTTCGCCCGGACGGTAACCAGCCTTCTCAATCGATTTCATGATGAAATCAAGAGCTTCCGGCGCACTTTTTAAGCCAGGTGCGAAGCCGCCTTCATCACCAACATTGGTGTTGAAGCCTTGCGCTGACAGTTCCTTCTTCAGCGTATGGAACACTTCCGAGCCCATGCGGACGGCGTCACGGATATTCTCCGCACCGACAGGCATGATCATGAACTCCTGGAAGTCGATCGGGTTGTCGGCATGCGCGCCGCCATTGATGATGTTCATCATTGGCACAGGCAGGATGCGGGCGTTCGGACCACCGACATAGCGATAGAGCGGCAGGCCGGAGGCTTCTGCAGCTGCCTTGGCAACGGCCAGCGACACGCCGAGAATGGCATTGGCGCCGAGGCGCGACTTGTTCGGCGTGCCGTCCAGCTCGCGCATGATCGTGTCGATCTGGATCTGGTTTTCAGCGTCATGGCCGCCGATGGCGTCATAGATTTCGCTGTTGACGGCTTCGACAGCCTTTTCGACGCCCTTGCCAAGATAACGTGTGCCGCCATCGCGCAGCTCAACGGCTTCATGGGCGCCGGTGGATGCGCCCGACGGAACCGCAGCGCGGCCCATGCTGCCATCTTCCAGATAGACATCGACTTCGACGGTCGGATTGCCGCGGCTGTCGAGAATCTCGCGGGCAATAATGTCGGTAATAGCGGTCATGGTCACTCCCTGCTGTAAAGGCTGAACAAGGCTCTGTTCGCCCTGTCTTAGCCGATGAATTGAAAATTACAATGACATGGTCCAGGCCTTCAGGCGGCCTTGGTGACGGCGTCGAACGCAAGCAGTTTTTCCAGCAAGCGCTCAAGGTCCTTCAGGTAGACCATATTGGGACCGTCGCATGGCGCATTATCAGGGTCCTGATGTGTTTCGATAAACAAACCAGCGACGCCAACCGCCACAGCGGCGCGCGCAAGCGTGGCCACAAACTCGCGTTGACCGCCCGATGAACCGCCCTGCCCACCCGGCTGCTGCACCGAGTGCGTGGCATCGAAAATCACCGGCGCACCCATGTCCGCCATGATCGGCAGCGAACGCATGTCGGAGACCAGTGTGTTATAGCCGAAGGAAGCGCCGCGCTCGCAAAGCATGACATTGGGGTTACCGGACAGCGTGATCTTTTCCATCACGTTCTTCATGTCCCAAGGGGCAAGGAACTGACCCTTCTTGACATTGATCGCCCTGCCCGTTTTTGCAGCGGCCACCAGAAGATCGGTCTGGCGGCACAGAAAAGCCGGGATCTGCAACACATCGACCACTTCGGCCACTTCAGCGCACTGGGCTTCGCTGTGAATGTCAGTCAAGACAGGAATACCGAATTCCTTCTTCAGGTCGGCAAAGATAGCCAAGCCTTGTTCAAAGCCGATACCCCGTCCAGCACCCAACGAGGTGCGGTTGGCCTTGTCAAAAGAGGATTTATAGACGAGGCCAATGCCGAGTTTGTCGCAGATTTCCTTGATCGAGCCCGCCATCATGAAAGCGTGCTCGCGGCTTTCCATCTGGCAGGGACCGCAGATCAGCGAAATTTTCGCACTGTTGGAAAAGGAGACCGTCTTGGCGCCTTCGCCAATGGTGACGGTTGCATTCGGCAGGGCAGAAGCGGTCATGGCGTATTCTCCTCAAACAGAAAGGCAACGCCCTGTCCGGGCGCGGCCGGGACGGTAATGCCGCCCGCTAGTCTCTCATGGGCAACGCCATTAGCAGCCAGAACCGCCGCTGTCACCTCAAGATCGGCAACCGTAAACACCAGGGCCTCCGCCACCAGGGCCTTGTTCTTCGTCTCGCCGGAAATGATTTCCATCGACAGATTGGCGGCGTCAAAGGCCAATCCATTGGTGTTTTCTCTGGCTGCTACGCCCAATATGGTTTGTAACCAACTGGCATAAAGCGCTGGCTTCGGCGCATAGAAAAACACCCGCGTCAAACCGATGACGCCATTGGTATGGGTCTCGAGCGCTTTCCTGTCAGCGGGCAACGGATTGACCCGCTCGCAGGCAAACAGAAAGAACGGCTCAACCTCCCGTGCTGAAAAGGCAAGGTGAAAGCGCGCAACAGTCTCGCTCCCATCCGGCAGCCGCATGGGCCTTGAAAACTCCAGCATGTCGCCACCTGTCATCCCCGCCGCGACAAAGGCCGCATGATCCGCCTTGGCGTCCTGCGATGCGGTGACAATCGCCGAGAGACCCTGACTATACGCCTGCCTGAAGGTGCGATCACGCCCGATGAAGACATTGCCGTTCGCAATGGCTGCGTCCACAGCCTCATGGTCGTTGATCGCCAATGGCTCCAGATAGATCCCATCGGCCAGAAATATGCAGGCATTGACCGTGCCGAAGGGATGGTGGCCATCCGGTGCGACTGTAAAGCCAAGAGCGGTCAGGCGGCTTCGCGCCGCCTCCAGCGTTTCCACCGGAAGCACCAGATGATCGACAAGACGGGCATTTGTATTCGACATGCTAAAAACTCACTATGGAGCGGAGACATTAGTTGGTATCGAGCTTCGGCGGCGTAAAATCAAGCAGGTCGTGGCGATAGGTTTCCACCACCATGCTGATCGGCGTTCCATCCGGGACACTCAGCAATGCCTTGTGCTGGAGAACATATTCAGGCACCGACAAGGGATCGCCGCTGGCCGGTGGCACCACACTGCCCATCTCCCATCCGTCCGGCAATGGCTTCCACAAAAGCTCGGCGGATATCGTGTGCCGCTGGAAATGCAGCGGCTGCACCACGCGGCCAAACGCACCGTCCGTCGTGTCGAGCACCTTGTTCATGTCATCCGTCAGCCGGGCCGGCACATACCAGTTGTCGGCTTCAGACAGGATACGGTCGCCGCATTTCAATCGCACCCGGCGATAGCCGACCTTGTCACCATCCGCGACCTTGAGGGCGGCGCGAATCTCTCCCGTGGCGGGCTTGTCGACATCCTTTACCCGCTCTGCTGTGATTTTTGCTCCATCCGCCAGCTTATGGGTGCTGCACCAGCGGTCCAGCGTCAGCGTGGCACTGTCATGGCTCAGCAGATCGGCATTCAGCGTTTGCAATACGGCCAATGCCTGCAACCGCGACACAGGCGTATCCGGCCAGGAGGCGGGCGCGGCGGCATGGCTCGGGCAAGAAGCGGTCATGGCGGCAACCACAGCTGGCAGGAACAACAAACGCATGCAAACTCCTGAAATAGAAAGTAAATTCCCGATAGAAAGTCGGGCGGACATCAGCACGCAAACATGACGGAGAGATGACCATGAGCAGATATTTCGACGTTACCGATAGAGCTGCGGCGGCTTGCGCTCGAAGGTCTTTACCCCGCCTTTCCAACCAGTCACCGCAGGCGCAATCGTCGCCACGGCCTCGGCACCGGAGACGGCATCAAACAGCACAAGATCAGCCGCAGCCCCGACCTTCAGCTGTTCATCCAGCCCCATCAGCCGGGCCGGATAGCGAGTGATCATCTCGAAGACCTGGTTCAGATCCGCAGGCGTCGCCAGTTGGGCAACATTGGCGTAGAGATTGGCCATGCGCATCAGCGAGACATCGCCAAAGGGCGTAAATGGGTTGAGAACATTATTGGTGGAGATGGTGACATTCACCCCCTGGCGAGCCAGAAGATGCGCGGGTGCAATGCCCCTTGGACACAAGTGATCGATATCCCGACCGGTCAGGAAAAGATCGGTAGCGGGCAGAACCGTCACGGTAATCCCCGCCTCGGCCAATTGCTTTGCCACCCGCTCCACTTCGTCGGGAGGAATAGCAGAAAGCTTGGTGACATGGCCGACGGACACCTTGCCTTGGTAACCCCGCGCCAGCGTCTGGGCAATGACCGTCGGCAGGTTGGACCCTGAAGGATCGAGATCGAAATCGAGGTGGAAATCGACAGGTATATCGAAGCGCTGGGCCAGCTCGAAAATTCGGGAAATATGCTCGGCGGGCCTTGGATCGGTGTAAGGGCAGCCACCAATCAAATCGGCGCCTTGCGACAAGGCGATTTCCAACATCCGCTCGGTTTCCGGCTCATTGGTCAAGCCTTCCTGAGCAAAGGCGCAGATTTCGATATCGATCAGATGGGCGTAATCGGCCTTCAGCTTGCGGATCGCCGAAAATGAGCGGAAACCGGCGCGCGGATCGATTTCCACGAAGGTCCTGATCCGGGTCGTGCCGTGTACAATGGCCCGGTCCACGACATCGGCGGCGCGGGTATAGACATCTTCCTCGGTAAAGGCCTGCTTGGCTTTCGAGGTCTCCGACACAGCTTCCGCCAGTGTTCCGCTACACACCCGGCAGCGCCCGATGATCCCTGCCTTGTCGAGATGCAGGTGGGTTTCGATCAACCCGGCGCAGACCAACCGGCCTGCGGCATCCTCCTGCGGCGCATCACAACGGAAATCCGCTTCCAGCGCAACGATCCGCCCCGCCTCAAAGGCGATGTCCAGCGGCTGCGCCGACAATGGCAGCCTGGCGCGGCGCAACACGAAATCAATCGCCATGCGTTTTCATTCCCCTCTTCGGCTGGCAATCACCCACCCACCGTCTCTGCCGCATGAAATCTATTCCCACCCGCAACCAATATCCCACGCACGGATGACAGTCATGAGGCGACGAGATTGCCATTGCTGGCAATCAGCACACCTGCCTTGAACACCATGCGCTCCATTGGGCGCGCCGCTACGGCTTCGGCAATCGAGGCAACCGGCAGAATGATGAAGTCGGCGGGACACCCTTTGCCGAGTGTCGCATTGCTGCGCCCCAAAACCTCAGCCGACAGGGTGCTGACCAGCGCGAAGGCATGTTCAAGGTCGGCATCGGCGCGAAAGTTCTGCCGGTCACAGAGAATGCTCGCCCGCTCCAAAAGATCGCCATTGCCGAGCGGCGACCAGGCATCGCGGATATTGTCATTGCCGGAAAACACCCGCACGCCCGCAGCCTTCAGTCGCTTGATCGGCGGCATGCTGGTATCGCCGGGACCAGTGGTCATGATCGCCACATCGGCGCGTGCCAGCGCTTCCGCCGTGCGCCCGAAATCCATATCATCCAGCGCGCCCAGGCAATAGGCATGACTGACGGCGCATTTGCCCTGAAGCCCATGTGCCAGAGCGCGCTTGGCGATCTGGCGGATTTCGAACGCACCGAGCGGACCCGGATCGTGCAGATGTAGATCCACCCCGACGCCGTGACGGCCGGCGATGGCAAAAATCGCGTTCAGGTGGCCGGTAATGTCATCGTCTATCCCGGCTGGATCGAGACCACCGATCAGGTCCGCACCCGCCTTGACCGCCTGCTCCAGCAGATCAGCAGTGCCGGGATCGGCCAGCACGCCGGACTGTGGAAACGCCACTGTCTGAATATCGACCAGATGAGCATGGCTTTGCTTCAGGGACAATATGGCTTCTAGCCCTGCCAACCCGACTTCCGTATCGATATCGGCATGGCTACGGCAGGCGACGGTGCCATAGGTGGCCATCTTCTCCAGCAGCTTAGCCCCACGCACCTCGACCGGCAAAGGCAGCGAGCGGCGCAGCGCTTTTTCGGCCCGGATCCGCTCGGCGACCGTGCCTCCGGGAATATGGGGAATGAACGGCATGCCGATCAGCGTTTTATCCAGATGTACATGACCATCGACCAGGCCCGGCAGGACCAGACCGCCACGAGCATCGATGCGTGGCTTTTCCGTTGAAACGCCCTCACCCGCCGCTGGACCGATCGCGGCAATTGTAGACCCGGCAATAACGATATCAACGGGATCACCGAGACCATTGCGGGCATTGAAAACGACGAGAGTGGCGCTCATGGGAGGATCGGCTTTCAGACAGATGGGCAATCGCACGGCCAAACAGACAGGTAAAATACGGGTCGGATCATGGCGTATTTCCTGGCCGGAGGCGAGGTTTAAAGCAAAGTCAGGATTGCGGTAATTTGGTGTTCCGTGTCAGGCTTGGACTTGATTATTCCCCGCCTCTTGCCGGAACGTACCCATGCCCTCTGCATCTCATACCATTTCCCCCACGACACACGCTGCTTCCGGCCCTGACACTGGAATGGTCACTAGCCCGCATCCGCTGGCAAGCGCTGCCGGACTGGCTGTTCTGGAGCGTGGCGGCACAGCAGCGGAAGCGGCCATCGCCATGGCCAGCACCATTGCCGTCGTCTACCTGCATTTCTGCGGCCTTGGAGGCGACTCAGTCTGGATTCTGGCCGACCGGCAGGGCCGCCAGACTTGTTTTATGGGGATCGGTCAGGCAGCCGCAAAGCTACCGGAATTTACCGGTGACAGTATTCCGCTGCGCGGTCCGCTTTCGACCTTGACCACCGCCGCCACTGTTGATGCCTGGGAGGCCGTTCACCGCTATTCCATTGAGTATTGGGGTGGCAAACAGGTGTTCGGCGACCTGGTGCAGGATGCTATTCATCATGCGCAACACGGATTTCCGGTCAGCCGCTCGCAAGGCTTCTGGCTCGATATGCGCAAGGACGTGCTGGCCGATTGGCCAGGCTTCATCAACCTGTTTTTCAACAATGGACGTCCCTTTGCTCCGGGAGAGATCTTTCGCCAGCCAGAGCTGGCCCGCTCCCTGGAAAATATCGCCAGCCATGGCCCGCGCAGTTTTTACCAAGGCCCTCTCGCCCAGCGCATCGCCGAGGGGCTTCGGGCGGCTGGATCACCGCTCACCCTTGCCGATCTGACGGCAACACGCACCCGGCAGGTGGAACCGGCGCGTCTATCCTATCGCGGGTTGGAGCTTCTCGCGCCGCCGCCGCCGACACAAGGGATCTCCACTCTTGCGATCATGGGCATTCTCCAGCATTTCGACCTGTCCGCCCTCACTCCCGGCAGCGCCCAGCATCTGCATCTGGTCGTCGAGGCGGTGAAACAGGCTTTCATGACCCGCGACCGGATCGCCGACCCGGATTTTGCCGATCAACCCGTGCAGGAGTGGCTGTCGGCAGAACGATTGCAGCAGGCCGCCAGGGCCATCGACCCAGACCACGCGCTGGACTGGCCGCATCCCTACCGAACCGGGGATACAGTGTTCTTCGGCGCGACTGACGCTGCGGGACAAAGCGTCAGCACGTTGCAAAGCACTTATTTCGATTGGGGCAGCGGCGTTGTCGTCGGCGATACCGGCATTCTCTGGCAAAACCGCGGTGCGGCCTTCTCGCTTGATCCGAAAAGCCCGAATTTCCTGCAACCGGGAAAAAGACCGTTTTATACCCTCAACCCGGGACTTGCACTACGCGACGGCAAACCGGCCCTGATCTACGGCACCCAAGGTGCAGACGGCCAGCCGCAGACCCTGGCCATGCTGCTGACACGGCTGATCGATTATGCGCAACCTCCGGCGCAAGCCTTGGCCGGACCACGGTTCTTACTGGGCAAAACGTTTTCCGACAGCCGCGACAGTTTGAAAATCGAAGCCGATTGCGGCCAGCCCGTCCTCGATCGTCTCGCCGATCTCGGCCACCAGCTCGCACCCATTGAGCCGCAAAGTCCAATCGCGGGCCAGGCAGGCGTTATCGCCATCGCCCCAGATGGCAGCCTGGCAGGCGCTCACGACCCACGCGGCGAAGGTGTGGCGCTCACCCTCGGCGAGCGTTGACCAATTGCGTTGAGATAATCGACACGGGTTTGGGACAGAATTTCGGAAACAACCGCCGCGCAAGCTAGATCCTATAGCATCGTACCGGCTTCGGTTTTTACACGATGCTATAGGATTCAACCGAAAGGGGGGCTTTTCGGTTGAATCCTGTTTTCATCTATCTGGAGATGTGTCAACGGTTTTTACGTTTTCTAACAAAATTTAGAGGCCTTCAACGCCTCACGGAGACACTGCGTTTCTCTATCTATTTGTTTTTACGAATTTTCGGACCGAAAAACACAACCTAATTCACCGTCCCGGCTTGCCAGTTTTCCCCTTGGTGCGCGTCTTGCGCTTCTGATCACCGGCGTCTTCATAGGAACCGGCGCCCGATTTGGCGCGGATGATCGGACGGGGATCGTCCGTTTTAACATCGCCGCTTTTCGGGCCGGGCTTTTCGGGAAGCTTGCCGGGAACAGGCTTCTCCGTCCGACCGACCGTCATTTCATCCAGACTGTTCTTGCGAAACAGTGGCTTTGCCGTGTCCGTGCCAGGACCCATGTCATCCAGGGATGGCTTGGCGAAATAGGAGCCAGTTTCACTGGAATCCTGACGGGAATCATCGGTTGCAACGCCAGCGGACTGGCCGGACCCGGCTTGTTCTTGCGCCCGGGCCGCTGCCTTTTCGCCGGGATCACCCATGCTGGCCAGTTCGACCTCCTTCAAACGCTTGATTTCGTCGCGCAAACGGGCTGCGGTTTCGAAATCGAGATCGGCGGCGGCATCGCGCATCTGTTTTTCCAGCGCCGAAAGATGGGCCTGGAGATTGTTGCCGACCAGATGACCACCAGCGGCAAAGCCCTTGCCGCTCGCCCCGGAAATATCGGCGCGGACATGGTCACGCTCGTAGACCGAATCGAGAATGTCGGAAATTTTCGACTTGACCGATTCCGGCGTAATCCCGTGTTCGAGATTGTAAGCCACCTGCTTTTCCCGGCGGCGCGACGTCTCGTCCATAGCCCGCCGCATCGAGCCGGTGATCTGATCGGCATAGAGAATGACCTTGCCATCGACATTACGCGCCGCACGGCCAATCGTCTGGATCAGTGAGGTCTCGGAACGCAAGAAGCCTTCCTTGTCGGCATCGAGAATGGCGACGAAGCCGCATTCAGGAATGTCCAGACCCTCGCGCAACAGGTTGATACCAACCAGCACGTCAAAGGCGCCGAGCCTGAGATCACGCAGGATTTCGATGCGTTCCAGCGTGTCGATATCCGAATGCATATAGCGCACCCGCACACCCTGCTCGTGCAGATATTCCGTCAGGTCCTCTGCCATGCGCTTGGTCAGCACCGTTACCAGCGTGCGATAGCCCTTCAGCGAGGTTTCCTTGATCTCGCCCAAGACGTCATCAACCTGGGACTTGGCGGAGCGCACTTCGACCGGCGGATCGATCAGGCCCGTCGGGCGAATGACCTGTTCGGCAAACACGCCGCCCGACTGTTCCAGCTCCCAACTGCCGGGCGTGGCCGAAACAGCAACGGTCGGCGGACGCATGGCGTCCCACTCCTCAAACCGCAGTGGTCGGTTGTCCATGCAGGACGGCAACCGGAAGCCGTATTCGGCCAGCGTTGCCTTGCGCCTAAAGTCGCCCCGATACATGCCGCCGATCTGGCTGACAGAGACATGGCTTTCATCGATAAACAGCAAGGCATTATCGGGAATATATTCGAACAAGGTCGGCGGCGGCTCACCGGGCGCACGGCCCGTCAGGTAGCGGGAGTAGTTTTCAATGCCCGCGCAGGAGCCGGTCGCTTCCATCATTTCGATATCGTAGCGGGTGCGCTGCTCCAGCCTTTGCGCCTCCAGCAGACGCCCGCCCTTTTCCAACTCGGCCAGCCGCAGCTTCAACTCGTCCTTGATCGCCTTGATCGCCCCGTTCAGCGTCGGGCGCGGCGTCACATAGTGCGAATTGGCATAAATCTTCACCGACTTCATATCGCCGGTCTTGTGGCCGGTCAGTGGATCGAATTCGGTAATCGCATCGATTTCATCGCCGAACATCGAAATGCGCCAGGCGGCATCCTCCAAGTGGGCGGGGAAGATTTCGATGGTATCGCCACGCACCCGGAAAGAGCCGCGCACGAAATTGATGTCCTGCCGCTTGTATTGCTGCGCCACGAGATCGGCCAGCAATTGCCGCTGGTCGATCCGGTCGCCAACCGACATCTGGAAGGTCATGGCCGTATAGGTTTCGACCGAGCCGATACCGTAGATGCAGGACACCGAGGCGACGATGATGCAATCATCCCGCTCCAGAATGGCGCGGGTGGCGGCGTGGCGCATTCGGTCGATCTGCTCGTTGATCGAGCTTTCCTTCTCGATAAACGTATCCGAGCGCGGCACATAGGCTTCCGGCTGGTAATAATCGTAGTAGGAAACGAAATATTCCACCGCATTGTCGGGGAAGAAATGTTTGAATTCCGAATAGAGCTGGGCCGCCAGCGTCTTGTTCGGCGCAAGAATCACCGCTGGCCGCTGGGTCGCCTCGATCACCTTGGCCATGGTGAAGGTCTTGCCGGAGCCGGTTACGCCGAGCAGAACCTGACTGCGCTCCCCGGCATTGATACCTTCCACCAGATCCTTGATTGCCGTTGGCTGATCGCCCGCCGGTTCGTAATCCGACACCATGCGGATCGGGATTCCACCCTCGGACTTTTCCGGCCTGGCTGGCCGATGCGGCGCCCAGATCTTGCCACCCTTGAACAGCGGATTGCCGCTTTCGATCAGCGCCGACAGCGCCTCTACGGTCGCCGTCACAGCGCCGGGAGCAAGGCTCTGCGCCTCTTCCAGCGAGGTATCCATCCCGGATACGGGGTTGAGACCGGCAGCGGCGCGTGTGGCCGGATCGGAAGATGCGCCGATGGATACGCCGCGTGAGGTGCGCATGGCGCTGCCGCCGTCTTCGCTCTTGGCCTTGGCAGTGCGACCGGCCTTTACGGGGTCGGCGGCCTCAGTCTTGCGGCCCGTGCTTTTCTCAAGCGCTATCTTTTCGGCATGCCTGCGCGCTTCGATTTCGATCTTCTTGCGATGCTTGCCAGCCTTGGAGGCGAGTTCCCGTTGGCTTTCAATCCCCCCGGCTTCAGCTTCCGCTTCCAGCTGTTTCACCCAATCTGCGACACTCCCACTCAAGGGCGCTCCTTCAAAAGCTGCCTGCGGTGCCTCTTCAAACCCAGCGGCATACGGCGATCCTGCCTCATCCTGCGATGGGTTGTCATTGTTACGGACGGGAGATTTTTTCGGAGATCTGGCCATGGTTCGAATATGGATAAGACCGCAGGCAAAGTGAAGTGCGCCAGACGAAAATCAGAACAAAAAAGCAACAATTTCGTTAAAGTTTTTATCCCTTGTCATTCTCGGAAAAACCAAGGGATCATGCCCCTGACTGGCCTCCCTCAGGCCACGGCGCGCCGTGATTTTTTCTCACTCAGTTGCTTTTTTTTAAAGTCGAGCCACTTGGGCAGCATATCGGCGGGCATAGGCCGGGAGAAATAATAGCCCTGGCCAATCGTGCAGCCGATTTCGGTCAATGTCCTGGCATCTGCTACCGTTTCTACGCCCTCCGCCACGATATCAACACCCAGTGCGCGGCCGAGACCAACCAGGGCGACAACAAGCGCCTTGTTCTTTGGAGAATTACTGATACCGGTGACGAAACTGCGATCAATCTTCAACCGGGTAATCTTCAGGCTGATCAAATAGGCCAAGGACGAGTATCCCATGCCGAAATCATCTACCGTCAGTTTATAGCCGCTATTTTCGAGCCGGGTCAGTTGTTCACCCGCGACCGCCGGGTCCAGAATGGTTTCCTCGGTAATCTCCACTTCCAGAAGGTTCCGACTGACGCCATAGGCAGTGGTAATCCGGTCCAGCATGACAGATACGTCATAGAGCGCAAATTCGCGCGGCGATACGTTCAAGGCGACAGCCGTCTCCGGCATGCCTAGCTCTTTCAGCCTGTTGAGCAGCTGGCAGATATTTTCTGTCACGAAACCGGTCAACGCCTCACACATCTGCATGGCCTGTGCGGCATTGACGATTTCAGGCGGGGCAATCGCCCCGAACTCTGGATGGAACCAGCGAACCAGCGCCTCGAAACCGACGATCTTGCCCGTCGCGAGATCGACCTGTGGCTGGAACCAGGTCTCGAGCGCAGTGTCGCGAAGTGCTGCCGGCAGGTCCTGCTCGATACGCCGTTGGCGATCGATGCGCTGTTTGATCTGATGATCGAATTCCCGCAATTGACCGCGACCGTCCTGCTTGGCATCCGATAAAGCCATGCTGGCACAGGTAAACAGCCCGTCACCATTTTCCGCATGGTCGGGAAAAAACGCAATCCCGGCGCTCAAACCAGGACTGACCTGAGTGCCATGGACGGCAATAGGAACCATGGACGCGGCGATAACGGTCTCAGCAAGCGCTCGGCAATCCTGGCGCACGTCGCCGTTCCGCAACAGAATTGCAAATTCATCACCGCTGATCCGGGCTGTGACGGCATCACCACCGGCGGCATTTTTCAACCTCTGCCCCAGGATCGCCAGAAACTGGTCCCCCCCGCGATGACCAAAAGCATCGTTGATCAGCTTGAACCGATCGACATTGACCAATAACAGGCCAATTTCCCGGTTTCCGACTTTGGCAGCAGCAATTTCCCCCGCGAGCCGTCCATTGAAGTAGATCCTGTTGAACAGCCCCGTCACGGGATCACCGTTGGCCAGAACCTCCAGCCGCAAATTCTTGTGGTGAATGTCCTCATTGGCAATGGTCAGCGATTGCGTCGCGGCCTGGCTGCTCAGCTTGGCCATTTCGCTTTCCATAAATGTCCTGTCCGCCTTCAACAGCAGATGCGACATGAATATGGCCAATACGATGAAATTAAACGTGGAGACGGTCGCAATGATGCCACCATGAATCGCGAAATTCCACACTATCGCTAAAATCATCGGAATACAGTAGCTGAAGGCGACCTGACTGGTGCCGGCCTGGCGGAACATGGCTGTCGCCACCAGACCGCCGATAACCACCAGAATAGACGCATCACGGCCCAGCAAGTCCATATCGACCACCGCTGTCGGCAGTAGAGCCCAGACGATCCCTTGCAGACATGCCGTGATGCACATCAGCCGAAGCACATCATCCGGATTGGAAGAGGCATAGTGACGGTGCAGCAGATGGCGCGACAACAGGAAGCGAAATAACGTTGCGACAGCCAACGCTGTCATCCAGCCGACAACGACACTCACGTTATTCGCCTCGGCCAGAAGCAGAATGGACGTGGATAGCCCAGCCATCACATTGTAAACTGCCGCTGTTCCGCTGCCATGCAATGCCATGGACGCCCGCGCCTTATGGGCAGACGACAGCAAAAATGCTTTTTGATCCGCAGTTTCTGAAAACAAGACTATCTCATTCTTCAAACTAGGCGCAATAATTGTGTTTTTACGAGCTTGGCGCTAAGATTGCGCCTTTTCGGTAAGAAATAATGAACAATGCAGTTAAAAATTGTGCCACGTCTTATAATTATGCGTCACGGGAACCGTCACGCACCCAATGCATCCTATGAGTGCGTTAAATTTCACTTTAGCGCCTTTGTAGTGCCGCATAATTTTCGCCTTAAACCGCAACCGGTTTAAGGGATTGTGCAGCAGGAAAATACAATCCAAGGGAGATGGTCGAGCATGACGCAACGCAACGATCAAATTGATTATATCGAATTCAACGTGCACGACATTTCGGCCTCAAAACAATTCTACGCCACGGCCTTTGGCTGGTCCTTTACCGATTACGGACCGGATTATGCCGAATTCAACGATGGTCGGCTGAAAGGTGGATTTACCACGACGGCCCCGGTCTCGGCAACCGGCGGGCCGCTCGTCATCCTGTTTGCTGATGATCTGGAACAGGCCTTGAGAAGCGTGGAAAGCGCAGGCGGCACGATCACCCGCCCGATCTTTTCCTTTCCCGGCGGTCGGCGATTTCACTTCCGCGACCTGGATGGCTATGAACTGGCTGTCTGGTCGGACAGTGTCTAATATCGGGCACAAAGCTGCAATTGGGATGATGCTGTACTTAGCCTGCCTTCGCCAAACCCATCTTCCTGCAAGATCAAAGGAGAGCCGCCGGAACTATTGAGCCCCGGCGGCTCTTTATCACTCCCCGCCGCCGAGTGAGTGGACGTAGACGGTCAGTTCCTTGACTGTCGTATCGCCTAGACGCGCTGACCATCCGGGCATGACGCCATGCTTGGGATGAGCCACCTGCTGGATGATCTCCTGCTCGCCTTTGACCTTCAGCCAAATGGCGTCGCCGAGATTGGGCGCACCGAGATCGCGGTTGCCCTCGGCCTTTTCACCGTGGCAGGCAACACAATTGTCCATGAAGACCTGCTTTCCAGGCGCAACCAATGCGTCGTTGGACGGCTTGCCCGTCAGGCTGACGACATAGGCGGAGACCTGGCGGATTTCCTCGGGCTTCAGGATGTCGGCAAAGGCCGGCATTTCCGACGCCCGGGTTTCCGGATCGCTCGTGTAGCGAATACCGTGTTGCAGCGTCGTGTAGATGGCATCCACACTGCCGCCCCACAGCCAGTCATCGTCGTTCAGGTTCGGATAGCCGGGGCCACCGGCGGCACCGGAACCGTGACAGGGGGTACAATTGACCTTGAAGGCCGCAGCACCACCAGCGGTGGCGAATTCGGTCAGATCCTTATCGGCCAGGATATCCTTGATCGGCAGGGCGGCGATCTTGTCGGTAAACACCGATTGCGCTGCCTTGGCCTCTGCAAGCTCGGCGGTGACAGCGGCACGGTTGGTGTAACCGAACAGGCCCTTGGTATTGGTGGAGAGCATCGGCCAGGCCGGATAGACCACCGTATAGCCGATCGCCCAGACGATGGTGGCGTAGAAGGTATAGACCCACCAACGCGGCATCGGGTTGTTCAGCTCGCGGATGCCGTCCCATTCATGACCCGTGGTTTCGACACCGCTGATTTCGTCAATGTGTTTGTCAGACATGATCAGTCCTCCCGCAAGGGGATAGAGGCAGCATCTTCCGCCCGCTCTTTGGCGCCCGGACGAAAGACGAAGAGAATGGCGCCCGCGAAGAACAGCAGCATGGCGAGCATGCCCCAGCTGTCGGCGAAATGGCGCATGGCCGTATAGATTTCGGTTCCTTCCATGACGCCCTCCTCAACGGTAGCCGGTTGCGTCGTCATATTTGGTGAAGTCCACCAAAGTGCCGATCATTTGCAGATAAGCGATCAGCGCGTCCATTTCGGACAGGACCGCCGGGTTGCCGTCGAAATCACCGACTTTCGCCTTGGGATAGCGGGCCAGCAACGCCGTGGTATCGGCATTCGGGTCCGCCTGGGCGGCCAGATCGGCCTTGGCATTGTCGATCATGTCCTGGGTATAGGGCACGCCGACTTCGCTGTTGACCTTCAGGTCCATGGAGACATTGGTGATCTTCAGCGGCGTCTCTTTCAGGAACGCATATTTCGGCATGATAGATTCCGGCACCACCGAGCGCGGATCACTCAGGTGCTGGACATGCCAGTCATTCGAGTAGCGATCCCCGACCCGGGCCAAATCTGGCCCGGTGCGCTTGGAACCCCATTGGAACGGATGGTCGTACATCGATTCCGCCGCCAGGGAGTAATGACCGTAACGTTCCACTTCGTCACGGAACGGCCGGATCATCTGGCTGTGGCAGAGGTAACAGCCTTCGCGGATGTAGATGTCGCGACCGGCAAGCTCGAGCGGCGAGTAGGGCCGCATGCCCTCCACCTTTTCGATGGTGTTTTGCAGGTAGAACAGCGGCGCGATTTCGACGATACCGCCTATCGCAACCACCAGCAGCGAACCCAAAAGCAGCAGGCTGGCATTTTTTTCGATGATTTTGTGTTTATCGAGAATGGACATGGTGCCCTCCTTACTCCGCCGGTTGCAGGACAGGCGCCATGGCCGAACCTGCAAGAGGCGCCTCGTTGCGCTGGTGGCCGAGAATGGTCATGGTGATGTTCCAGGCCATGACCAAGCTGCCGGCGAGATAGAGCCCGCCGCCGACGGCGCGCATGACATAGTAGGGGAACATGGCCTTGACGGTTTCCGCGAAGGAATAGACCAGGAAGCCCTGCGCATCGTATTCGCGCCACATCAAGCCCTGCTGGATACCGGCTACCCACAGCACGGCGGCATAGACGACGATGCCGAGCGTGGCGAGCCAGAAGTGCCAGTTGACCATCCGCATCGAATAGAGGCGGTCGCGGTGCCAGAGCTTGGGCGTCAAGTAGTAGATCGCGCCGAAGGTGATCATGCCGACCCAGCCGAGTGCGCCGGAGTGAACGTGACCAATGGTCCATTCGGTATAATGGCTGAGCGAATTGACCGTCTTGATCGACATCATCGGGCCTTCGAAGGTAGACATGCCGTAGAAGGCGATGGCCATGACCATCATTCGGATGATCGGATCGGTACGGATCTTGTCCCAGGCACCCGAAAGCGTCATCAACCCGTTGATCATCCCACCCCAGGACGGCATCCACAGCATGATCGAGAACACCATGCCCAAGGTCTGCGCCCAATCGGGCAACGCGGTATAATGCAGATGATGCGGACCGGCCCAGATATACATGAAGATCAGCGCCCAGAAGTGGATGATCGACAGCCGGTAGGAATAGACCGGGCGACCGGCCTGTTTGGGCACGAAATAGTACATCATGCCCAGGAAGCCCGCCGTCAGGAAGAAGCCGACGGCATTATGCCCATACCACCATTGCGTCAGCGCATCCTGCACGCCGGAGAAGGCTGAATAGCTCTTGACGCCGAGGAAGGAGACCGGGATCGCCAGATTGTTGACGATATGCAGCATGGCAATGGTGACGATGAAGGCGAGGTAGAACCAGTTCGCCACATAGATATGCGGCTCCTTGCGGGTCAGGATCGTACCCAGGAAGGCAATGAGATAGGCGACCCAGACAATTGTCAGCCAGATATCGACATACCATTCGGGTTCCGCATATTCACGGCCCTGGGTGATACCGAGCAGATAGCCGGTGGCAGCCATGACGATGAAGAAATTATAGCCCCAGAACACGAACCAGCCGAGCGTGCCGCCGAACAAACGGCTGCGACACGTGCGCTGCACCACATAAAACGATGTAATGATCAGGGCATTGCCGCCAAAGGCAAAAATCACGGCAGACGTGTGCAATGGCCGCAGCCGCCCGAAATTCAGCCAGGGGCCGAAATTCAGATCGGGAAAGGCCAGTTGCAGGGCGATGACCAGCCCGACAAGAAAGCCGATCACACCCCAGAACACCGTGGCGATGACGCCATAGCGAATGACCTCGTCGAAATATTCAGACTTGGGTTGCGCCGCAGCCCGACTGGAGAGGCCAGCCGCCGCCGGTGCAAACCGGATATGGCGCAACATGACGACAGTCGCCCCCAGAAGCACGAAAAAGGCTACCCACATATGGGCAGCAAACAGGCTGTCATAGGCGAAACCCGCCCCGAGCAGCGCGGCAAAGGCCAGAATGGCCAAAACCATGGTTTCGAAAGTATAATTCATTGTTGGCATCCCCCAACGGCTTTGTGTCGGCACGGCCCCTCCTTAAGGGAAGGGTTCCGCCCTGATTTGTGGTTTGCGCAGTCGCTCCATGAGAAAAGCCATTCCGTTGCCGGAACGTTTTTCTGACAGCACCAGATTATTTCCAGCAAAAGTACGTAAAAACAGCGAGATAGAGCGTTTTGCATTTCGAGGAAAAGCAGTATTGCTCGCCGCGCCATGCCGCCTGCCGGATGGATAGACTTCTGCGTCGAGTCTCTGTTTGACATTCCGCAGCCTCTGCAACCTTGATTCAAATCAAGGCAGTCCATGCAAAGGCGGCGATATATAAAGGACGGCAATGGCATTGTGTCGCAGGCATCGGACAAGCATCCGATGCGGAGACATTGCGAACCGGCAGTTGCGGCGGAGCACTTGATGGCCTGGAAAGGGCCTCTGGCGTTTCCTAAGTGACCCTTTCAGTGCGCATTACGCATTCTGATCGGGAAACGGTCTTCAAGGCGGGATTTTTCGCGTCCTTGCACGATGCCGCATTGCCATGTTCAGAGCCCGGCGCTGCGACCGACGACCATGGCTCTTTTAAAAATGGCCCTGGCATTTCATTTCCGGACATCTCAAGCCCATGATGCATTTGAGATATTCGGCATTCGTGCAGGGCGGAGATGTGGCTCACACCTTCGCGCTTGTCAATAACGCCCTACGCATGTGCCGGGCCGGCAATAGAAGGAGATGCGGAATGCAGAGCAATTTGGACAAGACGGGCTTTCCGAAAACCAGAGACGCTCGGCCCCTTGCTTTGCCGCCATGTGAGACCAGTCTGGAATGGCTGCATCATGCCCATGGGGAGCAAATGGCGCTATGCGCCGAGCTGGAAGAGATCGCCGATTCGCTGCCGAACACTATCAACCGGCAGAAATGCATCTACGCGGCCAAGGCGCTGACCCCGCTCATCAAGGGCGTCCATCACTATGAGGAAAGCATCCTGTTTCCCTGGCTCGAAACATCGACACGCAGCGGCAGCGGCATGCACGAGACGCTGAACCGTTTGCGCTTCGAGCATTGCGAAGATGAGTGTTTTGCCGAGGAACTGACGGATGCCCTGCTCAAACTCGGCAGCGGTCGCGAAGTCAACATGGAGGCCGTGGGCTATATGCTGCGTGGCTTCTTTGAAGGGCTGCGACGCCATATCGCCTTCGAGAGAGAACACATCCTCTGCCAGATCGGCGAAACCCAACTATCCTGACGGGCAAGCTTTTGCCGTTAATCCCAACGGCGACTGCTCGGCTCTCTTCGGTCAATAAAAACCCGTCACTCCGTGAACTGCCCCGGGAAGGTTGATGTCCAACTTTCGGGGGCAGTTCATGCAGTGACGGGTTTTTGGTTTGAGCCTAAACGATCAGGCACCGATTGATCTCAGCCGCTTCTCGTCGCGTCCGCCCTTCATGCGCTCGGCCAGAAGGAAGGCCAATTCCAGCGCCTGATCCGCATTGAGACGCGGGTCGCAATGAGTATGGTAGCGATCCTGCAAATCTTCAGCGGAAACGGCGCGTGCGCCACCGGTGCATTCGGTCACGTCGTTGCCGGTCATCTCGATATGGATGCCGCCAGGATGCGAGCCTTCGGCCCGGTGGATCTGGAAGAAGCTTTCCACTTCCGACAGGATCCGGTCAAAGGGCCGGGTCTTGTAGTGATTGAGCGTGATGGTGTTGCCATGCATCGGATCGCAGGACCATACGACCTTGCGCCCTTCCCGCTCCACCGCGCGGATCAGGCGCGGCAGATGGTCAGCAACCTTGTCGTGGCCGAAGCGGCAGATAAGCGTCAGACGACCCGCTTCATTCAGCGGATTGAGAATGTCGATCAGGTTGAGAAGATCGTCAGCCTGAAGCGACGGGCCGCATTTGAGGCCCAGCGGGTTTTTGATTCCGCGGCAATATTCGATATGGGCATGATCGGCCTGACGGGTACGGTCGCCGATCCAGATCATGTGGCCTGATGTGGCGTAATGATCGCCAGATGTCGAATCGACGCGGGTCAGAGCCTCTTCATAGCCGAGAAGCAGAGCTTCATGGCTGGTGAAGAAATCGGTTTCGCGCAGGCTGGCATTGGTTTCCGCCGTGATGCCGACCGCCTTCATGAAATCCATGGTCTCGGAAATCCGGTCGGCAAGCTTGCGATAACGCTCTGCCTGCGGGCTGTCCTTGACGAAGCCCAGCATCCATTGATGAACGTTTTCGAGATTGGCATAGCCACCCATGGCGAAAGCGCGCAGCAGGTTCAGCGTCGCGGCTGACTGGCGATAGGCCATCAACTGACGATGCGGATCGGGAACACGAGACTCTTCGGTGAAATCGATGCCATTGATGATATCGCCACGGTAGCTCGGCAACTCGACATCACCCTGACGCTCGAAATCCGACGAGCGCGGCTTGGCGAACTGGCCAGCGATGCGGCCGACCTTGACGACCGGAAGCTGGGCGCCAAAGGTCAGGACGACCGCCATCTGCAGGAAGGCGCGGAAGAAGTCGCGGATTGTGTCGGCGCCGTGTTCGGCAAAGCTTTCGGCACAATCGCCGCCCTGAAGCAGGAAGCCGTTGCCATCAGCCACATTGGCAAGTGCCTTTTTCAACCGGCGCGCCTCACCAGCAAAGACCAGCGGCGGATAAGTGGCCAGCTTTTTCTCTGCTGCGGCCAATGCGGCCTGGTCCGGATAGGCCGGAGCCTGCTTGATCGGCTTCTGCCTCCAGCTTGTCGGGGTCCAATTCTGCGCCATCGTCTTCACCTAAACAAAACGCGGCCATGCCTGCGGGCCGCTCGGATTGGCGGCTTATAAACGCTTAATGGAAGCTTGAAAAGCAATACCTTGTTGTCAAATCGGCCTTCCATAGGTGAAAACCATCCTGGAAGGATTTTGGACAACAGGGAAGCAGTAACCTGCCTCCCTGTATCTTAAGGGGGATTGGTGATTTTTAAACCCGCTCGCCATTCCTGACCCGGTAGCTCGGGTTATACATGGTGACCAGCTCCTCAGACGCGGTCGGATGCACGGCCATCGTGCGATCAAAATCGTCCTTGGTGCAGCCAGCCTTGAGGGTAATGCCGAGCAATTGCGCCATTTCGCCAGCGTCATGGCCCAGAATATGGGCACCAACCACTTTTCGGTCAGCCGCATTGACGACCAGCTTCATGATCACTTTTTCGGTGCGTCCCGACAGGGTGGCCTTCATCGGCCGGAATTCGGCCTTGTAGATCTCGATTTCCGGGAACGTGCGGGCCGCCTCTTCCTCGGTCATGCCGACCGTGCCGATTTCCGGCTGCGAAAAGACCGCCGTGGCGATCAGATCATGATCCGGCGAGGTCGGATTGTTTTTGTATTCCGTCTCGATGAAACACATGGCCTCATGGATCGCCACCGGTGTCAACTGCACCCGGTCCGTCACGTCACCCAATGCAAAAATGCCCGGCACGTTGGTGCGTGAGTATTGATCGACGATGATGGCACCGCGCTCATTGACAGCAACACCCGCCGTCTCGAGACCGAGGCCCTTGGTATAGGGATCGCGGCCCAAAGCCAGCATGACCGTTTCAGCAGAAATCACCCCATTATTGCGGGTGCGGACAGAAAGGCCACCCGCGGCCATCTTCTCGACTTCCTCGATCACATCCGTGCAGAGAATACGAATGCCCTTGGCTTCCATGGCCTGGTGCAGGCCACGGCGGATATCCTGGTCGAAGCGCGACAGAATTTCCTTGCCACGATAGATCAGCGTCGTATCGACGCCGAGACCATGGAAGATATTGGCAAATTCCACAGCGATATAACCGCCACCGGCAATCACGATCGAGCGGGGCAGCGTCTCCAGATGGAAGGCTTCATTGGAGGTGATGCATAGCTCGTGCCCCGGCAAGGAGGTATGCGCATTGGCAGAACCGCCGACCGCTATGATGATCCGCTCGGCCGTCACTTCCCGTCCGGTCGCCAGCAGACGGACGCGATTGGGACCGGTCAGCTCCGCACGGCTCTCAATCAGTTCCGCACCGGCGCTGTTGAGACCCTTTCTGTACAGGCCTTCCAGACGTTCGATTTCCTGGTCCTTGGCCGCGATCAGCTTTTTCCAGTCGAATCGGCTTTCGCCCACCGTCCAGCCAAATCCCGCCGCATCCTCGAAATGCTCGTGGAACTGCGATGCATAGACGAACAGCTTTTTCGGCACGCAGCCCCTGATGACGCAGGTGCCGCCAAATCGGTATTCCTCGGCAATCGCCACCCGCTTGCCCATGGAGGCCGCAAGCCGGGCGCTGCGCACACCGCCGGAGCCGCCGCCGATGACGAACAGATCATAATCGAATGATGACATGGAAAACTCCCGCAAGACGGACGGCCAAAGCGTCCCTCGAAAATTTCAGTAGATCGGCCGGACTGGCGAACAATGATGACCGCTGGCCAAGGACCATAAAATCATCCATCCCCTATATGGGAATGGATAATAACAACAACAACGGAATGCAGCTGGATCGTTCCCGACCGGCCCAACAATAAAGCCCGGAACCAGGTCCGGGCTTTTTTTAATCGGTGTTATCAGATCAAGGCTTCGGGGCGGGTGCTGGAGCAGCCGGGGCCGGAGCCGGTTCGGAAGCCGGCATCTGCGCCTTCAACTGTGCACCGGCCACCTTGACCAGGGCATCATTGGTGTTCTTTTCGAGATCACGCGCCACACCGGCAGCCCAGATATCGGCGGACTTGCCAAGCTCACGATTGGCGACCGGCTGGTCCTTGATCAGCTTCTTGCCAGCCGGGCTGGAGAAGAAGGCCGCAATCTGCTTCAACTCTTCCTGAGTAAACGACTTGGCATAAACCGTTGCCGCTTCCTTTTCGAGATCGCCACGGCGGGCAGCCAACGCGATGGCCTGCTGGTCAACAGTCTTGTCGATCTGGTCTTCAAGGTTAGGATAAGCCTGGATGAGCTGTGCCTTCAACCGAGCGGCGACATTCGGCAGGATATTGTCGAATACATTGGTAACGCCCAGCGCCGTGATGGCCTGACGGGCAGTATCGATCTGCGCATCCGTCACATCCTGCGCGCGAGCGGCCGGACCAGCCAGAAGCGAAGCTGCGATAACCGCACCGGCAACCATGTGACCGAGATTAAGGCGACCGAGACCCTGATATTTGCTCATAAAACTCATGCTCCTGTTTGTGTCCCCAGCGCTCGCCTCCAACGGCAGCGCTGAATTGTCATATTGGTATTATCGATGCACATGGCCGGGACGTGAACTTGCGCCTGACCATGACCATCCGGCTGTCAAGCCGCGTCCATCACGCCACAGGCTCGATCACCCGCGCACCATCAGAGCCAGCCACGACGGCCAGCGATGCCATGCCGATGAACAGACCGTGCTCCACCACCCCGGGTATAGCATGCAATGCCTGAGAAAGGGCCACTGCATCAGGAATGCGGCCAAAAGAAGCATCGAGAATATAATGCCCACCATCTGTCATAAACAGATCGTCACCAGACATGCGCAGGCCAATCGTCCCCGACAGGCCCAGTTTGGCGGCAGCCTTTTCGATAGAGATCCGGGTTGCGATGCCGCCGAATCCATTGATCTCGATGGGCAGCGGATAAGCGCCGAGCGTCTCCACCAGCTTTGTTTCGTCGGCAATGACGATCACCCGCGTGGAGGCGGCAGCAACGATCTTTTCGCGCAGCAACGCACCGCCACCGCCCTTGATCAGGGTCAAGTGACGATCAAGTTCATCGGCGCCATCGACGGTTAGGTCCAGTTCCGGCAATTCATCGAGCGACATCAGCGGCACGCCCAGTTCCAGGCAAAGCCTTGCGGTGCGCTCCGACGTTGGCACGCCTTGAACCTTGAAACCGTCGGCGACCTTTTCAGCCAGCAACCGCACGAACTCCTCGGCGGTCGAGCCCGTGCCGATGCCAAGCCGCATCCCATTTTCGACATAAGACAAAGCCAGTTCCGCGGCTTTGATCTTCATTTGACGAACGTCCATGCTGCCCGCAACTCCTCTTGCAACACTCGGCCAAGGCCTTTCGAAACTGCGGGTCAATGAAGCAAACCTTGTCGGTTTGCCAAGCATTCCGCAGAAAGTTCTCGCTGTTTACACGGGTCGCAAGCCAAACGAAAGCCCCTTTCGACGCCGTCCAATCTTGCATTCCGCCCTGAAAAACCTTAGCCCTGCCCACCGAAACCCAAGGCTTTAAAGTGCAAATCATGGAAAGTCAGCCCGTGTCCCCAGCAATCAACGCCGCCCCCGCCACTATTGTCTTCGATCTGGATGGAACCCTGATCGATACGGCCGAGGACCTCGTGGCAAGCCTCAACCATACCATCGCCGCTGCCGATCTGGCGCCGCTGGAGGCCGAGGACCTCAGCCATCTGGTCGGACACGGTGCGCGGGTGATGATCGAGCGGGCCTTCAGCCTGCGCGGCAGGCCGATTTTGGAGGATCAGTTTCAGCCCCTGCTTGAGCGCTTCATCGAGCATTACAAAGACCATATGCCCGGCAAAAGCCAGACCTATCCGGGCCTGCTGGACGCCCTGGATCGACTCGATAAGGCCGGTCACCGGCTTGCAGTCTGCACCAACAAAATGGAGGGCCTCGCCCGGCCCCTTCTCGACGGCATAGGATTGACCCGCTATTTCGCAGCCATCACCGGCGGCGACACATTCGAGGTGCGCAAGCCCGATGCGGCCCACCTGCTCGGCACCATAACCAAGGCGGGCGGCGACCCACGCCGGGCCATCATGATCGGAGATAGCCGCAACGATATTCTGGTGGCCCGCAATGCAGGCATCGCCTCCATCGCTGTGCCTTTCGGTTATTCGGACGTGCCGGTCGCAGATCTCGATCCCGATATGATCATCGGGCATTTCGATGAATTGACCCTGGAGCTTGTCGAAGAGCTCCTCAACAAGGCAGGTTAAAAGCGCAAACGACAAAAGACCCGGATCGACCGGGCCTTTTGCTTATATGCTGTGCTTAAAGTTTATCAGCTCTGCACGCCGCGAGAGGTCGATGTCACGTCGAAGGCCTTGCGGGTCGCTTCATCGCGGCCATAAACGTCGTCGTAATAGCGGACCACTCCATCCTTATCCGGCCAGGCAGTGAAATAGGCGACATAAACCGGGAACTTCTGCGGCACCTGCACGGCGCGGTTCTGGCCGGAGGCAATCTGTGCATCGATGTCTTCAACTGTCGTACCCATCACGGCTGCGGCCATGACGCGGGGCTCGGCAAGACGCACACAGCCGTGGCTGAGCGCGCGCATATCGCGCTTGAAGAAGCTCTTCGCCGGTGTGTCATGCATGTAGATGGCATGGGCATTCGGGAACAGGATCTTCAGGTCGCCCAACGCATTGTCACTGCTTGGCGGCTGGCGCACATCAACATCGCTGGTGGTGTACCAATCGACCTGCGAAGAGGCCACCTTGCGGCCCTTGTAGCTGACTTCATAGCCGAGACGATCGAGATAGCTCGGGTCCTGGCGCAGCTTGGGCAGCATTTCATTGACGATGATCGACCGCGGAACGCCCCAGTAGGGGTTGAATTCCACCGTCTGAATCATGTTCTGGAAGAAGAAGGTCTGGTGCTGGGGCGCACCGACTACGACCTTCATGGCAATCTGCTGCTGGCGGTCGTTGAAATAATAGGCCTCGAAAGCCGGCTGGTTGATGAACACATAGCGCGGCCCCAGATCGGCAGGCAACCAGCGCAATTGCTCCATGGCAACCACGAGCTTTTCGATCTTCTCGGCATTGGAATGTCCGACCATGGTGCGGACCGTTGCCTGGCCAATGACGCCATCGGGCTTCAGACCGCGTTCCTTCTGGTAGCTCTCGACCAACGCCACCAGTTCCGGTGTGTAATCCGGCGTGCCAGTGTAGTCGGTCAGCGTCAGCGCATGCTCGGTCTTCAGCGCGTCGCTGCCATAGGTCTTGATGCCTTCGACGATATTGGCAAGCTCAGGATTGCTGCCGCCGGGCTTCAAAACGCCGGTCAGATTGATCTTGACGGGCTTGCTCTGCTGCTGATTGGCCTCTGCCACCAACTTGGCAAGCTCAGCCTTCAGCGCCTGGAACTGCGGGCTGGCCGGATCGCGGCCATGCAGATAGGCAGCGATATCCGGGCTCGAATGCACCAGATCCAGCACCGGATCGAGATTGACGGTCTTGCGCTTGAAATCGTGATAGCCTGAAATGCGGTTCGGATCGAGCCTGCCGCGCACTGTGTCCTGAACATAGGTCAGGATCTTGGCCGACAGGTTGAGTTCGAAGGCCATCAACGCCTGGCGGCGGGCGTCTTCGGGCATTGTATCGAGACCATCAGGGACTTTCACCGCATAATCGGCTGGCTCAAGCCCTGCCGTATCAGCCGTTGCCAGGGCGGCAACCGCCGATTTCGCCTTGTCGGTTATGGCGGTATCGCTGGCCCAGATCAGCGCGCCCTTGTTGTTATAATAGTTTTCCACAGCCTGCGCCACGTCGGGCGTGGCTTCGACCTTGACCTGCGACATGGCGAGATGGGCGACGGCCAGGGCATGGTCTTCACCGAAAACCGGGATCGGCATTTCCGGTGCCTTGATGGAGATCGCACGCTTGTTCTCGGCCTTATAGGCATAATAACGAGGTGCGGCGACCTTCTGGATCGGCTCTGGATCGCGCAATTGGGCCTGGGGAATGATTTCCGCCGGCGCTGGTTGGCGGCGTTCCTCCGACCTGCCACGCAGCAGATCCATCAGGGTCGTGGCGCTCGCCGTCTGCGGCAGGGCGGCCACAACCGTGGACGTGGTCAGGAGGACTGCAATCAGCGCCCGGTTCAGTGAAGGTTTCTGCAACTGCTTTCCCCATTCAGAAAGGTCAAGGTCGGGATTCGAAATCAATCCCCGAATATTAGCCGGTTCCCTAGCCGATTGCATCGGCTTTGGAAAGTTAACCATGCTAAAATGCTTGAAAAGCAGAGGGTCAACTTTAAGTGACCGATCAGCGCGCAGCCATGGTTAACACGACATCAAGGTTAAGCCGGGAATTGGTTAAAATTCAGTAACCGCAGATCCTTTCTTCCACCAAACTTTGATGACATTACCGCGACTGGACAACCGAACCTGCCTGAGACCGGTAAGCTTTGACGCGGGCGCGAAAACATGTATCAAAGCGTCATGTTTTACGGCGACCGTCATCGAGCCGGTCAACGGAGCCATTGCCTATTCAGACCATCAGTTGGAGACAGATCATGACTGCTAATCGCACCGAAACTGATACATTCGGCCCTATCGAGGTTGCCAGCGATCGATATTGGGGGGCACAGGCGCAGCGTTCCCTGGGCAACTTCAAGATCGGCTGGGAAAAGCAGCCCCTGCCGGTGGTGCGGGCGCTGGGCATCGTCAAACAGGCGGCAGCCCGCGCCAATATGGCGCTTGGCGGGCTGGACTCAACGCTCGGTGAAGCAATCATCAAAGCGGCGCAGGAGGTGATCGACGGCAAGCTCAACGATCATTTCCCGCTGGTGGTCTGGCAGACGGGCTCCGGCACACAGTCCAACATGAATGCCAATGAAGTGATCTCCAACCGCGCAATTGAAATGCTGGGCGGGGTGATGGGTTCGAAAAAGCCTGTTCATCCCAACGACCATGTCAACATGAGCCAGTCGTCCAACGACACCTATCCGACCGCCATGCATATCGCGGCAGCCGAATATGTCGTGCATCATCTGATCCCCGGCTTGAAGCATCTGCATGCGGCACTGGACGCCAAGGCCAAGGCGTTTGACCATATCATCAAGATCGGCCGCACCCATACCCAGGACGCGACGCCGCTGACACTCGGACAGGAGTTTTCCGGCTACGCCGCACAGGTCGCCTCCTCCATCAAGCGGATTGAGCTGACGCTTCCCGGCCTTTATGAGCTGGCGCAAGGCGGCACCGCCGTCGGCACCGGGCTGAACGCCCCCATCGGCTTTGCCGAAAAGGTCGCCGAAGAAATTGCCGCGATCACCGGCCTGCCATTCGTTACCGCACCCAACAAATTCGAGGCACTGGCCGCCCATGACGCCATGGTGTTTGCGCATGGAGCCATCAATGCGGCGGCGGCGGCCTGCTTCAAAATCGCCAATGACATCCGCTTCCTCGGCTCCGGCCCGCGCGCCGGTCTGGGCGAACTGGCCCTGCCGGAAAACGAACCCGGCTCCTCGATCATGCCCGGCAAGGTCAATCCGACCCAGTCGGAAGCCATGACCCAGGTCTGCGCCCATATCTTCGGCAACAATGCCGCCCTGACCTTTGCAGGCAGCCAGGGCCATTTCGAGCTGAATGTCTATAATCCGATGATGGCCTATAACTTCCTGCAATCGGTGCAGCTGCTCGGCGACGCCGCCGTCTCCTTCACCGACAATTGCGTCGTCGGCATCGAGGCGCGCGAGGATAATATCAGAAAGGGCGTCGAAAACTCGCTGATGCTGGTGACGGCGCTGAACAGCAAGCTGGGCTACGACGCCTGCGCCAAGATCGCCAAAACCGCTCACAAGAACGGCACGACATTGCGTGAGGAAGCCGTCGGCGGAGGCTATCTGACCAACGAGGAATTTGACCAGTATGTCCGGCCGGAACTGATGATCGGGCCGAAGTAATCAATCGTCGATTTTTTCGACATCAAATAAATGCGGCTCCCTCCGAGTCATTTTAAATTTTGGAGGGTGCCTCTTTTGCCATGATGCAAAATTATTTTCGATCAACCATTTTCCAATTTCTCGATGTATCAATTCTCGGCAATCACCCCAAAAGGAGTTTTTGTCGATATTAACTTCGATAAGTTTATCTCTTCCATTCAGCTGCAACTTAACCAATTTGGCCGACCTTTCGAAATAATCATCCCTCGCATATGTAGGGATTTTCAAACCGAACCCATTGGGATTTTTATGGTCGGAATTTCCGCCTTTATATCCGGTAGCAATAAAGCTGCTCATGATTTTACCCTCTCATCAAGTCAAGAAGAATCCTAACCAAAAACGAGCAACTTAAAATAACTGAAATTTAAACGCGCTTCGGAACTGACTCTAAAATTCAGAATTTCAAACAAAATGTTGCGTCGCAACCTCCACTTTAGAATCATTTGCAAACTGCGCGTCGCCGAACTAGACCAAATGCCGAAAATCCGTTTGGCAAAAAGGCTCCTTCGATGGCTGACGATCTCTTTCCCCTTGGCGAAGACACGACTCCCTACCGCAAACTGACCGCCGATTACGTCTCGGTCGAAACCTTCAAGGGCCAGGACATTCTGGTGGTCGAGCCGGAGGGCCTGCGGCTTCTGGCCGAAGCAGCGCTTTCCGACATCAACCACCTGTTGCGCCCCGGCCATCTGAAACAGCTCGCCTCCATTCTCCAGGACCCCGAAGCCACCGATAATGACCGTTTCGTGGCCTATGACCTGTTGAAAAACGCCAATATCGCCGCCGGTGGTGTGCTGCCGATGTGCCAGGATACCGGCACCGCCATCGTCATGGGCAAGAAGGGCCGCCGGGTCTGGACGGATGGCGGCGATTATGAGGCTTTGGCCCATGGCGTGCGCGATGCCTATGAAAAGCGTAATCTGCGCTATTCGCAGCTGGCACCCTTGAAGATGTTCGAGGAAAAGAACACCAAGACCAACCTGCCCGCCCAGATCGACCTCTATGAGGAGGGCGAGGATGCCTATAAATTCCTGTTCATGGCCAAGGGCGGCGGTTCTGCCAACAAGACCTTTCTTTATCAGGGTACGCCTTCGCTGCTGACCCATGACCGGATGATCGATTTCCTGAAGGACAAGATCCTGTCGCTTGGCACGGCAGCCTGTCCCCCCTATCATCTGGCGATTGTCATCGGCGGGCTTTCGGCGGAAATGAACCTGAAAACGGTCAAGCTCGCTTCGGCCCGTTACCTCGATGGCCTGCCCACAGAAGGCTCCGAAAGCGGCCATGCCTTCCGCGACATCGAGATGGAACAGGAAATCCACAAGCTGACGCAATCGCTCGGCGTCGGCGCCCAGTTCGGCGGCAAATATTTCTGTCATGACGTGCGGGTCATCCGCCTGCCGCGCCATGGCGCCTCGCTGCCGATTGGCCTTGGTGTCTCCTGTTCCGCCGACCGTCAGGCAATGGGCAAGATTACCCGCGACGGGATCTTTATCGAGCAGCTGGAAACCGATCCGTCGAAATACATGCCTGACATCGATGAGGCCGCCCTCTCCTCCTCCACGGTCAGCATCGACCTTAACCAGCCGATGGAGGCCATCCTCGCCGAACTGACGAAACATCCCGTCAAGACCCGGCTGTCGCTGACCGGCACGATCATCGTCGCCCGCGATCTGGCCCATTCCAAGATCCGCGAACGGCTCGAAAACGGCGAAGGCATGCCGGACTATATGAAAAACCACCCGGTCTATTATGCTGGCCCCGCCAAGACGCCGGAAGGCTTTGCCTCCGGTTCCTTCGGGCCGACAACGGCTGGCCGTATGGATAGCTATGTGGACCAGTTCCAGTCGTTTGGCGGTTCGATGGTCATGCTGGCCAAGGGCAACCGCTCACGCGCCGTGCGTGAAGCCTGCAAGACGCATGGTGGTTTCTACCTCGGCTCCATCGGTGGCCCGGCAGCCCGGCTTGCCCAGGACTGTATCCGCCATGTTGAAGTGCTGGAATATCCGGAACTGGGCATGGAAGCCGTCTGGAAGATCGAGGTCGAAAACTTTCCGGCCTTCATCGTCACTGACGACAAGGGGAACGATTTCTTCCAGGAATTCAACCTCTGATCGTTTAATCCACGTGCAAAGGCAACAATTTGGCTTTGCACGTGGACTACGATAGTTTACTGTGGATTTTCATATAATAAATATCAATTTTACAATTACCGGCGTTCTTTACTTATTGTTTTAAATATTTGCTCACCATTCAGCCCTAATCCTGAGTGGGGATTATCGGATGGGGCTAGCAGGATGAACACCGCAACATTGGCGCGATCGCAGGGGCTCGATATCGCAACGCAAATTTCCTTTGCGATGCGCTCTATGGGCATTTCGCCGCTGCCAAGAAATTACGAGCTGTTCTATGAGGCCTATATCGGGTCCAACCCGGTTCTGACCCGCAGGGTCACCGCTCTTGGAAGCCGTGCCACCCAGGATGACCTCGACCGGATTGCCGAGGAATTTTTCGGCCACAATTCCAACCGCATTATTGAAAATGCCCATTCAAGGCTGGTTTCGGAACTGGACAACCTGCTGCGCCTGATGAAGCAAGAGCAAAGTTCGCTCGAGACCTATAACAAGTTGCTGGATGAAACCTGTTCGCGCATCAACGCCAAGAGCAGCGGCAGTGTCGAGTTGCTGCGCAATGCCATCGCACTCCTGACGCGGGCAACAGACGATACGCTGGCCCATGGCGAAAAGACCGCTGAAAGCTTTACCCAGAAATCTGTTGAAATGGATGCCGTGCGGCGTGAACTGGACGAATATAAGCGGATCGCCAACACCGATTCGTTGACCCGGCTTGCCAATCGCCGCGCCTTCGATGAGCGGATGGCTGGTCTGTTCAACTATCCCTCGACACTGACGACAACGTCGCTCATGCTGATCGATATCGACCACTTCAAAAAGATAAACGATACATTCGGCCATCCGGTCGGCGACAAGATCCTGGCGACCGTTGCTGGCGTGATCCGTGCCAATGCACCGCGTGATGCCTTCGTGGCACGGGCGGGTGGTGAGGAATTCGCCATCATCGTTGAGGGCATGCCGGATACCGAAGTGTTCGGGCTGTGCGAACGCATCCGCACCAATCTGGAAAACACCCTGTTTCGCAACTCCCGCACCGGCGTCAATTACGGTCCGGTCACGGTCTCCATCGGCTTTGCCCTGGCCGCCAATTGCCAGGACCCCGGCGAACTTTATAGCCGCAGCGATATCGCCCTGTACTGCGCAAAGAATGCCGGGCGCAATTGCAGCAGGCCGTTTGAACCGGGCATGCGCAAGGATTTCGCCAAGGGCTGGCTGATCTACAAGGGGTGAGTCTTTTTACGATTGATACGAAGGCTCGTATCAGCGTCTGAAGAGCACGTAAAGCTTATCGCGCGACAGGCCCTTTGCCTCGACGTCGCGCAGATACTCCCCAAACTTCGTCTCACCGGTTTGCCCAAGCTCACGCAGATAGGCCCAGGTGAAGATGCCGGTATCGTGACCATCGTCAAAACCGATCCGTACCGCATAATTACCGGTCGGAATAAGCTTGGCAATCGTCACATTGCGCTTGCCGGGCACGGTGATCTTCTGCCCCGGCCCATGGCCCTGCACCTCTGCGGACGGTGAAAGCACCCGGAGCATTTCCGCCGCCAAACTGATGCTTTCCCCATTATCGAAAACCAGCGTCAAAAGCCGCCGATCCGGTGACACCCTGATTTCCTTCGGCCAAACTTCGCTCACCACATTCTCCCTCTCATATTCTAAAGTACCGCCTGCAACACAATCCGAGCAAACCGCTTCGCACTTTTCGGTCTGATCGATTTCCTCTTCGCATCAGATGAACATTCTAGCCGCTATTGCGGACGCAAAACCGCTTCGCACTTTTACTGCAATAGCTTCGAAACCGCTTCGCACTTTTCGGTCTGATCATTTTCCTCTTCGCATCAGATGATCCGAAAACCGCTTCGCACTTTTCGGTCTGATGCTGTATCACCCGATTCAGTCCGATCCAACTTATTCCAGTCGTCCAGCCTGTTGCCTTGCTTGACGGATCGCAATGCGCGCACCAGATTAGTGAGCAATCATGGAGGTTCGCTTGGATTATGCCCCCCGCCTGCACCAGCTGGCGCCAAACTTGCAGGAAAATCAGACCTTGCAGGCCCATACCGGTCTACAGCCAGTGCAGATGCCAGACAAAATGATCGATCCCTTCGGTCGGGCCGTGACCTATCTGCGGGTATCGGTGACGGACCGGTGCGATTTCCGCTGCACCTATTGCATGGCAGAAAACATGAGTTTTTTGCCGAAAAAGGACCTGCTGACACTGGAGGAGCTGGACCGGCTCTGTAGTGCCTTCATCGCCAAGGGCGTGCGCAAGTTGCGCCTGACCGGTGGTGAACCGCTGGTGCGCAAAAATATCATGTTCCTGGTCCGCAGCCTGTCACGCCACTTGCAAAGCGGCGCGCTTGAGGAATTGACGCTGACCACCAATGGATCGCAGCTCGCCCGCCACGCAGCCGAACTGGCTGATGCTGGCGTGCGCCGCATCAACGTTTCGCTGGATACGCTGGATGCGCAGAAATTCCGTACCATCACCCGCTGGGGCGATCTATCCCAGGTCATGAAAGGTATCGATGCGGCCCAGGCGGCGGGTATCCACATCAAGATCAATGCGGTCGCCCTGAAGGGCTTCAACGAGGATGAACTCCCTGATCTGATGCGCTTTGCCCATGGCCGAGGCATGGATCTGACGCTGATTGAAACCATGCCGATGGGCGAGATCGACGAGGACCGCACAGACCGGTATTTGCCGCTTTCCGAGGTTCGGCAAGGACTGGCAGAGCATTTCACCCTCCAGGATCTCGACTATCAGACTGGCGGCCCGGCCCGTTATCTGCATGTTGAGGAAACCGGTGGCAGGCTTGGGCTGATCACCCCCCTCACGCATAATTTCTGCGAGAGCTGCAACCGCGTTCGCCTGACCTGCACCGGCACGCTTTATATGTGTCTCGGCCAGAACGATGCGGCGGATCTTCGGGCCGCCTTGCGGGCCAGCGAGGATGACGCACTGCTGTCTTCGGCCATTGATGAGGCAATCCTGCGCAAGCCCAAGGGTCATGATTTCATCATCGACCGCACCACTCGCCGCCCCGCCGTATCGCGCCATATGAGCGTCACAGGCGGTTAACAGGTATTTTCAAACCTTTGCATCTATTGGTTTTCTGGATAGAACACCGCATCTAACTCCGGGCAAAGTGGCCGGGTGGACTGTTTGGAAAGCTTTTACTCGATGGTGCTGACCAGAAACATAAAGGGCGCACTGTTCATGGCGGCGGCCATGGCTGGCTTCACCATCAACGACGCCCTGTCGAAATCGCTGACCGAGGTGATGAGCGTTGGACAGATCATGCTGGTGCGCGGAGCGCTGACCACGCTTCTGGTCTATGGCATCGCCCTTCAGGCCCGCGCCGTGATGTCCCCGAAACTGCTCGGCAATCCGCTGATCATGACCCGCGTGCTGTGTGAGATTCTGGCCTCGATCACCTATCTCACAGCCCTGTCTGCTATCCCGCTTGCCAATGCCGCTTCTATCCTGCAATCGCTGCCGCTGGCCGTCACGCTTGGTGCTGCGGTGTTTCTGCGAGAGCCGGTCGGCTGGCGACGCTGGCTTGCCATTATCGCTGGCTTTATCGGGGTGATGATCATTATCCGGCCCGGTCCGGAAGGTTTTACCCTGTCGGCGCTCTACGTGCTGGGCAGCGTGTTTTTCGCCGCCACCCGCGATCTGGTGACGACACGGATCGACAGGGCCACGCCTTCCATCGTCATCACCCTGATGACCGCTGCCGGAAACGCGCTGGCAGGCGCGGCGATCATCCCATTGCAGGGTGGCTGGCAGCCGCTCTCGCTTCCGTCTTTCGGGGTACTGGTCTGTGCCGCTATCTTGATGTTCATTGGCTATCAATGCATCATCCTCGCCATGCGCAGCGCAGACATTTCCTTCATCGCACCCTTCCGCTATTCGGGCCTGCTCTGGGCCATCGGCCTTGGCATTTTGGTGTTTCATGAATGGCCGGACCCCTGGATGCTGCTGGGCATGGCCGTCGTGGTCGGATCGGGCCTTTATACGTTCCACCGTGAAAGGCTGCGGAAAATCCGCGATGCCAGCGCGCTAGCGGTTTGAAACTAGGGAACGCCATGGGAGCCACGGCAACACCAACCGACCTTCCCGGCGTCATTCTGGCCGGTGGACTGTCGCGCCGCATGGGCGCGGATAAGGCAACCACTGTTATGGCAGGCCTTACTCTGCTGGACCATGTCGCCAACCGGCTGTCACCACAGGTCAGCAGTCTCGCCGTCAACAGCAACGACCCGACCCTCGCCACCCATCTACCCCGGATCGGCGACACGATCCTTGGTTACGCCGGGCCGTTGGCAGGTATTGCCCGCGCCATGGAATTTGCCCGGCAGGTCTCATCCTCCAGCCATGTGCTGGTCGCACCCATCGATACGCCCTTCCTCCCGGCGGATCTGACGCAGCGTCTACTGTCCGTGACAGCGGACGAAAAAACCGTCGTGCTGGCGCGGTCACTCGGACGGGTTCACCCGGTCGTCGGTCTTTGGCCGGTCGCGTTGAAAGAAACAATCGAGGACTGGCTGAGTGCGCCAGATAATCGCAAACTTATGCTCTTCCTTGGGAATCAGGCGTGTATCGAGGTCGAATTTCAGGCCATTGAAACCACGCACGGCCCGCTTGATCCATTTTTCAACGTCAACAGCCCGGATGATCTGGCCCGGGCGGAAATCTATCTAAAGGCCCTGCCTCATGACATCAAATGATCGCGTTCCTCAAAGGGTATTCGGCATTTCCGGCTGGAAGAATTCAGGCAAGACGGGGCTGACCGAGCGGCTGGTTGCCGAATTCACGCAGCGTGGGTTCAGGATTTCCACGGTCAAACACGCCCATCATGATTTCGATATCGACAAGCCCGGTGCCGACAGCTACCGGCACCGTCAGGCTGGTGCGGCGGAAGTCGCCATTGTCTCAGGCACGCGCTTTGCCATCATGCATGAGCTGCGGGGAAGCCCCGAACCTGGTCTCAATGACATTTTGCACCGGCTGACACCCTGCGATCTCGTGTTGATCGAAGGCTATAAACGCGAGGCCATCCCGAAAATCGAGGCGCGACGCCTGGACGCAAAGAACGGCGCGCCGCTTGCCCCTGATGATCCGCATATCGTCGCAATCGCTGCCGATCATCAGATCACCGACACAGATCTGCCGGTCTTCGATCTCGACGACACAACGGCAATTGCTGATTTCATCGCCTCGGCTACCGGTCTTTACAATTAAAAATGCCGCCGGATCGCTCCGGCGGCATTGATGATATCCGAGTGTTATCAGCGCGCCGCCTGCACGGGCCGCACCAATGGCGTGACACGGCGGACGGTGACGCGCCGGTTTTGCTGTTCCGGTCCATAGGTCATCACCTTGAGGAACTGCTCACCATAGCCCTGCGTGATCATGTTTTCCGGTGGAATACCGTAAACCTGGGTCAGGACATTGGCGACCGACTCAGCTCTGCGGTCAGACAGCACCAGATTTGACTCAGCCGAACCGACGGCATCGGTATGGCCCTCGATCAGGAAGGTTTCGCCCGGATCGTCCTTCAGCACCCGTACAATGGCATCCGCAACCTTCTTCAACGTGCCAGCCTGGTTCATGGAAATATCGGCGCTACCAGTCGTAAACGTCACGGTATCGAGGTCGATACGGCGCATCTTGTCGCGGATACGGGCGGAATTGCGAACCTCATCAATCGTATAGACACGCTCGACGGGTTCTACCGGCGGCTGCTCCATGAACTTGTAATAATCGCGGTCGGGCGAACTGCCGACATCGATAATATAGTCATTGAGCGGCACCCGCAGGCGCATCGGGGGCAGATCCGCACCCGGATCACGGTAGGCAACGCGCCGGTCGTCGTCGGCGCTATAGAGGTCCGGCGAGTAGAAGAGCACATATTCCTCGCCATTGGCATCGATGCGCGACCTCTGGATCAACTGGCCATAGCGATTGCGCAGGCTGACAATCCGATCACCGTTTTCTTTGAACACGGTGATGCGGACACGCTGGTGATCCACCTGCTCATAGACCGGCGGGCGGCCATATTGGGCAAAGCGGCGGTTGTCGTCGCTGCGGATGACGATCTGGCCACCGTAATCCATCACCTCGCGGTCATCATCGAAGCTGCGCTCGACGCGGACATCGTCAGGGTAGATGAATTGCGGCTGATCGCGCAGACGGCGGCCCTGATATTGATCGATGGATTCGATGCGGATATCCGGGCGCGGACGGTTGCCGTAATAGTCCTGCTGGGCCTGCGCATCGCTTTCGGGAATTGCGTAGCGGTCCTGATCACCGGCCTGCTGACGCAGACGGCGCAACTGATCTTCGGACATGCCACGACGCCAGTTATTGTCCTTGTCGCTATCGAGCACGGGCGCACCGCGATCCACCGGCAGGATGATGGTTTCATCGGTCTGCGACGGCTTGTCGGCCAAAGCGCGCAGACCTCTGCAATTCCTTCGGCGTAAACGGTGCCTGTTCCTGCGGCGGCAATTGCGGACGCAATTGCTGATCACTCACGGCATTATCAGGCGCTCCCGGACGACCGGGTGTCCGGCTGACCCGGCTGTCCATTCTGCCCGGCTTGACCACCCAGACCAGGAGCCCCGCCCTTTCCACCCTGACCGGGAAGACCACCTGCTCACGAGACTGTGTGGCGTTCATTGGCGGCAACAGAGCAGGACGAGGCTTGCCAGCCTCATCATTGCCGGGACCGGGCGGTGGCGGCATGGGAGCATCGGCACGTGGTGCGGCAGGCGCGCCAGGCTGAACGGGCGGTTGCGGCGCCTTCGGTGCACCCGGTGCCTCGGCAGGCGGCTTCGGCCCACCCGGCAACGACGGTTCGGCAACCGGAGGCGCTGGAGGCTTGCCTGCTGGCGGATTGCCCGAAGGGGGCTCCGCGGGCGCGTTAGGCGCAACCGGCTTTACTTGAGGTTCAGGTGTCGTTTTGGGTTCGGGCTTGGCTTGCGGTTCCGGTTCGGCTGGCCGTGGAGCTTGCGGCTTTTGGCCTTCTGTGGTTGGCCTACCGGTGCTTGACCTACTGGGGCTTGACCTTCCGCTTGCGGATTTGGACGCTTCTGGCCTTCCGGGGCTTTTCCAGCCGGAACTTGTTCAGCCGGATTTTGAGCAGCAGGGTTCGCAACGGGCTTCTTGCCAGCCGGTCTCTGGTCTTCCGGTTTCACGGGCTGCGCATCGCCCTTGGGCATTCCAGGTTGAGGGGTTCCGGGCTGGGGTGCAATGGTGCGCTCACCGACCGGCGGTGTCTGTGCGCCTTTCGGCTCACCGGCAGGAGGCACAGGCGGCTGAGATTCACTCTTTTTCGGCTTCACCGGTTTTTCTTGCGGTTCAGCTGGAGGCTCGGCCATTTTCGGCGGCTCCATTTTCGGTGGCGAAGGAGCCTTTTGCGGCTCTATCGCTGGCTCCATCGGCTTTTCATGTTTTTTCTGCGGTGGCGACTCAGCGGAAGGAGCTTCCATTGCTGCCGGAGGCTTTGGCCTGGTCTGTTGAGCAGGCGCTTCTTCCCGGGCGGTTGGCGGGGCTTCGTTGCGAGCGGGTGGCGCTTCAGGGCGTTTCTCTTCTTTCGGCGGTTTTGCGGCCTCAGGTGGGCGCTCCTCACCCGGCTTGCCTTCTTCCGGCGGCCCCTTCTTTTTCTGCTTCGGCAGCTCTTCCGGCGGCGGCTCGGCCTGGGTCATCAGCACGATCCCGTGACCGTCAAGTGTTGTGCCAGCCGACATAGCCCGCATCCGGCCGGCAATATCCTGGCCTTGTGCGAGAGTGTCGGAAGTATAAGAGGCGGCAAAGGATGGTGCGGCAACGAGATTTGCAAGTGCAATCAGCACCGATGCCGTTATCCTGGATTGTACTGCCATGGGTTTTCCTCGCAGTTGAGGCATTTTGCCTCGTTGTTCTTGAATTCGATTCTTTAACGACGTGCTTTTACGCGCCGGATTCTAGGCAGGAAGATGGCTGGATTGGAATGAACGAAGGGTGAATAGCATGTTCACAATATGAGGCGGGGAGTGGCTAGCATTAGCAGTTGCAATTTCCGCAAAAACGGAAAAACTGGCGAAACGTTCCGGCGAAAATTCAAAGAAATGGCCGGCACCTGCGCCAGCGGGACATTCCCATCCCACATGGCAACCAACAGAGAGGATCTCATGCGTATCTCGACCCGTTTTCTGGCCGCCGCCTCCCTTACTGCCCTGTCATTGTTTGCCGGTGGCGCCATGGCTGAAGAAAAGCTCGTTATCGGCACGGAAGGTGCTTATCCGCCCTTCAACAGCCTGGAAGCCGACGGTTCGCTGACCGGTTTCGACATCGATATCGCCAAGGCGCTTTGCGAAGAAATGAAGGTGACATGCACCTTCAAGACCAATGATTGGGATGGCATCATCCCCGCCTTGCAGGCGAAGAAATTCGACGCCATCGTCGCGTCGATGTCGATCACCCCCGAGCGTCTGGAAAAGGTGGATTTCTCCAAGAAATACTACAACACCCCTCCAGCCATCGCCGTGCCGAAGGATTCGCCAGCCAAAAGCGTCGAAGACCTAAAGGGCAAGACCATCGGTGCCCAAAGCTCCACGTCTCATGCCAATTATGCGGAAAAGCATATGGCTGATGCGCAGCTGAAGCTTTACCCGACAGCCGACGAATACAAGCTGGACATCACCAATGGCCGTATCGATGCTGTCATCGACGATGTCGTGGTGCTGACGCAATGGGTCAAAAGCGATGCGGGCACCTGCTGCAAGATCCTGACGCCACTGCCAATCGATCCTGTGATCAACGGCGAGGGTGCTGGCATTGCCGTTCGCAAGGGCGAAACCGCTCTGGCTGACCGCTTCACCAAGGCCATCGCCGCCATTCGTGCCAATGGCACCTACCAGAAGATCAATGCCAAATATTTCGATTTTGACGTTTACGGCGACAAATAAATCGGTTTAAGACGGCGTGATCCGGGGCTACCCGGATCACGCACAACAGACAAAACAAAAACATGCTGCAAAGACCGCAAGGGGAATTGGCTAAATGGGCGGACTCGCTTCCGCGCTCGACGCCTTCTGGGCGCTCGTTTCGCAGATTTTCGATCCCTTTTGCGGCAGCGCCGGGATCTTCACCTGGTTTGCATCCGGGACACTTCTGGCCTGCGGCGACGCTGGCTGGGGCGATGAAATCGGTTTCGGCTTCAAGGTCACCGTCACGCTGGCTGCAGCAACCCTGCCCTTCGGATTGGCAATCGGCTTCCTGATTGCCCTTGCCACGCAAAGCAGCGAGCGCATGCTGCGCCAGGCAGCCGCAATCTATACGACGATCTTTCGCGGCCTGCCCGAACTCCTGACGCTGTTCATCGTCTATTACGGCTCGCAGATCCTGATCCAGGCCGTCCTCGCCTCCATGGGCTTTGAGGAACGGATTGAAATCAACGCATTTTTTGCGGGCATGATCGCGCTGGCTCTGGTGTTTTCGTCCTATTGCGCCGAGGTGCTACAATCGGCTTTTCGCGCCATTCCCTCCGGTCAGTATGAGGCGGGCTTTGCCATAGGCCTGTCGCGCACCAAGACCATGCTGCTGGTGATCGTGCCGCAATTGATCCGCATCGCCCTGCCCGGCATCGTCAATCTGTGGATGAACCTTTTGAAGGATACCGCGCTGGTCTCTGTCATCGGCCTTTCCGACATTATCCGCCAGACCGGCATTGCCGCCCGTGTCACCAAGGAAGCCTTCCTGTTTTACACGATTGCCTGTGCGCTTTATCTGGTGCTGGCAATCCTCTCCTCCATCGCCGTCGGCTATATCGAAAACTGGACGAAACAGTCGGGGGCGAACCGATGAGCCACAGTCTTGAACTGATTCCGCCGCGCCCAGCACCTCCAAGACATGAGCATCGCGTTACCCCTGGCCGGGTATTGGGCGGATCTTTGCTGCTGGTCTGGGCTTTGCTTGGCCTTGGCCTGCTGGCGATGATGATCGGCAATTGGGACCAGGATAAATTCGTCAAATACGGTCCGCGTTTTATTTCGGGCCTTGGGACGACGCTCAGCATCGTCGTCATCTCGATTGCCGCAGGCGCGGTCCTCTCTATCCCAATCGCCTTTGGCCGGATGTCGAAAAACCGTCTGGCCAATGCCGTGACCTATGCCTATGTCTATGTCTTTCGCGGTACGCCGCTGCTGGCGCAGGTTTTTCTGGTCTATTACGGCCTGGGTGGGTTCCGGACGGAATTCGAGGCCGTCGGTCTCTGGTGGTTCTTCCGCGATGCCTGGTATTGCGGGTTGCTGGCTCTGTCACTGAACACGGCCGCCTATCAGGCAGAGATCCTGCGGGGCGCGATCCGCAGCGTTGGACGCGGCCAGCATGAAGGTGCTGCTTCGCTGGGTCTGCCGCGCACCGTCACCTTCTGGAAAATCATCCTGCCGCAGGCGCTGATCGTCGCGCTTCGGCCTTACGGCAATGAAATCATCCTGATGGTCAAGGGTTCGGCCATTCTGTCAATCATCACCGTTCTCGATATGATGGGCGAGACCCGCTACGCCTTCTCGCGCACCTTCGACTACCAGACCTATCTTTGGGCGGCGATCTTCTATCTCACCATTGTCGAAATCCTGCGCCATGGCTGGGCCGCCATCGAGACACGGCTGACGCGCCATCTCAAGCGCTGACAAAACCTGGCAGCACTCAAGGCGATACGCTGCTAACCATATGATTTTTATTTTGAAATGTCATTTATGACAGTTTTGTTAAGCCTCGATTAAGCCTCGCATGGAACCATCTTCCTATCGGACGAACCGATGCGCGACGGGCAGGTCGCACCTGTGCCGCCGGGATCAGAATGGGAACGAAACGAGGTTGCCATGAACACTGACATCAGGAATGACGACACACATAAATCTGGCATGACTTCCGATATGGAAATGATGCTGAAAGGCTATGGCATGACCACAGCGCAAATTCTCTACCGCATGCCTGATCACCAAAACCTGCTGCAAACCTTCATCTGGCAGAATTACGATCTGGCCCCGGATTTTCCGGAAATGCGCGGCTTTCTGAAATTCTGGCAGGAAAAGCTGGATGGACCGCTTCATTCGGTGCGCTATGTCCATCGCAAGCTGATTGCCGCCAATGAATGGCGCGCGCTGAAAGGCGAATTCATCCTGCATTGACAGTGGGCTTTGAAGGGCAGACTGGCGATGTTGCAAAACGCGCCATGAGCCGGTAGACCCTCACGCCAATCGCCTGTTCTCGGCACCGACCATTGACTTTCAATGACGGGCCGAGATCATGCGGATGGATTGAAATTTACGCCAGAGCCTGATGCGCCGGTCCGGTGCGCGGCGGCGTGATCTGAGGGCGACGCAATGGCGAAAATCGATGAAGAGAAGCTGTCTGAGGCTTATAACCGCGCCTTGGCGCTCGAAAAGGCTGGCGATATCGACGCTGCGGTGAAAGCCTATCACGAGGTTCTGGAAATCGACCCGGAAGACCATGGCGGCGCTGCTGTCCGCCTTGCCTCGCTTGGCCGAGGGGAAACGCCGCCGCGTGCCTCCGACGCCTATGTTGAAACGTTGTTTGACCAGCATGCCGAGGATTTCGAAGATATTCTCGTTGATCAGCTCGGCTACGCCGTGCCAGTCATCGTGCGCCAGCGCTTGCAGGAGTTGAAGCTTGGCCCATTCAAGCGCCTGCTGGATCTCGGCTGCGGCACCGGGCTGACCGGCGGCACCCTGCGTGACATGGTGGACGATATCACAGGCATCGATCTTTCGGAAAACATGGTCGAGATCGCCCATGAGAAAGACCTATACGACACGCTTTACGTTGCCGAAGTCGAGGATTTCCTTGAGGACAATGACGAGGACCTGTTCGACGTGATCACCGCCACCGATGTCCTGCCCTATCTCGGCGCGCTTGAGCCGCTGTTTTTCGGCGTATCGGAAAATCTGATGCTGGGCGGCTATTTCATCTTCTCCTCGGAAACCATGGGCGAGGATGTGCCCTACAAGGTCGGGCCGCATCAGCGGTTCGTCCATGCGCAGACCTATATCCGCGAGCGGCTGGCCGCCACCGGCTTCGAGGTCGTCGAAGTCACCGACATCAATGTGCGGATGCAGGATGGTGAGCCTTCCCCGGGCCATCTGGTTATCGCACAATTGAAAACCTTGAACTGATCGAAACCAAGCGAGGGCGAGATGACCGGACCAGATCTTCATCCGCCCTTGCCGCCCTACCGAACCGGCCATCTGCCGGTCACGGACGGCCACCGGATCTATTTCGAATGCAGCGGCAACCGTAAGGGCATCCCGGCCCTTATTCTGCATGGCGGCCCCGGTTCCGGCCTGTCCGAAACCACACGCCGATTCTTCGATCCCGAGCACTATCACATCATCCAGTTCGACCAGCGCCATTGCGGCCGCAGTCTTCCCTTTGCCGGCGATCCGGTGGTCGATCTCAGCACCAATACACTGCCGCATCTGCTTGAGGATATCGAAGCGCTGCGCTTCCATCTTGGCATTCAGCGCTGGCTGGTGATGGGCGGCTCGTGGGGATCAACACTGGCGCTCGCCTATGCCCAAGCGCATCGGACACGGGTTCTCGGCCTGCTGCTGACCATGGTGGTCACGACAAGTGCTGCCGAAATCGAATGGATCACCCGTGGCGTCGGACAGTTTTTTCCTGCAGAACATGCGCGTTTTCTCAGCCATCTACCAAGGGATCAGCAAGACGGTGATCTCATTACCGCCTATCATCGGCTGCTGATCAATCCTGACAAACAGATTCATGAAAAGGCCGCAAGTGCCTGGTGCGAATGGGAATCTGCCATTCTTGCCGTAAAGCCGGACTATAGTCCTCATGCCAGATGGTCGGATGCCCGGTTTCGGCTGTGTTTTGCCCGGCTCGTCACCCACTACTGGTCGCATCGTGCCTGGCTCGCTGACGGAGACATTCGTCAAGGAATCAAACTGTTGGACGGCATTCCTGCCATATTGATTCACGGTCGCCTCGATTTCGGCAGTCCGTTGAAGACGGCCTATGACCTGCATCAGGCCTGGCCGGGCAGTCGGTTGATTATTGTTGAGGATGGCGAACACAATATCAGTGCGCCAGGTATGGCAGCCTGTGTCATTGGGTCCCTGCAACACCTTGCCCACGAATTGAAACACTGATCCGGCACCATCCTCATCAAGGCCGCTTCACCCAAAAATACCTTTTCCTACAGGACGGGCTGCGATACCTCTTGCCGCACGCAATAAGCAAAGGAGTCTTAAAACATGGCCAAGGTGGCATTCATCGGATTGGGCGTCATGGGCTATCCCATGGCCGGACACCTGAAGGCGAAGGGCGGCCATGATGTGACGGTCTATAACCGCACCACGGCCAAGGCCGAAAGCTGGGTGGCCCAGCATGGCGGGGCGCTGGGCCTGACACCGGCAGAGGCCGCGAAGGGTGCTGATTTCGTCTTCACCTGCGTCGGCAATGACGATGACCTGCGCGCCGTCACCATTGGCGCCGATGGCGTTTTCGCTGGCATGAAAGCCGGTGCGATCTTGATCGACAATACCACCGCCTCAGCGGACGTGGCCCGTGAACTTTATGAGGCTGCGAAAGCCAAAGACCTCGGCTTCATCGATGCGCCAGTGTCCGGCGGCCAGGCTGGCGCGGAAAATGGTGTGCTGACGGTGATGTGCGGTGGAGAGGAGTCGGTGTTCGAACAGGCCCGCCCGGTGATCGAAGCTTATGCACGAATGATCGGCCTAATGGGGCCAGCGGGTTCCGGCCAGTTGACCAAGATGATCAACCAAATCTGCATTGCTGGCATCGTTCAGGGCTTGGCTGAAGGCGTGCATTTCGGCAAGCGGGCCGGTCTCGACATCGAAAAGGTCATCGAGGTGATTTCCAAGGGAGCTGCTGGCTCCTGGCAGATGGAAAACCGTCACAAGACCATGGCCGTCGGCAAATATGATTTCGGCTTTGCCGTCGATTGGATGCGCAAGGATCTGGGCATCGTGCTGAACGAAGCCAAGACCAATGGTGCCACCCTGCCGCTTACAGCTCTCGTCGATCAGTTCTATGGGGACGTGCAGAAGCTTGGAGGCAATCGCTGGGACACATCATCCCTGCTGGCCCGGCTGGAAAAATAACAAGTTCGAGGGAGCCTGTCTGTCAGGCTCCCCAACCCTTATTCCTCACCCGATTTGTTATTATCGAGCATCATGTAATCGAGCGGCAATTCGGTCGTGTATTTGATCTGCTCCATGGCGAAGGCAGAGGATACGTCGCGAATCTCGATCTTGGCGATCAGCCGCTTGTAAAAGGCATCATAGGCACCGATGTCAGGCACCACGACCCGCAGCAGATAATCGACGTCACCACTCATGCGATAGAATTCCACCACTTCGGGAAATTCCCCCACCACTTCGGAAAAGCGCTTCAGCCATTCAATCGAATGGGTATTGGTGCGCACCGAGACGAACACCGTCACCTTGGTATTGACCTTAACCGGATCAAGCAGCGCTACACGGCGCTTGATCACGCCATCCTCTTCCATCTTCTGGATACGCCGCCAGCAGGGCGTGGTGGAAAGACCGACCTTCTTGGCGAGGTCAGCAACGGCAAGAGTGGAATCCTCCTGCAGAATACGCAGAATTTTACGGTCCAGACGATCCATGAGCGACACCATTGAAATTTTTTTCCGGTATAGCGCAATTTGGAGCAAACGAAAGCAAAATGCTTTCACCGCAGACAGTGATCCACTTGCTTTTTCAAGACAGGTAGCAATTCTGCCTCAAACCACGGATTGCGACGCAGCCAACCACTGTTTCGCCAACTGGGATGAGGCAGCGGCAAAATCTTCGGACCTGGCCGGTTGGTAAAAAACGATTCGCGCCAGCTTTCCACCGTGGCATGCAAGGTTGGTTTTCGCAGGTCGCCCATATGCCAGCGTTGCGCATATTGGCCGATGGCAAGCACCAGTTCCACCTGAGGCATGACCGCAATGGCGGCATCGCGCCAATGCGGGGCGCATTCGCGCCGAGGCGGCAGATCGTGGCCGCTGGCATCATATCCCGGAAAGCAGAATCCCATCGGCAGGATGGCAAAGTTGTCGCTATCGTAAAACGCCTCCCTGTCCACGCCCAGCCATTGCCGCAGCCGATCGCCGGAGGCATCATTGAAAGGCAGTCCGGTTTCATGCACCCGCTTGCCCGGTGCCTGTCCGGCAATCAGAATGCGGGCGGTGGACGACAGGACCGCTACAGGCCTGGGCTCATGCGGCAGCGCCGTTACCTGCGTCGGACAATCTCGACAGATCCGGCAGGCGTGAATGGCGGCGCGCAATCCTTGAAGATCCCTCGGCAAGCTCACGGTCAATTTTCGTCCTGCCTGCGGATAATATCATTGCGAGGATGCAGCCTTCGCCATTCTTCCGGCCGGTCGAACGCGCCTGCCCAAAGCCCCACTTTGTCGGCCTGGGCCTGCTTTTCCTCATTCTCATAGCCGCCCGCATTCAAAACAAGACCGGAGCGAACCATCTCGGCGCCGACATCGCGGCCCATGGCAGTGCAGGTCACAAGAATACGGTCGTTGTCGATGCGGTCCGACCCCTGGCAGAGGACGCCAGCCTGAGCCATACGCTGGGCCAGACCGAATCGGGCCTGCGCACCGCAAAGCTGGACCACGCCATCCTCGCCCCGGCACCGCTGACCAATTTCGGGTGAATCCAGGCCTTTGAGTTGCAGGCGTTGACCATTTGTCACCAATGTTTCACCATCGGCAATCACGAAAGGGCCATCGAAAGACGGCACCTTGCGGGGCCAGAAGGCGGCGGCAATCATCGTGCCGATGACCAGGCAGACGAAGGCGGCAGCAATGATCCGATGCATGCGTGACACAATCTGGCCCTTTTCAATAACAGCCGGTATCCGAGAATGGCAAATAAAACCTTTCCAGAAAGTAACTCTTAAGACTTCATGGCTAGTCTGAGACGGACCGCGGAAAAAATGCAACCACATCATGGGTAACGGCGTTTCAAACTCTACTGACAAGAATATTGTCGACCTATCGCGTAGCCACCGCAACAAGGCGACGGCGAAAGCCTTGCGCGTGACCAGAGAACGCCTGCATTCCACCCATGGCGGCACACCGGCTTTCGAAAAAGACCTGCTTTCCATGCATACCCAGGCCAGCCTGCAAGGCGCGGCCATCACACCCTTCATCACGATATTGACCGCGGGCCTGACGGCCTACCTGTCGGGAAGCCCGATTTATATCCTCTGGGCGCTGCTGACGCTGAGCATTCACGCCCTGAACATTCTGCTCATCCGCAAGGCTGCCAAGCGCATTCCGGTCACCCATCGCCAGGAACATTGGCGCCATGTTCTGCTGGGCGGGCATCTGGCCATGGGCTGCTGCTGGGCGGCCTTTACCTTCCAGACCTGCGAGGCCTGCGGCCCGACAAGCGACCTGCTGCTGAAAGGCTCCGTGCTGCTGGTGGTGCTCTGCACCACGGCCATGACCAATATTCTGCTGCGTCAGGCCGTACTCTATGCGTTTACCCCACCGATCATTGCGCTTTCCGCACAGGCGTTTGTTTCTCAGCGTGTCGACGACGCAACGCTGGCCCTGGCCTTTACCGTCTCCGTGCTGTTCTTCATCTATATCACCGGCAGGCTCTATGTCTCCAACCTCAAGCTGATATCCTTCCAGAGCGAGAAGGACGACCTGATCGCCGAGCTGGAAGTGGCCAAATCCATGTCGGATGAGGCCCGCCGCCGGGCGGAAGAAGCCAATATGGCAAAATCGCGGTTTCTCGCCTCGATGTCGCATGAGTTGCGCACACCATTGAATGCCATTCTCGGCTTTTCCGAGGTCATGGCCCAGGAAGTGCTGGGACCGCTCAACAATCCGCTTTACCGGGAATATTCCGGCGATATTCACAGATCCGGCCAGCACCTGCTCAATCTGATCAACGAAATCCTCGATCTGTCCCGAATCGAGGCTGGAAAATACGATCTTTCGGAAGAATCGATCTCGTTGCTTGAAGTCGCCGAGGACTGCGTCGGCATGGTGCAATTGCGCGCCAAGGCCAAGGACATCAAGATATCCCAGCAATATGAGATCAACCTGCCCGCCCTTTGGGCCGATGAAAAGGCGCTTCGGCAAGTGGTGCTGAACCTCTTGTCAAATGCCGTGAAATTCACGCCGCCGGGCGGAGAAATCCTCGTCAAGGTCGGCTGGACAGTCGGCGGCGGGCAATATGTCTCCATCAAAGACAATGGTCCCGGCATCGCCGAAGAGGAAATCCCCGTGGTGCTCTCTGCCTTCGGCCAAGGCTCCATCGCCATCAAGAGCGCCGAACAGGGGACGGGCCTCGGCCTTCCCATCGTCCAGGCAATCCTTGCCAAGCATGGCGGCGAATTCAAGCTGAAGTCAAAACTGCGCGAAGGGACGGAAGTGATTGCCATCCTGCCTGCCAAGCGCGTCCTGCAAACGATTCCCGCCGTACAGGGCACCCAGGCCGTGGAACCGAAGCGGCGTTATTTCGCCTGAACAAACGAGTTCTGACCCCTCACCGCTGCATATGGGGCCGACGTTTGCGCCCCAGTTTCCAACCATTTTTTTGAGCCCTGGCAAATTTCAGCCCGGCCCTTCGGCGGAACCGCCGGACCGGCGCGACGTCATGGGACAGGACCAGTACGCCAAGCGGCACCATCCAGAAGCCAAGCACAGGCAGAAAACCAAGGCAGCCACCAACCACCAGAAGACTGCCAACCGTGATCCGCCCGCCGCGAGACTGCGGGATCGGCAGGTTGAAACGCCCCAGATGCAGGCGGCCCTTCTCGGTATCCATATGATAGGTCTTGGTTTTCTTTTCCGTCACAGTCATCCTTCAAGGCCGCTTGAGGCCAGTTTTCCCACAGACATCAGATGGGAAAGAGGGGAAAACAAAACAAGAGGCACTTTTTTTTCAAAAAGGGACTTGGCAAACCATGAAAGCCTGAGTAGAAGCCCACTCACACCAACGGACGCGGTTCACACCGCTTCAAACGGTACATTCCCTGGTAGCTCAGCGGTAGAGCATTCGACTGTTAATCGACAGGTCGCCGGTTCGAATCCGGCCCGGGGAGCCATATTCCAGCTGAATAGCTGACATTATAAAGCCGGATCATTTCTGATCCGGCTTTTTTTCTATCCTAATTCAAGCTGATGGGCTTAACGGCAAACCGTGGTTGTCTTGTAGACCCAACGCCCATGATGACGGAACTTGACCTTCTTGGTCCGGCAGTTATCGCGGTAGGCGTGATGACGCCGCTCGAAATTGCGATGATGCGGACGACGATCGTCACGGCTGTAGTAGCGATCAGGATTATGACCGCGATCATACACCATTACCCTGACATCATCGGCCAGAGACGGCGCCGCCGTTGCTGTGATGCTTCCCAGACCGATCAGACATGCGACCAAAAATTTCTTCATCTTCTATCTCCTGATGCGTTTCACTGGAAACGATGACTGGAGATTAAGCGAAACAAGATGAACGCAATCTGATCCTGTTGTTCATGTTAAGGACGGGTATTTTTCAGCGGTCACAGACCTGCGATTACTCAGGCGCCACGCATTCAAAAAACTGAAATGGCCGACCTTTGTAGTCGCGCTGCTCCGTCTCCGTAAGGCCGATCTTGCGCAGCACGGCCTGCGAGGCCGCGTTATCCACATGGGCGAAGGCGATGAAGGCGTTACCGATGCCTTGCTCAAAAAACCAGTGTTTCAAGCCATCAGCGATTTCCGTTGCAAAGCCTTTGCCCCATTCATCATGGCAGATGGAATAGCCCAGTTCGTAATGCCCGCTGTCCTTCGACCATGAGAAACCAGCGCGCCCGATGAAGCGGCCATCGTCCCGGGCAATCAGCTTGAGCTTACCAACACCATTTGCCTCATAGTCATCCATCCAGCCATCGATACGTTCCGCCGAGTAGGACTGGCTCCATGGCGCTCCCGTGCTGACAAAGCGGCTGGTTTCAGGGGTGGAATGCAGGTCGGACAGCAATGTCTCGTCACCCGCCCGCCATGGGGTCAGCAAAAGCCGCTCGGTCTCGCAGACCAGCGGCATCTGATAGACTCCGCCCGATACCGCCTGGCGCACGCCAGTGGTGCCGGGAAAGGTCAAGGGCAGGCCCTTCAGCGAGCGTACCGCCAGATAGGCCCAGGCCTCCGCCTCCATGGCATCGCCATCGAGCGCCAGATCATCGGCATTGACGATATCAGCCCCTTCCCGCGCCGCCATCTCGCTCAAATCCGCCATGATAACCGCATTCAACCGGCCACCGCCGCAGATCACATAGGTTTTCGGCTTTTTCGGCAAATGCCGGGCCGAGGCGAAAATCGCCGCCGCGGCCACATGTGCCAGCGTACGCGCGCCATCTTCAAGGCTGATATCGCCAGCCTTGGGCGGGGTAAAATCATTACGATCCAATGAGCGGCGCAGATTGGCGGTGAAAAACCCATGGCTGAGATAACGATCCGCCAAGGACTTCACCACCCGGCCCTTGGCAGCAATCCCGCCCCCGGCATCGAAAGCAAGGCCGGTATGGGTCTCGACCCATTGGTCAATCAAGGTATTGCCGGGACCACTGTCGAAGGCGGCGATTTCGCCGTCAGCACCGATATAGGTCAGGTTGGAAATGCCACCGATATTGACGAAACAGGCCGGAAGGCTTTCAGCTCCCAATCCGCCAGCCAGCGCAGCATGATAGGCAGGCACCAGCGGCGCACCCTGCCCGCCATGCACCATATCGTTGGCGCGCATATCATAGACAACTTCAATACCGGTTTCGCGGGCCAACAACGCCCCATCGCCAAGCTGCACTGTCAAAGCCTGATCCGGCCTGTGCAGCACCGTTTGTCCATGAAAGCCGATGACATCGATATCGCGGGCGCGAAGCCCTTTCTGACTCAGAAAGGTCTGGACCGCCTCCGCATGACGCAGCGTCAACTCCCTCTCCAGCGCGGCCAGGCTTTCAGGGCGCTGACGGCGGTCGGTGATCGCCTTGGCATCCTCCAGCCCCTGCTTCAGCCGCTGGCGAAACGCATCGTCATAGGCGACCGCCAGAAACGGCCCCCGCTCCACCACCGTCTCGCCATCCGTGGTGACCAGAGCAACATCGATTCCGTCCATGGAGGTGCCACTCATCAGGCCGATTGCTTGCAGCGTTTTGGTCACGACTCGATGTTCCTTTTGCGGGCGGTCAGAAAGAGCGCCATTGATGGCTGAAATTGATGCACTTTTCAAAAAACAATGATAAAGCCGCCTCGAATTCCAAATTCACAAGACCAAAGTCCGATACCAGAAGGCGTGACGATCATGTCCAAGTTCAAGTCCGATTTCCTCCGTACAATGCATGAGCGCGGTTTTATTCATCAGATTTCCGATGAAACCGGCCTCGATGATCTGTTGTCCAAGGAAAGCGTGACCGCCTATATCGGCTATGACCCCACCGCCTCCTCCCTGCATGCGGGTTCGCTCATTCAGATCATGATGTTGCACTGGTTTCAGGCAACCGGCCATCAGCCGATTTCCCTGATGGGTGGCGGCACTGGCATGGTGGGCGATCCATCCTTCAAGGAAGAAGCCCGTCAATTGATGACCGTGGACAAGATCGAGGACAACATTGCCTCGATCAAGCGCTGCTTCGCGCATTACCTCGATTACGACAAGGGCCCCAAGGGCGGCGCATTGATGCTCAACAATGCCGAATGGTTGCGTGGGCTGAACTATCTCGAATTCCTGCGCGATGTTGGCCGCCATTTCTCTGTCAACCGCATGCTGTCGTTCGAGAGCGTCAAGACCCGCCTCGACCGCGAACAGTCGCTGTCCTTCCTGGAATTCAACTACATGATTCTCCAGGCCTACGATTATGTCGAGCTGAACAAGCGCTACGGCTGCCGGCTGCAAATGGGTGGTTCTGACCAATGGGGCAATATCATCAACGGTATTGACCTTGGCCACCGCATGGGCACACCGCAGCTCTACGCGCTGACCTCGCCGCTGTTGACGACATCCTCCGGTGCCAAGATGGGCAAGTCGGCCACGGGCGCAGTGTGGCTGAATGCAGATCTGCTCTCGGCCTATGATTTCTGGCAATATTGGCGCAACACGGAAGATGCCGACGTCAGCCGCTTCCTGAAGCTCTACACAACGCTGCCGATGGATGAGATTGCCAAGTTGTCTGCGCTGGGCGGTTCGGAAATCAACGAGGTCAAGAAAATCCTCGCCACCGAAATCACCGCCATCCTGCATGGCCGCACCGCCGCCGAAGAAGCGGCTGAGACCGCCCGCAAAACCTTCGAGGAAGGCGCACTGGCCGATAACCTGCCCTCCATCGAGGTCGCTAGCGCCGAGCTTGAATCCGGTATCGGCCTTCTAGCCCTGATCGTCAAAGCCGGCCTCGCCGCCTCCAACGGCGAAGCCCGCCGCCATGTGCAGGGCGGAGCCGTGAAGATCAATGATCAAGGCGTTTCTGATGAGCGCATGAGCATTGGGGCGGGTGAAGTGACGGCTGATGGGGTGATCAAGCTGTCATTGGGCAAGAAGAAGCATATTTTGGTTCGACCTGTTTGAAACAAATATCGGACGCCGCTATAGTCAGCGTCTGACTGCGCTCAGGTAGCGTTCTATGTGGTAAGCCGCAAAGAACGCCATCCATCGTCTCGGTCGCAAAGAACTAAAGAACATTCCTATCAGAAGGATAGGTGAAAATATGTCTGCGACCCCACCCACTTCTATTCTCACGTCCCGGCTTGCATTGCGCGCAGCACGCCCAGAACATGCCGACGCTGTTTTTGAAGCATATACCGGCAGCGTGGAAGCTTCACGTTACCTTCAACGCACAACTCATGCTTCGGTGGAAAGAACGCGAGCCACCATGGAGGCATGGGGTGAGCTGAACTGGCTGAAGATGAGCCGCTTCGTATGGACCATTTTTAACAACGACGAAACGGCAATTGGCCTGCTTCTTCTCTTCATTGAAAGCAATACCGCTGAAATCCACTATGGCATCGGACAATCCCACTGGGGTCAATGTCTTGTTACGGAAGCCGGAATTGCCGTGATGGATTGGATCGTGAACACGTCCACCTTGCCAGAAGTTACGACCTGTTGCGCTGCGGAATATCACGCCAGCTTGAGAGCGCTCGAAAAAATCGGTCTTGAGCGCGCTGCGTTTCTCCCTGCATCTCTCTTTCTCTCCGCCACAAATACGCGGAAAGATGCGTGGCTCTATCGATGGAAACGCGTCGCGCGATAAGGCTATGGCGTGACAAGCAGAAGCATATCCTTGTTCTCCCGCTTTTTTTGTATTGCGAGAACCGGATATAAAATCTCCGCTTTAATTAGTGTCGGCGCAAAATTCGATTTAAATCCTCAGCTGTCTTTATCTAATTCTCGGGTAAGGGAGAGCAACTTGTCCAAAGACGCCCGAAGATGATTGGTCAGCAAGGCAGAGGCTTCATCCGCACATCCTCCAACATAAGCCTCTACAATTGCCTCATGATCATGCAACCATCGCTCCGTTTCTGCGGCGAGCACAGTGTATTTACACGCTTGCACAACACAAATTTTTCGCAGTTCGTCGACAAGGGCCAGTTGCCGTGGCCTATCCGCCGCACTGTAGAGCGCACGATGAAAATCCCAGTCCCCTTTTTGCCAACCCGGCCTACCCGCCTCCAGAGATGACCGCTTGAGCACATACAAAACCTCTGATTTTGCCTCCTCACCAGCGTTCAACACAGCGCGGCGCAGAAGATCACACTCCAACATGATCCTCAACTCGAACACCTCCTCCAACTCCTTGGTCGAAAGGGTGACGACTCGCGCGCCCTTTCCGGGAAGCACTTCGATCAGTTTGTCGGCGGCAAGGCCCAACAAAGCGTCGCGGATCGGTATACGACTCACAGCATACTCTCTGGCGAGGTCCGTCTGCGACAAAAGCGTTCCGGGGGGATATTTCCCCTCAAGAATTGCCGAGCGGAGCTGTGCAGTAATATCCATTTGTCTTTCTTTCGCTTGTTGTGTATACGCGTATACAACAACACCGATAGAAAGGGAAGCCAATGACGCATCATTACACCTCATCCGTGATCTGGACGGGAAATAGGGGAGAAGGCACCGCTAGCTACCGCAGTTACGACCGGAGCTGGGATGTCGCGGTTCCGGGAAAGCCGGTCATTCACTGCTCAAACGACCCTTTGCTTGGTGGTGACCCCAGCAAAATGAACCCCGAAGATCTTTTACTCTCGGCGCTTTCAGCATGTCACATGCTTTGGTATTTGCACTATGCTTCCGATGCAGGGATCATCGTGACCCGCTATGAAGATACACCCCTTGGAGTTGGTGCAATTGAAAAAGGTGGGGCAGGTCGTTTCACCGCCGCTACCTTGCGTCCACGCATAACAGTTTTTTCCGGAACAGATATCGAAGCCGCAACCGCAATTCATCACAAAATTCACGAGGTCTGCTTCATCGCGAGATCAGTGAATTTTCCGATAAGTTATGAGCCGGATTTTCTGTTTGAAGCATGACCTGCGCAAGTCCGCTCCAACGTCAGCCTTGTCCCTGACAAGCGCCCTAGTCGGAGAAATCCTAGAATTTGCGATAGAAGCGAAGGCTCGGACTGAACGCTAAAAAATCCATTGTAAAACTCAGTCGCAAATATCGAGGCTTGGAACTGGATATTTGCGACGTTTTTAGCTCCACAAAGCCAACGGTACACATAAAATTCACGTCTCACTCGGTAACGCGCCACCCCTCCTCAAACACCAAATCCTCCAGCGCCAGACGCTTACGCCACCCTTTCACTTGCAATTCCGGCTCATCATACTGTTCCGCCACTTTGCCAAGACAGAGGTAGCCAACAATCTCAATCCGCTCTGGAATATTGAGAATGGCGCGCAAATCGGCTTCGTGAAAAATGCTGACCCAGCCGACGCCGATGCCTTCCGCGCGGGCGGCGAGCCAGAGGTTTTGGATGGCGCAGACGGTGGAGTAGCTGTCCATGCGGGGGTTATGGGTTCGCCCCAGCACCACGGGGCCTGCGCGGTCTGGGTCGCAGGTAACGCAGATGCCGAGTGGGGCTTTGAGAATCCCTTCCAGCTTCAGATTGCGGTAAAGCGTGGCCTTTTCGCCTTCGAACAGCGCTGCCGCCTCGTCATTGGCCTTGGAAAAAGCCTGCCAAACGGCATGCCGCCGTGCGGCATCGCGCACCAGGATGAAATTCCAGGGCTGCATGAAACCGACGGAGGGGGCGTGGTGGGCGGCGGTGAGGATCCGCCAGAGGGTGTCATCGTCGATTGGGTCGGCTAAGAATTCATCGCGCACGTCGCGACGGGTCATGATGGCCCGGTAGACGGCTGCGCGTTCTTCGGCAGAAAAAGCTCCGGCAGATACCAGAGCATCGTTCACTAAGTCCTGCATCGTTTGGTCCCCAACAATGCGCCCTACGCGATCCCTTGCGAATCGCGATCAAGCAAAACGCACCTGCCGTCCGCGCAAGCGTCGTCTATCGTGTCAGGCCGGTCTTCTGACTGGGCTTCATTTGATTGCCGCACCTTCCCGGTTCTCACCAGTGGCAAAAGCAACAACCATCCACCTCACAGCGTTGGGCACGTTGCGGAATTTCACCGCATTCCCGATTCTCCCGCAAACATGCGGGCACCTGACAAAGGGCTGGTACTGTCAGACTGCGGCGATGCTTAGGCGGCCGCCGGGAAATACCGCACATAGGCAAATTCCTGGCCGTCCGGCGACCAGCTTGGCACATTGATCGTCCCCTGCCCGCCAAATAGTTCGAACAGGGTTTCGACATTGCCACCGTCCATGTCCATCAGGCGCATCCGGACATGGAGATCGCGCGGGTGGTCAAACACATCGGCGTCATAGGAAATGAATACCACCTTGCGGTTATTGGGGCATGGATGCGGAAACCAGTCGCCCTGCCCGTCATCGGTCAGGCGCTGCACATCCCTGCCATCAGCGCGAATGCGCCAGATCTGCATCGTGCCGCTGCGGCTGGAGTTGAAATAAATCCATTCCCCATCCGCCGACCAGTCCGGCCCATCATTGCGGCCTTCGCCATGGGTCAGGCGCAGTTCATCACTGCCGTCAACCGAGATTGTGTAGATTTCGAAGACCTGGTCACGGATACCGCAATAGCAGACCCGTTGGCCATCCGGCGACCAGCCATGCCAGTAGGAGGGCAGGTTCTCGGTGATCTGGATCGGCGTGCCGCCTTCGGCTGGCAGGATGTAGAGGCAGGTTTTGCCATGCTCCACCTTATCGCAGATCGCCAGCCATTGGCCATCCGGCGAAAGCCCATGATCATTGTTGCAACGGGTGGCAAAGCCGGTGCCGATCTTTTCCGGCACCGGCTGCCCGACCAGAGGCAGGCGATACATCAACCCGTCATCATTGAGGATCAGGAACTGGCCATCTCGCGACCAGTTCGGCGCCTCCACCAGCCGTTCCGTTTGCCAGACAATGCGGCTCTGCCGGGTCTCGATATTGTAGATCTCCACAGAGCTTCGCATCAGCACTCTACCTATCTCGGAACCGATTGGTGATCGGATAGCGCCGGTCGCGGCCAAAGTTCTTCTTGGTGATCTTCACGCCCGGAGCCGATTGGCGGCGCTTGTATTCCGCCAGGTAAAGCAGGTGCTCGACGCGGTGAACGGTGGCGATGTCATGGCCGCGCGCCAAAATCTCGTCCACCGACATTTCCTTTTCCACCAGGCATTCCAGAATGTCATCCAGCACCGGATAAGGTGGCAGGCTGTCCTGGTCCTTCTGGTCTGGGCGCAGTTCGGCGGATGGCGCCTTGGCGATGATGTTTGCCGGAATGACCTCACCAGCCGGGCCGAGCGCACCGACTGGCACATGCGCATTGCGCCATGCTGACAGCGCATAGACCTGCATCTTGTAGAGGTCCTTGATCGGATTGAAGCCGCCGTTCATGTCGCCATAGAGCGTCGCATAGCCCACCGACATTTCCGATTTATTGCCTGTTGTCACCACCATCGAGCCGAACTTGTTCGATACCGCCATCAAGATCGTGCCACGGGTGCGGCTTTGCAGGTTTTCCTCGGTAATGCCGCTTTCCGTGCCTTCAAACATATCGGCGAGGCTGGAGAGAAAGCCTTCCACCGGCTCTGAAATCGGCACGATGTCATAATGGCAGCCAAGCGCCTTGGCGCAATCGGCGGCATCCTTGAAGCTTTCTTCGGATGTGTAGCGATAGGGTAGCATGATGGTGCGCACCCGCTCATGCCCCAGGGCATCCACAGCCATTGCCGCACAAATCGCCGAATCAATGCCGCCGGACAGGCCGAGAACCACGCTCTTGAAGCCGTTCTTGTTCACGTAATCGCGAAAGCCCAGCATGCAGGCGCGATAATCAGCCTCCTCGCCCTCGGGAATAGCCGAGACCTCGCCGGGCGCGCAGCGCCAGCCATCTGCGTCCCGCGTCCAATTGGTCAGCACGATGCTTTCCTCGAACTGCGGCATCTGGAAGGCCAGCGTCTTATCCGCATTGAAGCAGAAGCTGGCACCATCAAACACCAGTTCATCCTGGCCGCCAACCTGATTGGCGAAGACCAGCGGCAAGCCGCTTTCGATCACCTGCCGCAGAACGACCTGATACCGAACCTCAAGCTTACCGTGATAGTAGGGCGATCCATTGGGAACCAGCAGAATTTCCGCACCGCTTTCGGCGAGTGTCTCACAGACACCGAGATCGTTCCAGATTTCCTCGCAGATCGGCACACCTAGTCGGACACCCCGGAAGTTCACCGGTCCGGGCATGTCGCCTTCGACAAACACCCGCTTCTCATCGAATTCACCGTAGTTGGGCAGGTCGATCTTGTCGCGCAGGCCGAGGATTTTGCCGCCGTCGATGATCGCCACCGAATTGTGCCGGCCTTTATCGCCCTGGCGTGGAAAGCCGACGATGACACCCGGGCCGCCATCGGCGGTATCGGCGGCCAGCTCATCCGCCGCCGCCTTGCAGGCTTGTAGGAAGGCGGGTTTCAGCACCAAATCTTCCGGCGGATAGCCGGAAATGAACAGCTCGGACAGCAAGAGAAGATCAGCCCCCAGAGAGGCCGCCTTGGCGCGGGCGGTGCGGGCAAGGCTTAGATTGCCTACCACATCGCCCACGGTCGGATTGAACTGAGCCACGGCAATGCGCAGCGTTTCGGGTCTTTGGACTGTGTCGCTCATGGCTCAAGGTTTAACCCGGCCATCGGTGGACTGCAACGGCCCAAAACACCCTGCTGAAACGAAAAATCGTGCGTTCCTGTTTCCTCAAAAGAGCATGGAGGGCGCGGCTCTATTTCGGGCAACAAACCGAGAAGATGGATTTTCGCCGCACGTCCCACCTGATATAATTGACAGCAAGGGTCATCTTGCTCGCGTGAATGCCAATCAAATATGCTTGAAACTATTTCGAAATATTCAATTTCTCGAGGGGCTGCACCGTGCCTGATATCAGCAGGAGAATACCAAAGACAGTTTGTTAAACAGGAATTTTTATTCCCATATATTTTATGGGACAAAGCACGTATGTTTTGAGCATGCTCGTTGCATCGGCATCGCAATGAAAATACAAGGTAGCACGATGATCTTGGATGAAGATTAACCGGAAGTTTCCTGGCTTACCGCTATTCTTGTTGCCATAGAGCGTTCACTAACAGTCTGTTCAAGAATTGCTGCTGGCCTGGCGAAAATGGTGATTTCGAGAACCGGAACGGAGCGTACTTAATGTACGTGAGTACCGGAAGCGCAGAAAGTGCCATTTGCAGACGGCCAGCGGCAATTCTTGGATAGACTGTAAGACAGCCGTCAAAAAACACCTATTGCTCTTTCGTCATTGTCGGGTTCAACACAGATGTTGTCATCTCCGCGTTCACAAATCTCATCCCCATCCCTTCTAAGCCGTGAGGCAATCGCTGCTCATCCGGCTTTTCCGGAAATCGAGCGGGAAATCGCCCGGCACCTGATCGGGATACATCTTAAGACACCGCGCCTTTCACGCCTCAAGGCCTGTCACCGCAAATGGTTGATGTCGCATTCCATGTATGCACTCGCCTTGCAACGTGTGCCAGAAGATCCTCTGTCGGGCCTGACGGCCTCTCGCTTCATGGACGTGGCTATGCAATTGGGCGCGGCAAGCCGCAATACCGCAGCGTCATTTCTGGCCGAACTGTCCGCCTATAAATTTATCGAGGAAATAGAAAACCCAGCCGATCGCCGAATGCGCATCCTGGTGCCAACGGCAGCAACCGAGGCCGCAATGATCTCCTGGTTTCTAGGCCATCTGGATTGCCTTGACCGGCTGGATGACGGAGGCCGCCGTGCGCTGGCCGATGCCAATCCGCTTATTTTCAGGATTGCCCAGCCGATGATCGCCCAGGCTCTGGTGGTGGACCCTGATTGGCGCATACCGCGTGAGACGATTGCTCCGTTTCTCAATTCGGACATGGGTGGCATGGTGTTGCACGGCATGATCAGCCAGATCCCAGATTTGCCCGATGCTGATGGGCTCTATCGGCTTGGACCAATCAGCCTTGCCGCGCTTGGAGAGACCTATCTGATCTCGATCACCAACCTGAAGCGGATGTTCAAGAAGGCACAGGAAGAAGAATTGCTGGGCTGGGAATTGCCCCGCCGCCGTGGCAATGTCTGGCTGTCACAGCTTTTTGTCGATGATTATTTCCATTGGCAATCGACAAAGTTCGAAGCCATCAACACTGCCTTCTGGAAAGCGGTTGCCCAGGTCAACGCTTTGACGCCGCATCAGACTGAACAAACGAGAGCTGAGTTGTCCCAAGCTGAGAAGACCAGAGCGGACTTCAAAGTGTTTTCTTGATATTCCAGCGGTCGTGATACCAAAGCCACTGCTCGGGATATTCGCGCACCCAGCTCTCGACCTTGTCGTTCAGCATTTGCGCGGTCGCCTGCACATCGACCCGGCCTTGACCATCCTTCGGGATGTCAACCTTCGGTTCGATTTCCAGCCGATAGCGATTGCCGGGCAGACGGATACAGCGGGCCGGATAGATATCGCAGCCGAACTGTCGCACCAACTTGGCCAGGAGCGGATTGGTGCGCACTTCGCTGCCGAAGAACGTCGTGGGCTGGCCCTTCTTGAACTTCTGGTCGACCAGCACCCCAACCCCCTTTCCTGCCTCCAACTGGCGCGCCAGATGAAAGGACGAACCGGCATGGGAGGGCACGAGATTGCCCATCCGCGCCCGGCGGAAATCGAACACCATGTCGGCGATATAGGGGTTATTTGGCGGGCGAAACAGCACCGTCACGTAAAGACCGAAGGCAGCGCCCGCCACCGGCAGCATTTCGAAATTGCCGGTATGGCCGGTAAAAACGATGAACGGGCGCGGATTTTCCAACAGGTCCATAAAGATCGGAATGCCGGAAACCTCAACGCGACCCTCTCCCAGCTTTTCCGGGTCGAAATCGAACAACTCATCCAGAAACACATATTCGGCGATCTGTCGGCCCATATGGCCCCAGGCGGCCAGCGCGATGATCTCGATTTCCGCCTCGGATTTTTCCGGAAAGGCATTGCGCAGATTGGTCAGCATCAACCGGTGGCGCTTCAGCTTCGGCCCGATAAACCGTACCAGCCGATCGGCACCGTTCAAGGCTGTATCGGCAGGAAACAATTTCAGCAGCGTCAGCAAGACCAGGATGAACTTGGCCACCAGCCATTGCGGAAATCTCCGCAGGCCCAGCACGACCTTTGTCAGAACCCGACGGAGCATGATCAATCCATTTTCAGGATGATTTTGCCAAAGATCTGGCGGCTTTCCATCCGGGTCAGCGCCACGTCGATATCTTCGAACGTCACCTGCGTATCGATAACAGGATGAACGAGGCCACGGGCCATTTTCTGCATGGCATTGGCCATGTTTTCCATCCGGCAGCCAAACGAGCCGAGCAGTTTCAATTGCTGCTGGAACAACATCATCAGGTTCAGGTCGGTCGAAACGCCGGAGGTCGAGCCACAGGTCACAAGGCGCCCGCCGCGCTTCATGCACAGCATGGAGCCAGCCCAGGTATCCTTGCCGACATGCTCGAACACGACATCAACACCCTTCTTCTTGGTCAGCTTGCGCACCACGCCTTCAAACCGGTCCGTGCGGTAATTGATGACATGATCGGCGCCCAGCGCCCGCGCCCGTTCAATCTTGTCGTCCGAGCCGACGGTGGTGATCACGGTGCAGCCAATCTTCTTGGCCAGTTGTATAGCCGCAGTACCGATGCCGGAGCCGCCAGCATGGACGAGAATGGTTTCACCCGGCTCGAGCTTGGCATTGTCGAACAGCATGTGTTCAACGGTGCCGAAGGTGACTGGCGCAAGCGCTGCGGCGATGGCATCGACGCCCGGAGGTGCCGGCACCAGCAGACGGGCCGGAATATTGATCTTTTCCTGAGCAAAGCCGTCGAGGTGGAATCCATGCACACCACCGACATGTTCGCAGAGATTGTCGCGGCCATCACGGCAGGGCTTGCAGAGACCGCAGGTGCGCGCGCCATAGACCGCCGCCAACTGGCCAGGCAGGATATTGCCGACGCCGGGGCCGATAGCCTCGACCACGCCGGAGGCTTCCGCACCGATCACCAGCGGCATCTTGCGCTTGGCAAAGGCCATGCCACGCCAGCCCCAGACATCGATATGGTTCAGCGCCACTGCCTTGACCCGTAGCGTCACTTCACCGGGACCGGGCGCATCCGGCTCCGGCAGGTCGGTGATTTCAAGCTTACGGTCTTCGATCAATTGCAATGCGCGCATGGCTATCTTCCTTCGCCCGAGGGCTTATTTTATTGTCTTTCCTGTCCCGGTCGTGGCCGGGCCGGGTGAAGCCTTATCAGGCAGGTTCAAGGGTCATGACAAGGCTGGCATTCTGCCCGCCGAAACCGAAACTGTTGGATAGCACAGCCGAAACCTGTGCGTCGCGCTTGACGTTCGGCACCACGTCCAGCTCCACGGTCGGATCGGGATTGGTATAGTTGATGGTCGGCGGCAGCGTTCCGGTTAGCATGGTCTGGATCGAAAACACCGCTTCGACCGCACCGGCCGCCGTCAACGTATGGCCAATCATCGACTTGTTGGACGAAACCGGGATCTGGTCCTTCAACCGCTCACCGAACACCGAAAGCATGGCGCCATATTCCATCTTGTCGTTTTCCGGCGTCGAGGTGCCATGGGCATTGATATAGCCGATGCCGTCATCGGAAAGACCTGCATCTTCAAGTGCTGCGCGGATGGTGGCAATGGCCGGGCCGCCATCCGGTGAGGAACGGGTGCGGTGGAAATGGTCGGCCTTTTCGCCACAGCCCTTCATGATGCCAAGCACCTTGGCACCCCGGGCAATGGCAGCTTCGAGCGATTCCAGCACCAGCGTTGCGGCACCTTCGGCGATGACGAAACCGTCGCGATCCTTGCTGAAGGGCTTGGACGCCTTTTCCGGCGGATCGTTCTGGGTGGACAGCGCCGAAAGCAGAGCGAAGCGGATCAGCGCCTCGGCACCGACGGAACCATCGGTAGCCACCGTCAGCGCCCGGTCCGTGCGGCCCTGGCGGATGGCTTCAACGCCAAGCTGGATGGCCGTCGCGCCCGAAGCACAGGCCGTGGACAAGGTCACTGGCAGGCCGCGTGTGCCGAACCGGTCGGCAAGCCGCTCGGAAATCGAGCCGAACTGTACGGCCTCCAGAAACACTGGATCAGCCTCGGCACGCATGGCAGCCAGCAGCCGCTGATAGGCATGGCCCTCGGCGGTTTCTGCAGGCGCGCGTTCTGCGAGCGCAAAGCGGTCGTCCCATTCCGGCTCGACCGGTGGGGCAGCCAGAAACAGCGGACCTTCGAAATCGCCGGACAGGCCAGCCTGGGCCAGCGCCTCGATGGTGGTTTCCCGTGCCATGGCATAGGAGCGCTCGACGGCGTTGATGGCCGGAATATCGATGAAGTCCACCGTGCCGCTGATGCGGGTATTGAGGCCCTCAGTCGGAAACCGGGTGATCTTGTGGATGCCGGATACGCCACCGGTCAGCTTTGCCCAATTGTCGGCAAGCCCTTGACCGAGCGAGGTAATGACGCCCATGCCGGTGACGGCGATGATCGGACGACCGAGATGATCCTTGAAACGGGACTCAAAACCGGATTGTGTCATGTCTCTCTCCTCACGCCTCAGCCGACAAATGGGCCATGCCTTCGCCACGAACATACCCGACCGTCGTGACAATCGCCTGTCGCGCTGGCTTGGTCATCGCGGCCTCACCGGCAGGATCGAAAGCCGGAACAATGGTTTCTCCATCAAGCGCCAGCGCTGCCAGCGCCAACCCCAACGGAAACTGCGCTTCAAGCGCATGGCCGGTTACACCACCGAAGCCGCGAATGGCCGCACCTGGAAAGGCTTTTTCCAGCGCCGTCTTTTCCCGGGCGGAAATTTCATGCATGCCGCTCGCACCCGACAGGACCAGCGCATCCTCGCCAATATCCTTGCCGACCGAACCTGCCATGCGGTTCAAACGCTTTTCCAAACCGCCATTGGCACGCTGGCCACGGTCGCCCTCGATAGCATCGAGCACAGCATAGATATGCGCGCCGCGCGCCTCAGCGTAAGCGCGCTGTTCCAGAACAAGAAACGCGCCGACCGTGCCGAGAATCATTCCGCCGCCCTCGCCTGACTGGCGCTGCCAAAGTGGCTTCCAGGGGCCGGTCGTATGGGCCTGAATGCCCTCCACCAGCAGAAAAATATCATCACGATCAGCCACGAACGCGCCACCCACCAGCGAATGGGTGGATTGACCGGCGCGAATGCGCGCAAACGCGGTCTCGATGGCGGAAATCCCAGCGGCCTCTTCGCCCATAAAGGTGCGCGAGGACCCGGTGACCTTGTGGACGATGGAAATATTACCAGCCATCAGGTTGGAGAGCTGGGCCAGAAACAGGGTCGGGCGCAGCTCGGTCGTCAGCTTTTCATTGACCAGCTGGGCACGGTCATTGCGTTTCAGACCTTCATTGACGATCAGCGTATCGACATTGATGTCGCGCTCGCCGCCACCGGCTGCCACGATCATGTCCATCGTAGCGCAGGCCTGCACGTCGTCCTTCAGCCCGGCGTCGTCGAGCGCCAGACCAGCGGCATAGACGCCGAGCCTCTGCCAGTTTTCCATCTGCCGCTGGTCGCCACGCTTGGCGATCTGGGTCGACCAATCGATCTGCGGCATCGGATGAATGGGGTAAGGCGCGAATTTTTCCACCTCGACCGGCGGCACGGCTGCCGTCCCAGCAGACAGAAGCGCAAGATGCGGCTCCTTGCCGGTTCCGTGGCAGCTGACAATGCCAATGCCGGTGATCACCACATCGTTGGGCGTCTTATGCATGTCTATAACCTCTTCAGCAATGCCGGGCGATCCGCGCCAGCACTGCGACATACCGTCCATTCCCAGGTCCGAGCCGGAAAGCTCCAAGGCCTGCAAGGGCCGCCATGCCCTACTCCGACAGACGGCTTTACGCAATAAGGCCGCGCACAAAAGCCGCGGCCTTATTGACGAAACTTTAAAGATCTCACTTAGAATCTGCCAGGTTCCTGTTGAACCAGACAGATTCCAACTCTCTTTGTTTGAGTTTGTCTTTTCAGGAAAACCGGAGTCCAAATTTCCCTGATAAACTCTATCCCGCAGCAGCAATCGCCGCCATCAGGCCGATCTGCTCGGCGCGGCTGCGAACGATATCGCCCAGCGGCACTTCGTCAAAGGACATGGTGCGCAGCTTCAGCTGGCAATCCGCCACTTTCTTGCCGGCAGAGGTGATCTTCGCCTTGGTGACGGCAAAGCCGGACCCTTCGTGCTCCAGATGCGCCTCGATATCCAGAACTGCATTCGGCTCGACAAAGCTGCGCATCTTGGCACCGTCTACCGACATCAGGAATGGCATTGAGGCAAACTTCGTCACCGCCAGCACCAGCAGGCCCGATGCCTGCGCCATGGTTTCGATCAACAGAACGCCGGGCACCAAAGGCATGCCCGGAAAATGCCCCTCGAAGACGGGGCTATTTTCCGGCACCACCGATTGGGCCTTCAATGTCAGGGCAGACAGATCCACCGTCTCGACCTTGTCGATCATCTGGAAATATTCCAGCAGCATTCAGCGATCCCCCGGCAATGGCAGTGACAGTCCTAAGCAGATCAAGGCTTGGCCTGAACGGATCAAGCCTTGGCGGCCCTGAGTTCGTCGATCTTGGAGCAGAGGTTCTTCAGCACGAAATATTCTTCCGTGGAAACCTTGCCCTCGTTGACATCCTGGGTCCACTGTTCGAGCGGAATCTTGATGCCGAATTCCTTGTCGATCGCGAAAACGATGTCGAGGAAATCGAGGCTGTCGATTCCCAGGTCATCAATCGTATGACTCTCAGGAGTGATGGTTTCCCGATCGATCTCGCTGGTCTCAGCAATAATGTCGGCAACTTTGTCAAATGTAGCGGTCACGCCAATTATCCTTCAGAATTTCAAATTCAGCGTCCCACATAGGCAAAACTCGGACAAAAGCCAATGGCCTGTTTTGTGCGCCCCTAGCAAAAATGCAGACCTATTCCTCAAACCGCAATAGAATGACGGGCCTTACCGCTGGAAAGGTAGCAATCGAACGTGGCCGCAATGCTGCGGGCAAAGAGCCGCCCGGTTGGGGTCAGAGTAAAACACTCCCGGTCGATCCGGCATAGATCGTCACCGTTGGAAGCCGTGAATATCTTGGCTTCTGCGATCACATCCTCGGCGACATCTGGAAAAGCCTGGCGGATCTCGGCAAAGGAAAAGCCGAACTCGCACATGATCTGCTCGATGACGGCGGCACGCACTCGGTCATCGCCGGTCAGAGCAATGCCTCGTGTCGCGGCAAGCCCGTTTTCGCTGACAAGACGCTGATATTCTCCAGTCGCGGGCATGTTCTGTACATAGCCTTGCGGCAGTTGGCTGATCGAAGAGGCGCCAAGTCCAATCAAGGCATCGGCGCCGTCAGTCGTATAACCCTGAAAATTACGCCGCAGCCGTTTCTGCCGTGCCGCGACAGCCAGACTATCCTCGGGCAATGCAAAATGGTCGATGCCAATGGCATCATAGCCAGCCTCCACCAGCATGGCAGAGGCCCGCACCATCTGTTCATAGCGCATGACGATATCAGGCAAGGCGCTCTCGGGAATCAGCGTCTGATGCTTTTTCATCCAGGGGACATGAGCATAGCCGAATAACGCAATCCGATCCGGCTTCAACGACACGATATCGAGGACGGTTTTCTCCAGACTGTCGAGGGTCTGGTAGGGAAGTCCATAGAGAATATCGCAATTGACCGAGGTGGCGCCGCGCATACGCACCTGTTCAACCACTGATTTAGTCTGCTCGAAGGTTTGAAGACGGTTGATCGCCTTCTGAACCACCGGGTCGAAATCCTGAACACCGAGGCTTGCCCGCGTCAAACCAATGGACGCAAGCGCATCATATCGAGCTTCGTCGAGATCGTTCGGGTCCATCTCCACGCTGATTTCCGCATCATCGGCAAATGTAAAATTTGCCCGGAGCCGGTCCATCAGCGCCACCATGTCCTGCGGGCGCAGCATGGTGGGAGAGCCACCACCAAGATGCACAGCCGTCACCACCGCTTCGCGTCCAACGAGCCTGCCGGTATTTTCGACCTCGCTGAAAAGCGCGGTAAGATAAGCGGTTATCGGCTCATACTTTAGTGTATGTTTGGTATGGCAGGCGCAAAACCAGCAGAGCCTGTCGCAGTAGGGGATATGAATATAAAGTGAGATCGTCTGCCCCTGCCCCAACAGCGATAGCCACTGCGCATAATTGCCACAGTCAACACCGGTATGAAAATGCGGCGCCGTCGGATAACTCGTGTAGCGCGGAACGGCGGCGGCATATTTCGGAAGAAGCGCTTTGGCTGGCATGAACTGAGGCCTTGTCGAGTGGCGGTTGGACTGAACAAATAATCGGTTTCAACGGAACGGACTTTGACTTCGATCAATTCCTTGATAGTCTCGTTCAGGTAGAAACTCCTCATGGGAGCGCGACGGAAAATTCGGCGGCTTTAGATGCGTGTCTGCTGCATCACCGTTTCTGCGTGGCCTGTGTCGTTTTTGAACTTTTGTCGACGCCCTACGGCGCGCAATTGCACAATGACGAACTGTTCGACCGAACCTGGGCGTCACAAGCACGCGCGACGCTACGTGTACGCGCGACTTCACATGTATGGGGCAGACAATGGACATGCATAGTCTTAAAAGCAGCACCAGCGGCGCGGAGACGCCTGCTGTTTGCAGTGAATGCGAAGCAAGGCATGGTGGAGTATGCGCGTCGCTTTCGATTCTTCAATTGATCGAGCTCAACCGTATCTCGACAAAGCGCCATATCGAAGCGGGCGGCGAAGTGATCGGCCAGGGAGAGCAGATCTCCAGCTATAGCAATATCGTCAAGGGCGTGGTCAAGCTGTCGAAAATGATGGCGGATGGCCGCCAACAGATCGTCGGCCTGCAATTTGCCCCGGATTTCATGGGGCGCCCCTTCCTGAAGGAAAGCAGTTTGACGGCTGAGGCTGCAACCGATGCGGAAATCTGCGCCTTTCCCCGTGCTGTCATCGACCGGCTGGTGGCCGATGCTCCTGACTTCGAGCGCAAGCTGCACGAACAGTCCCTGAAGGAGCTGGATGAAGCGCGCGAATGGATGCTGACGCTGGGCCGCAAAACGGCGCAGGAAAAAGTGGCAAGCTTTCTCCATCTGATCGCCACCCATATCGACCCGATGCAGCCGTTCAGCAAAAGCTTCGACCTGCCGCTGTCGCGCGCCGATATTGCCGATTTCCTCGGCCTGACCATTGAAACCGTCAGCCGGCAGATGACCAAACTGCGCAAGGAGGGCATCATCGTCATCGAGAACAACCGCCATGTTATCGTGCCCGACCGTCGCAAGCTGCGCGAGGCGGCTGGCTCCGATTGAGCCGCCTATCGTTCTGTCATGACCCTGAAAATCCTGCGCTACCCTCATCCGCTTCTGGCGAAACCTTGCCAGACCGTGACGGCGTTTGACGACAGGCTGACCAGTTTTGCCGATGCATTATACGATGCCATGCACGCCGCGCCCGGCGTCGGCATTACTGCCGCCCATGTGGGTGAGTTGGTGCGCCTGGTCATCCTCGATCTGCCTGAATTGGGTGGACGGCGTGATTACGTCAATCCTGAAATCCTTTCCTTGTCTCAAAACACTCTGGAACATGATGAAGGGAGTGTCTGCATGCCGGGCATGACCGAGACCGTGACACGGCCGCGCCAGATCACTCTTCGTTACCAGTCGCTGGATGGCACGGTTCACGAGGAGGAGCTTCAGGACTTTGCCGCCATCTGCATGCAGCATGAAATAGACCAGCTCGACGGCCTGTTCTGGATCCAGCGACTCTCCCGCCTGAAACGCGATCGGTTGCTGAAGAAATGGCAGAAGGCAATATCGTCGCAAACATGATCGTCACATGCGGTGTCTGACACCCGGATGGCCTGGAATCCCCAGCCAACCGGGCATATGAACCAAATCAATCCTGAAACGTTTATCCAAAAGAAAAAACCAGGAGAACGTGTGATGATTTATGCCAAGCATGGAAACGCTGCATCCACCGAAGACGAATTGCGGGACCTGGAAGAGCGCGATATCAACGACGGCTGGCCTTATTCCGACACACCGGCAGCAGCCTCGGACGCGCCGGAGAATCGTGCTTACGGAGAGACCGCCGGTAATTTCGACCGTGACAACAATGGCGGCTACCGAATCGATACGGTCGAGGCCGATGGTGAAGAAAAGCCATTGAAGGATAGTTTGAGCCCCGCCACCATCGGTCGTGAAGACAGCGACGACATCGAAAGCCGCATCTCCGAACGGTTCGAGGCAGTCGATGACATGGTGCTCGACAACATCGAAATCAGCGTCGATGGCCATACGGCGACCTTAAGTGGCATGGTCGACACCAATGAAGAAATGCGGATGGCGGCGCGTTTGGCGCTCAGTGTTCCCGGCGTTCGTCATGTCATCAACGAGATCGAAGCCATGGGGGTCGATGCCCATCAGCCCGATGAGGACTGATGGTGCTTGTCATGTCGTGGGTTGAAAGCGCTCTTACACAATTGTGAGGGCGCTTTAAGGGCCTATGCGGGGCGAAAGGCCCAGGCTGCCGCCGAGGTCGAACGCCAGCGCGACATAAAAGAAGAAGCCATCCTTCTGCTGTTTTGACGAAAAGTCGGTCGGAACGATTGTGTTTGGATTGACGATATACGCTGCACCAGCGTTGAGAACGCCCCTGTTGAACAGTCCCGTTCTTGCATGCACATCAAACATGAACGTATCCTTCGACTGGCGCTGATCCAGTCCTGCCATGACCCGCCGGGCGTTTGTTTCATATTGCGCACGTTCCTCGCTGAGGGCGATATAATGGATCGACGCACCTATCGTGGTGAGCGGATTTTCTGGCAGAAAACCCGAATATTCAAGGCCGGCATAGGCTTCCCACGGATAGGCCTGACCGTCCCCCAACGTGTGAAAAACACCACCATAGAACGCCAGATTCTTCGGAACCGGACCACCGTTAGGATCGCTCCACAGGACTTTTCGGACCTGTCCATAAAGACCGTTCGTGCCATTCTTATGGGTGATGACCGTCGGCGAAGCGGAGCTGAATGTCGGGTTGCCTGGCCCGTCGTCGTAAAGTGCATCATTATAGGCGGCTGAGCGGCGATAGGCACCAATCTCGAATTTTAGAGGACGAGGGGTATCTATGAAACTCTCTGCATGAATGATGTTGGCGACCGCAATATACCCATCGGTACTGCCCTTTTCCCAATCCCAACCGTCACCGTCCAGCCAGTTGTCAGTATTGTTTTCAACGATACCGAAGCCTGCCGTTGTGTTGGGCGTCATTTTATATGCCGCCCGCGCACCCCAAACGGCAAGCCCCGCCTCAGGCAGATGGAGGGTTGCCCCTTGTGTGGAGTTGACGCAGGCGGGACCGTCGCAGAACCCCCTGGTCATGAAATTTTCAACAAGCCCCATACGACCAGCCTCGATCAGGAGACGATCATCGAAAAAATCCGCCTGGAATGTTAAGCGGGTGAGATCCGTGTCTGACTTGTCACGAACAGGCCCAACGAAGACATTCGCGTAGCCACCGACATTGTGAGCCGGAAAATTAAACGTTTCCGTCAGCCTTAATCGAAAATCAGGCGACAGATGACCAGTCGCATCAAAGATTAACCCGCCATAAGCCGTCGAGCTGAATCCATATGTGGGGGAACTCTGGTAAATGTTGAAATAGTCCAACCTGAGGTCAATTCCGTTATCATGCAGAGCTTTTCCAACGGACGCCAAAGGGCCTTCGTAAACCGGATCGGGAAGGTTTCCCAGGGCAGATGAAGGCACATCGGCAACCAAAGCAGGCTGGGCCGCCACTGGGACAGCAATTCCAAACAGCACGATGAACCACAATGCACAGAACAGTTTTGCTGCATGGATACTGTATTCGAGCCCTCTCTGCGTCGCCAGACTGGCGACGGCACACGTCCTCTTTCCCTGCTTCAAGGCATCCTCCTCCTCTGGTAGATGGAGCGCGCGGCCTCCTACCGCGCGCTTCGGCTCAGTCAATTGACCGAGCCGTTCGATCAGGCCTGTCTTCCTCCAAACACCGGCCCGACAAACACTGGTCCCCAAAACATTGGGGAAAGGCGCAAGCCCATCAAATGCCGCCCAAATCTCGATTACAGACTCGACCCCTGTCGTTCCACGCGATCCAAAGCCGGGGCAGCCCAAGCCTGTAACGAGGCCAGATCAGCGTCGCGACAGGAGGCAGATTGAAGGGTAGTTGTTTGGCCATATCGCTACAGGTTTTCAGCGCATAATGGAGCGATGCCGAAAAAGATGTGACATAAGCCCGATCTTCCTCCGTAAAAGATTGCTCTTTGCCCGGGATAAAATTGGTAAGGGAGATCGCCGTCATCTCCATGACATGCCAGTCATCGATGATTTCCACCTGATCAGATTGCAACACCATCATGGCTCAACGCCGCTTGTTGAATACTGACCGGTACGCTTTTGCGGTGGACTGTAAAAGTCACGGCAGGATACACATGCGATGTAACCATCAACGGCCGAACACAAGCGCAATTTACCCCCAATTTTATGGGAGCGCATGGTGAGTGCATGCCTCACACAACAGTCTGGAAAAACACCAATAAAAAAGCGCTTCCGGTTTCCCGGAAGCGCTGAAAAATTCAGAAAACAGAGAGAGTTAAAGCAGACCGGTTCAATTGCAACCGGGTGGACCCTAGCGCCATTGCTTCGGGTCGGTGGGGTTTTGGCAGCCATAAGGCGGCAGCATGGTGCTAAAATTGGCTTGCAGCTTGGCGCAGCCCCATTTGTTGAACGGATCCGGCAGGCGGCTGTTGATGTCAATACCGACTTCCTGATACGGGGTTTCCGTATTGGTGACATAGGTATACCAGCGCGAGCCGAAGAGCACGATGGCGGCGATTGCCATGATCAATATCAGGCGCAGCAGGCGTTTCATTCATTCATCCTTGTTGTTTCGGTAGAGTGGCTCAGCCAGCGAAAAGCATTACCCAGCCGATATAGAGCCCGTTGGCAACCAACAGGCAGAACACTGCAAACGATCCTAAGTCCTTCGCATTGCGGGCGACGATCGAAAATTCCGGCGAAATCCGGTCAATCACGTCTTCGATTGCGGTATTTAGTGCCTCGACGGAAAAAAGCACCAGCATCAACAACAAAAAGCCGAGATAATAGACAGGTGCAGCGCCCCTCAGCGCAAGCAGCAGCAGGCCAGCTCCGAACGCCAGCACTTCATGGCGAAAGGCGGCCTCGCGCCACAAGCGGCGCGCGCCCTGCATGGAATAACGAGTGGCAGCAAAAAGATGGGCAAACCCGGTTTTTTTCTCAAAGGGGGCGGGTTTATCGTCTTCTAAACTCATGTTTGAGGCCGTCTCAATACCAGGCTTTTCAATAGAAGATGCCTCAATGGGTGCCAGCATTGGTCACGCCGGCCTGTTCGAAGGTCGCCATGCCCGCATGGCAGGCCGCAGCCGCCTTGACGATGCCAGCGGCAAGGGCGGCACCCGTCCCCTCGCCCAGACGCATGCCAAGCGCCAAAAGCGGCGTCTTGCCCAGCTTGTCGATCGCCTTCAAATGCCCCGGCTCCGCCGAGACATGGCCAATCAGGCAATGGTCGAGCGCCGAGGGATTAGCAGCTTTCAGCAGGGCAGCGGCAGCCGTCGCCACATAGCCATCGATCAGCACCGGAATACGCTCCATTCGCGCTGCAAGAATGGCGCCTGCCATGGCGGCGATTTCGCGTCCTCCCAGGCGGCGCATCACTTCCAGCGGATCAGAAAGGTGATCGCGGTGAAACTCAACCGCCTGCTTGACCACAGCAATCTTGCGCTCCAGCATTTCGCCTTGCGAGCCGGTGCCAGGCCCGACCCAGTCCTCGGCGGAACCGCCATAAAGCGCCAGGTTGATCGCAGCGGCTATGGTCGTATTGCCAATCCCCATTTCGCCAAGGCACAGCAGGTCCGTACCACCGGCGATCGCTTCCATGCCGAATGCCATGGTGGCCGCACAATCACGCTCCGACAGAGCCGGCTCGACGGTAATATCGCCAGTCGGATAATCCAGCGCCAGATCGAAAATCTTCAATCCGAGATCGTGGGCAACGCAAATCTGGTTAATCGCCGCCCCACCGGCTGCGAAATTCTCAACCATCTGCTGGGTGACGGAGGATGGAAACGGAGTGATACCATGCCTGGCTACGCCGTGATTGCCAGCAAAGATCGCCACCAGTGGACGGTTCACCGCTGGCGCACGGCCACTCCAGGCGGCAAGCCACATGGCGATTTCTTCCAACCGGCCAAGCGAGCCCGGCGGCTTGGTCAATTGACGGTCGCGGTCGCGGGCCGCCACTAGCGCCTGGCTGTCAGGCCCTGGCAAATCGCGCAGCAGCACTCGGAAATCGTCAAACGGCAGGCCGGTTACACTCATCAGGCAGGCTTTCTTGTCTTTTGCTCAGGCGGATTTGGCGCCTTTCTTAATGCATAAATTCCCAAATCGGAATCGATTCGCACAAAATTTTATCAATGAGCGAAAAAACCCTGATCTACCTGTTTTCACAAACATGACGAGAAAACGATTTTGCGGAAAACGCGAACAACAGAACCAACCATCCAGCCTTCGCGGCGGCTGGCAAATACCGATAGGCAAACTATATATCAAACCATGAAAAGAGCCGGATTCGGCACGGTTTCCCTCCAGGAAACTCGGGCAAATTCTCAGATATAAAGAGTGGACGACGTTGATGACCCTGACTGCATTTGTCGATGATCTCGCCCGTTCGCTCGGCTTCCTCAGTCGTCTGCCGATAGCGTCGCGGTTTTTCCAAAACCATTCCGGCGAAATGAGCCGCACGCCCCGCGCCTTTCCGTTGGCCGGCGCGGTCATTGCCGCCCCGGCGGGCTTGTTGCTCGCCTTAATGCTAGACCTCGGCGCCAGCAGTTTGGTCGCCGCTTTTGCCGCAATTGGTTTGCAAGTCCTGCTGACCGGCGCTCTGCATGAGGACGGCTTTGCCGACACCGCCGATGGCCTTGGGGGTGCCAACCGCGAAAAAGCACTGGACATCATGAAGGACAGCCGGGTGGGAACGTTTGGGGTCTTGGCACTGGTTTTTGATGTTGGTCTGCGGGTCGCGGCGCTGGCCTCGCTGGTCAACAGTCTGTCTCCCATCAATGTTGCGCTGGTGATGATCGGCATTGCCGCCGTCAGCCGAGCGCTGATGATTTGGCATTGGCATGCCCTGCCCCCGGCAAAACCCGATGGCGTCGCCGCATCACTTGGCAAGCCGGAGGATAACACCCTGTATACAGCCCTGTTCCTCGGCTTGGCCGTCGCGGTTGTCACCATCGCGCCGGCTACCTCTTTTCATCCGCTGGCGGTCATGCTTGTCGCAAGTGGCGCGGCGGCCTTCGCGTCCAATCGGCTGGTCTCGCACAGGCTAGGCGGCCAGACTGGCGATACCATAGGCGCCACCCAACAGATTTGTGAGATCGTCGCGCTGGTCAGTATCGCCATGGCCTTGTAGGACATCAGCATGACAAACGCTCAAGCCTCTTCGCCCTGCGCCACCTCGCCTTGCATTGGCATCTGCACTCTGGACGAGACCAGCGCCTTCTGCCTGGGTTGCGGGCGCAGCCTGGACGATATCGCCAATTGGTCGCGCTATAGCGAGCGGCAACGGACAGAAATCATGCTGAGCTTGCGAGGGTCTCTGCCGGTAGAACAGGATTAGACCATGAAGCTCGGTGGGTTTGGCATTGTCATCGGCATCCTGCTCGCAGGAACTGCGGTTTTAATCATCAACCGCGATAGCGGCCAGAGCTTCGGCATGGATAATGATGACTTCGCCCGTGTCGTTACCCTTCTGCCCTTTGCGCTCATGCTTTCGGCAGGCATTGTCGCCAGCCGCCACAACCTGGGCCAGAACCTGCGATTTGCCGCCGCCTGGGTGCTCATCGCGCTGATCCTCGTAACCGGCTATATCTACCGTAACGATGCGGCTTCCGTCGCAGACCGGGTGCTGGCGGGACTGGTTCCGGGGCGTGCCGTCGTGACCACGACCGGCGATGGCCAGAGCCAACTCGTGTTGCAAAGAGGCTCCTCCGGACATTTTTCGGCAACTGTCAGCATTAACGGTGTCGATATCCCGATGATGATCGATACCGGAGCCAGCGCCGTGGTGCTGCGGGCCGAAGATGCCGCCAGCATCGGCATCAATGTTGATGACTTGAACTATAGCGTCACCGTCAGCACCGCCAATGGCGAGGCGCTGGCCTCCCCCTTGCGCCTGCGGCAGGTGGCCATTGGCCCCGTAATCCGGGAAAATGTCCGCGCCCTGATCACCCAGCCGGGCCGAATGGACGGCAGCCTGCTTGGTATGAGTTTTCTCTCGACGCTAGACAGCATCCAGATCCGCGGCGACGAACTGCGCCTAACGGACTAATACGAAGAGCCATTGAAGCTGACAGCTCGCCTTCCGTTTTCGAATATCTCACGCTTTTGATGCATGAGAGTTTGTACAAGGAGAGTGGAAACCGGGTTTTCCCGAAGGACAAACAAAACATGAGAAATGAGTGCCTGTTTGGTTCAATCTGAACCTGGATAATTCTCGCCGAACAGTCACACGAAGTAGGATGCCCACGCTGCGAAATCAGGGCCATTCAGAAGCCAAAAACAGCACGATCTAAAGCCATCCATCGAATGCTGAAAACTGGTGTTTGGAGCGCTAAAATCTCTTGATGACCACGCTCCGAAACCAGACACGTCAAAAAATTAGGCTGTTGAACAAAAAAGAAAAACCCGGCCTAAAGCCGGGTTCTTGGTGCGGTCGAGACGAATGTAACGTTGGGGGAAGAGACTTAAAATCAGGACCCACAGTGTCCCACATGAGACCCTTGCATATCTCTAAAAAACAAATAGTTAGCTATAGAGTGTCCCACGTAAAAACGAACGACCACGACAAACGATGCGCTATCATCCAAAAAGAAGTACCGGATCGAAACGCTGCCAGAATCCTGGAGTGAGACGATACAAAGGCGGACGTTCTTGATTATATTCAACGCTTCTACAACCCGAACCGTCCCCATTCGATACTCGGCTATCTCAACACCATGGAATTTGAAAACAAGGTGGGACTAGCCTAACTCTGTGTCCGATAAACCAGCAGCGGGCCAAACACCGATTCCGGTGAAAGCACGGCTCTAGCATTCAGACAGAGATATGTTTATTCCAATTTTAGCATCTAATCCGTTGGACCAAATATGTATCCAGATATCGCCGATTATACCTCTGAAAAGCAGCTCGATTTTGAGCGGCTGCGTAATGAAATTGTGACAGATTGTTCCTTTGTTCCATCATTTGGCCTTCACAGTGATATTCGGCAGCAGGTCGAAATGCTGGAACGGGAATTCGCTGGGCAGTCCCGACTCAAACTCGTGCATGCGGTGTTGAACATGTTGGTACGTCGGGGTGTGGCTGTAGATATAGTCTACGATCACTTTTGTGCGCTGTGGGCCGCGCATGCTGATTTTCTACTTGAGACGCTAGACAGCCGCTGGCTGGTTTCGGCTTGCGATACAATCTGCGACTGTTCGCTTGATGAAAGCGAAGGGCAAGTCGCTATTTTGGTCAGCCTTTTTGTTAATACCCTTAAACTTACAGAAACTGAGCGGCTCATGACTGCTTCGGTCGAGGTCGATAAATCTCATATTAAAGGACGAATGCCCCTGTTCGATGGCCTAACAGCCTTTATGCCGGGAAAAGGCGACATGCCCATCAATCTGCTTAGACGGATAGATCGAGCCGTGCGGCCGGAGACATTGAGTGGAAAGATAGGCAGAGAGTTGATTAACCGGGCTCTTTTGAGCGATACGCCGTTTGCACGGTTTTCTAAAATGGCGACGTTCAATAAGTGGCGCGATTACCTTTCGCCAGTCCACCACGCTCCTGCTCCAATACCAGATCCCGCGCAAGTCCCGATGAAACTCGACCGGCCTAGCTATATACTCTTAAATGATACAGGTCGGCTGGGAGGTAGCTTTCACATCGGAACTGTTTATGCCTGCACCGCGATCCGTGAAAGCTTAGCTAACCGCGGGCTCCACGAGATTGGTTGGGCTAATGACCGTGAGAGGTTCAATCAACTCCTTGCCGAAGGATTATCTAAGCCCACGCTAGTCGTTCTGAACGGCGAAGGTACACTCCATCACGGCTCGCAGCGCGCCGCCGAACTATTGGCGATCTGCGAAGATGCAAAAGAGCAAAAAATTGGTGTCGCAGTTGTAAACTCAGTTTGGGAGTTTAATCCCGACAACATGCTTTCCGCACTAAAGGCAGCAGACTTGATCCATGTCCGCGACAGCATCTCATGCGATGCTCTCCCGAGTGAGATGCATGCTGAAGTGACACCTGATGTGTCGATTAAGTTGTTTTTTCGAATGGCGCGCGGTGGACAATTTTTGCCGCCCCAGCACGAGATCGGAGTTATGGACAGCGTCGTGCAAACAGCTACTGATGCGCTTCTTGGTTTTGCAGAAGAAGGGGGCTTTCCATTTTATGCGATGCCTGGAGGTAACCTACGCACTATAAGAACTGCAGTTGCCGCGCGATCAGGGTCAGTTTGGCCTCGATTACTACAACTGACCGATGTTATGACAGCCCAATCTTGGGTCACGGGTAGGTTCCATGGGTTGATTGCTGCACTTTGTGCTGGTCGTCCAGTCTGCGCGCTAAGCTCTAACACTGCTAAGATTGAGGGCTTTCTACGTGATGCGGGCTTAGCTGAGGAATGCCTCCTTGGCACTGATTGGATCTCTGCTCCAGCTGAGCACAAACGAAATGAGCTCGTGTCGCGTTTCGAGATGCAGCGAAGTCCGGCCTTCATACAGCGCCGGGACAGTTATTTGGAGGCGGCTCAAATTCAAATCGATAAAATGTTCGACGCGGTGGCCGGGTTGGCAAACGAAAAATTTAAATTCAACGGTCCGTTGTAGGATTGAGATGCCTCCAATAAATTGACAGGCACCCATAACCCACGTGCGTTTCAACAAACGCCCCATCATCCGCACACCGAATCGAACCCTTGCCGCAAAGGTTCTGGTTTCAATGCTATGGAACAGCCGGTTCAAAGGACGTGAGGATAAGAAACCCAAATTAATCTAGCAGTTTGTTACTGAAAAAATTAGGAAGTTCTTTATAGGAGTCTTTGTGGGAATATGAGGGGAAATGCCATGTCAGATGTTGTTATGGTGCTGGGTATGCATCGGACCGGCACAAGCTCGGTTGCCGGTACCTTGGTTAAGCTGGGAGGGGGCGCACCTCAGCACTTGATGCCAAATAGCGCGTTTAATGAGCGCGGTTATTTTGAATCCAATGTCATTGCTCAGCTCAACGATGAAATTCTAGCTTCTGCTGGGACCCGGTGGGATGATTGGCGCGAATTCAATCCAGATTGGTATAACAGCACCGTCGCACGGAATTTCCAAGCGAGAGCAAGAGAAGCGTTTGCTGAAGAGTTCGACACGGCTCTGCTTCCGGTTATTAAAGACCCACGGATCTGTCGGTTTTTTCCGTTTTGGCGACAGGTTCTTGAGGGAATGGGAAAAACCGTTCATGTAGTTATGCCGCTGCGGTCTCCTTGGGATACGGCAAAGTCACTGAACTATCGCAACAAAATGCACATGACGCATGTCATAATGCTCTGGCTGCGGCATGTTTTGGATGCCGAGGTCGAAACCAGAGACCTTCCGCGCGCCATCTTCACCTGGCAGGATTTTCTCACCGATTGGCGTGGCACCTGCGAAGCTATTTCAACCGAAACAGGTCTCACTTGGCCGCGCCTTTCGGATAGGTCCATTGCTGAAGTGGAAAATTTCCTCTCGCGGGACTTACAACATCATGCTTCTGAGGAAAAAACTTTTCCCCAACTGCGGCAGGTCAATCATTGGGCTATGGAAACTTATGAAGCCTTAAAGGAGCTCTCTAAATCGCCACAGTCAAAGGCAGCGCGGACAGCGCTGACTGATGTAAGAGAGGCATTCAACAATTCAGGTGCAATTTTCGGTCGCCTGCTCATCGAATATGAAATCAGCATAGAGGAAACAAACCGCTCTTTGGAAGCGGCTGTCCGAGACCGCGACGCCTTGCAAAATGCGCAAAATGACAGTGACGCTTATCATACAAACAAGCTCAATGAGCTCGAAGGCACACTTGAACACGTAAGGAATGAGAGGCAGCGTCTTGAAACTGAATTGGAAGCCGCACGCCAGACTTCTGAGACACTGATTCTTGAGCGCGATGCTATAGAGCAAAACTCAAATCACTCTCTCGCTCGTATCGCGGAGCTTCAGGAAACGCTAGAGCATGCCAATAAGGACCGGCAACGCCTCGAAGAGGAACTAACTAGCGCTCAGACAGAATGTCAACAGCTGATGTCTCGGGTCGACGTTCTCGCGGACGAGCTACAAACAGCGATGGAGGCCTGCGTTAACCTACAAGCAGATCGAGATCAGCGCGATCATGATCTGACGAAACTAGAGGCCCAAGTCAACGCATTGCAGCACGACCTTGTGAACCAGGAGTCGGAGGTTACCGTGTTGCGAGAGGAACTAGCAGGCCGAGACGCACAGACCAAAGAACTGCGAGAAGAACTGGCAGGCCGAGACGTACAGACCAAAGCACTGCAGGAAGAACTGGCAGGCCGAGACGCACAGACCAAAGCACTGCAGGAAGAACTGGCAGGCCGAGACGGGCAAAACACTCGACTGAAAGAGGACTTGATAAATGTTCAATCTGCGCTGGCGGCATCAAAAAAGCGGCTCGAGCAATCATTTTTTGGGAAGCTTGATCCCGGAGCCGACAAGCGCCTAGCTCGCAAATTGCTGGCAAGCGATTTGTTTGACTTTGATTTCTATTGCAGTCAGCTCAAGAACGCTCTTATCACGCCGCCTTCTGCACCAATAGATGCTGCTTTGCACTTCGTTAAGGCGGGCTTCTCGCAAGGCCTTTGGCCGAACGCATTTTTTGATACCCATTGGTATCTGTCCCAATACGACGATATCCGCAATTCCGGAATCAATCCGCTATGGCACTACCACATCAACGGCTGGAAGGAACGGAGAGACCCTTCAAGGAAATTTTCCACTGCATTTTATCTTGCAGCCTATCCAGATATTCAGGTTGCGAACGTCAACCCGCTTCAGCATTTTTTGCGTCACGGCCAGCATGAGGGACGTTCGATCTTTCACATCTGATAAGGTCCGCCAATGAACGAAATTTTTCTTAGCTGTGCCCAAACTGTGGAGGCGAGAACTGTTTCCATAATGTAACCACACATCTATGTCGTCCTATTGCAGGGCCGAAATTTAGACCAGCAATCGAAATGCGAGTGTGAAAGCCTATCGGGCAAATTGGCGCTAAAAATCTCACCAAGGGTTTACAGCTTAGGGCCCTTGACATAGAAAGCCGACCGCACGCTAACCAAATTGATGGAACTAGATCTCCCAAATGGGAGTGGTTCAACAACTGCTTCACGCGCCTTCAGCGTAGCTTCGCATCACCAAAACAATCCCGAGGTCCAGCACTAATATGAAAAAAATCGGTTTTATAGAAAAAATTGATGGCGGCACGGTGTGGGGATGGTCTCTCGGCGTGAAGGGTGCAAGATCTTCGAGTATTAAAGTCTACATAGACGGATCCTATGCTGATGAAATCGTTTGTGATATTATGCGTGAGGATGTTAACTCTTATCACAACATAAATATTCCTACAGGATTTTCTTACTCCGTCCCCAATTCGTATCGCGACGGGCAACCACATAAAATTGAGATCAAATCAGATACTGGCGTCTCACTTAAGAGCCTGATTCCCAATCAGTCAGGCAGCCAAATTGTTTTCAATGCTCCATCTCGTTTTTCCGGTCATGTCGACAAAGTCAGTGCCGGAACTGTTTCAGGTTGGGTTCTAGAAAATATCGACGGTCGCCCCTTGAAAAAAGGCGGGGTAACTCTGGCCATCTACTGCAATTCGTCGCTTGTTGGGCAGGTAATAGCGAATCAACGCAGGCCTGATGTCGCACATATTTTGAACGGCGATACTGAGTGTGGGTTTTCGTATCCATTGCCTCCTTTCTTTTTACAGCAGGACGTCCGCATAGAAGTCAAAACTGTATCTGATGGATGGCCGCTGACTAATTCACCCATTACATATACTAGCCTTAGTAACGATGATGGCGCTTTGATCGGCTTGATCCATAAAGCACTGGATAAAAACATAGCAGATCTGTGGCAGTTAAATTTGAAAATTGCGGAACATACGGAAAATTCATATATTTCTTTAGATAGCTACAATGACTGGGCTGTAGAGTATTTTGACGATTTGAACCGTCGAGTTCCAGAAATCAAGTCAGCAAACATTCCTTTAGTAAGCGTCATTTGCCCGGTATATCGTCCGCGATATCGTGACTTCAAGATGGCTGTTGAGTCGGTTCTAGGTCAGACATATAAAAATATAGAACTTGTATTGGTTGACGACGCCAGCAATGATCCAGAACTTGATATTATACTGGACGAGTTCGCACGTCGTGATGCTCGCGTAAAATTAATTAAATCAACTAAAAATTTAAACATTAGTGAGGCTACCAATGTAGCCATTGCGAATTGTTCAGGGGATTTGATAGCGTTTTTCGACCATGATGACCTGCTAGAATTCTGCGCGATACAATTTATGGTCGACGCTCTCGTCGCCAATGATGCATTGCTGGTATATAGCGATGAAGATAAAATCGATGATGCGGGATATTTTTCAGAGCCGAACCTTAAGTCGGACTGGAACCTGCGGCTTTTGATGGCGCAGAACTATGTGTGCCACTTTTTGATTGTCAGCGCTGAAATGGTCCGCAAGGCCGGAAAACTTCATACAAAATATAACGGTGCGCAGGACCATGATTTTGTGCTGAGGCTTTCTGAAATAATTCCAGAAAACCGGATTTATCATATCCCTGAGATTCTTTATCATTGGAGAAAGACGCCCAACAGCACTGCGAGCACAATTGACAATAAAGAGTACGCGATCAAAGCGGGGATCGCGGCTGTTCAAGCGTATGTCGACAGAAATTCCATCGCCGCATCGGTTACCTCTCGCGGCAACATGACGAATTACGTTGTAAACTACAAAGAAAAAAGTGCAAAAATTTCGATAATTATTCCGTTTAAAGATCAAATAGATATGACACGCAAATGCGTATATTCTATCTTGGAAAATACGGATTATAAGAATTTCGAAATAATACTCGTTAATAATTTTTCATTGTCTATTGAGGCTGACAGTTTCAGAGACGAGATAGAAAAATTAGATAACGTCAGGATGATGGATGCTAATTTCGCGTTTAACTATTCCAGGATAAACAATTTTGCCGCTCAGAATTTGAAGGCAGATGCGTTTCTTTTTATGAATAATGACGTGATCGTCAGTGATCCTACGTGGCTGACGGAACTTGTCGGCGAATTATTACGTAGCGGTGACATTGGTGCTGTTGGGTGCAAACTTCTTTACGAAAATGGCACCGTCCAGCACGCAGGTATTATTGTTGGCGTAAACGGTGGCATCGCTGATCACCCTTACAAAGGACATGAAGCACATGATCCTGGCTTCATGGGGAGAGGCCTTTGCAGTCAAGAGCTTTCTGCGGTTACCGGCGCATGTTTACTTTGCTCATCGGACGTGTTCCACGCCGTATCAGGTTTTGATGAATTAAACTTTGGGGTGGCTTTTAATGACGTTGACCTGTGCCTTAAAATAAGGAACCTGGGTAAGAAAGTCATTTGGCGTGCGGAGACCGTATTGGAGCACAGAGAAAGCTTGAGCCGTTCATCTGATCTTGAGCCTCAAAAAATTGCACGCTTTGCTAAAGAACACGTGGCTTTCAAAGAAAAATGGCAGGTGGTTCTAGATAATGACCCCTACTACAATCCGAAGTTCTCTAGGAGGACCGGTATATTCAAGGCCTTAAAGCGAGTGTAGTTGTCTTATGAATTCCATAAGATTTATTATATTTCAATTAAATAGAGTTCGCCACATTTTCAATGTGGCGAACTCTATTTTTTCATTAAAGACAGATGGCAAATATAGGAAACAGAAAGAAGGCGTTTTAATTTTTTTTGATCCTGTTTTTTACTTAAATACATATATTGACGTTCATGCCTCTGGAATTGACCCGATCTACCACTACGTCGCTAATGGCTGGAAGGAAGGTCGCTCTCCTTTCCAATATTTTAATGTTCAGTCTTTTACGAAAGCCCATCCTCGCCTAGAGGCGTTAAACGTTGACCTCGCCGAGGCCTGTATCCGGCTCTATGGCTCCTATGCTTGGCAAAGTCACATCGAGTGTTTCGGAATTGCGACTGATCTGTCTTTACCCGTTTCATTCACCTCAGCCGAGCGACGTAGATTACGTAAAAAATGGACGCGATATCGTGATTTTTTCGATGCTGAATTCTATTTAAAAGAATACCCGGATGCCGCAGCGACACCTGCTGGAGCCTTTATGCATTATATGCATTGGGGCTTTTCGGAGGATCGCCAACCTCGGGCGGATTTTGACGGGTATTACTATCGTAAGGCGAATGGCCTTCGCCGCGGGCAAAACCCTTTCCGGCATTGCATTGAGAGCATGGAGGTGGGCCAGAAGTTTCCGGCTAACGTGGAGAGCCGACCAGGAGTACAACTATTTTCGAAACCACCGTTCTCCGAGGACATAACCATAAATTCTTCGAATCCAGTGGCTTTGCAATTGAGCCTCTGTATTCATGTCCATTGTTTTTATGTTGAATTGTTCGATGAGATCGTTGATCGGCTTCAGTGTTTGACGCTGCCGTTCTACCTCGTGGTAACTGTTTGCAATGAGAGTGATGCAGAAGTAGTGGAGAATCTTCTTGTCGACTTCAATCAGCGGCAAAACACCCACATTCTCGTGGTCGAGAACAGAGGCCGCGACATTGCGCCTTTTCTTATTGATGCCAGCCCGATATGGCGAAAGTCAGATTTGGTTTTGCATCTTCACACCAAGAGAAGCCCGCATATTGCATGGGGTGACAACTGGCGTCGGTATCTCTTCGATCAAACCATTGGATACGAGCCTTTGCTGAAAGGCATAATCGATCAATTCCAAGATCGGGGCGATGTGGGTATGATGTACCCGGAAAATTTCAGCATGATTAAACACTTTACGGAAGAAGAACAAAATAAAGACGCCATCCGATACATCGCGCAAAAATTTCGTTTGGAATGTAGTTTTGAGGCACTAGGTGAGTATGCGGCCGGTTCCATGGCTTTTTACAGGGTGAAGGCACTCGCCAGTGTTCTCGAATATGATTCACTAGAAAATCTTTTCGGGCCTGAAAAAGGGCAGCTTGACGGAACGGCGGCGCATGTTCTCGAGAGGCTACTTCCAGAGATGGTCCGGTTAAATGGTTTTGAAACACAGCCTTATTTTTTGATAGACGCTGAAGCAGCCGGCCTGCGCACGCAAAGGTGTGGCAACGACGCCAAATCGCGCCAAGCCAAACAGTAAGCTAATCTAGGCCCACCGTAGTTGCCGTGAGGCCGCAGCTACCCGTTGCCAAGTGACATAAAAAGCCGGAAAAGCGATTTTCCGGCCTTCTGGATTCAGCGTTGCTTTTGCGCCGCCTCGATCCGCTGCAAGATTTCCCGCATCACCCGAAGGTCGCCGCTTTGCCCGCTGGCGGTGATTTGCAGTTCCTTGATGGCCTGTGAGATCGATGTGGCTGATTGTTCGGCAACAGTGACGCGGTAGGAAAGATTATCGAGCTTGCGCAGCTCAACCTCATTGACCTTGAAGCGCTCCTCAATCTTACCATCGGCATTGCCAAGCCGTCCTTCCACGGCAACCCGCCATCGCTTTAACTCGTCAATGTCACTATTGGTTTGCGCCCAGGCATAGCCGCCGCCAGCGATGATGCTGACCAGCGTCGTGAGATTGATCCAGGTGTTGATATTGTATTTCGGCGGTTTTGCAGCTGGTTCGTCGGTCACGTCCCGCCCCCTTGCAAAGCGTTGATAGTGTCTGCCTTGGCGGCATTTGTGGCGCGGCAATCGGCCAACGCCTTTCGGTCCCTACCCCACAGCCGATATTCAGCCGTCCGATCCGTGCCAGCAGGAATAAACACAGGTGCATCGCAATCAGCCATGATACCAGCCGAGACGCTTGGTTTACGATCAGCGGTCGGTTGCGCCGATGGCGTTGAGAGCGTTTCGCACCCCGTCAGGCATAGCAGGGCAGGCAGGAGCGGCACCCGCCCCAGCAGCAGCACTCGGTTTCGCATTGGTCTTTTTCCTTTCATTGTCCAGTGCAGCTTCTAGTCCTGCGACCTGCCCCACATGGGCGGCCATCGTGGCGACCAAGGCCGCATCGGCGGCATTGATCTGTTTCTGTTGGGCCTCGATCTTGGCGAGCTGGAGCAAGTCTGCCTTGCGTTGGGCCTCTGCCCACCGCTGGCGGATCTCAGTCCGGCCAGCTTCTTTCAGCGACGACGCCCAGCTATGCAGGCCTAGCCCGACGATAAGGACGGCAGCGATCAAGGCGATGCCGCGCCAGTCGAGCTTTTCGCGGAGCGCCTTGAAAGCACTCCAGGCAGTCAGGGGGATAGCAATCATCGGCAATCACCATTGTGATCCCGGTCATGGGCCGGTTGCCAACCAACCGGAGGCTGGGGCTTCATCATCCCCGCAGGCCCATCGCGCCAGGTGTTGATCAGGATCTTGGCAAGGCCAAGCAGTCCGACAATCTTCAGGGAAACCGCTTCGCTAAAGAACGGCGTCCAGTCGAACAGCGCCAGCGCCGGGATCGCAGCAATGAGCGTGTTGATGATGTTATGGAGAAGATTGGTGTTCATGCCGCCCCCACCAGAGCCGCATGAAACGCTTTCGCATAGGCGGCCACGTCGGCCGCCCGTTCCTTGCCATTGATGATACGGCGGGCATTCACCCAATCGGCTTTAGCCCCGACGAAGAAATTTCCGAGCTTGGCCCCGGTAAACAACCCCTCGCCCATGCCCAAAAACATCACCTTCAGGGCAATGTCTTCACGCATCGCCAACGACGGATTGGCGACGAGGTCAATGCCAATTGCACCGCCGAGCTTGATATAATTGCCCTTGTGAGTGAGCTGCACATACCCACGCCCCAACCAGCTCTTGCCGTCCGAGCCGATCCGCCAATAAGGCGACTTCACCCAGGGCATGGTGCCCTTTGCGAATGACCGGTCGAGCATGGCAATAGCCTGGTCATCCGTTGCCGCGCGCGTCTCTCGCACCGGCTGCATGGTCTGGGCCGTTTCGTGATAGGCCGTGCCAAGCATGTACGCTAGCCACCGCAGATCTTTCATATCGCTGGCCTGCCAGGCATTCAGAATGGCTGTAATGCCATTGACCTGATTTTGCGTGAGCGCACCGCCGAACAACGACGAGCGCACCGCCGCGAAGAATTTCGCGCGATCCATAATGATCATCCTTTTATATAAGAGTTTGAACGCCGTTCGTGGCGTCAGACCGGCTAGTGTGTCCTATAGTTCACACCACTTGACGCAACATCGACTGTGAACTATAGATTACACATGTTCGAAGTTCGCAAAACGGATGTGTTTTTGAAGTGGTTCAAATCGCTCCGGGATATCAGGGCACAAGCCCGCATTCAGATACGGATTGACCGCTTGGAGCTTGGCCTGTTGGGCGATGCAAAGTTCTTTGAGGGCATTGGGGAAATGCGCATCGATTACGGTCCCGGGTATCGTGTTTATTTCGTCCAGCGCGGCCAAGAAATCATCATCCTGCTTTGCGGCGGCGACAAAAGCACACAAAGCAAGGACATCAAACTTGCCAAAGATGCAGCAAAGGAGATCTGAAATGACCATTGAAACCAGCACATGGGATGCAACGGACTTTCTGACCAGCGACGAAGCCATTGCCGCCTATCTGGAAGCAGCGCTTGAGGATGGCGACCCCAAAGTGATCGCCGTCGCCCTTGGTAATATTGCGAAGGTAAAGGGCATGACGAATGTCGCAAGTCAGGCCGGGATAACCCGTGAGGCTCTCTATAAAGCCTTGAGTGCAAAAGGTGACCCGAAGCTTTCCACTCTGCTTGGCGTGATGAATGCCCTAGGCTTGCGATTTACCGTTGCAACCAAAAATCAGGCGGCGTGAATTCCTCGGATGGAACGCGACAGCGCAGCAACCGACACGGTCAGGGCCAATATCGCCGCAGGTGACGACGAACTTGTACCCGCCGAAGTTGTCAACCAGCTTCTTGCCGGTGAACACCCGGTCAAGGTCTGGCGCACGTTTCGCAAGATGACAGCGCGGGAATTGGCCGAACAGGCCGGTATCAGCGCGCCCTATGTTTCCGAGATCGAGAGCGGCAAGAAAGACGGAAGCTTTGCGACGATGAAGAAGATCGCAAAGGCCCTTAGCGTCGATCTGGACGATCTGGCGTAAATTCGCCTAAAACCCCGCAGCCCACACCCAAAGGCTATCGAGCTGCTCGCCGGAAATACCGAGCAAGGTCGCCACTTCGTCAACGGCAGGATTGGACCGTTCAAAGCTGACCGCCTCGGTAATCTCAATGCGCAGATCGGCAGCCGCCTGTTTGTCATCCATGCCATCGACCAGCACCAACACGTCCGCCTTGCTGACATCGATGCGCGAGGCGGCCAACCAGAATTGGCGCGGTGTCAGCGTCGGCATGACAGGCGCGACCGGAGGTGGCTGGTATTCAATCACGACCCCATCAATCAGTTTGCGCAGGGATGGAAAGCTCAACATCTCGCCGCGCTGCGCTTGAGTGATCTCCACCGCCTCAACCGGAATCAGACAAGCGGGATTTGACTGATGGCCAGTAACCTCGCCAACATCGTCATAGACCGGCAGTTGCCGAGCGCCGTGAACCGCCTCATCATAAAACGCTTTCGCAAAACCATCGCCGTCAACTATCGCGTATATCGCCATATCAATCTCCTATCGCTATCCAATGGACTAAAGTGCCGACGTGGCCGCTAAGCGCACCGCCTGCTGAAAGAACCCGCGAGCGAATATCAAAGCCGTTCTTGGTGAGTTGCGAGACCGTGATCGAAAGAGCATTGGCCGCCGGCATGACGTTGTCCGCAACCGGCGCCACCGCCCAACATGCCGATGTGAAAGCAACCGGAAGCGGCTGGTAATAGTCGCTGTAGTTGCTGTTCATGGATGATCCCCATTGGATCAGCGGGCCGCCTGGTATCCTCTGGTAGCCAGTCGCGGCCATCTGTCGGCCGGACCCAAAATCTGACCAGATCCGACCGATATCGACGTAGTCGACCTGGCCTCGCAGCGAGGTGTTGTCCCAACCCAAGAAGATTTTGTTGACGCCTTGCCCGGTTCCACCGCCCTGCTGGACAGGCGTAAAGCCGAGATTAGCTTGCGCTCCGAGCTTTGCGCGTCTGGCAGCAGGATCGCCCTCGACATAAGCGTTTGTCCAAAGGGCACCCATCGGCGTGGCATCGACCTGCGCCAACAATCCCGACCCATCAGCCGCCCACCCGAGCCTAACAATGTTAGGGCCTTGGCTGGTCCCCCCGCCCTGTTGAACAGCACCTAACGTTGCGCGTGCTGTCGCCGCATCCGCATCGTCAAGCAGCGAGCGAGCAAAGGCGGTCAGGGTGGTAAGCCCCATTTGCCCCGATCCAGTAAAATAGCTGAGCCGGTTGGCGAGCCCCTGCAAGCCCCCGAGCGCTTCGAGATTGCCGGAATTGCCTAGAAGATCGATCAACTGCCGGGCTTGCGCCGAGATCCGCGACCCGTCACCCTGATAGCGCAGTCGGTAGGCCGCGCCATTCAGCATTCCACCCCGCCAGGGCTGGGCCAATGTCAGCGCCGTGTCGCTGGTGACCGCGCCGACAATCCCGCAATATCCATCGGCAAACAGCTGATCCCCTTCGGCAAAGCCCGCCGTTAACCAGGCCGTGCCGGAGCCGGTGACGGCCGTTGCGCCTGTGGCAACCGAGATCGTGCCCGCCCTATAATCACTGCGCAGCGCCATCGGCATTCTCCTGCTCATTGGTGGTGGTCAAAGCATTCAGTTCGGCTTGCAGCTGGTCGCGCTCGGCGCTGACCTCGGCCAAGGTCTGGGCGAGTGCCAGATTGCGCTGCTTCAGAAACTCGGCCTGGGCGGACAGTTCGCGATAGGCGACATCGGGGTGAATGTTCATGGTCATGATAGGCCTTTCGGTGGAAATGCAAGACATGGGGAGAAAGCCCCGCCTTATGGCAGCGCTACGCCGAAGACGTAGTAGCGAAGGCCAATGATGGCAGCGGGATCGTTGACGGTCTCGGTGCGCACTCCGCCGCCGCTTTGATTGTAGTAAGCGACGTAAAGCGGATTGCCCCGGAAGGTGTAGAAGGTCGCACCCGTGTCCGTGTATTGGACATAGCTGGTGTCACCGGTGAAGGTCGGAGATCCCCAGCTGTCATTATAGGTGCGGTATTTGCCGAGCCTTGGCGTGCGCACGAACTTGGTGGTGTTGATCGACAGCGAGCCACCCTCAACCGTGCCGCTGCCGTGGACCGTGCACCACTTTATAAAGGTGAACATGCCGGTGGCATCGTAGCTGATCGTATTGGCCTGATTGCCGGTGGTGATCGACAGATAGCCTTCCTTGACGATTTGCAGGGCTGGCCATCGGTTATCGATGACGATATCGCCAAAACCCGGCGATGCCCCTGCCCCAGGCCGCAGGAATTGCACCACCTGCTGACCGTTCTGATCGAATTGCCGCAGCACATTGTTCGCACCGCTGGTGGCACTGGCCGGCGCCTCGGCAAAGACAATCACCCGCGCCCGGCAGGCCCCGTTCGGATTGGAGAACTCGACGGTATTGCCATTGGCCCGAAACGTTGCACCGAACGGTCCATCGTTAGGATGGCACGGAAAATAGATCGGCTGGCCAGATGCATAGAAATGGCATTCGATGATCGTGTCGGTGGGCAGCGCCATGCCGCAGTCAAAATAGCTCGTTCCTTTTGGAACAGCGATATCGGCGGCGGCAATCACCTTGGCCGGGATCTGCGAGGAGCTAAATGCCAGCTGGCTGCCCGTCGCCGTATTCACATCGAAGCCCGGCTTGCTGACCCTGAGATCAGTCGAACTGATGATGATTTGTGGCTGGCCCGACACCGCCGCTTGCGGCGTGCCGTTCTGGATGGGGGTCTCATCGCCCGGCAATTGCCAGACGACCAGCTTGTCGGTGCCTGATAGCCAGATCGAGCTTTCGGTTGGTTTGACCGTTGCCCCAAAATACCCCGTGAAGGTATAGGTGGCATTGGCGGCAGCCCAGCCCATCAGATAGGCCCCGCCGTCGCCGAGCTTCCAGACCTGCGTTCGGTCATTGCTCCCGAAATACATCTCCAGCATCTGCATATGGGTATAGAACCCATTGGCATCGACCCGCTTGCGGTCATAGAGCGGCAGGTCATAGATCAGGCCGGGAAAATAGGACTTCTTATAGATGTCCTGATACCCACCATCACCATTGCCGGAACTCCACCAGGTCCAGGACGAGGCAGACGGATAGTAGCCACGCGGCGACGTTCCGGTCGCCCCGGTGCGGATGGCATTGACTTTGCAGTCTGCCGCCCATTTGGACGAATAGTAAAACTTCGATATCTCGGCATCCGAGGTGGTTGCCGGATCGAAGGCCCCCTTGGTGATCTTGATGCAGGCCGTGCCGGTATAGTCGAGGCCAATAAGGGTTTTGGTCATGACGAAATCACAATCGTGCCTGCATTAAGGGAAATCACCATCTTGCCGTTCGAGCTACGGATCTCACCGGCTGTCACCGTGCCGATATTGGCGACATTCATCCGCACGGCAGCACCATCGACCACGAACGGGTTATTGAGATTGCCACCGGCAACGACCAAAAATTGCCCAGCCTCGACCACGAACCGGCTGGGCAGGTTCGCGTCATTGGGGACATCGAGATACCAGGCCGCACTGCGCCAACCGCCATTGCCGCCCTGCCGCGCCTCCGCACCAATACGGGCATAGCCCTCAGGCCCGCCCATGGACGACATGCGAAAATTGGCAGTGGAGACATCGCCACTGGCAGAGGCCGCCGTCAGCGAGGTCAGTGCCGTGGCAACAGATGTGACATTGCCATTGGTGGTGGCGACACTGGCTTGCAGGGTCGAGACGGCAGTGGCGGTATTTTGGAGCCCTGTTTTGGTGTCAGCCAACGAGGCGGTCAGTGTATCGACGCGGCTGGACAGGGCCGTATCTGCTGCCGCCAGCGCATCGGCCCGCGACGACAAGCTGGATGACGACGACGCGAGCGAGGCCGTCAAGGTATCGATGCGCTTTGAAAGAGCTGTATCGGCATTGCCAAGCGCGGTAATCTGCGAGGTAAAACTCGCCGTGACGCTGTTAAAGCTGGCGGTCAGCGTCTCGACCCGGCTGACTGTTGCGGCATTGGCTGAGGCCACCACATCAACGGCAAGGCTCCAGTCTGCCGTCACGCCATCAGCCACCGCCTTGATCTGCTGGCGCAATTGCTGGCGGGCATAAGCGTTGCCCAGATCCAGACCGGCAATGCGCGCATCCAGCTCCTCAAGGGTTGCCTGGACATCGCGCAGGCCAGCCCCAATCCAATCCTGGAGATTGGCCAGGTCATCATCCAAGCCGGAGAGCCCGACCGCGCCCTCATACGGATCATAATCGGCCCCGGCCAGAAACCGCACATCATGCGTCAGCACATCGATCCAGTCGCCCCATTCGGTGGCGCGATTGGAATAAGGCACGAACCGGCCCCGCGCCTGATAGAGCGAAGCCGACAGGAACGTGCCGTTCAAGATCCACTCAAACGGGGCGGCATAGGCTGTGGCATTGCTGTCAAACACCACCATCTGGCTTGCCTTCAAGCGCACCTGCACCCAGACATTGGCCACGTCATCCTGATCGGGCGCACAGATCACCTTGATGGATGGGCGCCGGGGATTGCCATTGGCGTCAGAGATCGTCGCCGGTTCGGCCTTCCAGCCGTACATCGGTTGCGCAGCAGGCACCCCGCTGGACACGCTGCCGGTGACGGGTGGCTTATAATCCGTGCCCTGGTTCCAGCTGTAATCGGTCGGATCGACTTCGGTGATATCGAGGACAACATCAAGGTTGGGCTGATCGAGAACACCATCCACCCGAAACCGCTTCTCGACATAGCCATTGCGATTACTGGACGTGGCGACAATGTCCCCCGGCTCCAATGCCCCGAACTTTGGTGGCATCGAAATGGTATGACGACGGGCGCGACGGGCTTCCTTCAGGGCCGATTGCATCAGCCGCTGCACCTGGGCAGCGTAAGGCACGAAGTCGAGGCTGACATCCGACAGCAGACGCCGGTTGCCGTCTTCCACCTCATAATCGCCGTTATAGAGCGGCGGGGCTTCCGTCATATTCCAAGCGTCGTCTGGCGATGGATAGGACGCGGAGATCCCGTTGACAGTATCAGACAGACCGAAGAACGGCGCAAAACTCTGTTCTTCCGTGGATAGAATATCGGCGTCGGTGAAACTCATAACCGGTTCGTCTGACACGCCGATAAACGGCTTATAGGTGCCGCCGATCTCGGCAAGCCGCCCGTTGCAAGCGGTCAGCATCGCTTGCGCCGCATCCTGAATAGCTGCACTGACCTGCACCTCAGCACCAGAGCGATAGGTAGCCTCCAGGCCGTCAGCGCCTTCGATCAGGGTGCGGCATTTGCCAATCTGGGCAAGCCAGTGACTGGCAGGCAAGCGCCGTTCGGTCACGGTCTGGAGGCCATAGAGCCATTGACCGTTCCAGCGGATACCCCGCATCAGGGCATAGAGCTGCACAACGGGCAGCCGGTCGCCGTCGCCGCCCCAGGTCGAGGCGTCGTTCCAGCGCTGCGCACCATTGCCGCCGACCGAGCTATCCTTGGAGGGATCATAAAGCCGCATTCCGTCCAGCACGAACTTGAACGAAGGAAAGCCGGAAAACAGCTCCTGGTTCACGCGCGAGGTGGCGATCACATAGGCAACGCCATGGCCGACGCGGGTATTCTCGTAAGGCCTGGCCGTGGACGAGACGCGATTGACCAGAAAGCTATCCGCTTGGGTCTGCGTGCCATCGTAAAACTTGAGCCAGAGGTAATCGGTATTGCCCTTGCGGTAATCGAGAACCGGCCAGCCGTATTCAGCATGCGGATGATCGAAATCGATCTCGCAGGCGACACCATTGACGACAGGCACCAGCAGCGACTTGATCGGCGCATCGGCGAGCGCAATGACCTGCGTGACATAGGCATTCGGTGTCTTGCCCGCATTGCCCCAGGTATTGGCATAGACCAAAGAACCCGCCGTCGCCGTCATCCCAAAAATGATCGAGCGCGGCACGGTGCCACCGGACTGCAATTGCCCATTGACGGCAAAGCTTGCCGTCGAGGCGGTGTTCTTGCCCGCCACAGCCGAGGCCAGATAGTTCAAGCCAACGCCGACCGCAGCCTTCAGCAGTGTCGAGCCGATGACGCCCATACCACCGATAAAGGTTGAGACCGCGCCAAGTGCCGACGCCACGCCGCTGACAATGGCGGCGATGCCAGAAAAGATTGCCATGGATGGGATGCCCTTAGAGGGGTTTTATAAAATGGGTCTCGGCAGGCACATAGCCACGCCGGACATAGAGGCTCGACACATCGTTGGTGGTAAGCGCCGCCATGCCGATCGAGGTGCAGCCGATGGATTTGGCCCATGCCTCATAGGCATCGAGCATGATAAGGCCGGAGCGACCCCGCGCCTGCGGTGCAATGAACCACACCGTTTCCTTGGCCATCAGGCCAGCGCCGAAGGGATGATCGAAGGCCGATGCCAGCAACAGGCCGCACACGCTGCCATCGCGTTCCAGCAGCAACGCGCAGGCCATCGGATTATCGAGGTGCAGCCGGTACAGCGCATCGGCCCGCGCCGCCTCGAACCGGAAGGCATAGCCCGCCGCCGCATGGCTTTGCCGCAAGAGATTGACGACAGAAAAGCGGTCAGCCGGGGTGCCAGACCTAACCATTTTTCGCCAGCGCGTTCTTGAGGAAATCGGCCATGCTACTGGTCTTGCTGGTCGAGATCTTGCCGTTCGTCTGCCCCCAGAACAGTTCCCAATCACCAACCACCGCCGTATCCTGATAGAAATTATCGGTGGAGCTGCGCAGCTTCTGGCTGGCGTCCGACCGGGTGTCGGGATTGGAGCGGGTGATTTCCTGCATATGGGAGGCGCAGGTCAGCGTCACCGCGCCGGTATCGCCTTCGGCGGGGGTCTTGATCTCTATCGTGTCGATAAAGCCCAGGAACCGCAGTTCTGCCGGAGACACCAGCTTGCGGGTTTGCGGGGAAAACAGACCGCGATAGATTTCCACGCGGGCCTGTTTGCAATCGTAGAGCCGCACCGCCTGCGCCACCATATCGTCAATCTGGGACATGGTGATGGTGACGTTTTGCGCCTCCAGGGTCGAGACCAACGGGATTTCTGTGACGCTGATCAATGTGCCGGAGCCGTAAAAGCTCCTGACATCAGCGTTGCCGGTGTCAGGATGCACGACCTCGGCGGAAACATTGCCGACATCCGACCAGAAGCCGACACCAGCCGGGTTTCCAGTGGTTCGGTCACGGGCGATGATCCACAGAAAATCACGCGCCACCAATTGCCGCGCCGCGAGCGCGTTGGTGATTGCAGCAGGATATAAGCGCATCAGCGCACCTCGATACCTTGGAAAGACACAGAGCCGCGCCCGGTGGACGCATCGGCTTCAGAGGAAATCGACCCCGGCACGATCATCATCGTGCAGGATGGCCGCAGCAGCGTGACCGCAGACCCCACAGCGGTCCCCGGCCATAAATGCGGGCGCACCTCAAAGGCACCAGCAGCACCGGCCCCATTGGCAACCGCACCCTCGACAACACGGTAAAGCCCGCTGCCTGCAATCTGGATCATGTCACCAACCGAGACCATATAACCGGCACCCAGCCCGGAGATCGTCACGCTCTTATTGTCACCACCGATGGCCGACAGCACCACGCCATTGTCCGGCACGGGCTTGCCAGTCGGATAGGCAATGGGCCGGGACCGCGACAGGGAATACCCCCGGAAGTATTGCAGCCCGCCTTCCAGCACCTCGATCCGCGCCCGCCAGCCGTCGAGGTCGTTCGGCTTCAACTGCTTTGTCTGATAGGCCGCCGACCATAACGGCGACCCCAGATCCTTGATGTAAGTCACCCCGCCAGCGGTGCGTGATTGCTCCTGGCGAAACAGCGGTTCGAACTTGGTCGACCAGCCGGGGAAATCCGCGAGCAGGTCGATGGGATAGACGATGGTCATATCTTCACACCCCTTGCCCGCGCATCGCGCACCGCAGTCACGATTTGAGCTGGCAAGGTCTTTTGCAGCTTGTTCATCGCCTGCTCTTGTCGTGCCACAGCCTCAACAGAAGCCCCGCGATTGTCGATCACCGGATTAATGCTGATCTGCACCGCGCTGGATTTGCTAGCCGCCGCCCTGGACAGATCCGGTATGCGCGGCGCACTTGGCCCGACATAGCCGCCGCTGGAATAGCCCTTCAGCCGCTTGCGCATGGCGTCCAGGCCAGCCGGTCCACCAGCCTTTCGAACGGCATCCGCATCAAAGACATACTCGCCTTTATGGACGACGCCCGCAGGTTCATATTTACCCCCGGCCCCGGTATACCCACCATCGGCAAAGCCAATCGCCTTGGCAAGGCCGGTCAGCCAGCCACCGCTACCGGTCGCGGACGATCCGCCGAGCAGGCCGTCGAAGGCACTGTTCAAGGCCAACTCGCCCAGCTTTTTGAGAACGCCGGACAGCGCATCGCTAAAGCTTTCCGCCCCCATGATCACATCCGAGAATGCGGATTTGGCGGTATCGTAAAACTCTTGTGCTGCCTGTTGCGACCGCTGCTGGGCTTCTTCGACTTTACGCAGAATATCGGCCTGCTCGGCATAGGCTTCGGAGGCCGCTTTGATTTTTGTGATCTGTTCAGGCGTCAGTTGGACCGTGCGCCAATTCTCATCATTGTTGCGTCGGGCCTCTTCACGCGCATCCTGGAGCGCCTGCTGTTCGAGATCAAGCGCCATGCGGCGCTTTTCCTGTTCACGGTAGGATTGCCCAACCGCCGCCTGTTCCTCGACCAGAGCTGCCGTGCGATCCCGGATCGACTGGATGTCCATGTCGAGCCGGTCATCTGCCGTCGCTCTCGGCACGGCGGTCTTTTTGCCGGAATCGGAGCGCCGCTCATCCGCTTTGACTTCAGCAATTGCCAAAGATGTGATTTTATCATCAGGCAAAATCCCGCCCTTTTTAGCGAGATCAGCCTTGATTTTAGCAATCTTGCCTTCAACCGCCAGCTGCTCTTTCGAGAGCGTGTTCTGCCGCTGCGCCTCATCAGCGTAGGCCTTGCCGATCCGCAGCATCTCCTCGCCCTTTTGGCGCGACTTCGAATACTGACCATAGCCCGATGCGACCTTCGGATCGATGGTCGAGACATCGCCAAGCTGCTTTTGCAAAAGCGCCGTTGCGGCAACCGCCTCTTTCAGCCTGTCGAGCAGTGGTGCAAGCTGATCGGCCAGTTTCTGGAATTTGGGGTTGGAATTGGCCAGCGCATAGAGTGCATCGCTTGCACCGGCTGCGGTGACCTTGCCCTCCTTCAAACCATCGCGCAGATCCGAAAGCGACTTCAACTGGTCCTCAGTGATAAGGCGGCGTGGCGCGTTGTCGATGATCTGGGTGAAGAGATCAAGCACGGCTGTTTTTGCCGCCTCGATCTGGGCTTTCCCTTCTTCGACGCCACCTGAAAGCGCGTTGCGGGTCCGCTCGCTGATCGAGTTGGCCGCACCTTCGACGCTGGTTGCCGCCTCTTTTGCGCGCTCCTGCACCTGGGTAAGCGCCTGCGCATAGGTCTTTGCCGCCTGACTGGCTTCTGCCGAGGAAGACGAAAACAGCGCAAGCGCACCGACAACCGTGCCGCCGATGATCAGACCAAGCGGACCGGCCGCCGCACCGATGCCACTGATGGCGGTCGCAATACCGGCCATGGACGATGCAGCCCGCAGCGCCGCGATCAGCCGGAAAACTGCCGCTGTGGCCAGGCCGAGATTGGCAATCATCAGAGCGATGGACCGGCCGACCAGAGCGGCGGCAATGACAGAGGCGAGCTTCAGGACGACATCGGCCGTCTGCTCGAAATTATCCGCCAAGGCATTCAATCCAGCCACCAGGCGCTGGGACGCGCCGAGGCTTTCATCCGTCTGGCCGATATAGCGGGTGAAAGCGTTGTTCACCTTGGTTACGCCCTGTTCAATCGTCTGGGTGGCATTCGCGGCCATACCCTGGATGGTCGGCAAACCCTTCAGGAACGACTGAAAGAATTCCTGGTTGGACACTTTGCCATCATTCACCAATTGCTTGAGCTTGCTGACAGAACCGCCGGCAGCGCTGAGGCCGTTGGCAACCGCAATCAGGATCGGTCGCGCCCCTTCGTTGACCGAATTGAATTCTTCGGCCTGGACGCGGGTCGAGCCGAGAAGCTGGCCGAGCTGCGTCAGCGCACCCTGCGCTTGCGTGGCAGACTTGCCCTCGATCTTCAGTGCCGTGCCGACGCCATCGGTGAACTTCAGCAGATCCGCCTGAGACGCACCAAGCGCATCACCGGATTGTGCAGCCTTGCCGAACAGATCGGCCATGGCACCAATCGGGGCGGCATTGCGCTGGGCCGAGCTGTAAATCTGGTCGAGGACGGCGACCTGAGTGACGCCCACGACGCCGGCCACCGCCAGGCTGTTTTTGGCGCTGGTCCAGGCGTCAGCATAATGGATGACGGAATCCACCGTCAGTGCGGCCGAGATCCCGGCAAGCGGAGCAATGAGGCCCCGTGCCATGGACGTGCCGAGTGTGGAGAAACGCCTGTCCATTTGCTTCAGGCGGTTCTCGATGGCGCGGGCCTGTGAACTGGTCACATTCGCGGCCTTCTGCATCTCGCGCTGATAGCCTTTGATGTCGGCCGAAAGCTGCACGACAAGCTTTTCGAGATCGGTTGCCATGGGTGCCTCGAATTTTGGAAGGATTCAGTGGGTTGCTGGGCTGGCGGCCTCCGACCGGATAGGTCGTAGATCAGTTGCCGCAATCACGCTCGGTCCTGGCCCGGTCAGCTTTGCCGACCTGCTGAAGACCGATCCGCTGCGCCGGGTGCGGGTCGTGAACCTGATCGACGCCGGTAACGACGACATGGCACCGCCGATCCAATGTTCTTCTGCCTTCCAGCCGTTTTCCGCCACGCTTGAGGGCGCGCCGATCTGACGGAGGCAGTAGAAGACCTACAACCGTTCCGACGTAGGGGTGTTGAACGCCAAGTTCTCCTGTCCGCACTGTCCGAATAGCGTCATAATTGTTCTATTAAGACAGTCCCATGCTGCATTTTGCTTGCTCCGGCCTGCCGGGACGGTTAATTGCCAAAGACACGATGAAGAAGGGACAAGAATGCAGTTTGAAGAAACGAAGCTTTCTGGCGTTTTTCTGATCACTCCAAAGCGGTTTGGGGATGCGCGCGGCTATTTCATGGAAACCTTCCGCGCCAGCCTGTTTGAAAGCGAAGTGGGATCTTTCACCTTCGTTCAGGACAACAAGTCGTTTTCGGCAGAGGTTGGCACGGTGCGCGGCCTGCATTTCCAGCTGGACCCGAGGGCGCAGGGAAAGCTGGTTTCCTGCGCGGCGGGCGCGTTGTTGGATGTCGCTGTCGACATCCGCCAGGGCTCGCCAACCTACGGCCAGATGGTGAAAGCCGAACTGACCGCCGAAAACGGCTGCCAGCTTTGGGTGCCGCCGGGCTTTGCTCATGGCTTCTGCACATTACAGCCCAATACCGTGATCAGCTACAAGGTGACGGATTATTACAGCCCGGATCATGACCGGGGCCTGTTGTGGAACGATCCGGCGCTGGCGATCGACTGGCCGGTGACGGAAGATAATGCCATTCTGTCTGACAAGGACAAGAAGCAGCCGAAACTGAGCGAGCTTGAGACGAATTTCGTCTATCGGCCTTAAGCGCCTCTGATTTTTGCCAATCTGCTTCATGCCAGTCTGCTCTATGAACGCTAGGGGATATCGAAAATCATGCGCGTACTTGTAACCGGCGGCGCCGGCTTTATCGGATCGGCTGTTGTGCGGCATCTGGTGCTTGAAAAAGGCTATGACGTCCTGAATGTCGATAAGCTGACCTATGCGGGTACCTTGACCTCGCTGAAATCGGTTGAGGCAAATCCGCTTTACCGGTTCCTTCAGGCCGATATCTGCGACGGCCAGGCGATTGCCTCGGCTTTTGCAAGCTTCAAGCCGGACCGCGTCATGCATCTGGCCGCCGAAAGCCATGTGGATCGCTCGATTACCGGTGCCAAGGATTTCGTCGAGACCAATGTGCTCGGCACGTTCACCATGCTGGAATGCGCCCGCGCCTATTGGCAGGGGCTGGAAGGTGCGAGCAAGGACGGTTTCCGCTTCCTGCATGTCTCGACCGACGAAGTTTATGGATCGCTGGGCGATGAGGGTCTGTTTACCGAAACCACCCCCTATGATCCAAGTTCTCCTTATTCAGCCTCGAAAGCGGCGTCCGACCATCTCGCCAAGGCCTGGGCGCGCACCTACGGCCTGCCGGTGGTGGTGTCGAATTGCTCCAACAATTACGGCCCCTTCCATTTCCCGGAAAAGCTCATTCCGCTGATGATCATCAACGCGATGGAAGGCAAGCCTCTGCCGGTTTACGGTAATGGCGCCAATATCCGTGATTGGCTTTATGTCGAAGACCATGCCAGGGCGCTTGATATCATCGCCGAGCGTGGGCAGATCGGCGAAACCTATAATGTCGGCGGACGCAATGAGCGGCGCAATATCGACGTCGTCACCCGCGTCTGCGCGCTGATGGATGAGCTGCATCCGTCGGGTACACCGCATGAGAAGCTGATCCAATATGTGACCGACCGCCCCGGCCACGACGCCCGTTATGCCATCGACGCGACGCGGCTGGAAACCGAACTCGGCTGGAAGGCCCAGGAAAATTTCGAGACCGGCATCGAGAAAACCGTGAAATGGTATCTTGAAAACCGCTGGTGGTGGGAACCGTTGCGCCAGGGCTATGATGGCAGCCGCCTTGGCCTGCTGAAAGCCGCGAGCAAATGAGCGGCGTGAAGCGCTATCTGGTGACGGGCCTGACCGGACAGGTCGTGCAGTCGCTGTCGAAAGGCCATCGGACCATCAGTATATCGAGCTGATTGCGCTGGGCCGTCCGGCACTCGATCTTGGCAATACCGCCACGACCGAACCCCGCGTTGCGCGCCGAAAACGCATGTTTGTCGGAAAGCAGGGGCTCTTTCGGTCAATGCATGACAGATAAACACAAATGACGTGTCAGGAGTTTTATACATGAAGGGTATCATTCTAGCCGGTGGCAGCGGCACCCGCCTGCATCCCATGACGCTTGTTACCTCCAAGCAGCTCATGCCGGTATATGACAAGCCGATGATCTACTATCCGCTGTCGACACTGATGCTGGCCGGCATCCGCGACATCCTGATCATCTCGACGCCGAAGGACCTGCCGAATTTCCAGAGCCTGTTGGGTGACGGATCGAAGTGGGGAATTTCCTTGACCTATGCCGAGCAGCCGTCACCGGACGGTCTTGCTCAGGCCTATATTATCGGCGCGGATTTCGTCGGCTCTAATCCGTCCTGCTTGATCCTCGGGGACAATATTTTCTATGGCCATGGTGTCAACGACCTGTTCAGAAGTGCAGTTGCCGGCAATGACGGGGCAACCGTATTTGCCTATCACGTCAATGATCCCGAGCGGTACGGCGTCGTCGAATTCGACGAGGATTTGAAGGCCATCTCCATCGAGGAAAAGCCGCAGGCGCCGCGCTCGAGCTGGGCCGTGACCGGGCTTTATTTCTACGACAAGGATGCCGTTGATATCGCTGCAAACCTGAAGCCATCGGCGCGTGGCGAGCTGGAAATCACCGACGTCAACCGCGTGTATCTAGAACGCGGTCGGCTGAACGTGGTGAAGATGGGCCGTGGCTATGCCTGGCTCGACACCGGCACGCCAGATAGCCTGCTGGATGCCTCCGAATTCGTCGCCACGCTGGAGCGCCGCCAGGGCTTCAAGATTTCCTGCCCGGAAGAGATCGCCTATCGGCTTGGCTTTATCGATGCAGCCCAATTGGAGAAGCTCGGGCTGCAATATGGCAAGAGTTCTTACGGCCAATACCTGCTGAAAAAAGTGCTCTGACGCTTTCGATTAACACGCGCATCTGCGTTACAGCGCCGTGCACGAAACCGTGTGGGGCGCTGTATTGGTTTATATATGCTACGTAATTTCGATGTCGGGCCCCAAATAGCGGACAAAAATGATTCAGTATCATTGTGCCGTAACATTCGATCTTTGCTCGACAACACACCACCCCGATCAACCGCCAATAAACTCCCACAGCTCCTCCCGTTCCCTCTCCGACAGCGCAGTTTCCTCTTCTGGGACATTCGCCTTCATCCAGCCGTCGACCGCCGCGAAGAACTGGAACATGGACATGGCGCGGACGGATTGCGGGGCAAACCCCATGGCCGCGCCATTGCCGTAGATGGCGGCAAACCTCAACTTTCCGTTGGGAAGGTCGTCGAGGGCATTGCCCCCTTTTGATTTGCCGCGTCGGCCTCCCCCGGTTTTTCATCCGGTGCGCCGACAATGCCGGCTGTCAGGATCGCCTGGGCAAACAGCAGATTTTCAGCGGGCGGGCGGGCCTCAACCCATTTGCGCACCAGAGTAAGCGCCTCGACCGGGGTCTTGCCACCGCCGATCAGCCCGAAGCGGATCACATGGGAGATATCGCCCACGCGCCAGGTGCTGGTCTGGAGCCGGTCGAGGATCACATACGGCCCGGCATCGCAGGCTTCCTGCAATCCTTCCAGCTCCCCCCAGCCGAGGCGGAAGATGTAATCACCATCCGCCCAAGGCATTGTCAGTTCCGCGTTTCTCATTTCGGGGTGACCACGCGGGTCATCTTGCCGTCACTCTGCATCGAGATGCTGGCCGTGGCGCGCTTGCCGTTGTCGCCAGCACCTTCGAACTTCTCGACATGCATGCGGCCAGTCCAGGTGATGGTCTTGGCCGGGAACTCCCATTCGACCTTGACCGGAATGCTGTCGATGTCTTCCCAGGCATCGAGCCAGGTCTCAACGCTTTCCTGCGCCAGAACACCTTCTCCGGAAATCGACATAGAGAGCGACGAGGCATCACGGCCAATCCAATCGACGGTATCGGGATCATCGCAGTCAGGGATGGAGCTTTCCTCCAGGCCCTTGTCGAGAGACACCGACCGCTGGGTAAAGCCGCAAGGGGCGGAATAGACGATAGGGGTGGCGGAATTTCCGAGCAGAACACGGATCTTCCCGCCACGCATGGTGGTTGCTTGTGCCATGATGGCCTCCTGATTTTGGAAAAGTGTCAGTGATTTTCGATAGCGGCGCGGAAGGTCAGCGCAATATGCGTGGTCAATCCATCCGGGTCGCGCAGATCGCGTCGGCTATCCAGTTCGAGATAGACAAGCGCATTGTCATTGAGGGACAGCATATCACCGGACAGCGCCGCGACGATTGCCCTGGCAATCCGCCGCCCCTCGGCATAGCCAGGATCGTCCGACCAGACGCTCAACTGGATGAACAGGTCGGACAGGTCCAGCCCATCGGCATTTTCGGGTAATTCCTGGGTTGGGCCGAAAGACACATAAGGCAGGCTCACGCCCTGCGGCACCCGGTCATAGACGCGACCGGCAATAATGGCCGTCACATCAGCATCGGCTTTCAGGCAGGTGACAATCGCCACCTGCAATTCGTGTGCTGCATCTTCGCTCATGAGGCCGCCACCTTTCGTGCTGCGGTGCGGACAGCTTTGCGCACCGTTCGTTTGGCTGACTTTTTGCTGGCCCGCCAGGACACATAGAAGAACGGCCGCGCCCTGGTGCCGGGGTTTTCTGATCCGGCATACATGCCGCCGTTCTTGTGGGGTGCCGTGCCGTATTCCACCCAGCGGGCATAATAGGCCTCGGTGCTGCCGGCATAGATGGTGATGGAGAGATCATTGCCCATCTGCGATTTGACCGCGGCGACAATCCCCGCCCCTTTCGGCACCTTGCCCCAGGTCCAGCCGATGCTGTCGCGAAGCGTGCCGTCTTCGACCGCGACCAGGTTCTTCATCATGGCAACGACGCCATCGGCCGCCGCTTCCATACCGGCTTTGATTTCGGCCTTGGCTAGGTCTGGCAGGCGCTTGATTTTCCGGTCCAGTTTGGCAAGATTGAGGAGGTTGCTCATCCAGCCACCCCGCCGCTCTGGCAGAGGAAGTCGATCCAGCGTCGGTCGCTGTCGGTCCATTCGCCGGCAGTCACGTCTCGGATATTAAAGAGGCGCTCTGTATCGAGGTCACGAATGCGCCAGTCGGTTTCGACGTCCCGCGCCTCAATGCAATCGCGCACAAAAATCACCTGCGAATGCTCGCCTTGCAGCCGATCCGCCATCACAGTCTCGCCACCACGAAGATGGACAAAACCCGCACGGCAACGATAGCGCTCAACCCATGATGCGACGGTGACACCATCGCCCCGGTCGATCTCTTCGCGCTGCTCGAAGACAATCAAGCGCTTCAGGTCACCCGTCGATCTCTTGCTCGCCATCGGACCCTCCTGCACTTTCGCGCGGCGGCTTGGGCAGCTCGACCGCCTTCCCGGCCGCCACGGCCCGTTCGCCGCAGCGTTTCAACACCGTCACTTCCATGCCGGCGCGGTAGGCAATCGTGGTGGCGCGGATCGGTTTGAAGTCAAAATCGTCCAGGAACCGCACCCGCATCACGCCCCCCGCCGCCAATTGACCAGCAGCCGGTCGAAGTCGGTCACCACATCCGCCGCGCTGCTTTCCGGCTTGCCGTAAATCTCAGCCACGCGCATGATGATGCCGAGACGAAGATCAAAAGGCAGCTCGACAAACCCGACCTCATAGGTGACGGTCACAGGCGCTCCCCGATGCGCCTGCGGCCAGGATCGGATAGGAACCAGGCCGAGCGTCAGCCCATCGGATTTGAGCCGATACAGCGCGGGATCGAGGACAACTTCCCCACCATCCGGTGATGTATAGGTGATGATGGGCTTACTTCCAGGTTTCACCGGTCCATCCGGCAGGCGCTCCAGATCGGCCCAGCTATCGCATTGTGCCACCAGGGTTTTCGGGGAGACCGACAGATTGCAAGTCTGCTCGATGACCGAGACGACTTCCTCGATCATCATTTGTAGTATGGCGTCATCATGGGCGGTATCGATGCCGCAGCGCTCTTTGACGGTCGCGACCGTGACCGGCAGATCGGTCGCTTTCGCCGTGACTGTCGCGGCATACCAGCTCATGTGCCACCGCCTTGCGCCGGCTTGGTCGCCGCTGCAAGAGCAGCCACCGTCGCGGCATGACGGTTGCGCAGCATCATCAGTTCGGCGCGCAATTTGCCAAGCTCATCGCCCTCGGGATCAACGACAAACTCAGCAAGGCCAGCTTCGACCAGCCGGCGCGCTTCCGGGATCTCGTAACGGTCGGTCACTTCACCTCTGTTCAGAACAAAGTCGGCCCCGACAGCACCGGTCAGCATTTTGATTTTCATGGCTGTTCTCCAATCAGGAAACCGGCCGGCGCTGTTTGCGCCGACCGTGACCAGGCGCGATCAGGCCGCCGTCTTCATGGCCTTGATGGCCTTGGCGTCGCCCAGCTCGCCGTCGAAGCGGATCAGGCCGGCAATACCAACCTTCGGCCAGAAGCGTTCGCGCAGCACGCCGATCACGGGCGATCCGACCTTGCGGACATAATATTTGGAGAAGTCACCAAACAGCGCGATGCGCTTGTCGGCCGTCACTTCATCCATGTGCTGATTGATTGAATAGGCGCGACCGTTGAAGCTGGCCGGCGTTCCCTTCTGCACATCGCCCTGCTGCCAAAGGTAATTGCCGTTGCCATCCTTCAGTTTGCGGGTGGCCAGCAGGAACTTGTCATGGAACATGTAGCGGCATTTGGGCGAGCCACGATACGCCGGGTCAATGGAATGCTCCAGTTCAAGGATATCGTCGAAGGTGAAGGCATCCTTGGCAGCCGTGGTGACGCCGAGGCCAGCCGCATTCACCACACCATTTGGCTGGTTCTGGCCGGTTCCCGATGTCAGCTTGCGATTGCCGATCCGGCCGAGGCGCTCGCCGATCATGCCCCCGAGCAAGGACTCCATGTTGAACAGCGAATCCGCGTCCAGCTCGAAGGACCACTTGATGAACGGCGTGGCATAAACATAGGCGTTCAGCACCTTTTGCCCGAACTCGACATCGCCGCTGCCGTCTTCCAGGAGATCAGCCGCCTCGGCCAGGGGGTCGGCCTCATTGTCGGTATCGTCAACGGTCGGCACCAGCATTTCATTGCCCTTCGACGTGGTGATGACAGTGCAGATGTTTTCGTCATAGAGCGGGCCCCAGGCTTTCATCGCCTGGATGATCGTGGCTTCCAGCTCGACCGGCACGGTATAGCCACCGGCAATGGCACTGGTTGTCACCTGATCGCGGGTCTCAAACGAGGCAACGCCGCGCTGAAGAACCGCGCGCTCTTCCTTGGTCAGGTCGGACGGATTGACACCGCAGACCACCTTGGCAAACACGCTGCGATATTCGACCTTGCCACCCTGGGGCAGATCGTCGCCGCGCATTTCCGGGGTATCGCGCAGCGGACGCTGTTTGGCGCGGCGCTCTTCATCGCGCTTTTCCAGCTCGATCAGCTTTTCCTCGCGGTCGAGAAGCCCTTGCAGCCGATCATATTCGGCCATCGCCGTATCATGGGCGCTTTCCAGTTCCTTGGACCGAACCTCATCGGTGTCAGGCGTGATCGCCTCCAGCCGTTCGCGGGCCTCGGTGACAAGGCGCGCCTGCTTTTCGCGCAATTCTTTCAGTCTTTGCGACATGGTCATGCTCCTGAGTGTGGGGGGAGAGTGGGATGGTGGGGACGCGGGTCTTACGAGCACCGCGTCAGGTCGAGGCCTATTTTCAGGCGAAGGCGCGTGGCCAGCCCATGAGACCGGGTGTGATGAGAACGGGTGTCGCCACGGGCGTGTTCAAGCGACCGCAGCGCAATCGAGGTGCCGGCATAGGCCGGGATAGAGACGATGGAGACTTCGAACAGATTGAGATCGGTCAGCGTCCGGCGCGGCATGGATCTGGAAAAATCCCATTCCTCGCCAACCGCCTCGAAGCCAAACGACATGCCTGACACGTCGCCCCGGGCAATCAGCGTTCGGACATCGCGTCCGACCGTCGTATCGGGAAGATCGATTTCGACAGCCAGGCCCTTGGCATCCTCCGACAGCCGCAGCGTTCCCGCCCGGTTGCGACCCAGGACATGGGCCGTGTCATGGTCATAGAAGGCGCGGATATCATCAGACCGCAGCGACCGGGCAAAAGCACCGGGTGCAATCGTCTCTTCGAACACCCCGGCGATGGTGCTGACGTCACCAAAATTAGCGGCATAGCCGGCCACCGTCATTCGCTCGCCATCGCCCCGGGCTTCCACCGGCAGCACCAACGAGCGGCGCTCACGCTCACCCGGCTTCGGTTTCGGTGTCATCGGTCACCTGCCTTTCTGTGTCTGCTGCGGGATCATTGAGCGGCGGGTCGCCATTCTCGCCCATCGCGTTTGTGCCGTTGGCACTGGTGCCGATGGCAACGGTTGCGCCCTGGATGTAGAGCTGGTCTGCAGCCGGGTTCGGATCGCGCGGACGGCCTTCAATCTCCCGGCCTTCGTTCGGGGTCAGCAGCGCCGAGTTGACGCCGGTTGCCAAGGCCTCCAGGCGGCTTTTGAAGTCACCGCGCATCAGGCCGTCGAGGTTGTGACGGACATAACGGCGGGTGTTCATCCGCCCAAAAATCTTCAGGTTCATTTCCCCTTCGAGCGCCGTCGCCCATTGGCTGACCAGATGCTTGACCAGATAGAGGTCGTTCTGCTCGACATTGGAGAAGGTTGCCCGGCTCAAGTCCTGAAGAAAGTTCGGCGGGATCTGATAGGCGCGAGCAATTTCCTGCACTTGATACAGCCGGGCTTCGGTCATCTGCCCCTTGGCCGGGTCGTAACCCACTTGGGTGAGTTTGTAGCCAACCGGCAACTGGATCAGCGGCAGCTGATCGTCCCGCGCCGCTTTCACCGCCCGCTTGATGTCTTCTCGCGCCCGCTGCATAGCCTTGTCATTGGCGGGCATCGGACCTTCCAGCGCCAAGGGCGGAACGCCGCCGCCGGCAAAGAAGTTCGAGGCATAGTCGTTCATGGCGAGCGCCAGCTGGATGGCCTTTTCCGCCATGGCAATCGGGCCGCGATGCTGGACCAGATTGCGCTTCAGCATATAGGGGATGTCGATCACGTCGGTGGCTGGATATTCCCTGCCGTCGAAACTGTAGAACAGCCGCCCGCCGCGCCTCCTGATCGAACAACTGCCGGGATCAATTGGCCAGAGCGCCTCGATGCCAGCACCCTTGCGCTCGATCCAGGCCAGCCCCCGCCCACCGGTAAACACCTGTTCCCAGAAGAAGCGCCGGAACTTCGAGGTGTCCATTTCGTCGTTCGGGTTTTCTTCCAGAACGACAGCCAGCTTGCCGCCGAGCCGCACCGGTCCCCGTTCGCCCGTCCGGTAGACATAGAGCGGAAGTGTTGCGAGGGTCCGCGACAGAAACGACACCGCCGCCTGCACGGCCGGCACTTTCAGCGCCGTTTCGATATTGACCGTGGGCAGCGCGCCACCGCCAAGCCCGAAGAACTCCATAAAATTGGTGGCGCTGACCGGCACGGTTTCGCTTTCGAGCGACGTCGAACGCCGCTCGGCCTTGCCCTTCTTGGATGCCATCAGGCCACCCCTTTATTGATTTATGGAATAATCCGGGTCATCCCATGGGGATGCCTGGGAGGCACGAACACGGCACATCGCCATGCCCATCGACATGGCCAAAGACACCATGCCGTCGATGCGGCCAAAGGCATGTTCCTTGTCGAACATCCGATGGCCGGTGCGGTTTTCTGCAAAGACGGTGCTGGCCGCACAACTGTCCAGCATCGGGTTCGGGTCGATCTCGATGCGCGTCTCATAGAGCGCGTTCTCGAGTTTGTTGATGCTATGCGGCATCCAGAGATAGATATCCTGCTCACCATCCGGTGCGTCAGGATCGCGCTCCAGCACCCGGCGCTGGAAGCCCTGCGGGTGGGTGGTCAGCGGTAGGGAAACACCCTGATCCTCCAAATGCTCGGACAATTGCTCCAGACCGTACTGGTCGGCGCCGATTTCCATCGGTTCGAACTTCGCGCAAATCTCGGCCAAGGCTTCTGCCAGCCAGGGATATTTGAGCCGCTGGCCGGGTACCGCCTCGATAAAGCCCTGGTCGCGCCAGAGGTCATAGGGGGCCTGGTCGGTATTGGCCCGATCCTCCAGCGTATCGGCCGGGGTCCAGAACCATGTCTTTGACGCAAACCGTTCGGCATCCTTGGTGCTGTCGAGAACCCAGATCAGGGTCAGCGCGGTAAAGTCCCGGGTGCGCGACAGGTCGAGGCCGCCATAGCACGGAAAACCTTCGCTGATCAGCCAGTCGAGATCGAGATCCTTCTGGCAGGCCATCCAGGCCTCACGCTTGATTGCCGCATTGACCGATTGCGTCCATTCGCAAAAGTGCAGCCGGGCAATGCCGTTTCGTTTGCCGGGCATCATCCGCGCCTGGTCAACGACCCCATGCAGATAATCCGTGGTGATCGTCACATCGAGCAGCGGGTTTGCCTTCACCCAGCAGGACGGATCGTTTTCCCAATCGTCGCCTTCGTCCAAGGAACAGACAAAAGCGAATGTCGTGTCATCCTGGACGATCCCGGCCGCGACGTTGACGGCATGTTGGTGCTCTTCCCAGCAGATCGATTTCCGGTCAGACCCGGAATTGGTTGCCATCACCAGCAACGGCTGTTTGCGGAATTTAAAACCGCGCTCCAGCATTTCGATCACATCGCGGTTGGGATGTTCATGCACCTCATCGCACAGCGCACAGGACGGTCGCGGACCCGATTGCGCCTTATCCGCCGAGATCGGCTTGAAGAACCGCTTATCGCCACCCTTGCTAATGTAAGTGAGCTGCCAGACCGGGTTTTCGCCGGATGTCGTGATCCGTTGCGATAGTTCTGGCGACTGGTCGCGCATAGCAACCGCATCCCGAAACAGCACCTGCGCCTGGTCTTTCTTGGCCGCCGCCGCATAGATCTCGGCACGGGGTTCGCCATCGGCCACCATCATGCAGATGCCGATCCCGGCCAGCAATGGCGATTTGCCGTTGCCCTTGCCCTCTTCGTCATAGAAGCGCCGGAACCGACGCAAGCCGGTATAGGCCCATTTCCAGCCGAACAGCGAACCGACCCGGAAGGCCTGGCTTGGATGCAGCCGAAACCGCCGCCCCTCGAATTGCCCGCCATTCAGGCGCAGCTTAGACCCGAACCACTTGATCCGCTTGTTCGAGGTTTCCAGATCCCAGACCAGGCCCCGGGCCGGGCCGTCGATGAGATCGCGCAGGTGACGGCGGCAGGCATTGCGAACATGGGGACCGGCAACGATATCGCCACGCACCACATCCGCCGCCCAGGCGGTCACCGGATCGTCGTCATAGCTGACATCCGGGATCTCGACATCAATCGAATCCATCATCGGTCGGGAACTCAAATCCTAGCTGGCCGGTCGCCTGCAAACTGCGTTCGGCGGAAGGCGTCATGCCAAAATCACTCGCCAGCGCCCGGATCTGCCGCCACGTCTCATTCAACTGGCTGACTTCCGGGCGGCTCTTTAGCTGGGTGCCGTTGCGGGTTTGGCTCTCATAGGTTTCCCCGCCTTCCCGCACATCGAGCCGCAACCGCTCATGACGGGCTATTGTCCAGCAGAGCTGTTCGAACATGTAAACGTTGATTTCATTCAGTCGGTTCTTGCGGGGATCACACAGCGGCGGCGCGATCCGATCCCAGATGGCGCGCACATCGAACGGCAGATCATCAGGCCGAAGCTCCCGCGCCTTGGCCGCCGCCCGCGCCTCGAAGTTCGCGCCCTGGCCGTCCTCGGTTTTGAGGGGCACGACATTTTCGGAGGTAGGCTTGCGACCTTTCATTGGGCAACCTCATCAAGAGTGGCTTTTTGTCTCCAATTCCCACTCGCTGCACACGAATGACCAACGCCGGTGCGGGAGGCGGATCGGGTTCAAGGCTGAACCACCCCCCTGCCCTCGACCATCGGACGAGGGGTCAGGTCCGGTTCGCCGGGTGTCTGGGATCGGTGGGCCAGCCATTCGCGCCCATGGCTGTCGAGAAACCACGATGCTCTTCCCGCTGTTTGGTCGCGTCGTGATGCTTCTTGCACAGGGTCTGGAAAGGTCCGTTCCAGAACTTCTCCGCATTGCCGCTATGGCGTTCAATGTGATCGCAGATGAAGCCCTTCTTGAGCTTGCCTTGCTGCCGGCACATCCGGCAATAGGGTTCCCGCTTCAGCTGGATTGCCCGGATGGCTCGCCACCTCGTAGTGTAGTACCAAGAGCGCCAGCCCTTGGCCTCATCTGATCTCTGATCTGTCGCCATATCCTTAAAACAAAAAAAGGCGACCCATCGGCCGCCTTGTCATCATTCATCTGGTCATAGCTTACGCACTGGCCCTGAATCGCATCGCCTATTGGCTTGGATCAGAGCGAGGCCGGGGGAGAACATCAATCCCTTGGGAGCATCATACGCCCCGGTCATCTCGGTGGGAAAGGCTCTGTTCGCCTCTCCACGTTTCAAGCGATAATCTCAGGCCGAAATGAAGTCAATCCCCATCGTGATTTCGTTCATACTGCCGAACAACGGCACGTCAACGACCACCTGGCCACGCTTCGACAGCACCTTGCGCACTGTCACCACGAAGTCGGCAAACGGGCCAGAGCGGATCGTCACCTGCTTGCCCAGCACATCCGGCATCGGTGGAACGTCACGCCCATCCATATGTTTTCTTTCCGCTTTCTTGGCAGACAGCATCAGTTGGCGCATCAATGGTTCGGGCATCAGATGGGGCTTGCCATCCTTGCCCATCAGCCCACGAAGCTTCGATGCAAGCATGAGACCGACGAAGGCTTCATTGTCGGGAATGACCTGCACGAACAGGTAGCCTCGAAACAGCGCCCGCTGGATATCCACAGCTTGCTTGCCGCGTCTGGGAGGCAATCTCAACCGCTCGAAGGGGCACCAGCACTCGATGTCCTGCTGTTCGAGCGAACCGCGGATCGCCTCTTCCATGCCGCTCTTGCAGCTCGCCACCACCCACCGGGCCAAATGGTCGAACTCAGGCCGGTCGCGCCGGGCCATGGCAACCTGTCGCTGGCGCTTGGCCTCGATAGCGTTGATGTAAGCCAGCCTCGACAAGCCATCATCCGAGACGCCATCCAGAAGTTTCCCGTTATGCTGCATCATGGGTGCGTCCCTCGCTCAAGCTGGTTTGGAAGTGTTCGAGTGCCGCCTCGACCGCCGCGTCGAGATCGGGCTGATCCGGGTCAATGGGCGGGAAATAGTTCCAGTCGCGCAGGCCATCGACAAACATCCAGCCACGGCGTTCGTGCAGGCGCTTCCAGGCCGCAAACAGCGCACTGCTGCTTTCGACCCGCTCGAAGCTGGCAACCAGCGGCAGCAGGTCCACCGAGGTGACGAACGGCTCATTGCGGCGGGCAAGGTCGCGCATCCGGCTCACCAGCGGCCAGCCGTGTTCACGACGCTTTTCCCACACCAGGGCTTCCCGGCTGATCGCGCCAGAAGCCAGCCGCCGATTATCGAACGCCGTGAACACGAACTGGCCCGTCGGCTCGCAAAGCAGCGTTTCCAAGCGTCTGCCCATCCAGAGCTTGCCGCAAACCTTGGCGGTAGCGTGGGTTTGGACCGCTGGAGCAACCTCAGGCATTTTTTCCCAAGCCCGGTCTCGCAGGAACACAGCGGCGAAGGTGAACGTGCCTTTGCCGATCCACTGGACGTAGGCCGGAGTTTTTTCGATGCAGGCCGCGCGCTGATCAGCCGTCAGGCCAAACCACGCCTTCCTCGCAGCCGTGTCGCTGCTCTTGTCGTAATTCGGCCAAGTCGGATACCAGCGCTTGAAGGCGAGATCGATCTTTCGCAATTCCTCTCTCGAAAATTCCCCCCGCCCCGCGCCTGCGGTGGGAGAGTTGTTTGGAGAGTTAGCTGGAAGAATCTTATCTTGGTGGAGCTGCTCCACCACCTTTGTGGAACCATTTCCACCACCTTCGGGCGCCATTTCCACCACCTTTTCCGCACAAGGCGGTGGAGCTGCTCCACCACCTTCGGGCAAAACCTCGCCTTCAAAAGGTGGTGCATCTCCTCCACCAGCTTGCGCATTTGCGACAGAACCGGCAGCAGCATGGCCAGCGAGATCGCGTCCCGGCCAGCGGGCGATATATTCGTTACGCTTCCATTTTTGACCGCGAAAGCCATGCTGGGTGACTTCGATCCAACCCGCCTGTTCGGCAACGTCGAGGTGCTTCAGGATTGTTTTCTTATCGAGACCGGATAGCTCGACCAGTTCTGAGACGGGCGGATAGCAAGAACCTCCCGTGGCATCCATCTTCAGGCCGAGCGTATGCAGCACCAGCCGCGTGATCGGCGGCAGGCCAGATTTGGCAACGGCATGACGCCAGGACCATGCCCGCGACGTTGCTCCGTGATCAGGCTCTATCATGCCGCACCGCCTTTGCGCGCCACGTCCAGCATCGCCGCTCTGGCCGCACCAATGGTCAGCAACACGCTATCGCGCCAGCAGCCCTGCCCGCTCCGCGTGGAATTGATCGCCGCAAACTCGGCATCGAGATAGTTGACACCGGCCAGAAATCCGGCCGTCCGCAACACCATGCAGATGGCAGCATGGTCGCGATAAATGACACCCTGCGGCACCCGCAGCAGCCAGTCGGCCCGCTCCGCGTCCGTCTGGCAATCGCAAAGCTGCTCTACGATTGGAAGTAGCTCGGTCATGCTTCACCCCCGCCGCGCAACCACGCCTCGTACTCGCCAAACAGCGAGAGCCAGGCCGCTCTGACGCGGTCATCTTCATTGATCTGTTTTTTGCTGGTGATGCCGAGGCGGACCTTCAAAGCCGCGTCGGCAGTGTCTTTGTCGTCAACCACGCACCCGTCGCTGGTCTCGCTCAGAAACCGGTGAAAGGCAGCATGGGACAGCAGAATGGAGGCTTGCGCCGCGTGGTTCGGCTTGTGCTGTCGGGCCGCTGGCTGGCTATTGTGCGTCGCCAGCTCACCCCGCAGATCGCGCACGGCAATCGCTGCCCGATCCACAAGACGAAGAAACAGGCGCAAATGATCGAGCGCTCCACAGATCAGGTCACGTTCGTCATGCAAGGCGGCCGGATGAATGGTGGCAATATGCACCTGCTCACCCATCAGCCGATGCACCACCAGGCGCAACCCGCCCCGATCCGCTTCCAGCGTCCAAACATCATCATGCAGACGCTCTGCCGACCCCTTGAGCCGGTTCACCGTCGAGGCTTCGCGTTGGCGGTTCACATCTTGCATGATGCGGCCACCTTGTTCGCTGCGAGAATAAGGGAAAGCCCGGCAGAACCGGGCTTGGGAAACTTGACTGACACATAACCGGCCATCAGTTCGCCCTCATCAGACGATCAAGGTAAGCCTGACCCAAACCGGTCAGCAGCACCGTCTTATGATCCTCGCGGATCAGCACATAGCCGCAGGCACGGCAGTCATCCGCCAACCGCCGGTCAGGGCCATCACGCACGATCAGCTGACCACCATGGATTTTGAGCTTGCGCAGGAAGCCCCGTGCCCGCGCACTCAAGGGCCGCTCGAACAGCGGGGTCAAGGTTGCGTCGATCATGGCTGATCTCCCACAACCCGCAGGCCGAATTTTTCCCCACCCCGCGCTTTCACACCGGCAAGCGCCTTGCGGAACACACCAATCTTCGCTTCGAGCGCAGCCGCATCCCGGTCCATCTTGGTGGCTTCCGCTGGCGTCGCAACGAGATCGGAAAAGGCAATGGCCGCACCGGAGAAAAGATCACCAGCCTGCTGCATCATATCAGCATAGGCAAGGATGGCGCTTTGCTCGACGGCACGGTCGCCTTCCGGGTCCGTCAACCGCCGACCGCTCAATTCCGCCATAGCCGAGGTGACAAGAGGCAGGCCGCATTCGCTCTCCAGGGCATAGACAACCGAAATCGGCATCAGGTCCGTATCACGCGGATTGTTCATCCGGCCGATATGACTGGGAGAAACAGACGAGATCTCAGATGCCCGATCGATGCCGCCAGCAAGCCTAATCAGGTCACGCTGCGCCGCTTTGATGCGATGAAACCAAGCGCTTGTTTGCATGAGACAAAACCTTTCCCGCGCCGGGAAATCTCCGGCGTTTTTCCCGTGGTGGGAATTGATCAAAAATGTGAGGAATGGGCCGTCAGATACTCAGGGAGGCCCGCATGCAAAACGATAACGATCCGCGCGGAGGCAGCCGCCAAATGGCCAGGAGAAGCCTTTTGGATAGACAAGCAAAAAGATTATCCAAGTCATCAACTGGATTTCCGTTTGCTGAGGCAAATTTCAAGAAATTGAATGGCAGTTACACGCTGGTCTGTGCCGCGTTCAATGTCCCGGGCCAAATCGATACTGGGATCACGTTGACCGGACAGTACACGTGACAATGTACTCGGCGCGCGCCCGATACGGAGCGCAAAGCTCGACAACCTCTCACCGGATTCGTCCAAATACGTCCTAAAAGCATCCATGTAACATTACTTGCCAAATAGGCAATTTTTAGTCAAGAGTTATTTTGCCTATTTGGCTATGGCGCTGGAGCTTCAAACTGAGCATTTTTGCCATATGGACAAACAATACCCTAACAGACTGAATACGCTCCGAGAAGAACGGGGTATGACAATCGAGCAAGTAGCGGAAGCGACTGGCTTATCGACGTCATATGTGTCGAGGCTAGAGAATGGAGACCGCAACCTGTCGGTCAAAAATCTCAACCTCTTTGCGCACGCTTTGGGTGTCGAGCCTCAAGAGATTCTAATTAAGAGCAATGAACCGAAAGCGAATGTTGTAGCTGTGATGGGGCGCATTGGTGCTGGAGCCGAAATTTCGCCAGATGAAGAGCAGGTACCACCTGACGGCCTACATGAAGTCGAGACACCTTTTCCCATTCCCGACGATGCCCTGGCCTTCGAGGTCAGCGGCGATTCAATGTGGCCGCGATATGATGATGGCGATATTATAATTTGCTGGTCTCAGAGCATCATCCCAGAAGACGTACTTGGCTGGGAAGCCGCTGTCAGAACGCGGGATGGCCGTCGATATCTCAAGCGCGTCCACAAAGGTGCAGAAGCCGGAACTTATGACCTCGAAAGCCACAACGCACCACCCATAAGAGGGGTCGAGTTGGTGTGGGTCGCCTCCATTCAATCGGTCATCAGAAGCGGTCAATGGAAAAGGGCAGCACCATCTGAGCGCCATAGGCGCATACGCAAGATGATCTCAGGGCGGTAGCAAGACATCGCACGCAATAAAAAGGCCCAGATGTTTCTGGGCTTTTTTGTATTTTTTATAAATTTGCCAAATAGACAAATTTTAGCTTGACGATTATTGCCTATTTGGCAATATTGCGTTCACCATCAATTCGATGGCGGCATATTTAAGCCGTGCGGCTTGAGTGCATCAAACAGCAGGCAAAGATGAGTTGGATGTAACGCGGCACGATACCCAGCCCGCGAACGCCGATCTGCGCCCGCTTTGCAGTTCCAGCGACAAGGAGCACTGAAATTGGCATTTATTAAAGACATCAACCGGCCAGTTGACCGTGAGTTACTAAACATGATCGGAGATGGCGCAACGCCAGCCGAGATCGCAAAGTCTGTCCCCTGCTCTATCGATTCAGTTCGCGGCTGGCTTCGCCGGCTTGGATGCACCCACAATCGCAAGGGATTGTGGTTTCTGCCAAAAGAAACATCCAAGAAGCCACAACGGGACAGCCGCCTCACCCAGAAGCGACAGGTTGAGGTCCGCAAAGGCGTTCTGCCAGAACAGTTTCCATTTATTCGCACCCACATCACGATTAGGGACGATGGCAGCCGCATCACCCTTCCTGACCTCTCCATCCTGGCCGTTGCACGCGCCGAGCGCGACAGAAGGGAACGCTGCAGCGCGATGGCTTTCAATATCTCACACCCACAGCCGCAGGAGAAACAGAATGCGAAAGGCTGATCAGACTTTGGTGACACCACCCGCCAGAAAGCGTGCCAGCGAGCATGCCATGGCCGCTGCCTTGAAGGCCGCCAGACGCGCAGGCCTTATGGTAGATCGCCTGCTTATCCATGACGGCACGGTCGAGATACGATTTACTGGCAGCGCTGAAAGCGATGTCGAACCAGCCTCTCTTGACCTTAAAGAATGGTAGGACGTCATGAAAGTCAGCTATCCCGGCCTTATCAAGGAAGAATTGCCTTCGGGCAATGTTCGTTACCGCGTCCGCGTGATTGGCAACCCGAAACAGCGCATTCGCATTTTCTGCCTGCCAGGCGATGAAGATTTCAGCCGCCAATATACGCTTGCCCGCTATGGAGAACAGCCGGTACCTTTGAAGAAGGCATCCGAGGTGGTCAAGCCCAGGTCCATTGGCTGGCTGGTGCACAGTTATTTTGAATACATGGAGCAAAGGGTAAAGGCCCGCCTGTCCAGCGCGAAAACGCTGAAGAAGAAACGAAACCTGCTGGCCCGGCTGATTGAGGATCCAGACAGGATTATGCTCATCCCGCAACCAAAGCTGATCGAAATGCAGGATAAAATGGCCAGCACGCCCGCCCAAGCGGATGCCTTCATCGAAGCGATCAGCGTCATGTATGAGTGGGCAATAAAGCGTGGCCACCTTAAGACCAATCCAGCCAAGGGAATTGACCGGATCTATAAAAAAGGCGACGGGGCAACGCCTTGGAAATCCGCAGATGTGAAACGCTTCTTTGCCCACCATAAGCCGGGCTCCAAGCCTTTCATTGCAATGTCCATCCTGCTCTGGACAGGATGCCGCATCGAAGACCTAACATTCCTTGGCCCAAGACATGAGTGCATTTTGGACGGGCTGGAGGCGCTGCGATGGGTGCCAGCAAAGAAGGGCTCATCCGAAGTGATCATTCCCCTGCTCAAGCCGTTAAAGGCCGCAATCCATAGCCAAGCCGCAATAGCAAAAACCTATATCGTGGCACGCGGCAACAAACCCTTTGCAAGCGGCGATTCCATGTCGGCCATGTTCAAGCGCTGGTGCATTGATGCGGGTTTGAATCACCTCTCTGCTCACGGCGTGCGCAAAGGTCTGGCCGAGTTGCTGGCCGAACAAGGCTGCAGCCAATATGAAATCATGGCCATTCTCGGACACTCAGAAGCCAAAACAAGCGAGGTTTATACCCGCCGTGTGGAACGCTGGAAGCTCGCGCAGCAAGCGATGGACCGGCTAGATGCCTCAGATGCTTGGCTGTGACCACTGCCATATTTTGCTTGGAAATCAGTTCTCAAGTGCGTATCTCCGCAGCAACCGCTCAAGAACCAGTCCGAAGCAAACACTGCCAATTGAGAATCCAATGAGATACTGCTTGTCAATAAATTCGGTAGGATAGCCCAGATAGTATGCTGATCGTACCCATTCGACTGCATGAAATACTGGATTCCAGGAAACGGCACGCAAAGCCACTTCTGGAAACGAATTAAGATAGATTGGCGCACCTGAGGTTAGATATACTACCACCATTGAAAATCCATAAATCATCGGAAAAATGGGAAGAATGGCTGAGATTACGCTGGCGCTTATTCCGAATCCAATTGACAAAATTACTGTAAAAAAGAACGCCGTTAAGGCTTCCGAAGGATGAATAGGAACCGGATTACTACCCGTCGATATAAGATATATATATATTAATATAAAAGAGATAACAATTCCGATAAATTCCAAAAAAGCCCTTGCCAATACTATATCGAGCAACCGAACCACTGGGAATGACATCATAGATTTGTTTGCAATCAAGGATATGGACATAAATCGAGACACATACATAAAAGTCATAACAGGCAGCAACCCAGTAGCAAAAAACAACTGAAGATCATCACCAAATTCAGATTTTTTTCCCACCACGTTATATACAGTTAAAAGCAAAAGAATATGTGCAACAGGAAAAAGCGGCACGATTAAGAAGCCTAGGCCGTGGTTAAAGTAGCGGCTGCGTATGTCGCGCATGATAACAGCATGCATCACGTTTAGCTTTTGCCGCAACGCATCTTTCACCGAAATCTTTGGCTCGACCTCAGCCCTCTTTATCGTTTGCGCGCTAATCTCTGTCACGATATTCTTCCCGATCTTTGACCACTTTCAAGGTAAAGCGAAAATCCGGCTTTTCCGGGTCCGGAGTACCGACCATTCAACGTTTAGCACGGCCAATCAGAAGCAAAAACAAGCGACGTCTATGGCGCTCAGTGAAGCGCTGAGCGCTAGCCAGTAAGCGCTAAACCGGCCAGACATGTCCCACGCACCATTTTGACGTGGGACACATCAAAACTTAACCTGTTGAACAAAAAAGAAAAACCCGGCCTAAAGCCGGGTTCTTGGTGCGGTCGAGAAGACTCGAACTTCCACGGGTTGCCCCACAGCGACCTCAACGCTGCGCGTCTACCAATTCCGCCACGACCGCATCGTGGTAGAGTACCGACTTGCGTCGACGGGCTGCATCTAGCAAATGCATCGGGGGTACACAAGGGCGGCTTGCAACATTTTTATGAAATCGCTCCACAGCATTGAATTGTCTGTTGAAAACTCGCTCCAGCCGGGCCAAATGCAGGGTGAAATGCGGCGCGCTGCTGGAATGAACCTTATAAGCAGAATGAACCTCATAAGATTGAGTCATTGGAGATCACCGCTCATGCTCCCTTGCCGTTATAATCAAGGCGAGAAGGCGCGCACATCTTCTCCTTAACCTTGTCTGATTCGCGCAAAGATTGAACATCAGTATGTGCGCCCGTTTAACGACGGTGCCATTTCACCATTGCATAATTCTTTCAGCCGAAGTCGGCGTAGAGAAAATTATGCAACAAACTTAAAGTGTTATACTGCCGCCCCATATAGGAGGTGCGGCGCTATAAACCAACCACACGATGGCGACCGCCAATTGTGCCCTTAAGGATAGTGTCTCATGCTTCGTTCCGATCTCGATAAGTCCATGCTTGCCAGCCCTGGCAATGCGCCGATCCGGTGGCGGGTCAGCGACGGACTGGTTGGCTATGAGGATGCGTTGCGCGTGATGGAGGAGGAAGTGGCAGCGATTGCCGATGGCACCACCGACGAGCTGATCTGGCTGCTGGAACATCCGCCGATCTACACGGCAGGCACCAGTGCCGATCCGAAGGATTTGATCGACACGCAACGCTTTCCGGTTTTTGCCACCGGACGTGGTGGTGAATATACCTATCACGGGCCGGGCCAGCGTGTCGTCTATGTCATGCTGGATTTGAAGCGGCGCCGCCAGGACGTACGAGCCTATGTCGCCGCCCTGGAAGACGTTATTATCAAAACACTGGATATGATGAATATTCGCGGCGAGCGACGAGAAGATCGGGTCGGGGTCTGGGTTCGCCGGCCAGATAAGGCACCTCTACCGGACGGTAGCGTTACTGAAGACAAGATCGCCGCGCTTGGCATTCGTCTGCGACGCTGGGTCAGCTTTCACGGCCTGTCTTTAAATGTCGAGCCAGACTTGTCTCATTTCAGCGGTATCGTACCCTGTGGCATCTCTGCCTATGGCGTCACCAGCCTTGTCGATCTCGGTCTGCCTGTGACGATGACCGATGTCGATATTTATCTCAAAGAAGCATTTGAAACGGTGTTCGGCCCGACAGTGGCCGACCAGGATCCAAAGCCACGGTAATTCGCGCCTGAAAGGCACCCATTACCGGCTGGACCGCTGCTCCAAATCGCCAATCCTGCGGTGCAGGATTTCGATCATGCTGCCGGTTTCCTGATACATATGGGTCAAACGATCAAGCTCGCGGCGCATGACCAAAAGCATGTCGTCCTCCGCATCGCCGCCATTGTCCTCTTCGTCTGGACCGCGCCCGTTGCCTGTCATCAGCCATTGGCGGCAAACGCCAAGACCATCGGCAACCAATCCAAGACTTCTGGCATCGGCTTCACTGCGGTCCGCCTCCCATGAGCGCAATTTCGCAACCGGCACGCCTGCGATCGAGGCCAAATCGGCGAGATCCATGCCTGCACAATCCCGCGCAGTTGCAAGTCGCCCGCCCAAGGTATCGTCATTCACATTCAGTAGCCGGTTAATATCGTAAAGCCCCATAATACGATCTCCGTGAAAAAACGCCGATGATTCCCAGCCACCCGACATCCCTTGACCGCCTCTCGCCAAAGGCCCACGCCTTCGACAAATTTTTTACCCGCATGATTGCCAGCTTAAAATAGATCCAAATCGAAATCCGTCTGCCGCGCATCCGGGTTAAAAATACGCGCCCATCGGATTGCCACGCCGTTGAACCGTTTAAAACCGCAACAGAAATGTCCGCCGTCTCAATTGGTTCCACGCCGCAGAAAAAATTATCCTGACGTCGCAAATTACGAAAATTGAAACTGTGCCGCAATGGCGCCTCACGACAAAATTCGTTTTCACGACTGTCATATTTAAATACCAGCCAGCAGACTCTCGGCCAAACGCTCGGTAATTCGAAATTAATGCTTGAAAAAGACAATATTTTTCAACGGGAAAGCGATGAATTGAAGTCCATTGAATAAGCTGATCGGACCCGACGTATCCTTATCGGCTTCTGTCGACAGGACTTAAGGGCGCGTTAACGAACCCAATAAGCGACGCTCCAAAATGATCCATTTTTATTCCAATGGAAATTGAATGTCTTTTTTTGAGGCGGCCAAGCCAGGGCGAATCGACACGAACCAACAGACAACCGCAACGCTTTTCTGTTTGGATTATTTTTTTGAATGATGGTGCGCGCGATAAGCCGCTTCACACTTTTCGGGCCGATGGCTTCCTCCAAGCATCGGCTTATCCGAAAACCGCGCCACACTTTTCGGGCCGATGCTATTCAGCCGCCTTCGGCAGATCCGGAACAGGATCGGACAGCGTCTCCACCAGTGGTTCCAGCTCGTAGGAATAGCCCTCTAGCATGGAATAGGCGCGCTCGATGGCGTCGATCTGGGTTTCGGCATTCTTGATCGCTTCGGCAATCGACTGGGTGCGGGCGCGCAACATCGAGCCGAGCACATCGGTTTCAGGTCGCCGGCCAATACGATCCACATGCTTGCGGATACGGGTGCGGTGACGCTCCAGTTCCAGAATATGAAACCGGGCTTTGAGGATATCGTCCGTCAACTTGCGGCGCAGGCCCGCGACCGGATCGAAACTGCCGGGCTCGCGCTCGTCAAGAATCATGTCGTTAATCAGCGATTCCAGCACCATCAAGCCCTTCAGGTCGGCAACATCGGCCAATTGCGGATCATAGCCGGTATCATCATAGACCTTACGGCGAACCGGATCCTTCAAGAGATCGTAGGACGTAGTGATCCTGCCAAATTCATCCGGGTCGCCGCCGGCATCTGGATGGGCGCTCTTGGCCTTCTTGCGATACGCCGCCTTGACCGCCGCCTCATCGGCATCGCGCTCCAAACCCAGCATGACATAAGGATCGATCACAAAGGCACCTGTCTAGAATTCCAACCGGCCCGGCAAAGCGGGCAGACGTTTCGCATGGCTGTAACACAGGCTCATCCGCCTCGCTTACATCGCGCATAAGTTTACCGCAGGCCGGGGCGAAAATGTGAAAAGAAATGGTCTATCCCCAAACAGATTGTCTGAGATGCCATAAACCGCGCTTTCACCAGCCCTGGAATTTGCGCAGATCCGGTCACAGATAAGCCATCGACACGCAAACCTTGGAAAGGCCGCATTTTACCCGCCGCAGCCACATTTTCCAGTCGCGCGAATGAATTGCCTGTTATAAAAGGGCGGCAAAATTCTCACTCCCAGTGCAAGAGAGAGCCATGACGATCCCGAATTCCATCCCGATCACCCCGGAACTGGTAGCCTCCCACGGCCTGAAGCCGGAGGAATATGACCGGATTCTGCAATTGATCGGACGGGAGCCGACATTTACCGAGCTTGGTATTTTCTCGGCCATGTGGAACGAACATTGCTCCTACAAATCTTCCAAGCGCTGGCTGCGCACCCTGCCCACCACGGGCGCGCGCGTTATTCAAGGTCCGGGCGAAAATGCAGGCGTGGTCGATATCGATGATGGCGATTGCGTGGTCTTCAAGATGGAAAGCCACAACCACCCTTCTTATATCGAACCTTATCAAGGTGCTGCGACCGGTGTTGGCGGCATTCTGCGCGACGTTTTCACCATGGGCGCGCGTCCGATTGCCGCCATGAACGCGCTGCGCTTCGGCGCACCGGATCATCCGAAGACACGGCATCTCGTCTCCGGCGTTGTGGCTGGCGTCGGCGGCTATGGCAATGCCTTTGGAGTTCCCACCGTGGGCGGCGAAGTGGAATTCGACGAGCGCTATAACGGCAATATCCTGGTCAACGCCTTTGCCGCTGGCCTTGCAAAGTCGGACGCGATCTTCCTGTCCGAGGCCAAGGGCGTTGGCCTGCCGGTCGTCTATCTCGGCGCCAAAACCGGCCGCGATGGCGTCGGCGGCGCGACCATGGCGTCGGCGGAATTCGACGAATCCATCGACGAAAAGCGCCCGACCGTACAGGTCGGCGACCCCTTCACCGAAAAATGCCTGCTGGAAGCCTGCCTTGAACTGATGAAGACCGGTGCGGTCATCGCCATTCAGGACATGGGTGCCGCCGGTCTCACCTGTTCGGCGGTGGAAATGGGTGCCAAGGGCGATCTCGGCATCGAGCTTGACCTCGACACCGTGCCGGTGCGCGAAGAAAATATGACCGCCTATGAAATGATGCTCTCGGAAAGCCAGGAGCGCATGCTGATGGTGCTGGAGCCATCCAAGGAAGAGGTCGCCAAGGAGATCTTCGTCAAATGGGGCCTGGATTTCGCTATTGTCGGCAAAACCACCGACGACCTGCGCTTCCGCATCCTACATCAAGGCGAGGAAGTCGCCAATCTGCCGATCAAGGACTTAGGCGATCAGGCACCCGAATATGACCGCCCATGGCGCGAATCAGACAAGCGCGGCCCCCTGCCCGCCAATCTGGTGGACGAGCCAGCCGATTACCGCGCCGCTATTCTGTCGCTGGTCGGTTCGGCCAACCAGTCCAGCCGCCGCTGGGTCTATGAACAATATGATACGCTGATCCAGGGGAATTCGCTTCAGCTTCCCGGCGGTGACGCGGGCGTAGTGCGGGTGGAAAATCATCCGACCAAGGCACTGGCCTTCTCCTCGGATGTCACGCCGCGTTATGTCGAAGCCGATCCGTTTGAAGGCGGTAAGCAGGCCGTGGCTGAATGCTGGCGCAACATTACCGCGACCGGCGCCGAGCCGCTGGCCGCCACCGACAACCTCAACTTCGGCAATCCCGAAAAGCCCGAAATCATGGGCCAGCTGGTGGAAGCCATCAAGGGCATCGGCGAAGCCTGCCGGGCGCTGGATTTCCCGATCGTCTCGGGCAATGTCTCGCTGTATAACGAAACCAATGGCGTCGCGATCCTACCGACCCCGACCATTGCCGGCGTTGGCCTGTTGCCCGACTGGAGCCGGATGGCGAAAATCGGCGGCGCCCAGGATGGCGATCATGTCCTGCTGATCGGCACCGATGGCTCCCATCTCGGCAGCTCGATCTATCTGCGTGACCTTCTTGGCCGCACCGATGGCCCGGCGCCTGAGGTGGACCTGCATGCCGAGCGCCGCAATGGCGATTTCATCCGCTCGGCGATCCGCAATGGTCAGGTAACTGCCTGCCATGACATTTCCTCTGGTGGTCTCGGGATTGCTCTGGCCGAAATGGCGATGGCCTCGTCCAAGGGCCTTTCCATCGACCTGTCAGAAAGCCGCGGCCCAGCCCATGCGCTGCTGTTTGGTGAAGACCAGGCCCGCTATGTTGTCACGGTTCCGGCTGATCTTGCCAATTTCATCTGTGCGAATGCTGAAGGTGCGGGTGTACCGTTCCGCCGTCTTGGCAAGGTTGGCGGCGATGCGCTTGTCATCGACGGTATGTGTACAATCACCGTTGAGGAATTGCGCAACACGCATGAATCGTGGTTCCCTGACTTCATGGATGGCAAGGCTGAAACCCTGGCCGCCGCGCAGTAAATATCAGGCGCGCAAAAAGATCAGAATGGGAGCAGAACCATGGCTATGAAGCCCGGCGATATCGAAGACATGATCAAAGCGGGTATTCCCGGCGCCAAGGTCGTCATCCGCGATCTGGCTGGCGATGGCGACCACTATGCCGCTGAAGTCGTGGCCGAAGCCTTTCGCGGCAAGTCGCGCGTGCAGCAGCACCAGATGGTCTACGATGCCCTGAAAGGCAATATGGGCGGGGTGCTGCATGCCCTCGCCCTGCAAACCTCCATCCCCGAAGCCTGACGGTATCACATCATCATGAGCAACCCGATTACCTCGTTTTTCTCCTCACTGATCAAATCGGTGAAAGCTGAAATGTCCGACCGAAAGAAATACAAGCAGGCCCGCCTGCAACGGTTGAATGCGCCTGCTGCCGACAAGAAGGTCGAGCCGACGCGAGCGAATACCCGCAACAAGGCTGCCCGTCAGGCCCGGCGCGTCACCCGCAATCGGGGCTGATGACCGTCTGTTTCCGTTTTGACTTTTGAAATTTCGGCAAAATGCGCCTATATAGGCAATGGAATACTGCGGCCTTGACCCGCATGTGAAAGGATAAATCCATGAGCGGTGTAAACGAATTCATTGATAATGCTGTAAAAAGCAATGATGTCGTGCTTTTCATGAAGGGCACGCCCCAGTTTCCGCAATGCGGATTTTCGGGCCAGGTCGTACAGATGCTCGATTATCTCGGCATCGACTACAAAGGCATCAATGTGCTCGCCGACCAGGAAATTCGCGAAGGCATCAAGACCTATTCCAACTGGCCGACCATTCCGCAACTTTATGTGAAGGGCGAATTCATCGGCGGATGCGATATCGTCCGGGAAATGTTCCAGGCCGGTGAGTTGCAGTCTCACCTCGAGGAAAAAGGCATTGCCGTTCGCGGCGCCGCCTGACGCGAACTGGATAAAGCCCGGTAGTATTCCGGGCTTGTTCCTATCGACGCCTTTGCGCATATTGCGGTGCGGCAAATTTGACGCACACAGCGGTCAGCTACAAGCCTATCGACAGCACGGCTCTCATAATCGATTCCGATTGAGGGATTAATGCAGTATCTGATAAGGGCGTCGCGCCTTGCGACGCCTTTTGATTTTCCAGGACATGTTTTCCCATGACAGCTCCCATTCGTTCCGCTCCAGCTGCCTTGCAAGGCATGAGCAAGCTGGAATTCGTCTTTCTCTGCGCCGCATTGATGGCAATGAACGCGTTGGCGATCGACATCATGCTTCCTGCCTTGCAGCAGATCGGCGAAGCCCTCAATGTCGTCAATGAAAATCACCGGCAATATGTCGTGACGTCATACCTGATCGGGTTTGGCTGCGCGCAATTGATCTATGGCCCGCTGTCGGATCGGTTCGGGCGGCGCACGCCGATGTTGATCGGTCTCATCGTCTATGTTCTGGCAGCACTGGCGATCACCATTGTGCCAAGCTTCGCCGGATTGCTGATCCTGCGCTTCATCCAGGGTGCCGGCTCGGCTGGAACCCGGGTGATCACCATTTCCATCGTGCGCGATGTCTACGGCGGACGCCAGATGGCGGAGGTGATGTCGCTGATCATGATGGTTTTCATGATTATCCCGGTCGTCGCCCCCGGAACCGGTCAGATCATCATGTTCTTCGGCAACTGGCACCTGATCTTCCTGTTCATTGCTGTTGGCGGCATTCTCACCAGCATCTGGATGCAGATGCGGCTACCGGAAACACTCGATCCCGAAAATCGACGGGAATTCACCCCGAAAGTCATCCTCCAGGGCTTCAAGATCGTCCTGACCAACCGCATTGCCCTGTTCTACACACTGGCAAGCACCTTCATCTTCGGGGCGCTGTTCGGCTTCATTAACTCAGCCCAGCAGATCTACATGGGCATTTATGGTCTGGGCGTCTGGTTTCCATTCGCCTTTGCTGCCGTGGCGATTTTCATGGCGCTGTCGTCCTATGTCAATTCGAAGCTGGTCGGGCGAATTGGTATGCGGCGCCTGTCTCATGGCTCGCTTCTCGGCTTCATCGCCATCAATGCCCTATGGTTGCTGGCCGAAACTTTCGGGCCGACACCATTGCCCTTCGTGGTGTTCATGACATTCTTTGCCATCTCGATGTTCCAGTTCGGCTGGATCGGCGGCAATTTCCAGACGCTTGCCATCGAACCGCTCGGCCACGTCGCCGGAACGGCCTCCTCGGTCCTCGGCTTCATTTCCACCGTCGGCGGCTCGGTTCTCGGCGCTATCGTCGGTCAGGCCTTCGATGGAACATCCCGCCCGCTGGTCGCAGGCTACTTCTTTCTCGGCGTTATCGGTTTGGTCTTCGTGCTGATTGCCGAAAAAGGCAAGCTGTTTCAGCCGCATAACCCAAAGGTCTAACAATCGGATATCCGAACAAAAAAGCCACGGCAGATCACCTGCCGTGGCTTTTTTTATGGGGTAAACGGAGATTTTAAACGTTGAAAATCTTTTCCCGCAATTCGGTCCAGCTTTCTTTGTCTGGGGCAATCAGCAGGCCGCCGTTGGTGTGGTGCGGCAGGTAGGCTGAGCCGTCGAAGCGGGCAGCATAGGCGCCTGCCTCCTGGGCCATCAGCGTGCCAGCCAGGTGATCCCATGGCATCAGCTTGTTATACATGGCAAAATGCATATGGCCCTGGCAGAGAATGCGGTATTCGTGGGCAGCACAGCGATAGCTGGTGAACAGCCGCACCTCAGCCAGATTGACCAGCAGCTTGCGGCGCGCCTCCAGTTCGAAGAAGCCGACATTGGCAATGCCGATCATCTGGGCGAGATCGGGTGCCGGGCGCACCTCCATCTTTTCCTGGTTGCCATCGGGTTTGCAGAGCCAGGCGCCACTGCCTTTTTCAACGATTGCCCAGTCGTTGCCCATCGGGTCGTAAATCAGGCCCGCAACGGTTTCGCCCTGACGTACGACGCTGAGCATAACCCCGAACAGCGGCAGGCCGGCCGCAAAATTAAAGGTACCGTCGATGGGATCGACTACCACGGCCAACTCCGCATCCGCCAGCTTGTCCAGCAGGGCCGGATCAGCGGCAACCGCTTCCTCACCAATGAAGACAGCATCCGGCATCAACTCCTTGATACGGCTGTGGATCAACCGCTCCGCTGCTTCATCGGCCTCGGTGACCAGATCGATGGCCTCGGTTTTCATCCGCACATCGCCCTCGCCCAGATTGCGAAAACGCGGCAGGATTTCCGTGACTGCCGCTTCCTGCAGAAGATTGGCAAGGGCTGCAATGTCGATATCGGCCATGTCTGTTCCTTTTAGAGTTTGTCAGTCTTATCGCGCCTGGATCACTTCGCGTAGAATCATCTCCCAGCTGTCGCGATCCGGTGCCGTCAGGATGCCGCCGGTGGTATCGCCGGGACGATAGGGGCTGCCATCGAATCTGGCAGTCACGCCGCCAGCCTCTTGGTGGATCAGCACACCGGCCAAATGGTCCCAGGGCATCAATTTGTAATGGCCGATGAAATGAACTTTGCCGGTGGCAACCAGCCAATATTCATAGGCAGAGCAATTGAAGGCGAAGGCCATCTTCGTCTTTGTGAGATTACCAGCAATCCGCCGCTTTTCCTCGCCCGTCAATTCATTGATGGAAATCGTTCCCACCATGGCCGAGAGATCGCATGGGGCAGCCACCTTGACCGGCACGCGCTCGCCATCGGCACGCAAAAACTGCGCACCGGCACCGCGGGAGGCCACCAGCGTATCGCCAAGTACCGATTCGTGGATAATCCCCGCCACAGTCTCACCGCGCACCACAACGGCGAGATTGGTAGCATGCAAAGGCAGGCCAGCCTGGAAATTGAACGTTCCGTCGACCGGATCGATGACGAATGCCAGCTCCGCATCCCTCAACGCGTCGATCACGCCTGGATTGGTTTCGCATGCCTCCTCACCGACGATCAAGGCACCGGGCCAGCGGGCCAGAAAAGCGTCCGTCATCTGCTTTTCCGACAGAAGATCGGCCTCTGTGACGAGATCGATAGAGGATTTCTTTTCGGAAATATCGGAAACGCCGAGACGGCGAAAACGAGGCACGATCTGGCTGGCGGCGGCGTCCTTGACGATTTGCAGGACGGCGTCGATATCACGATCTTGAAACACGGGAGGCACTTTCTTGAGGCTGGTGAAATGTCAAAAACTCGATGCGCCCGCCTTATGACGGCTTCGTGACAACCAGCCCGGAAAAGTCAAAAAGTGCAGGATCAAGCAGATGCGAGGGGTTCACATGCGACAATGCTCTCAGCATCGCATCCTTGCGGCCCGGCATCTTGGCTTCGATTCCAGCCAGCATGTCCTTCATTGCATTTCGCTGCAAACCATCCTGCGAACCACAGAGATCGCAGGGGATGATAGGAAATTCCATCGCGACAGCGAATTTGGCGAGGTCATCCTCGGCCGCATAGGCCAATGGCCGCAGCACGAACAGATCGCCCTCATCATTTAGCAACTTGGCTGGCATGGCTGCCAACCGGCCACCATGGAAAAAATTCATGAAGAAGGTTTCGAGAATGTCTTCGCGGTGATGACCGAGCACCAGAGCGTCACAGCCTTCTTCGCGGGCGATGCGGTAGAGATTACCGCGCCGCAGCCGCGAGCAGAGCGAACAATAAGTGCCGCCCGCCGGGACCTTTTCCTTGACGATGGAATAAGTATCTCGATATTCGATGCGATGCGGCATGCCGATGGATTTCAGGTAATCCGGCAGGACATGTTTGGGAAAATTCGGTTGCCCCTGATCGAGATTGCAGGCGATCAGCTCGACGGGCAGCAGGCCGCGCCATTTCAAATCCATCAGCAACGCCAGCAGACCATAGCTGTCCTTGCCACCGGAAAGCCCAATCAGCCAGCGCTTCTGGCCGTTCAGCATGCCGAAATCGTCCATTGCCTGGCGCACTTGGCGCAGCAACCGCTTGCGTAGCTTGTTGAAGGATACCGATTGTGGTGCGGCACTAAACAGGGGATGGCGAACATTCTCCTGCGCGTCTTCGGCCTCATCGGCCTCGGTGCGGTCCGTCGCGCTTCCCGCAAATGCAAGGTTCATGTTCGGATGCGCCCCTGTCCGCTGATTTGGCTAATACCGTCGATCCGTGAATTACCGCCAATGCCTATCGGACGGATTTTCTCTTACGATCTTCCCTTACTGGCGCATCAGCTCGGCAAATTCAACCTCGCGGGCCATCATCAGCCGGTCACGCGCCCGCAGGATCGCATCCGAATGGCCAGGATGACACATGACAACGGCGTCACGCGGCGCATGGCTGCGAAAATAGCGAAGCGCATCGGCAAAGCCGTTCGGCTTGCCGCGCTCGTAAAAACCAGTCAGCGGTCCCTTGATCGCATAGCCCGCCGCCTGCATTTCCGTGTTGAAACCGCGTGCCATGCGCTGCACCAGGCTGATCTTGGCCCGCTGCGCAAGGCTTGTCGCCAGCCGCGCATCCGGCTCACCGCGCAGCCAGGGGCTGTTGCCGCGCGGGCTGATCAGCAGATCACGCCGCGCCACCAGCCATTCCCGCACCACGGGCAGGAAATGAATGTGTTGATGACCGTCGATATAATCAGGCACGCGACCAATCACATCGATAAAAGCGTTGAGCTGCGCATCAAGCTCGCGCTGCAGCTTGCCCTTGTCGACACCGCCCATGAAGGACTGGGTCAGACGGCGTCGGAAAGAACACATGGGCTGCACGCCGCTCAAAGGCAGGAAATTGGTCAGCGTCAGGTGCAGGCCGATGGCGCCGCCACATCTGTCGATCACGGGCAGCAACAGAGAAGCCTCGTCGCGCCAATCGGCAAACACAGTCATGCAGCCGGTGCCACGCACCTTGCCTTCGCTGAGGAGCGTCCTGATTGCCTGATTGACGCCCGGCGACAGGCCATAGCCATCGGCAACGATGCATAGCGGCGCCGCATTGATTTTCATATCCGAGATCACGTTCAAGACTTGTCCCACTCCTGCAGGCCTTTTGCCCGCTATATCATAGTCACGGCATGAATGCGCGCCGAACTTTATGCCTATCGACCCTGCATTCTCCAGGCATCGCTTTTCACCAAAAAGCAAAAACCGTTCTCACATCAATTTCCAAAAACCGACCAGCCGGTCCGGGTTGCCAGCAGTTCGAGCGCTTCCGATCCAAGCGCCGAATTGCCGACTTTGTTCAATCCCGGAGACCACACTGCAATAGAGGCCTTGCCCGGCGCTATCGCCAGGATGCCGCCGCCCACGCCGCTCTTGCCGGGCAGGCCGACATGATAGGCAAAATCCCCCGAGCCATCATAATGGCCGCAGGTCAGCATCAAGGCGTTGATGCGCCGCGCCCGCTTCGGCGAGACCACGGAAAAGCCACTAAGCGGATTTGTACCCGGTTGGCAAGATACAGACCCGCATGGGAGAGTTGCACACAGCTCATCGCCAACGCGCATTGATGGAAATAAACGCCCAGCACCATTTCCACGGCATGGTGCAGATTACCAAAACCGCTCATGAAATTGGCCAGCGCGAAATTACGGTAGCCAGTCGTCTGCTCAGACTGCGCCACCTTTCGGTCGATGGTGATACTGTCGTCATCAGCCAGGAACTGCATAAAGCGCAGGAACTCACCGATGGCCTCGCGCGGCTTGTGTCCGGCCAGCACCATATCCGTCACAACGATTGCGCCCGCATTGATGAAGGGGTTGCGCGGAATGCCATGCTCGTGCTCCAGCTGAACGATGGAGTTGAAGGACGAGCCGGAGGGCTCGCGCCCGACCCGCTTCCACACACCCTCACCCGTTTTGCCAAGCGCCAGCGTCAGCATGAACACCTTGGAAATGCTCTGGATCGAAAATGGTATTGCCGCATCGCCCGCGGTGAAGGTCTGGCCGTCGACGGTGGTGATGGCGATGCCGAATTGCTTCGGATCAATCGTCGCAAGCTCGGGAATATAGTCCGCGACCTTGCCTTCCCCAAGCCGGGGCTGCATCTCACCGACAATGTCGTCAACAATTGCCTGCAAATCCATCTGGTTTCCCCATGCCGAGCTGTTGCTCATCCCGGCAGATGCATGACAGTCACGTTTTTCGTGCAGAAGCCGACAGTCATCATTATCGAATTTTGCTGCGCTGCAAACAGAAAAAGCCGCCCGTAAAGGCGGCTTTCTCGAATTTCAGATCGAAATCAACGCGAGTAGAATTCGACGACCAGCTGCGGTTCCATGATAACAGCGTAAGGAACGTCCGACAGGGTTGGTACGCGAACGAAGGTCGCAACCATCTTGTTGTGATCAACTTCGATGTAATCGGGAACGTCACGTTCTGCGAGCTGAGTGGCTTCCAGAACGATGGCCAGCTGCTTGGACTTCTGACGCACTTCGATAACGTCGCCAGCCTTGCAGCGGTAAGAACCGATGTTCACCTTGACGCCATTGACCGAAACGTGGCCGTGGTTGACGAACTGACGGGCAGCAAACACCGTCGGCACGAACTTGGCGCGGTAGACGATGGCGTCCAGACGCGATTCCAGCAGGCCGATCAAGTTTTCGGAGGTATCGCCCTTGCGACGGTTGGCTTCGTCGTAGGTCGCGCGGAACTGCTTTTCACGCAGGTCGCCGTAGTAGCCCTTAAGCTTCTGCTTGGCGCGCAGCTGCACACCGAAGTCGGAAAGCTTGCCCTTGCGGCGCTGACCGTGCTGGCCGGGGCCGTATTCGCGACGGTTAACCGGGGACTTCGGGCGGCCCCAGATATTTTCGCCCATGCGGCGATCGATTTTGTACTTGGAAGATGCGCGCTTGCTCATCGTATTTCCTCTTGTTGTTATTGGGCCTTTTAGAACCCATTTTGGGAAACACGCCCTCCTCTGGATCGCCTTTCGGCTTTCCTGACAGGCGACTCACACTTGGAAAGGCGGAGCCTCCACGGGACATGTCGTAAAAACACCGGGCGTTTCCACCCGGCGTTGGAGGGGTCTCTACGCAGAGCCATTATAAATGTCAAGCACTCGGCCTTGAAACGGCGCGAAGCCCGCCACATTTACGCAATAATCAGCAGTTCCGGGCCCCTCTGACGCGAGTGCCGGATACCCGTGATGTCGGAACTGCAACAAAAACCCTCCGGCAAAGGAATCCCTCGATGGATTTTCTTTGGGTCGATTTTATGGGCAAGCCAACATGGATGTGGCTTTTCTTCCTTGCAGTCGTACTATTTCTCCTCATACTCGATCTTGGCGTTCTGCATAAGAACAGCAAAGAGATCGGCATGGCTGAAAGCTTTGCTTTCTCGGCCTTCTACATCACTCTGGGCGTGTTGTTCGGCGGCTGGATATGGTGGCAATCGGGTCCGCAGGCCGGACTTGAATATCTGACCGGCTTTGTCATCGAAAAAAGCCTGGCGATGGACAATATCTTCGTCATCGCCATGATCTTCGGCTATTTCGCCATCCCTCGCGCCTATCAGCACCGCGTGCTGCTCTACGGTATTCTCGGCGTGATCATCCTGCGCGGCATCATGATTGCGGCAGGCGCGGCCATTGTCGAAAGCTACCACTGGGTTCTGTATTTCTTCGCGGCCTTCCTTGTGTTTACCGGCGTCAAAATGCTGCTATCAGCCGATAGCGAATATGATGTCGCCAACAACCCGGCTTTGAAGCTGGCGCGGCGCTACCTGCCTGTCACCGACAAGCTGGAAGGCGACCGTTTCGTGGTGCGTAAGCAAGACGAAACGACTGGTAAGCTTAAAACCTATATCACGCCGCTGCTTCTCGCGCTGATCATGGTGGAATTCGTTGACCTGGTGTTTGCGGTTGACTCCATCCCGGCGATTTTTGCGATCACCACGGATCCCTATATCGTCTACACCTCGAACATCTTCGCCATCCTCGGCTTGCGCGCCCTGTATTTCGCGCTGTCCGCCCTTATCCACCGCTTCGCTTACCTGAAATATGCGTTGTCGGTCGTTCTGATCTTCATCGGCTCGAAGATCTTTCTTGCCGACATGCTGGGTATCGCCAAGATCCCGCCGCTGCTGTCGCTAACCATCACGCTCGCCATCCTGGCGGCTGGTATCGTCGGATCGCTGTGGGCGACCCGCAAGGACGCGAAAAAGGATGTTATCGAAGGGTAACCTTCTCTCCAGCCAAGACAAAAGAAGGGGCGGCTTTATGGGCCGCCCCTTTTCTGTGTCTGGATCTGTCGTGTCGTTTCCTTATGCAGGCTTGACGCAGAGCCGATCCACCATGGAAGCAACTTTCGGGGCAAGCTGACTGGACCTACTCACCTCGAGCGGCCGCCCTGCCCGTCTTTCGCGCGTCACCCATTCCGTCAGGGTTTCGGCATAGGTGTGATCAACATAATGCAGCCCTGCGGGCGTAATCAGCACCTTCTTTCCGTCTGGAAGCGATTCCAGTGTTGCCAGCAATGCTGGGACGTCCCGGCAGGTCCCGACGCCGTTCAGCTTCAACTGGATCGACTCATCATTCTCATGGTGGTCGATATGCAGTTTGCGGCGAAGGACCGGAATGATTTCCATAATCGAAAGAAACAGGCCGACCGCCACGCCCACCAGCAGATCCTGGACGACGACAAGACTGACCGTCGTGGCCCAGACCGCGACCGGCACCCAGCCGTGATGATCGAACAGGTGGCGCACATGCTGCAAGCTCACCAGTCGCCAGCCTGTCACCAAAAGCACCGCCGCCAGGGCAGTCAAAGGCACGACTCCCAGCAATTGCGGTAGAAGCGCCACCAGGGCCAGGATCCAGACTCCATGGAGAATAGTGGAACGACGTGTTGCAGCGCCTGCCTGGATATTGGCAGACGATCGAACGATGACGCCGGTTACCGGCAGAGCGCCCAGCAGGCCGCACAGGCTGTTGCCGACGCCCTGCGCCACCAGTTCCTTGTTGAAACGGGTGCGCTCACCGTCATGCATCCTATCGACGGCAGCAGCCGATAGCAGGGTTTCGGCGCTGGCAATCACCGCGATGATCAGCACGGTGGCGATCACTCCCGGTTGGGCAAGCCCGGCAAAGCTTTCCATCGTTGGTAAGCGAATGCCCTCCAGCAGGGTGGCCGGAACCTGGACACGGGCAATCGGCAGGTCGAGGCCGACCGCCAGCAAGGTTCCGGCGGCTACGCCGACCAATGCCCCCGGCACCAGCCGCAGCCGGGCTGGCCGCAATTTTTCCCAGCCAACCATGGCCAGCAAAGAGATCAGGCCAATCATCAGCGCCATACTGTGATTGCTGAGGCCGCCGCTGAACACCTTGCCGATGGTCTCATCCATGGCAGCGACATTTTCAACACCACCGGCGGCGGGCTTGGCATCCATCAACACATGAACCTGACCGAGAACGATCAGGATACCGATTCCCGCCAGCATGCCATGCACGACGGCAGGCGAAATGGCGCGAAACCAGGAACCGAGCTTGAGATAACCGGCAAGGACCTGCAAAAACCCGGCGACGATCAGAACCGGCCCCAGAAGAACAAGTCCATATTCCTCAACAAAGCCGAAAACGATCACCGCAAGGCCTGCCGCCGGGCCGGAGACCTGCAAGGGTGAACCGGCGATGACGCCGATAACGATGCCGCCGACAATGCCGGAGACGAGGCCCATCGCCACCGGCACACCGGAAGCGATAGCAATGCCGAGGCAAAGCGGGATGGCGACGAGAAAGACAACGATGGACGAGGCAATGTCCCGTGTCAGAGCAGAACTGGTTTTTTCCATCACCTCACTCCGCCGCCACCGCTACGAGAGGATCGGCCATGATATGCGGCGTGGCACGCCCGGAAACCGCCACTGGCAGCGCCTTTTCACCCTCGATCACCAGGAAGCGCTTCTCGGCGCCATCATAAACCTGCACCTCACCGGTCTCGATGTCGAAGAACCAGCCATGCAGGTTAATGTCATTGGTGGCGAGTTTGGCGGCGACCGAGGGGTGGGTCTTCAGGTGATCGATTTGAATGACCACATTTTCCATTGCCACAGCCCGCACCTTGTCCTTGTGCGGCAAATCATCAGGATAGGCCTCGCAGACGATGGAATACGCGGCGTGGCTATGGCGCAACCAGGCGGCCACATTGGGCATCGGTGCCAGGAGTTCGTGATTGCACAGACCCTTCATGGCGCCGCAATCGGAATGGCCGCACACGACGATGTCACGCACGCCAAGCGCCACCACCGCATATTCGATGGCCGAGGAAACGCCGCCATTCATGGTCGAGAACGGCGGGACGATGTTGCCCGCATTGCGGCACACGAACAGTTCACCAGGGCCGGACTGGGTAATCACTTCCGGCATGACCCGGCTGTCGGCGCAGGAAATCATCAAGGCCTGGGGCTGCTGCCCTTCCCGGGCCAGCTTACGATAGAGACCCGAATGGGTCGGAAATACGTCTTCACGAAAACTCGAAACGCGCTTCAAAAAATCACTCATTGCAAAAATCCTCCTGATAAATAGCTGGCTAGATATTGATGCCGGGATGCATTGCATCCGTGTTGTGAGCTACGCGGATATGGAACAGCAATCCGGCTGGTTATCGTGCAAGGCTGGATCAAACGGATCCCTTTAACCATTCCTTGCCTACACAACCGAGAGTAATTTATTTGGAGGACGAAATTGTGATTTCTGTTGCCATGCAGCAAAAACATGGATCACTTTTCTGTTATTATTTCAAAAGTCTGTTTATCGAACGGTAAAAATTCAGGATTTTTTATATATGAATTACAACGATTTGAATGCTAGACTTGATAAAAATCATAGAAATTTAAAATTTTCAAATTTCGTTCAATTCCGCAAGTCCTTATTAAAGGAAAGCTATTTTTCCGCGCCGCAATATTAAATCAAAATACTCTCTTAGGATGCATAGAGAAAAATAAATATTATGGCATTCTCTTAGTCTTGGCGAACAATAACGCGGCGGATGTCATGTCAAGGAACCGCGAGTCGATAGGGTCATTTCCGACAGTGTTTGCTTGAGTATTGTCCGCTGCCAATGGTGAAAGATAAAAATGCGGATGCATTACAAATGGGTTGAGCAAACCTGCGTCTTGTGAAACGCTTACATTTACAGGATCTCTTTTGCGTCAATAATGTCGTAAATTGAATACTGTAGAATTGCAGGTGCCGTAGGTCGGCATCGCATATCCCGCGGATGGGCAAAGCCCGACCCCGCCCCAAACCGTGGCTAGCAACCATAGCCACAAACCGTGATGGACCGCCCGCATGCCCGATACAATTCTCGACCGTTTCCTGCGCTATGTCGTCATCGACACACAATCAGACCCCGAATCAACCAGCCAGCCCTCCACGGAAAAACAGAAGAACCTCGGCCATGTGCTGGTGAGTGAATTGCTGGCCATGGGCCTTTCAGATGCGCATCTGGATGAGCACGGCAATGTCTATGCCACCATTCCGGCCAATGTGGACAAGCCGGTTCCGGTGATCTGCTTCTGCTCGCATATGGATACGGCACCGGATTTCACTGGCACGAATGTGAAGCCGCAACTGCTGAAAAACTATCAGGGTGGGGATATCGTTCTGTCCGGCGATACCAATCAAATCATCCGCGTTAGCGAAAATCCGCAGCTCAACACGCAAATCGGCCATGATATTGTCACCACCGATGGCACCACGCTGCTGGGTGCAGACGACAAGGCCGGTATTGCCGAAATCATGACGGCGGCGCAGTTTATCATCGACAATCCGCACATCCGGCATGGCGCAATCAAAATCCTTTTCACCACCGATGAGGAAATCGGGCGCGGGGCAGACAAGGTCGACATGAAAAAGCTGGGCGCAGCTTTTGGCTACACCATGGATGGCAGCACGATCGGTGAGATCGAGAACGAGACATTTTCGGCGGATGGCGTGGACATCACCATTACCGGTGTTGCGATCCATCCCGGCACGGCCAAGGACCGGATGGAAAACGCTATCAAGATCGCCAGCGCCATCATTGCCCGGCTGCCGAAGGACCAGACCCCGGAAACCACTGAGGGCCGCCAGGGCTTCATTCATCCCACCGACATCAGCGGCTCCATGGATGAAGCTCACCTGAAATTCATCATACGCGATTTCATCGATGCGGGACTCACGCAGAAGGAAGCACTGCTGGAAGAGATTACCCGCGATGTGATACGCGACTATCCCGGATCGACCTACACATTCGAGGTCAAGCAGCAGTATCGCAATATGAAAGTGGTGCTCGACCAATATCCGATGGTGATGGATAATCTCAAGGAAGCGGTGCGCCGCGTCGGTCTTACTCCCGTGCTGCACAGCATTCGCGGCGGAACCGATGGCTCGCGCCTGTCCTTCATGGGGCTGCCCTGCCCCAATATCTATACTGGTGGTCATGCCTATCACTCGCCACTGGAATGGATAAGCGTTCAGGACATGGAAGTCGCCGTGAAAACCATTGTGGAACTGGCAAAGGTCTGGGAAGAACGGGCAAACTGACGCCCTATCGCACCGTACCGAAAACCGGGTTCCAGAGTACACAACGCAAACGCTTCCATTCGAGGCTACCCCCCTCTGCCTTGCCAGGCATCTCTCCCTCAAGGAGGGAGATCGACTCGAAACGAGCGTGTCGCTTCACATTTACAGTTCAAAATGCCGGAAATCACGGGATATCCGATAAAATGGGCGGCAAAGTCTATCTGATCTACCTCCTTGAGGGGGAGATGTCCGGCAGGACAGAGGGGGGTAAGCGGCACATAAATTCGTTTGCGTCGCGTACTCTAAACCGGGTTACACTTTTCGGTACGATGCTGGATCAAACCAGATTGCGGTCCCGCATCCATGCTTCAAGCGCCGGTGTCCAGTTCACCGGCGGCCTGGGCGTTTTCCTCATGCTCCCTTCGCCCATGGCAAAGCCGTGACCGCCCTGCTCAAGTTCGACCAGATCGGCGGAAACACCGGCCTTGCGGCAAGCCGCCTGCATCATCCGGGAATGCTCGATATTGGCAACCGGATCGTCCTTGGCATGGGCCATAAAGACAGGCGGACAAGTGGAACTGACATGGGTTTCCACCGACCAGGCCGCTACATCGGCATCGCTGGGATGTTTGCCGACCATCTCAACCCGGGTCCAGGTATGATTATAAGGAGCCTTCAGGGTAATCACCGGATAGGCCAGCAGGGTGAAATCCGGCCTTGCCGACAGTGTATCGGCATTGTCGACCGGCGAATAGACCGGCTCAGCAAAGCGTGTCGATAGCATGCCCATCAAATGCCCACCGGCGGAAAATCCCATACTGCCAATTTTCTGAGGGTCGAGGCCAAGTGCATCACCCTGCGCCCGGATCAGCCGCAAGGCCCGCTGGGCATCCTGCAATGGCGCGCGGGGACCGACAAACCAACCTTCGCCCGGAAGACGGTAGGTGAGAATGAAAGCGGTGACGCCACGGGCGGCGAGCCATTGCGCGGCGGCCTCGCCCTCCTTGCGTTCCTCAACGAAATGATAACCGCCGCCGGGTGCAATCAGCACGGCTGTCCCATTTGAGGTTTGCGGACGGACCATCCGCAGGGTTGGCGTAGCGATCCGCAGCAATGCCGCCTTGTGAATGGTCCGCCTGCCAAGCCGAGGACCGCCACCGCCCGGCGCCCGGCCCGGCCAAAGCGGCACTTCACCGGGTGCAAGAGATGCGGCTTGGCCGGATGTCAGAAAACCCAGGAAACTCAAAGAAGCAAGACTCAGGACATGCCTCCGTCGGAGGGCTAGGGAAAACTTGGTCATCAGCCCATCATGGGCAGCCATTGCGGCACAACTTGGCCAGTCAGCAAGGCTCCATGTTCAAAACCGTGGCATAAACTCTATTCCGCAGCACTGCGGCTATCCGGCATATCGGCTGCATTCGGATCACCCGGCTTGGTTTCGGATTCCAGATCGGGGAAGGCCACGATGCGTTTCCCGGAAAAATCCGTATGCACCACGACCATGCCCTGCTCCTCGAAATATCCAAGCAGCCGGCGGGCGCGGCGAGCGGAATGGGTACCGTAAGCACGGGCGATCCGAAGATCGGAGGGGCAAGGCTCGGACCGGATGGCTGCCTTGGCGATCAGCAGGAAAACGCCCTGCAAGTCATCCGAAACCCGCGTTGATAAAGACAGCGCCTCCTGCCAGCGATCAGAGGATGCGGTTTCTTCATCGACATCAGCCCTCGCCACGGCGACGCGGCGGCGAAATTCACCCATCGCCATCGGTGGACCGCCGACCCGGCGCATGCGGGCTCGAACCAGGAATTCCTGATAGAGAACGGAATCGGTGCGATAGGCCGCCTGTGGATCATCGAGAATTTCTGCCAGCACCGCAGCCATCCGCTCCTCGCGTTCCTCGGCGGTAATTTCCGGCTGTGACGATCTCTGTGGGGCGACATCCTCGACGCTTACCGGCGTTGCACGGGCCAGTTCGGCCAGAATATCGGTGGTCGGACGGGGGGCTGGCGGCGCACGGCGAACGAGCGGGCGGGTAAACTCTTCGGGATCCGGCGTGAAAATCAGATCTTCCACGTCCTGCGGCGCATCGGGCAAAGGCATCAGTTTCGGACTGGAGGAGCGCGCCGATGTCTCCACATCACCGATGACGATCGGCAAAGGACGGCGTGACAGCGCCGGGCCAAGGGCGACGAAATTACCGCGCTTCAGGTCGCGGAACATTTCCGCCTGGCGGCGATCCATACCGAGAAGATCGGCGGCACGCGCCATATCGATATCGAGAAAGGTGCGGCCCATCAGGAAGTTGGAGGCTTCAGCTGCGACGTTCTTGGCAAGCTTTGCCAGACGTTGCGTGGCGATCACACCTGCCAAGCCACGCTTTCGGCCACGGCACATCAGATTGGTCATGGCGCCCAGCGACAGCTTGCGTGCATCTTCCGAGACATCGCCGCCGACCGAGGGGGCAAACATCTGCGCCTCATCGACCACGACCAGCACCGGATACCAATACTCGCGCTCGGCATCAAACAGGCCGTTCAGAAACACACCGGCTGCGCGCATCTGCTGCTCAATATCCAACCCTTCCAGCGTCAGCACGCAGGAAACGCGGTGCTGGCGGATGCGGTTGGCAATCCCGATCAATTCGGCATCGCTACGCTCCCCGTCTACGACCAGATGGCCGTATTTTTCCGAGAGCGTCACAAAATCCCCTTCGGGATCGATGATGACCTGCTGCACCCATTGGGCAGATTGCTCCAATAGACGCCGCAGAAGATGCGATTTTCCGGAACCGGAATTGCCCTGAACAAGAAGACGGGTCGCCAATAGCTCCTCGATATCGAGCCTGGCAGGTTGGCCACCCGCCACTGTTCCCATATCGATCCCGACCTGCACCTTATATGTTCCCTCACGATGGAATGATGACGCGTTCCTGCACCGCGATGCGGCAACGCCGTTCAATCCGCTTTTCCTAACAGAAAGTAAAAGAAGATGCCTGTGTCTATCGCCGAAACCCACAGGCAATCGCGGCTGAAATCAATCCGGATCGTCTGCCAGAACTGGCGAGACCAGCAGCTTGTCGATGCGCCGGCCATCCAGATCGACAACCTCGAATTTCCAGCCATTCTTGACGAAGCTTTCGCCTAGCGCCGGAATGCGTTTCAACTCATCCAGCACATAGCCTGCGACGGTGGTAAAATCCGGGTCGTCATCCACAGGCACACGGATATGCTCGATGAATTCGTCAATCGGCGTCCAGCCGGCCACCAGATAAGAACCGTCCTCGCGCATCAGCAGAGCCGGCTCTTCCTCGCCCTCTTCCTGGTAGGCACCGGTAATCGCCTCCAGAATATCGCCTGACGTGATAATGCCTTCGAAATGGCCGTATTCGTCATAGACCAGCACCATGTGCAGAACCGTCTTGCGGATCGACTGGATGATATCGATGGCACCGGCCAGATCCGATACGATCGGCACATCGCTGATAATCGAGCGGATGTCGACCGTGCCGCCATTGGCCAAGGCATCGTAGAAGTTTTTCACCAGCATGACGCCGACGATTTCATCGGAATTGCCATTGCGCACCGGCAGACGGGAATGCTGGCTTTCACGCAGCGCCTGGCGGATTTCCTCAATCGTGTCATCGACGCTGATCAGTTCGACATCACGGCGCGGCGTCATAAGACCCCGTGCAGTGCGGTCCGCCAGGCGCATGACGCCGGAAATCATCTGTGATTCTTCCGATTCGATGACACCAGCACTTTGTGCTTCGGCCAAGACCGTCTTGATTTCCTCATCCGTCACCGTGCCTGACGATGCGCCCTTCTGGCCGAGCAGCGACAGGACCGCCCGCCCCGAGCCGTCCAGCAGCCAGACCAGCGGCAACGAAACTTTGGACAGGATCAGCATAGCGCCCGCCATGCGCGAGGCGACCATCTCAGGGTTTCGCAGCGCGATCTGCTTGGGCACCAGTTCACCAACAATCAACGACAAATAGGTGATGCCAACCACGACGCAGCCGACGCCGAGCGTACTGGCCAGGGCCTCTGACATCCCTTGCAGCAAAAGCCATTGGGTCAATCGCGCACCGAGAGTGGCTCCCGAAAACGCGCCGGACAAAACGCCGACAAGGGTAATACCGATCTGCACGGTCGACAAAAACCGACCAGGATTTTCAGCCAATCGGATGGCAACGGCAGAACCGCGATGACCGGCTTCGGCCAGAACTCTCAGACGCGCCGGACGGGCGGAGACGACCGCCAGTTCGGACATTGCCAATACGCCGTTCAAGATAGTGAGCAGGACAACAATGACGATTTCGGCAAACAAGCTGTTTCAAATCTCTTAGGAGCCGCATGAATGGCGGCGGGATAAAATCTGTAGCACAAGTCACCGCCGCATTCCAAATGACTCACGACAATTTCAATGGATGGTGCTTGGCCATAAAAATACGGTCGCCCGCTTTACCGAAAAAGACAAATCACACGGGAAGACAAAGCATATCGGGGCCCCAAAATCTCGACGCATCAGGGACTTAAAGTTTTTGCACCCTCTTGAGGGTGAGAATGCGCGGGCGTGTGGAGCATCGATATAAAGCGGCAATTGAACCGGACAAAAATTCAAGACGCCACCAAAAGCCAACATCAGAAGACATTCATACAATATTTGCCGCGTATAACTGACATTTATCAAGAAAAACAACCTTAGGATGAGCCCTGCAAAGACCAGGTTGCCTGCCTTCGCTTGAAAACGATGAAGCATTTTTGGTGTTTTTCCGATAATGACATCGCGCTTTCTGTGTCATTGTAGCACTCTAGATTTTCCAGATATTGGTGTTCTTCAAGCAGGTCCGATTTTATAAAAATCGCAATAACACGTTGAATGCTCAATAGTTTTTATCTGGATAATTAAAGCCCACTTCTAAATAATTCAACGTTAGCGACTTAGCCTCGGCATCGCATTTCGCGTGAGACGAAATAACAAAAAAAAATAGTTTGAAATCTTTAGATAGTTGACCCTCGCATGGCGTCCTATAAAGATCGCCGCAACACCGGACGGGTGCTGTTTAAAGTGTATCCACTTCCAAAATGATGAAACAACCTTGAATATCTACTGTTTTTAAGAACACCTATAGCCCTATGGGCGCGAAAGGTCTCGGAATGGCATTTTCCATTCGCGTTGATAAACTCATCCAGGCTCCGATCAGTCGCGTCTATAAAGCGTTTCTTGACGAGCAGGCTGTTGTACAATGGATGCAGAGGAAGGACTTTACCTGCCAACCGCTTCATTTCGATGGACGCGAAGGTGGCGGTTACAGGATTCGTTTTAGCAGCACCACGTCAGATTTAAGTTACGTGATGATTGGCGAATTCGATGAATTGGTCCTCAATGAGCGCATTCGCTACACAGAAAGAATGGATGACCCGTTCTGGACTGCGCGGGTCGAGACCGTCATCCAGTTGAAACCGACAGCAAGAGGAACGGACCTGTCAATCGTTCAATCCGGTATTCCGGATACGGTATCGCAAGAGGGAGTCCGACTGGCCTGGGACGAATGTCTGCGACAGCTTGCCTGCCTGGTCGAACAATTGACTGAGAGCCTCCACGCGCGAACGCGATAATTTAATTTCTGGCTATTTCCGTAACAAACGTCAGCCTGCCGCCACGCGCAGGCCAAAACCCTGCATCAGTCGATGGGTAGAAAATACCGGCTGGCCTGACGTGAAGACCGCGAAATCGTAGTCGTCCGAATGCGCGCCCTCGTCCACAACAGGCACCAGACGCCGCGCCTGGCGGGCGATGGCTTCCGCAGGGTCAAGCCAATCCACCGGCCAGGGAGCCAGTTTGCGGAAGACGTTGGCAAGAAACGGATAATGGGTACAGGCGAGCACGACGATATCGGTCTTCGCGCCTTGTTTTTCGATGAAACACGGCGCGATCTCGGCATTCAGCACTGCCTCTTCCACCGGCTCACCGCGAATATAGGCTTCAGCCAGCCGGGCTAGATGTTGAGAGCCGACAAGGTTGACCTCGCACTGGCTGGCAAAGGACTGGATCAGATCGCGGGTATAGGCGCGCTTGACGGTGCCAGGGGTTGCCAGCACGGAAATCAGGCCGGACCGGCTACGCTCTGCAGCAGGCTTGATGGCGGGCACGGTGCCGATGAAGCGCATGCCGGGAAAGGCTTCGCGCAGCGCGGCACCGGCCAGCGTGAAGGCCGTGCTACATGCAACGATCACCGCCTCAGGATCATATTGCGCCAGAAGAGAGGCAAACAAGGAGACGATCCGCGCTTTGAGCGGCTCCTCCTCCCAATTACCATAGGGGAAACCAGCGTCGTCGGCGATATAGATAAAGCCACGCTCCGGCATCAGCACCCGGGCTTCACGCAAGACAGTCAAGCCGCCAATACCGGAATCAAAGACCAGAATCGGCTTTAGTTTAGTCCTGATCTCGTTCATGCCCGCTACCATCAGCTTCGTCCCTCTCAATGCCGTCCACTGCGTCGCCCTCCAAAGGCGCTCCAGCGCCGCGCGGATTGCGGCGGGAGAAGCGGTCGAGTGACGAGACCACGCCACGCATGACATTGATTTCCGGTGAAGTGAAACCACGTCGCGTCAGCACAGCGCGCAGATTGTCGATCATTCGTGCTTTTTTATGGATCGGGCGGAAATATCCCCTTGCATCAAGCGCATCCTCCATATGCTCGAACAGGCCGATGACTTCCTCCTTGCTGGCAGGCAATTGGTCGACGCCCTGAAACGGCGTCTGGGTGACATCTTCCATGGTGGATTTCATCCACTCATAGGACATCAGCAGCACAGCCTGAGCGATATTCAGCGACGCAAAAGCAGGATTGACCGGAAAGGTGACAATTTCATCGGCCAGGGCCACATCCTCATTCTTCAGGCCGGATTTTTCCCGCCCGAAAAGAATCCCGGTTTTTTCACCAGCCAGAAACCGGGTTCGCAAAGTTGAGGCCGCCGTCACCGGCGAGGCCACAGGCTTGAAATTGTCCCGTTGGCGAGCCGTGGTCGCATAGACGAAATTCAGATCGGCCAGTGCTTCTTCCAGCGTATCGTAAAGCTTGGCACCATCGATGACATGATCGGCCTTGGATGCGGCGGACCGGGCTTTTTCCGAGGGCCAGCCGTCGCGCGGATTGACCAGGCGCAGTTCCGCCAGCCCGAAATTCGCCATGGCACGGGCCACCATGCCGATATTTTCGCCCAATTGCGGTTCCACCAGAATAATCGCCGGTCCCTCGGCGATAAGCTCCCGCTCGCTGTTTGTGCCTGCCATGGCGCCTTTCCTGCAATTATTCACTTAACCCTGCAAATTTACGCCTGCATGGGCATAAACAGCCCAAAATGCAAGAGGCGGAAGGCAAAGCGCGCTCAAGCTAAAATGAAGTCCACACGCGGCTTCCTGTTTGCCTTGGCTTGCGAGAATGCTATAGGCAACTCCGGTCATATGGACAGAGACGCGGTCGAATTAAAGCCGCCCTATCGATGAGGAAGACTTATGCAAAAGATCAAGGTTGCCAACCCGGTCGTCGATCTCGACGGCGATGAAATGACCCGTATCATCTGGCAGTTCATCAAGGAAAAGCTGATCCTTCCCTATCTCGATCTCGAGATTGAATACTACGACCTCTCGGTAGAAAACCGCGATGCAACCAATGACCAGGTGACGATCGATTCCGCCCACGCGATCAAAAAGCACGGCGTCGGCATCAAATGCGCCACCATCACACCAGACGAAGCCCGCGTGAAGGAATTCAACCTGAAGGAAATGTGGAAAAGCCCGAACGGCACGATCCGCAACATCCTCGGCGGCGTTATTTTCCGCGAGCCGATCATCTGCAAAAACGTTCCCCGCCTCGTCCCCGGCTGGACCCAGCCAATCGTCGTCGGTCGTCACGCCTTCGGCGACCAGTATAAGGCAACCGACTTCAAATTCCCCGGCAAGGGCAAGCTGACCATCAAGTTCGTCGGCGAAGACGGCCAGGTGATCGAGAAGGACGTGTTCGACGCACCGTCCGCCGGTGTGGCCATGGCCATGTACAACCTGGATGATTCGATTCGTGATTTCGCCCGTGCTTCGATGAACTACGGTCTGATGCGCAAATGGCCGGTCTATCTGTCGACCAAGAACACCATTTTGAAGGCCTATGACGGTCGCTTCAAGGATATTTTCGAGGAAGTCTACCAGGCCGAATTCAAGGCTCAGTTCGACGCCGCCGGCATTACCTATGAGCATCGCCTGATCGACGACATGGTTGCCTCTGCGCTGAAATGGTCCGGCGGCTATATCTGGGCCTGCAAGAACTATGACGGCGACGTCCAGTCGGACACGGTTGCGCAGGGCTTCGGCTCGCTCGGCCTGATGACCTCGGTTCTGCTGTCGCCGGATGGCCGCACGGTCGAAGCCGAAGCCGCGCACGGCACCGTGACCCGTCACTATCGCCAGCATCAGAAGGGCCAGGAAACCTCGACCAATTCCATCGCCTCGATCTTTGCCTGGACCCGTGGGCTCGCGCACCGCGCCAAGCTGGACGACAATGCCGAGCTGGCCAAGTTCGCCCTCACCCTTGAGAAGGTCTGCGTTGACACTGTCGAAGCCGGCTACATGACCAAGGATCTGGCGCTGCTGATTGGTCCCGACCAGCCGTGGCTGTCGACCACCGCTTTCCTCGACAAGGTCGATGAAAACCTCCGGGCTGCAATGGCTGCCTGAGCCGTCAGATGTTTTGCAAAACCCGGCCATCGCGCCGGGTTTTCGCGTTATAGGGAGAGCCATTGAAAATGACTTTCCGTATTTTATTGTCGAATATCTTAAGCCTTTCACACATTTGGGATATTCGAAATTCTTGTCAGGCGAAGATCCGTGAGCGTCTTTGCGCCTTCGTATTCTATGATTTTATGGGGAAGAGAGTACCATGACCGAGCAAGTCGTTTTATACACCAATCCCATGTCCAGAGGACGCATCGTTCGCTGGATGCTGGAGGAGATCGGCCAACCCTATCAGACCGAACTGGTCGCCTATGGTCCCGCGATGAAGGCGGCTGACTACACCACCATCAACCCGCTGGGCAAGGTTCCGGCTATCCGCCACGGCAAAACGGTGGTGACGGAAACGCCAGCCATTCTGGCCTATCTGGCCGATGCCTTTCCTGAAGCGGGCCTTGCCCCAGATCTTGGCAACCGCGGCAGCTATTATCGCTGGCTGTTCTTCACTGCCGGTCCGGTGGAAGCCGCCGTCATCGGTCAGGCTTGTGGCTTCGCCGTCCCCGATGAGCGCCGCGGCATGGTTGGCTATGGCAGTATCGATACCATGATGGATGTGGTTGCTTCGGCAATTTCCGCGAGCCCGTATATCGCTGGCGAAAGCTTTAGCGCCGCCGATCTCTATCTTGCATCGCATCTGTCGTTCTCACTGAGAGTCAACAGCGTGCCATCACGTCCGGTCTTTACCGATTACATTGCCCGGATGACCGATCGCGATGCCTGCCGCCGTGCGAGCGAAATCGACGCCGAAGCCCAGGCAGCAGCCACCGCATGACCGTGAGTTTCAGATCCGATTGAACACATCGGACCTCTGATGAAAAAGAATTTGCCAAGCGCCCTCAAAGATGGCGCTTGGCATTCCCCTTACCAGCAATTTTCAACACATCACGATAGTTCAGGTACCGCCGCTGGTTTTCCACCGGTAAGCGCGATGACGGTCGCCATCCCCTCGTCCAGTTTCTGCGCCACGGCTTCCTCCGCAGCGCTCAAAACACAACGATCCCTTCCCTGATCCTTGGCACGATAAAGCGCTGCATCCGCCCGGAGAGACACCGCATCAAGATCCGCGCCAGCTTTGACCACCTCATGCATGCCGATACTGATGGTCATGGTGATTGTCGCGTCACGCCAGGGTGTGGTGAGCCGGGCAACGGATTGCCGCAACTCATCGCAAAAGGACAGCGCTTCACCACCTGTCATTTGCGGCATGAACAAAGCAAACTCTTCCCCGCCAAGCCGGCCAAAGACCATGTTTCCATCGAGTTGCTCGATCATCGTTTTCCCGAAGGCACACAAGGCTGCGTCCCCTCCTGCATGTCCATGCGCATCATTAATGTATTTGAAATGATCAAGATCGATCAGCGCCAGCACACCGGCACTCTTGAGCATTTGTGACTGGACGCGCTCATAGAAAGCGCGGCGATTGAGAACACCGGTCAGCATGTCGATCTCGGAGGCATGCTTATACTGCATGAGGCTTCGATGGCTGCTGAGCGCAAAAATGCCAATCCCCAACCCGAGGCTGTTGACATATAAAATAAAGGTAACAACCGGAACCCATGGCGTTTGGGCAACGCCACCAATCTCGGTCACCGGCCAGATCATCACCAGCGGAATGCGCATCAACATGACGAAGCCGTAGGACAGCAGCATGAAGATAATGACGAGGCGAACTGGAAAATGGTCACGCTTCCAGCCGGACCAAATCGAAGCGACCAAAGCGCTGAGCTGCGTAACAGTCAAAATTGTGTAGAGGACGATTCTGTAATCCGGATTGGCGGAAAAAATCTTCACTCCAAAATAGCATAGGAGCCAAATCGCGGTTATTGCGACCACAAACCACCGGGAACGGGAAAATCCATCGAAGATCCGAAACCCAACCCAAACCAGCCCAGACCCCAAAAGCACCAGCGCTCCACCAACGCCGATACCAAGAGATTCAGGAACGATACCGCGCAAAGCCTGCAAGCATGTACCGATTGAAACACACCAAAAACCGATACTCCACATACCCAACTGGTTGGATTTACGGTCGAAAAACCAACTGATGCTCATCAGGACAGAATTCAAGGTCCATCCGACCAGGAGGCAGATCATCAGCGTTGGAATATTGAAGAGTAAAACCAAGAGATGTTAACCCAAAATACGGTTGCCTTGTCACGCCCCACCCCTGCGGAGAAGAAATATTTCTGCACCCAGTGACCTTAAATAATATTTACAATTATCACCCGTCGCTCACTAAAATTCCATTAGCCACTGATATTATATCAAATTTCTCTCATGTAGAGAGAATTCGACTTAAAAATCGACAATAAAACTAGAAAATAAACTAAATTATGGATCAGTTATTCTATCTATTGGTTTATTATTAAAAATAATCACCCGTTGATTGCTCTTCTTTTCTCAACAGAAGACGCAAGCAACATTAAGAAAAACCACCCATACGTGCAATGTCAGTCACGTAAAATCTCGACCTAAACGGACGACTGCATGATTTAAAAGCATGAAGGCATCGCGCATGTGAAAATGCGCGATGCCTTCATAACAAAACCGCTATCGGCTTGGAAAGGGGACAGCTGGCTCCCGGTCCGATGTTTTCATTTATCTTAGCGGCATTTGAAGTGGATGGAATCCGAACCGGCAACGGCTTGATCGTAATGAGCAACCAGGGGATAGGGGCAGTAAAGATAGCGCCCCGGCGTCAGTGCTGACGCCTCCTTGTTGTCCTTGGTGATCCCTGCTGATACCGGACCGGGTGCCGCGCCCTTTTCCACCCAGGCGACAAGCGGTGTGAAGAAATCAAAATCGTCGTATGAGGGGCCACCCGCCCCGTGTGGCATGCCGGGAATACGGTAGAATTTGACGAAATCACCCGCCTTGCGACCGTTATTACTGTCGAGTTTGCGATACCATTTGACCGTATCGAGCACTGAAAATACCGGATCGGCATTGCCATGAAAAACAATCATCTTATGGCCCGCCGCTTTAAATGCCTTCAAATGCGGATTGGCGCTATCGGGCGGAATCATGAAGTCTGCGGCAGATTCCGTGAACGGGCCTGATTTTGCAAAAATCTTCGGCGCATCCCGGTCGAAATCAAAGTCGAGCAAAAACTTTTGCAGATCCTCCGGCGTTCCATTAACCGGCACGGGCGGCGTGGTGAAGATCTGAGCCAGCGAACCAGCCCCCATCACAGCAATGATCGGTTTGCCGCCCCAAGCGGCAACAGGACTCTGCAATTTCCAAAGACGCCAATTGGCAGACCCCATGCCCGGGTCCCAATCCCAATTGCTGTACAGCGCATGGCCCTTGCTGTTTTTCGGGCCCGCATGGCTGGCACGAAGAGCGGCGATCTGGTCCTGGCTAAGACAATCCTGCTGTTTTTCAGCCTTGCAGGCCAGGGAGGCGAGATTGAAACGGCTCTGGCAGGCATCCGCATTGCCGACAACCCCATCGACCCGACCATCCAAGGCATCGCAGGCGGAAAGGATGCCCTTGGCGAGAACCGCCATATCGGCGGGAGAAAAGGCTTTGGCGATATCCTGATCGACCTTGGCCCAGGACTGCACGTCCCAGGCATGCTGAAGAGCAGCCTTGGGCAAATTGAAACCAGGATAGCCGACCAGCAGACCATCAAATTGCTCCGGCAGCCTTGTGGCGGCCATCAGCGCATGGCGGCCACCATTCGAGCCACCGATGCCGTAGCGAAAGGCAATCTTTTGTCCATAATACTGTTCCACCAGCCGCATGGCCAAGGGGTTGAGCTTGGCGACCGCACTGTAGCCATAATCCTGGCGGGCGACCGGGTCGAAGCCAAAAGCAGCTGAACCGGCAAGTCCCTTGTCGGAAAAGGCCGCCTCGTCATGACCAGCATCGCTGGAGACCACCGCGTAACCACGGCCGAGCGCATTGTCCGCCTTGTTGCCGCCAAGCAACGGACCGGTGGCGGCCAAAACCTTGCCGTCATTGCCTCCGTTGAACTGATGGACGAAACGGCCGTTCCAATCGTCCGGAAGCCGCATTTCGAAGTGGATGGCATAGGCTCTGCCGTCAATACCCTGGTGAGCCGCCAACTCCCCCTGGATCAGGCAATGGCTGCGCGGCATCTCGGCATTGCCAGAAACGGATTTTGCCTCAGTTATGGTCAATTCTGGCGGATGCCCGCCGCTATTGCTGATATCGCCGCATGTGCCGGCGGCATAGGCGCCCGATGCATACATAAATGATGGAAAAATCAGAGCCGTAAACACGGCACTCCGCACAGCAAATATTGACATGAATTCCTCCCAGAATATGCCGGGCAAGGTAATCCCGTCAGCGGGCCCCCGTCAATATTGGTAGGCAAGACAAACCATTTTCTTTTATCCTTGCCGCGCTCACACTCTTGACGCAAGGCGCTACGGATCGCAGATAAGCGGCATGAAGGCATCGCAAGCAGAAATTTTGATCGTTCCCGGCTATACCAATTCCGGGCCGGACCATTGGCAAAGCCGTTGGGAGGGCAAATTGTCCACCGCGCGCCGCGTCGAGCAGGCCGAATGGGCAAAGCCTGTCCGGGAAGATTGGGTCAAGCGGCTGGTGGAAGAGGTCAACCGTGCCGAAAAACCGGTCGTGCTGGTGGGCCACTCGCTGGGTGTGCCAACGATCGTGCATGCCGTGCCGCATTTCCAACGCAAGGTGGCCGGTGCCTTTCTCGTGGCACCGCCGGACGTGGCCAATTCGGCAATCCGGCCCCGCCACTTGATGACGTTCGGCCCCTATCCCCGTACGCCCCTGCCTTTTCCCACATTGATCGTCGCCAGCCGCAACGATCCGTTTGGCACCTATGACCATGCCGAGGATATTGCAAAGGCTTGGGGAGGACTTGTCGTCGATGCAGGCGAGGCAGGCCATCTCAATGCCGAGTCCGGTCATGGTCCCTGGCCGGAAGGCACCATGGTGTTTGCTCAGTTTCTCAGCAAACTTTCCGCCGAGGACTGACTTATCCATGGCTTTCTACGGCCATGGATTTCGTGGTTCGGCACCGCTGTGCTAAAGATAATATCCTGGGCTGCTGTGACGGATCGCGATTCTCCCTGGCCGATAATATCTGCATTGGGGATTGTTCGGGAGGAAGCAGGCAGTCAGTAGGGACGCACCCGAACAAGGGCGCGACCAGAAAAACAAGGAAGGGGCAAGAGCCGGATTGTGAAAAGCCGCGTTTTCCTTTATGGACCGCCTCAACCAGTGACACAGAGCGTCCCTTGTGCGACGCCAACAATAGAGACAAACCGTCATGAACCGTCGCCGCCGTATTTACGAAGGCAAGGCCAAGATCCTGTACGAGGGTCCTGAGCCGGGCACGCTGATCCAGTTTTTCAAGGATGATGCAACAGCCTTCAACAAGAAAAAGCATGATGTTATCGACGGCAAAGGCGTGTTGAACAATCGCATCTGCGAATATGTCTACACGCATCTGAACAAGATCGGCATTCCCACCCACTTCATCCGTCGCCTCAACATGCGTGAGCAGCTGATCAAGGAAGTGGAAATCATCCCGCTGGAAATCGTTGTGCGCAATGTCGCCGCCGGTTCCCTGTCCAAGCGTCTCGGCATCGAGGAAGGCGTGGTTCTGCCGCGCTCCATCATCGAATTCTATTACAAGTCCGATGCGCTGGAAGATCCGATCGTCTCGGAAGAGCATATCACCGCGTTTGGCTGGGCCAATCCGGCTGAGCTGGACGATATCATGGCGCTGGCCATCCGCGTCAATGACTTCCTTTCCGGGCTTTTCCTCGGTATCGGCATTCAGCTGGTCGATTTCAAGATCGAATGCGGCCGCCTCTACGAAGGTGACATGATGCGCATCGTTTTGGCCGACGAGATTTCGCCCGACAGCTGCCGCCTTTGGGACGTCGAAACCCACGAGAAACTGGACAAGGACCGCTTCCGCCACGATATGGGCGGGCTGCTGGAAGCCTATCAGGAAGTGGCGCGCCGTCTCGGCATCATCAATGAAAACGAACCCGTTCGCGGCACCGGCCCGGTTCTGGTCAAGTAGTTCTGGAGACACACTCGTGATTAAGGCTCGCGTCACCGTTACGTTGAAAAACGGCGTTCTGGACCCGCAAGGCAAGGCTATCGAAGGAGCGCTCGGCGCGCTCGGCTTCGGTGGCGTCAACCATGTCCGCCAGGGCAAGGTTTTCGACCTGTCGCTCGATACCGCCGACAAGTCTGCGGCAGAAGCAGAATTGAAAGCCATGTGCGAAAAGCTGCTGGCCAATACCGTGATCGAAAATTACGCGATCTCGATCGATTGAGCGAACTGTTCCCGGCGACGGGGACGGCAAAGCCGGAATGCGTTTAATCTAACGCAGGATAGGTTAGAGTTTGTCAGGGAACAGTGAAAACCGGTTTTCCGAACAGACAAACGACATCAAGAAGATCTGGAAGCCGCCTGGTTGAAACATCAACCCGGCAGCGTCTGGAACAGACAGTCAAGTGGGAGCCGACGCCATGAAATCAGCCGTTGTTCAATTGCCCGGCCTGAACCGTGACCGCGATATGATCGCGGCTCTGACCAAGATTTCCGGCACTGCACCCATTACCATCTGGCAGACGGAAACCGAAATCCCGGATGTCGACCTGATCGTCATTCCCGGCGGCTTTTCCTATGGCGACTATCTGCGTTGCGGTGCCATTGCGGCGCGCATGCCCGTCATGCAGGCCATCAAGGCCAAGGCGGATCAGGGTGTCAAGGTTCTCGGCGTCTGCAACGGTTTCCAGATTCTGCTGGAAGCAGGCATGCTGCCAGGCGCATTGATGCGCAATGCATCGTTGAAATTTGTCTGCCGCGAAGTGAAGCTGGAAGTCGTCAATGACGATACGGATTTTTCCCGCGCTTATGCCGCAGGGCAGATCATCCGTTGCCCGGTCGCCCATCACGACGGCAATTATTTTGCCGATGCCGAGACGCTGCAATCCATCGAAGGCAATGGCCAGGTGGTGTTTCGCTATGCTGAAGGCACCAACCCGAACGGCTCGCTCAACAATATTGCCGGTGTTATCAACGCCAAGGGCAATGTGCTGGGAATGATGCCGCATCCGGAAAACCTGATCGAAGCCGCCCATGGCGGCAATGATGGGCGTGGTCTGTTTGCGTCCGCTCTCGACGTCGTCGCCGCAGCCTGAGACCGGTTGTTGACCTGAATTACAAATCGGACTCGGATTCACTCATGCGCAAGCCATTTTTTATGATCGCCCTTGCGGGTCTCGCCATGCTGGGTGCTTGCAAGCCGACACCGCCTGCTGCCGTGAAGCCACAAAGCGCCCTTGACGTGATGGAGCGGGTGATGGTCAGCGCCTCATCCTGTTGGTTCAAGTCCGGAGATCCGGCTTTCAAAGCCTATCGCATGGATGCCGAGTTGACCTCCTATTCAGGCCAGCCGCGCATTCTCTTGGTGCGCAAGGGCAGCGGCGACATCCGTCCCCTGCTGGTGGTCATGGCGCAAGGCACGCCCGCCAGGCTTCAGGCCTTCGGCCCTGTCATGAACGAGCCCCTGTCCGGCCGTATTTCTGCCGACGTCAAGCGCTGGGCAAACGGATCGTCAGCCTGCCGTTAATGTTTCGATGAAACGCTGAACCGCGCGACAGCGCCTCGGCCACGCGGCGATAAATGCCCAGCGTGGCGATTTTGACACTGCGTTTGCTTGGAAAAATTGGCAAATTAAACCTCGGCGAATCATCGGGATTCGAGCGAGGAATTTGAATAACAATGATTGCGCTGTCTTCGATAAGAGCATCAGCCTTGGCTGGCCTTTTGCTGTTTACCATTACCAACCAATCCGCATTTGCTGACGACACTATTTTCGACGAATTGCGTTTCGGGGCCGTCACCTCAATCCAGGGCCATGAACATGGTGGCGCCGGTGAAGTCACCATGTTGTTCGACCCATTCTCCCGCGATTCCGCCTCCGGTTTCCTTGACAGCCTCGCACGGCCAAGGGTTCATGTCGGCGGAGAAATCGGTGGCGACAGCCTCAACAATCAGATCTATGCCGGTTTCAGTTGGACGACCGACATCTTCTCCTCCAAAGCCTTTATCGAAGCAGGCTTTGGCGGCGTGATCCATGATGGCGCCATTGATGAGCAACACCGCAACGGCCCTGATCTTGGCTGCCGCGTGCTGTTTCGGGAATATGCAGCGCTCGGCTACCGCATCAACAAGACCTGGAGCATCATGGGGCAGATCGAGCACGCTTCAAACGCCGATCTCTGCGATCCGAATGATGGGATGACCCGGGCGGGCGTGATGGTCGGTTATAAATTCTGACGATCATGCTCAATGATCGGCTGGACTAGAGCATGGGGAACTTGATCGGCGCATGATGATGCGGCGGCAAAAGTTCAGCTGTCCAGTGAAGATAAATAGACTTACGCATTTCCAAGCGGGCTTCGTCACGCGATATGCCGATATCGCGTAACAGACACGCATCCAGATCCGTAAGGTCCTTTCGGGTCCGGCGCATAACCTGCCACCGCTTCAGACGTCCCCTCACCGTCCCGATATTTTTCAAGAGCCGCCATACAGGACCACGCAAACCACTGCCGTGATGATTGCTCGACTGGGCATTGCCAGCAACATCCGCGTCCCGCAAGATAATTGTATCTATTGTCACCATCACCATTATCCTGAAATCTTGTAATCTTTGATTGCGTCACTTGTTATCCGTGCATTTATAGATACAATCGTACTATTGAAGGTGACAATAAGGATAATTGTCATGGTAACACATTGGCTCCCCGACCTTTCGACAGCAGAGGGTCCGCTTTATATCAGGATTGCGGATCGGGCAGAGGCGGATATCAAGACCGGGAGGTTGTCGTCCGGCGCAAAGCTGCCGCCGCAGCGGGATCTTGCCTTTGATTTGAAGGTAACAATCGGGACAATTACCCGAGCCTATGCGCTATTGCGGGAACGTGGGCTGGTGACGGGTGAAGTCGGGCGCGGCACTTACGTCCAGTCAAGCCTGGCCGAGAGCGAAACCGATAGTCATCGCGACCCGGTTACCCTCACCTATGGCGGCACGCGAACGCTGTCGCCGCCGCCGGGCAAGCTGCGTTTTGACACCACCGCTGCCATCGATGTCGGCCAGGCGGACATTATCGGCCGTTTGATGACAGATATTGCCCGCGATCAACCGGACGAGATCGCCAGCTACACCCGGACCCTGCTACCGGACTGGCTGGAAGCGGGCCGCCGCTGGCTATCGAATGGCGACTGGAGCCCAGAGGCTGCCAATATCGTTCCACAGATGGGTGTACATGCCGGAGTGAATGCGGTGATCGCCGCGATCAGCGGCACGGGTGACCGGATCGTTTGCGAACACCTGACCTATTCACAGATTGCCCGTAGCGCCTCGCTGATGGGTCGCCAGATTGCGTTGGTGGATTCAGACCATGACGGCATCATGCCGGAGGACTTTGAACGGGTCTGCGCACGCGAGCACCCAAAGGCAGCCTTCATCATGTCATCGGGCCAAAATCCGACGCTATCCTGCCTGCCCCTGTCACGGCGGCTGGAGATCGTAGAAATAGCCCGCCGTTATAATGTCTGGCTGATCGAGGATTACATTTATGGGGCGCTGGTGGGCGATGGCATTCCGCTGCTGGCCCAACTGGCGCCAGACCGGACATTTCTGCTCAACAGCCTGTCGAAATCCGTCGCAGCTGGAGTGCGCGGCGGCTGGGTAGCCTGCCCTGACCATATGAGCCAACGCGTCCGCGTCACCCAGAAAATGGTCTGCGGCGGCCTGCCCTTCCTGCTGGCGGAACTGTCGGCACGTCTGGTTCTGTCGGGGGCTGCGGATGATATTCGCGGGCGGGTGCTGGAAGAGCTTTCGGCTCGGGAACAGATTGTCCGGCAGTTGTTCGAAGGCTACGAATTCCGCTCGCATCCACGCCTGCCGTATTTCTGGCTGAAATTGCCGGAACCATGGCTCTCCGGCACATTCAAGCAGGCCGCACTGGACCAGGGCGTGTTGATCGACGATGAGGACGAGTTCAAACCGGCCCGTTCATCGCGGGTCTTCCACCATATCCGCGCCGGCTTCAGCGAAGGGCGGGATCGAAGCATCGCCGAAGGTGGCCTGATCACGCTCAGGCGGATCCTCGACCAGATCCCGGTCGGCAGCAACGCCGTCATGTGACGGCGTCGCCTACAGAGATCAGATCGTCGTCAGCGTCCAGTTGACGATATCGCCGCTAACCTTGGCGAAAGCCTGCGAGAGAGCGTTGACAAGCGCCTGATTATCGCCGCCACGGGCGGGAACGCTGGCGGAAAACACCTTCTGGGAAATCACACTGCCATTGCGGTCATTGAGCAGCTTGACGGAAATCTCGACATTGGCCCGGCGAATACCGCCGGCCTCGACTTCGAACGTCCTGATATCGGACAGCAATTGATAATCGATTGCCAAGCCCTGCCCCGGCTTGCCGACGCCGCCAAGCTTACCGGTATTTTCGAAAGCCTCGACCAGTTTTGACTGCACCATGCGCGGCAGCTTGTCGCTCCATTGCGACTTGGCAAGATATTGCATTTCCGTGCCGGAAACGCGCACCACGATCATGTCGCTGTCGAGCACTTTCAGCGCGGTCGGATCGGCAACCAGAACCTGCCGTTTCTGAGCAGATTGGGTCGTGGTGGCGGCACGGATACTGGCCAGATCATATGTGTCATTCGGCGACGTGCCGCAGCCCGCCAGCATCACGCCGAGAATGGACAGGGCACAAGCGGCGCGCAACACCGCCATTGGACGCAGAACCGCTAAAGAATACCCCATCATCTGTCCCTTTTTCACGGAAAAACCTGTCACCGTCTTGTCCGCCCATCATATTGCTTGACGTTGTCGCCACCGAAGATCAGCCGTTGCGGATCGCGGTCAAAATTGCTGATCGTGTCATCCAGGTTCTTCACGGTGCTGCGCGTATCGTTGACCAGCGTCTGAATGTCCTTCAGGCCGGAAGACGAGAATTTCGACAGGTTGTCGGCAATCGGGCCGATCTTCTGGTTGAGATTGTCAGCCACGGCGCGAATGGACTGGAGCGTGCGCTTGGCCTCAGCCGAAAGCGAATTGGTATCGTCGGAGCCCAGCAGCGCATCGACCTTGGCCAGAATACCATCAACCCTGGTCGAGGCGTTGTTCAACCGGTTGGAAAGCTGGGTAAAGTCACTGATGGCCTGGTCGATATCCGGTTTACGATCCTTGAAGGTCTCGGTCACCGATTGGACATTGGCAGCAGCACTGCGGGCGTCGGTAACGGCCACGGAAACATCATCCACGACACGCGAGACCTTCTGCGTATCAATCGCGGCAATCAGCGCGTTGACCTGTCCTAGCGTTCCCTCGGCCTTCACGCCGAAATCGTTGAAGGTCTTTGCCGTCGCCGAAAAATTGTCGACGGCGACACCGACTTTGTCGGAGGCATCGGCAATCTTGCCGGTAAAGGTTTCGGCATTGGTCAGGATCTGGTTGACCTTGTTGCGGTCCACTGCCTTCAGCAGGTCTTCGGCTGCGGCAAGTGTCGAATCAAGCCGTCCGGACAGACCGGTGATCGTATCCGAGAGCGCGCTGACGCTCTTCAGGAAAGTGTCGATACCATCGGCATTGTCGGCCAGAGCCTTGGAAAAAGTTTCAGCGTTGCGCATCGTATTCGTCAACGGCCCGCGCGCATCGGCAACGAAACCCTGAACATTGGCGATAGCGTCATCGGCGCGCTTCATGATCTTGTCAGCCGTCGCCAGAAGATTGGTCAGGCTGGACTGATCGGCCACCAGGACCGCCGTCTTGCCGGTTTCCTGGGCTTTCTTCAGCAAATCGTCGCCACCAACGCCACCCGACATTTCGACATAGGCCGCACCGGTCAGGCCCTGAACCTCAAGCGCCGCCTTGGTATTGGAGCGAATGGGCGCATCCTGTTGCACCTGTGTCTCAGCGATGGAAAAGGCCGGATCATCACGATCGATGCTCAAGGAAACGACCGAGCCGATCTGGATGCCGTTGAAACGCACCGGAGAGCCGACGCTCAGACCATTGGCGGAGCCAGGGATGCGGATGGTCAGTGGTGACATTGGACCACCACGGCCATATTCGGCCATCCAGTAGACAAAACCAAATGCCGCAAGGATCACAAGAAGCGTGAACAAGCCGACGATGGTGTAATTTGCTTTGGTTTCCATAGGATCTCAATCAATCGTGCCGGCAATCGCGCGGGTGCCGCGCATTTCCTGATGTTTGGGAATGGAGCGCGCCCGTTTGCCCCGGAAATAGGATTTGACCCAGTCATCGTCGCAGGCGAGCATATCCGTTAACGGTCCTTCAACCAAGACTCGTTTCTGTCCGAGCACAGCGATGCGATCGCAGACCGAAAACAGGCTGTCGAGGTCATGGGTCACCATATAGACGGTCAGCCCCAGCGTATCGCGCAGACGGGCAATCAAATCATCGAACTCGGCAGCGCCAATTGGGTCGAGGCCGGAGGTCGGTTCATCGAGAAACACCAGGTCCGGGTCAAGCGCCAGCGCACGCGCCAAAGCCGCCCGCTTGATCATGCCGCCGGATAATTCCGAGGGGTATTTGTCCCCGGCATCCGCAGAAAGGCCAACCATCTGGATTTTCAGATAGGCCAGTTCATCCATCAGCACTTGCGGAAGCTTCAGATATTCCCGCATCGGCAATTGGATGTTTTCCTTGACCGTCAGGGCGGAAAACAAGGCGCCATGCTGGAACAGCACACCAAGACGTGTATCGAGATTGGAACGCTCGGCAGCGCTGACAGCATCGTAGTCTGCGCCCAGAATATGGATCTGACCGGCCTGGCGCGGCAAAAGCCTCAACACCGTGCGCATCAGCACCGATTTCCCCGCACCCGAAGCCCCGACAAAACCGAGAATTTCGCCGCGATAGACATCGAGATCGAGATTGTCCAGCACCAGTTTTTCACCGAAACCAACAGTCAGACCACGCACGGACAGCACCGCTTCGCGCCCTTCCTTGAGCGGCGGCACTTCCTGTGTCGGGTGATTGTCTCTGTCTTGATTGTTCAGGTCTTGATGTTCCACGGCGGCCCCTTAAAAATTGATCGCTGCGTAGAATACGGCAAACAGCCCATCCATGAGGATGACGACGAAGATCGATTTCACCACCGATGCCGTGACGTGCTGGCCAAGCGACTCGGCGCTGCCGCCAACCTTCATGCCCTCCACCGCCGCGACGATGCCGATCACCACAGCCATGAACGGCGCCTTGATCAGGCCAGCGGCGAAGGTGGCGTAATCCACGGCGTCATGCAGACGGGTCACGAAGACCTGAAAGGTAATGCCGGAATAGGCAAAAGACACGACCGCAGCACCGTAAAGTGCCGCAAAATTGGCGATAACCGTCAGAAGCGGCAGTGCAATGACCAGAGCGACGATACGCGGCAACACCAGAACGCCGATCGGATTGAGGCCGATAACCTTCAACGCATCCACTTCCTCGCGCATCTTCATCGAGCCGATTTCAGCGGTGATGGCGCTGCCTGAACGGCCAGCGATCATGATGGCGGTCAACAGAACGCCAATCTCGCGCAATTGCAGAATGCCAACCAGGTCGACCACGAAGACTTCGGCGCCGAAATAGCGAAGCTGGAATGCGCCCTGCTGGGCGATGATCGCCCCGATCAGGAAGGACATCAGCAGGATGATCGGCACCGCCCGCAGGCCCATATGGTCTAGCTGATTGACGATGGAAGCAATGGACGCCCGCCCGCCGCGTCTTTCCTTGGATTGCGTGCCACGCACCGCCGAGCCGAGCACATAGCTCATGGCTAACACGTCTTCGAACAAGCTGACGCTCATCTTGCCAACCGGCTCTAACACCCGCTGGAAGAAGGGACGACGATCCACGACCTTTTCTGGCAAAGGCGGCTGTTCGGGCAGCGCGGAAATCAGCTCCCGCATCGCGTCGCTGCCACCGACAATCTGCACATCGCCGTGCTTGGCGGCGGCCAGTTCGATGCGGCGGATAATCCATGCGCCCGATGTATCGAGACTTGAAATGCCGGTAATGTCGATCTCGACATGGCCGTTCAGCGTTTCGCGCATTTCCAGCAGTTTTGGAATCACGGTATCAACCGTGGTATTGCGCCACGAACCACTCAGGCGAAGCCGCTGCCCGGCCTCCCCTTCCAGCTGTTCGGCATCGACCGTGGCATTGTCCATCTGACCGGAACTCAAAACGTATACACTTTCAAAGCCATCACTCAGAGAGTGGGCAAGCCGCCATCGGCTTGATGCTGACGACTATATATCGTTCCCGCGCGACAATTCCACTGATCTTTGCGGGAAAAGTGTCGATCAACCTATGGGCAACACTTCGGTCCACAGGCTTTTGTCACCTATAACCATTTTAGGCGTTGCAGCGTGCCGCCTGCGTTTCTGTTCCAGCGGGGTTTTCCACCGGAAAGATGCGAATCGGCTCCGGCGGACCCAGCAGGCGCGGTTGATCAGCGGCATTATAGCGCGTACCCCATTCGATCAATTCAAAATGACCGTCATGATGTTCGGCCACCGCAGTGCAGCTTTCCACCCAATCACCGGTATTGATGTAATGGATACCGCCGACATCCTCCATGACAGCATGATGGATATGGCCACAGATCACACCATGCACGTCGTTGCGGCGCGCTTCGTCAGCAACGACTTTCTGGAATTCTCCGATAAAATTGACCGCATGCTTGACCTGTAGCTTGGCCCAGGCAGAAAATGACCAATAGGGCATGCCCATCCGGCGGCGGACAGCCGCCAGAACCACGTTGATGGCAATCGCCATGTCATAAGCCCAGTCACCCATATAGGCGAGCAGGCGCGCATTGCGCACCACCACATCGAACTGGTCGCCATGCAGAACCAGATAGCGCTTGTTATCCGCCGTCTCGTGAATCATCTGGTCCAGCACTTCGATTCCCCCAAAATGGGTTCCGGGAAAACCCCGGAGGAATTCGTCGTGATTTCCGGGGATATAGACAATTCTTGTCCCCTTGCGCGCCTTGCGCAGCAATTTCTGCACCACATCATTACAGCCTTGAGGCCAATACCAGCTGCGTTTCAACCGCCAGCCGTCGACGATATCGCCAACCAGAACGATGGTGTCGGCATCGTAAACACGCAGGAAATCCAGCAAAAAATCAGTTTTTGCGGCCTTAGAGCCGAGATGCACATCCGAAATGAAGAGGGTTCTCACATGTCGCGTTTCGGTTTCGTCGCTCACGGGAATGGTCCTTTACGATCAGCTTTGGCATGCTCTCAAAATCAGACTCGTGTTTCAGGATGATGACACGGGCAACACACCGATGGGCTGCAATTGCCATGCCCCCCAGAAATATGTTCTGGTCCGTGGAACGATTTGTTGTAAGAGATGGGAAGAGATGAACGATGAAGCGGCAAGAAGCATGACCGACGACAAAACCAAGACGAATTCGCCCGCCTCTGGCGATCTGGACGAACAGGCTCTGTTCTACCATTTGCATCCCCGCCCCGGCAAATTAGAGATCCAGGCAACTAAGCCGCTGGGCAACCAGCGCGATCTGGCGCTTGCCTATTCTCCGGGTGTTGCCGCCCCCTGCCTTGCGATTCGCGATAATCCACAAGCCGCTGACGATTACACGGCCCGCGCCAATCTGGTCGCGGTGATTTCCAACGGCACCGCCGTCCTCGGCCTCGGCAATATCGGCCCTCTGGCCTCAAAGCCGGTCATGGAAGGCAAAGCCGTCCTGTTCAAAAAATTCGCCGGTATCGATGTGTTTGACATCGAGGTCGACGCCATGACTGTCGATGCCATGGTCTCCACCGTCGCATCGCTGGAACCAACCTTCGGTGGCATCAACCTTGAGGATATCAAGGCCCCGGAATGCTTTGAGATCGAGCAACAATTGCGCGACCGGATGAATATTCCGGTGTTTCATGACGACCAGCATGGCACCGCGATCATCGTCGCCGCAGCCATTCTGAACGGCCTTGAACTGGCCGGTAAAACCATCGGCGACGTCAAGATCGTCGCGTCAGGCGCAGGCGCTGCGGCTCTTGCCTGCCTCAACCTTCTGGTTGCACTTGGCGCGAAACGTGAAAACATCTGGGTTCATGACATTGAGGGCCTGGTCTACAAGGGCCGTAACGAGCTGATGGACCCATGGAAAGAGGTCTATGCCCAGGAAAGCGACAAGCGGGTGCTTGCCGAAAGCATCGGCGGTGCAGATGTATTTCTCGGCCTGTCCGCTGCGGGCGTTCTGAAGCCGGAACTGCTGGAACAGATGGCGCCAAGCCCGCTGATCATGGCTCTGGCCAATCCGAAGCCCGAAATTATGCCGGAACTGGCGCGCACCGCCCGTCCCGACGCGATGATCTGCACCGGCCGGTCGGACTATCCCAACCAGGTCAATAACGTTCTCTGCTTTCCTTATATCTTCCGGGGCGCTCTGGATTGCGGCGCGACCACGATCAACGAAGAGATGAAGATGGCCGCTGTCAAGGCCATCGCAGCACTCGCCCGCGAGGAAGTCTCTGAAGTCGCAGCCAAGGCCTATACCGGCGATTCACCGACTTTCGGACCTGAATATCTGATCCCCTCGCCTTTTGACCCACGCCTCATCCTGCGCATTGCGCCCGCCGTGGCAAAAGCCGCCGAAGAGAGTGGCGTCGCCCGCAGGCCGATTGCCGATTACGACAGCTATCTCGATACTCTGAGCCGTTTCGTGTTCCGCTCCGGCTTCATCATGAAGCCGATCTTTGCCAATGCAAAAGCGGCTGTGAAAAAGCGGGTGATCTTTGCCGAAGGCGAGGATGAACGGGTGTTGCGCGCTGCCCAGGTGCTGCTGGAAGACGGAATTGGTGAACCGATCCTGATCGGTCGTCCGCAGATTATCGAAACGCGCCTGAAACGCTTTGGCCTGCGCATCCGGCCCGGCATCGATTTTGCCATCGTCAATCCGGAAGACGATCCACGCTACCGAGACTATGTGGACGATTATGTAGCGCTGGTTGGACGGTCCGGTATCAATCCCGAAGCCGCAAGAACCATCGTGCGCACCAATACCACCGTGATCGGCGCGCTATCGTTGAAGCGCGGCGAAGCCGATGCGCTGATCTGTGGCGTTGAAGGCCGGTTTGACAGGCATGTTCACGATGTCGGTCAAATTCTCGGCAAAAAGCCGAATGTCCGGGACTTTTCCGGTCTCAGCCTGCTGATTTCCCAGCGTGGTGCGGTTTTCATGACCGATACATTCGTGACCGAAAATCCAACGGCGGAAGAAGTGGCGGAAATGACCATTCTGGCCGCCCAGGCCATTCGCCAGTTCGGCATCACGCCGAAAGCCGCACTTCTGTCTCATTCCAATTTCGGCTCGCGCAATTGCGAAAGCGCCCGCAAGATGCGCGCAGCGCTTGAGATCCTGCGCAAGGAAGCGCCTGAGTTGGAAGTCGATGGTGAAATGCAGGGCGGTTCGGCCCTGTCGGAGACTTTGCGTCGGCGCGCCATTCCCAACAGCACGCTGTCGGGCGATGCAAACCTGCTGGTTTTCCCCAACCTCGATTCCGCCAATATTTCGCTGGGTCTCGTTCGCACCTTTACCGATGCTTTGCATGTCGGCCCAATCCTTCTGGGAGCCGCCCAGCCAGCGCATGTTCTGTCGACGTCCGTGACCTCACGTGGCGTTGTCAATATGGCCGCTCTTGCCGTGGTGGAAGCCAACCAGCAGGTCTGACCCCCACTTTGGGTCTTTCGTATTCTGTAATCACCCAGGTTCATTCCGATCCTGGGTGATTTTTTTTGCCTGCTTGCGTTTCCTTTCAGGAAGACCGGCTCCCATTTTTCCTGGCAAACGTCATGCCGAGCCGGGCGAAGATGATATTCTCGGACACCATCTGTTTATTATCCTCTCAATCGCGCTGGTCCTCTCATGCACTGGTTTCCCTTGCTCTGTTTCCTTGGAAACGGAGTTGTCGGTGTTCGAACCGGACACAGTTGTCTTCGCAAAACATAAAATCGCAGACCGGAAACCTTATTCGACACATGGACATTTGCCCTCAAAGGTAGAAAATAAACCCTTAGAAATTGCGGGGCTTTCATGTTTGACGATAACATTTATTTCAATTTGCTCGATTGGCTGGAGACCGCCACCAGCGCGAAATGGACCGATTTCCTGAATCGCCTGCAAACCAGCTACAACCTGTCCGGCTGTCTTTACATGGACGCTTCCATCACCTCGGCTGGCGCTCAGGTCTATCGATACGGGCATACATTCGATCAGCAGGCAAAAGACCCTATCCTCATGCTTGATGCGCCTGTTTTGCGTAACGTCTTGTCACAGCTGAGCCGGGCCATGGAACCGGTCGATATGCATGACCTCGCGCAATTGAGCGAAGAGGGCCTTCTGTTGCGCAGCAAGCTGCGCGATCTGCCGTTGCCGAGGCAAGCCGTCAGCTATCCGCTGCTTTCGGTCGATGGACGCGGCGCAATTCTCGCTATTGCAAGCAATACATGTGAGGAGGAGTGGCGACGCTTTCGCCGCTGCCATGACCGCGACGTTCACCTTCTGGCGGGGAAATTCCACGCAGGCCTGGTCAAACGCTGCGATGGTGCTCGGATCGGAGGAGTACCCAGCCTGACCCGACGGGAACAGGAAACTCTGCGGTGGACGGCTGCGGGCAAAAGCTATTGGGAAACTGCCGTGATCCTTGGCATCTCGGAACGGACCGTGCGGTATTTCATGGCCAATGCCCGCACCAAACTCGACGCCGTCTCCAACACTCAAGCGGTGGCAAAGGCCTTGCAACGCGGTCTGATCCCACCGGAAGCACCACTATAACCCTCCACCGCCCTCCATAGCTTATTTTCGCCAGACATCTCCGCAGTTGGGTGATCCGCACTATCATTGATAGATGGCGGTCCGTATTGCTTTTGCAAAAAATTCATGCGGCGTATGTGTTTTAGATATTTTCAATACCCTCAAGACGGGGAGTGCTCCTCATCTTCGATACCTTGGTATGATATGGTGAATCGGAGCAGTTTAACGGTCAATTCTTGTCAGTTAAACTGTCGCTACCGTCAGTTTTATTGGGATTTTTTTACACTCATATTGTGTCACCTTCCAATTAAGGAGACACGCATGCTCAAAATTCTGAACAGCCGACATAAGCAGACGCAACAGGCGGCATTGGCAGACATGTTTCGCCTGCGAAAAAAAGTATTTCATGATCTTTTGAAATGGGATGTCGTTGTACAGGGCGATTTCGAGATGGATCACTATGATGATGCCAATCCGATTTACGTTTTATCTTATGACGACAGGACAGGCCGGTTGCGCGGCTCGCTCCGCCTGCTGCCGACGCTTGGCCCGAATATGCTGGATGATACCTTTCCCATCTTATTGGACGGAAAGCCGGCCATTCGTGACATTTCCATGTGGGAATCGAGCCGGTTCTGCATTGATCCGGAAATTTCCCTGGACCGATCTTCCAACCAGGTCAGCATTGCCGCAGCCGAGCTGATGTGTGGTGTTGGTGAACTGGGCCTTGCATCGGGGCTTACGCATATCGTCACCGTGACAGATGTGTTTTTGGAGCGGATGTTTCGCCGCATGGGCTGCCCCGGTGAACGAATTGGCGCGCCGCATAAGATCGGCTCGGTTCATGCCGTGGCAATTGCCTGGGAGATCGATACCGGCATGCTCGATGCCATGAAAAACATTGCTGCCATCACCGGACGCCTGCTCGATACACCCATGTCACTGGAACAGGCACGCGCCGCCTGACGTGGCGTCTCATATACGAAGAGCCGCCGACAATGGCTGCTCGTATGGTCGGCCTCTTGGCCTTGCCAGACGGGATTGCTAAAACAGGATTACGGGTTGGCGTTTCCAATACCCTGCCCTATGTTCCTTTTCACTTGGCTTGTTTAGTGTCCCGTCAACCGGCCCAATAGCGTGGCCCCAATAGCATGGCTTATGGATCCGCATGCGCGCTATCGCTCTCATCGTTGTCGCGTCCTGTTGTTTCATTGCCCTCGGGCCAGCCGGTTCGGCGCGGGCCGCCCCAAGCTGCGAGGCCATTCGGGCCGAGCTTGCCCAGACACCTGTGGTGATTGGCAATTCCCAGGGCGTGCGTGCCTATTCGGGAGCTGTGACCCGGCAGGATTTCGAGATCCGTAAATTGCAACGCACCCTGCAACAAGCCGGATGCTCCTCCAGTATCGCCATTATCGACGGACATGGACAGGATCTCTGCGCGCCAATGCAGGAAAGCCTTGCCGTGATGCAGGAAAACAAGCGTCAGCTTCTGATCGAACGCAACGCGGCGGGCATGAAGGGCGGCGTCAATCCCCGCCACGAGGAGCTGACGGCTGCTTTGCAATCGAATGGCTGTGATATCACCGAACCGGCCTCGGCACTCCAGGACGCGGATGACAGCCTGGAGACTGCCAGGCCCTTTGAGGCCCCGGTCTATCCCGATTATCCATTGCGCAACGAGGCGCCGATCTCGTCATCCAGCGACGGGCTTATGCTGCCTTCGGGACAGGGCGGATACAGAACGCTCTGCGTCCGAACCTGCGATGGCGGCTTTTTCCCGATCTCACCCAGCACACCCGCCCGCGATTTTGGTCGCGATGCCGAAACATGCAACCGGCTTTGTCCAGGGACTGAAGCCGAACTCTATTATTCCCGCCTCACCGACGAGGCCAAGGATATGGTTTCAACCGTGACCGGCCAGCCTTATCGCGATATGCCCCATGCCTTCGCCTATCTCAGCCGGGTACCCGGGCAGCCGGGACAATGCAGTTGCAACAGGAGCAACTCTGACGGCTTGCAGACCAATGCTCCAAAGCCTGATTTGGGGACTGATTCTGGCGGGTCCTCAGTCATTTCCATCACATCCAATGGATCCGCCGCCAGCACCAGACAGATGGATGCCCCGCCTGGTGCGCAGGTCAAAACGTCGACCGACCAAAAGGCGACGACTGGCATGGAAGCCACGAATAAGCCAGTTCCTGAACCTGAGGCAGTGAGCCGACCCTATGATCCCGGACGTCAATCGGTACGCCGCGTCGGCCCAACGTTCCTGCCGTCCAACACCAGCCAGATTGACCTCGTTCATCCAGCGCTTCCAGGCGCACAACCGGTTCAGGAATAGGTTCTCCTTCAGCAATCGTACCGATTCCGGTTTTTTACCCGATCTATGGAGCGGATAAACCGGGCTATTGGAATTCGAAGATCTGGCGGAACATGCCGGGGGCGATAATCGATAGCGGGTTCACCACCAGATGCGGGGCATCGACCGGGCCTTTCAGCTTGAAGGTAATGCCCAAAAGGCCACGGTCCCGGCCATTGCCAAGGATGGCACCGATAATCGGAACTTCCGCAAACAGCCGATTGAGACCATAGGCGGGCATGAATGTCCCGGTCATTTCCATCTGGCCCCTGGTATCCTTGATGGTGCCCTGGAACGATGCGCCGACCTGTTCGCCCCGGACAATGCCGTTATCGGTCCTGAGCACGCCGTCCTGATAGATCAGACGGGCAAAGGCCCGTTGGAATTTTTCCGAGCTGACATCCAGGTCACGTTTGACCGCCGTATTCAGGCTACGGCCATCATCGGTTGCCGGGGTCGTGACGATTTTCTGTAACCGATCCTCATTCTCGACCCGGAAATTACGCAGATCAACATTGCCCATCCAGTTCTTGTTCAGATCGCCACGGATTTTCACATCCAGCATGCCGCCGCGCATATGGCTATAGAGATCGACGAACCGCACCAAAGTGCCTGCATCACTGGAAATCAGCGATATCTCATTGCCATTTCCAGCCTTGGCCGACTGGACGACGACCGCCTGGCCGGTATCGGTCACGGCACTCATTTTCAGCGCCGTTATTGCCCCCGATCGGGAACCATAGACAAGCCGGACGCCGGAAAGGGCTTCGTCATTGAAGCCAATCAGCTTATCGACATCGACACTTATATCGACATCGGTCGAATTGCTTGACGATCGACCGTCGCCAGTCGCACCATTGGAAGAGCTGCCGGATTTCAGCTTCTTCAGCAAAACACGGCCATCAACACTGCTACCACTGACCTTTGCGTTGATGACACCCTTGTTGACCTGAACCGAAAGGCCGAAATCATCGGCGGAGGCCAGTTTGACATGGTCGAGATCTGCCCCAACCAGACCATTGGTTTTGGATACCACAAGCTTGCCAGTCGCCCCGAACCCGTCGCCGTCGAGATTGAACTTGTCGAGCATGAACAGGCCGGACTTGTCCTGCAATTCCATCGACACCTTGGCGGGAATGCCGGAACCCTTGGTCCAGCCAATAACCGGGACGTTCAAAGTCGCGCGCGACAGGTCGCTTTTCACCAGTTGGCGATTGTCATCAAGGCGCGACACTTCCAAATCGATGGTGCCACCAACAATGTCGCCAAGGCCCGGCACGAGCTTGGCGCGCTGGCTGTCATTCAGCTGTCCTTTGACCGTCCAGCTAGGCGCTCTATTGGAACCGCGGTCGACCGGCTGAGAGAAGTCGATCTCCACCGGCACGCCATCGATCTGGGCGTCCCCCTGCAAGACGGCATTTTGCGGATCGACCACCAGCGTACCATCGAAGCCGGTGATCTTCTTGTCCATATAGGGCCGCTTGAGATCGACCCCCTTCATATCCAGCGAGGCCTTCCACACTTCCGGTGGAGGTTTCTGATCGGCGATGATGCCGCCATAGAGCTGAACATCGGCCTTGATTTCGCCTGCAAAATCCTCCGGCACGAATTCCGTGCGTTGCAAGGCTTGCATGGGCTTGAATGTCGCAAGTTCCGCCATGGCGTCAGCCGGGCCGCTGATGGAAACGGCGATATTGGCCATCAGCGGCTTCTTGTAGGTATTGGCGATCGCAAATGTGCCTTTATCCAACTTGACCTTGCGTCCCGAGGGGAAATAGGAGGTGCCGCCATCGATACGCACGTCCAGATCCGGCCCTGTGAGGTCGAAATGCCCCGCAAGATCACGAATCGGCGGCAGGTCGCCTGTGACGTTCATCCGCGCACCGCTGATATCGAAAGCGATTTTCAGCTCGTCAGGCCCCAGATCCAGGGGCTGGGGTATAGGTTTCATCCGCCCGGCAGGAATGAGCACATCAATCGAGGCATTGCTGATCGTGCCGCCGAACAGATTGGCCTGTACCCAGGTGCGTGGCTTCATGGCCATCCAATAGGGCCAGAGCTGCTTGACCATGGCGGTGCGCATCTCGAACAGTTTGCCGTTGAAACGGATTTCCGGCGAGGCGTTGCCAAACTGAACATTGAGCGTGGCTTGCATGCTGCCATGCGGCGTCGACACCGCCAACTCGCTAAATGTCAAATGACGCTGGCTGGGAATGAATTGTCCAAAGGCCTTGAGAGAAAACGGAAACGGCTGCTCTCCCGACGATTCCACCGAAGCCGTACCCTGATCGACCAGCAGGTCGATGCCGATACCCTGGGCATCGCCCGGCACTGACTGCAACCGGTCAAGATCGATGAACCCGCCGGAAAACGGGACATGGGTCGGGCCGAAATCCACCTCAGAGGGCCGGATTTCCGCCGTCAGCTTGTCAAAATCATAGGCGAGATTGATGTCAGCCCGCGTCAGGTCCTGCTTGTCACCATCGACGTAGAGGATGCCGTTTTCCGTCCGCAATCGCGCCGAGAGAGCCGGTTTCTGGCTTTGTGACTGCCGCAAGGCATAGAAATCGATATTGATGCTGGTATCGGCTCCGTCCCGCCAGACCCCTGTGGGCGTGCGCTTGATCAGGAAGGGCGTGGCGATCAGATCCGTCACCGTGGCCGTCAACGACGTGGTGTGGGCTCCGTCAGTCATCGCCTCGGCGGAGATCATGCTGACCTTGCCGTTGATAGACGTCTCACCCTCGATGGCAAGCGAATCGTCCTTCCTGCGTGTCAACGTCAGATCGTTGACCTGCACATCAACCGGCTGTCCGATTCCGTTCTTGGCGGGCAAGGTAATGCCCCCAAGGCGCAGCCGATCCAGACCTCCCCGGACAATGAAGCCATGTACATCGTCGAGATTGCCGAACATCGTCTCCATGAACGCCGGAAACTTGTCGATCCGCAGCGTAGCAAGATCCAGATCGCCGCCCTGCAACAGCCGTGAACTGTCGAAATCGATGCCGGTCACGTCGATTTCGGTCACGGAAACCCGTCCCATCAGCAGCGAGATCGGATCGATGACCAGTTTGACGTCGCCGGCTTTGGAGACCACCTGCTGGGTCTTCGGATCGGTCAGGGTGACATTCTGCGCGGCGACCGCCAGATGCAAATTCTTGGAAAGACGGATGGAGGTCTGGTCGATATCGGCTTTCAGGTCGTCGCCAATCGCGGATTGAAAAGCGGCGCGCGCACCGGTCGACAGGGCCTGGTCCAGCGTACCGGTTTCAATCGCAATGGCCGCCGCCCCCAACATGGCCATCAGCGACAGGACGATATAGGCCCCAAACCGCATCAATCTGGTCAGAGGGCCACGCCGGCGCGGGCAATGCACAATCAAGGGATCATCGACCTGCGAGGACGGCAAGGTCTCGAGGGCAACAATGTCGCCTTTGCGAAAACGGATTTTCTCGCCCCGGATTTCTCCCATGCCTTGGCCTGTATCTCCGATATTTCCTGAAGTTCGACGGGCTGTTAGCGCACCGGCAACCTTATGATTCCAATGAATGACCGAATTCGACATCTGCCTTGACTGCGCGCAGCAAACAGAATTCTGATGGCAAATTCATTACACTGGACGCGCGTCATCTGCGCTATATATCCGTCCCGGCCTTATATTTCCACAAACCGGGCAAAAGAAAGGTATCAGCATGGCGGAATTGTCGATTGGGGACATGGCTCCGGATTTCACGCTACCGCGCGATGGCGGTGGCACGGTGAGCCTCTCTTCCTTCAAGGGCAAGCAGGTGGTTGTCTATTTTTATCCCAAGGACGATACCAGCGGCTGCACCGTAGAAGCCACGTCTTTCACATCCCTGACACCAGAATTCGAGAATTCCGGTGCTGTTATCATCGGCATTTCCCCTGATACGGTGAAAAGCCATGATAAATTCGTCGCCAAACACGGACTTGCCGTCATGCTCGGCTCGGACGAGGAGAAGACCACGCTGGAAGCCTACGGCGTGTGGAAGGAAAAAAGCATGTATGGCAAGACCTATATGGGGGTCGAGCGCAGCACCTTCCTGATCGATGCCGACGGCCGGATCGCAGGCGTCTGGCGCAAGGTGAAAGTCCCAGGTCATGCTGAGGCGGTGCTGCAAGCCGTAAAAGACAAAGCAGCGTAGCTGGAATATTTCGCCCGAAATCGATAGAGATTTCAGAAATTATGCAATAAATGCCAAGCATGTCTCATAGCATGATAAAATCCCTGAGAGCGGGTGCGACGATGGCAATCGCCGCAACCGACCTTGATGAAAAAACTGGTCTTGCGCAGGAAACCGCCCGCCGCTGGCATGGCCGGACCCTATCGCTGCGCTCGCCGCTCGATCCGCCGCTGCCGGATCGTCCCGGGCGTCCCGCCAATCCAGTTCTGGTGCCGCCGAAAGCCACGGAAAAACGGTCGCTGCACACGCTGAAGGGCCGGATCGCCATGCTGCATTCACTGGCCCATATCGAGTTGAATGCCGTGGATCTCGCGCTGGATATTGTTGCCCGCTTTGCCAGCGAACCGGTGCCACATTCGTTTTTCGACGGCTGGATGCAGGTGGCCTTTGAAGAAGCCAAGCATTTCGGTCTGGTGCGCGACCGGCTCCGGGCGCTCGGGGCCGATTACGGCGACATGCCAGCCCATGACGGCCTTTGGCAGGCCGCCCATAGCACCCGCACCGACCTGACAGCCCGGCTTGCTGTCGTGCCGCTCATTCTTGAGGCGCGCGGCCTGGACGTAACCCCGTCCCTTCAGGAAAAGATGCGCGAGACCGGCGATATCGAAAGTGCCGAGGTATTGAAGATCATCTATGACGACGAAAAAGGCCATGTCGCCGTCGGCGCCAAATGGTTTCGCTTTCTCTGTTCCCGTGAAAAGCGTGACCCAGCCAAAACCTTCCAGCAATTGGTTCGCGCCAACTTCCGTGGAACGTTGAAAGCACCGTTCAACGACATTGCTAGGGCCGAAGCCGGGCTGACACCTTCCTTTTACCGGGTGCTCTCCTCTATCAGCCACGCTTGAAACATATCGGCGGCAGGCAACATTTTGTTAACCTTAACAGGATGTAATCACCTCGACAGAATCGGGTCTGCAATCCGGGTCAAACGTTAGAGTTTGGCCACGCGCAACGGCTGTAACGATGCACGAGGTCGGCATGATGAAGACACGCAGCCGCAACGGCTTCAGCAAGCGTCAGCGCCAACAGCATGTCCTTATCCTCGCGTCCGGCGAAACCATTCGCCATATGACACTGCGCCCGTGGATGGCAGGAGCCGGTCTTTGCCTGGTGGTGGCCGGTGTGGTCGGCTATCTCGGCGCGACCTCTTATCTCATCATGCGCGATAATCTTATCGGAGCCTCCATGGCCCGCCAGGCGCATTTGCAGCACGATTACGAAGACCGGATCTCCGCCTTGCGTGCCCAGGTCGACCGCGTCACCTCCCGACAATTGCTGGACCAGCAGGTGGTGGAAGAAAAACTTCAAACCCTGCTCGAAAAGCAGATGGCGCTTTCTGCCCGTTCCGGCAAGCTTGGATCGCTTCTGGACCGCGCCGAAGAATCCGGCCTGACACCCAATGAGCCTTTGGCCCCAGTGGCACCAGATAAATCCGCGTCTGTGGCCCCTGCGGCAGCCCCAGCGGGAAAGAGCAATGCACTGGCCGCTCTTAATCGGATGCTCCATACCGGACCCGCAGACACACAGGAAAGCGATGGCCCGGCACTGGGCTTTATGCCTGCCCATGAAAGCGGCGCCGACCGGGCGGACCGAGTTTTTCGCAACGTGACGCTGTCGCTGAAATCCATCGAACAAAAGCAGAAATCAAGCATCCATGCGCTGACTGCCGAGGCGAGCGACAAGGCCAACACCATCGAGCAGGTCTTGACCGACAATGGCATCTGGATCGACACGCCTGATGCTGGCAAGGACGGAATGGGTGGCCCCCTGGTCGATGCCGACCCCAAGCTCGGGTTCGATACCAGTCTCGACGGGTTAGACAGCGCCCTCAATCGCCTGGATGCCGCCCGCGAGACGGCAAAGGACATGCCTTTTTCCAACCCTGCCGCCACCCGCGAAATCACCAGCCCCTTCGGCAACCGCCCTGACCCGCTGCTTGGACGGCTGGCCATGCATACCGGCATAGATTTCCGCGCAACAAATGGTTCTCCCGTCAAAAGTGCCGGTGCTGGAACCGTCATTACCGCCGGACCGACGGGCGGCTATGGAAATATGGTGGAAATCGACCATGGCCAGGGACTGTCCACCCGTTACGGCCATATGTCGAAAATCCTCGTTCGTCCGGGCGAAAAGATCGAGGTTGGTCAGTTGATCGGCCTTTCCGGATCGACCGGGCGCTCCACCGGGCCACACCTGCATTATGAAATTCGCAAGAACGGCAACCCGATCAATCCGATGAGCTTTCTGGCATCCGGAATGACATTAAAGCCCTTTATTCAGTAGTAGGCGCCTCAAATCGGGAGGAATCGCGCGATTGGAGATGAGATTGGCGGCACTTACCAAGGCAACCCGTTATTCATAAATGTCTGTTACTGAATATCTGCAGATACGAGGATATGTCAGGGGACCTGAGTTGCAACAAAGCAGCTCAACAGACAAAGCGGAACGGTACTATGTGGCTTGAACTGCATGACGGCGACGGGTTTCCCTTCTTCGTGAATATGAACAATGTCGTTGATTTTCGTTGGTATGAACGAGAAAAATATACCAGCTTGCTGACCACGGCGCCTGTGGCGGAAAAACTGCATATGCTTTACGTGCGAGAAAGCGCGACCCAGATCATGCAGATGATCCGCCAGGAGCAAAACCGGCAGGCTGGCAGAGCGGGTGGCGCCTAAAGCATCGGCGGCGAAAGGCGAACCGGTTTTCTGAACGATGCTCTAAACACAGCAAAGATTGATCCAACACCTTTCGCCCAGCGTAATGGTATAGGTTACTCCTGCCTTAGCGAGCTGCCATGCCAAATGCCCACCCTAGTCCAACCATCCTGTGGTTCCGCAAGGATCTGCGTCTCGATGACAACAGGGCGCTTCTGACAGCATTGCAGACCTCTGGCCCGGTCATCCCTCTCTACATTCGCGAGCCTGAGGAAATGGGTACCGGCCCGCTCGGCCCGGCACAGGCATGGTGGCTGCATCACTCCCTCGTCAGCCTCGACCAGTCACTTCAATCCTACGGCAGCCGATTGGTTCTTCGCAACGGCCCACCGGGCCAGGTCCTGTGCCATCTGATCAAGGAAACCGGCGCCAAAGCCGTCCACTGGAATCGCCGTTACGATCCGTCCGGCATGGCCATCGATGCGGAGCTGAAAGCCGCTCTGCGCAGCGACGGGCTTGAAGCCACCAGCCATGCCGGCTTCCTGCTGCATGAACCGTCGAAGGTGAAAACCGGGAGCGGCGGGCCTTTCCGTGTCTACACACCCTTCTGGCGAGCTCTTGAAAAGCAAGGCGATCCACCGCCGCCCGTCGAGAGACCCAGGACCTTGCACAACCCTGCCCATTGGCCGGATAGCGACCGGTTGGAAGACTGGCAACTGCTGCCGACCAAGCCGGATTGGGCAAAGGAGTTTTCGGAAATCTGGACTCCGGGAGAGCCCGGCGCTCAGGACAAACTGAGCCAGTTTATCGATCATGGCCTCAAGGGTTACCGCACGCAGCGGGATTTCCCAGCCCTGCCCCATACATCTGGCCTGTCGCCGCATCTGGCGCTGGGTGAAATTTCTCCGGCGCGTATCTGGCATGCAACCATCGGCCTTGGCGATGATGTGTCCACCGACGACTATGTGCATTTTCGAAAAGAGCTGGTCTGGCGGGAATTTTCCTACCATCTGCTGTTTCACTTTACCGATCTGGCCAGCCAGAACTGGAACGACCGTTTCAATGACTTCCCCTGGAAGAAGAACGCGGCATTTCTATCTGCCTGGCAGCGGGGCCAGACTGGCTATCCGATCGTCGATGCAGGCATGCGCCAGCTCTGGCGGCACGGTATCATGCACAATCGTGTACGAATGATTGTCGCCTCCTTCCTGATCAAGGATCTGATGATCGACTGGCGGGAGGGAGAAGCCTGGTTTCGCCACACACTGGTCGATGCCGATCCGGCTTCCAACGCCGCCAGCTGGCAATGGGTGGCTGGCTCCGGCGCCGATGCCTCACCGTTTTTCCGGATTTTCAACCCGGTCACCCAGAGTGAGAAATTCGATCCGAACGGCGACTATATCCGCCAATTCGTGCCAGAGCTGGCAAAATTGCCCAACAGCCTGATCCATCGTCCGTTCGAAGCCCCCGCACCCCTGCTGGAAAAGGCGGGGATTACGCTTGGCAAAACCTATCCGGTGCCACTGGTGGATCACAAAAGAGCCAGAGCCGTGGCGCTTGAGGCTTATAAATCAACCGGCTCGCCGGACTGAATAACAGGTGCACGGACGCTTTCCCCACATACTGAGGCAAGGTTTTCCGGGTTGATGCCACAGCAAGAAATTGCATTTCTTGTCATGCAGGGCTTGTAGACCGAAAACACACTTTCTATTGTTCGGGAAACAGAAAGTGCGCTCATGGCATTCCACCCCTCCGTTCTAGACGCCATCGGCAACACGCCGCTGATCCGGCTGAAAGCCGCTTCGCAGGCAACCGGCTGCACCATTTTGGGCAAGGCCGAGTTTCTCAATCCCGGCCAGTCCGTCAAGGACCGTGCCGCGCTCTACATTATCCGCGATGCCGAACGGCGCGGATTGCTGCGGCCTGGCGGCGTGATCGTCGAGGGTACGGCCGGTAATACCGGTATCGGCCTGACCCTGGTCGCCAAGGCGCTTGGCTACCGCACCGTGATCGTCATTCCGGAAACCCAGAGCCAGGAAAAGAAGGACGCGCTGCGGCTGCTTGGCGCCGAACTGGTCGAGGTTCCCGCTGTTCCCTACAAGAACCCGAATAACTATGTGAAGCTTTCCGGGCGACTTGCGGCCCAACTGGCGAAAACCGAACCGAACGGCGCGATCTGGGCCAATCAGTTTGACAATACCGCCAATCGCGACGCTCATATCGAGACAACGGCCCGGGAGATTTTCGAGGACACAGGCGGTGCTGTCGATGGATTCATCTGCGCCGTTGGCTCCGGTGGCACGCTGGCTGGCACGGGGATCGGACTTCGAAACCTGAAGCCCGGCGTCAAGATCGGTCTTGCCGATCCCGAAGGAGCCGCGCTCTATGAATTCTATCGGAATGGCGAGTTAAAATCCTCTGGCTCCTCAATCAGCGAGGGCATAGGCCAGGGCCGGATTACCGCCAATCTGGAAGGATTTACGCCTGATTTCTCTTACCTCATCCCCGACAGCGAAGCGCTGCCGATCATTTTCGATCTGGTCGAACAGGAAGGCCTCTGCCTTGGCGGCTCTTCCGGCATCAACATTGCCGGTGCCATCCGGCTGGCGCGTGAGCTTGGGCCGGGTCATACCATCGTGACCATCCTGTGCGACTATGGCAATCGCTACCAGTCGAAGCTCTATAATCCGGCCTTCCTCAAGGAAAAGGGCCTGCCGCAGCCGACATGGCTGGGCGGCAAACCTGACATTTCCATTCCCTTCGAACCTGTCTGAGCCCCATGCCAACATTGCCTCTGTTTCGTGACGACTTTTACCTTTCGACGGCAGAGGCGGTGGTGACAGCCGTGCATGAAGACGGCTCAATCGAGCTTGACCAGACCTGCTTTTACGCCACATCCGGCGGCCAGCCAGGCGATACCGGTTTTCTTGAACGGGCCGATGGCTCGACCATCCAGCTTGAGGCAACGCGCCACGGGGCAGACAAGAGCATCATTCTGCACCAGCCGCTGGAGGGCCAGCCAAGTCCTGACCTTGGCGAAAAACTGGTCCTGCATGTTGACTGGCCACGCCGCTACAAACTGATGCGGATGCATACCGCCTGCCATCTGCTGTCGGTGGTCTGCCCGTTTCCCATTACCGGTGCCGCCGTCGGCGAGGATGAAAGCCGGGTGGATTTCGACATGAGCGAAGCCATCGACCGCGAAACGGTGACCGCCGATCTGATGCGGCTGGTGGAGGAAAACCATCCGATCTACCTGGAATGGATCACCGACGCGCAACTGGCAGCCAATCCGGATATCGTCAAATCCAAGAATGTGCGCCCACCGATGGGTTTGGGTCGCGTTAGCCTTGTTTGCATCGGAGAGAATTCATCCGTTGACAGCCAGCCCTGCGGCGGCACACATGTTTCCGAGACCCAGGAGGTCGGCGCGATTCACATCGCCAAGATCGAGAAAAAGGGCAAGGAGAACCGGCGCTTCCGTATTCGCTTCGGCACGCTGGAACCCTCTGCCTGACAAGCATGGAGAAAAGCATGTCTGCGGAGAAAAGCCGTTTCGTCGTATCGGCCGAGTGGGTACAGAAGCAATTGGGCGCACCTCAATTCAAGGTCGTCGATGCATCCTGGTATTTGCCGGCCCATAACCGCAATGGCGCGGAAGAATACGCTGCTGGTCACATTCCCGGCGCAGTGTTTTTCGATCAGGACCAGATCGCCGACCGCTCCACCAGCCTGCCCCACACCGTACCCTCCCCGGAATCCTTTGCCGAAGCAGTTGGCAAGCTTGGCATTTCAGACACCGACACGATTGTCGTATATGATGGCCCCGGCCTGTTTTCCGCGCCGCGTGTCTGGTGGATGTTCCGGGTGATGGGCGCCCCGAATGTGTTTCTTCTGGATGGCGGATTGGACGGTTGGAAACAGGAAGGACGGCCGCTTGAGACCGACTTGCCTGAACCGGCACCTGCGACCTTTACCACCAATTTCAAGGACAGCCTGATCACTCCGTTCCAGGATATGCAGAGCATTGTCGAGAGCGGCAGTCGCCAGATCGCCGATGCCCGCCCTGCCGGACGCTTCACGGGCGAAGAACAGGAGCCACGAGCGGGAATGCGCTCGGGCCATATGCCTAGCGCTCGCTCAGTACCTGCCTCCATCCTTGGCGAAAATGGCCGGTTGAAAGACCTCTCGACATTGCGAGAGATTTTTACCGATGCAGGCATCGATCTGACCCGCCCCGTTGTTACCAGCTGCGGCTCAGGCGTTACGGCTGCGGTGGTCACCCTGGCGCTGCAATCGCTTGGCCATCACGACAATACGCTCTATGACGGCTCCTGGTCAGAATGGGGCTCTCGCAAGGATACTCCGGTGGTAACCGGACCAGCAGATGCGATTGAAGGCGAGTTACCCACGCTTCTAACCGCCCATGTTACCAAGCTGGAAATGACCGCGCCCCCGAAATCCAGCTTGCCAGTGCCGATCAATATCCAGACGGCAATCATCCGCGCCACTGAAATGCCCCTACCCTATTACCGCTTCCTCTATCGGCAGGTCGGCTCCCGCTGGCACTGGTACAAGCGCCTGCAGATGAGCGATGCCGAGCTGAAGGCGACCATCCATAGCCCGGATGTGTCAATCTGTGTGCTTTACGTCAATGGCGCCCCAGCGGGCTTCTTTGAGCTGACCCAGCAACAGGACAATACCGTCGAGCTGTCCTATTTCGGCCTGTTCGAACATGCACTGGGACTTGGAATCGGCAAATGGTTCCTGCTTCAGGCCCTCTATGCCGCCTGGTCGACTGCACCAACCAAAATCTCGGTGATGACAAATACCCTCGACCATCCCCGCGCCCTGCAACTCTACCAGCAATTCGGCTTTTCACCGGTTGAAACGTGGAACGAGTTGGTGGAACCACCCTCGGAATCCAGTTTGCTGGACATTTTGAAGCGGGATTACAACATTCATTGATCGGCTGTGACGCCGGTCAATTCGTCTTCAAGCCTGTCAGGTTTAGATTGAACCCGACAGGCTTTATGCCGCTTCCGAAGACCGAAATACAAGGCTCGAAAAACGCATCGCGCTCTTGCTCCAGCCCTAACTTAAATGTGGAATACTTTCTGCTTCCAATATCTCTCGCGAAACCCAGGCAGGATTCTGCGAAAAGCGTGACGCATCCGGATCAGATATCATTTGCGAATGCATTCAGCTCGTCTAAGCTGCTGAGCTGCACCAGCGGTTTGCCTTGGAGCTTAGCCTCCGCGCAAAGCTCTCGAATTGTCGGCATCCATCCCTGATCGACATCCCAAATCGTACGGAAAAGCTCTCGCGTGGGTGGCATAGCAGAAAAACCGCCTGGGGCATGTTCGAGTTTCCCAGCCATCCATGCCATCTGCCGTTCTGCCGCAAGCCAGAAATGCATCCATAACGCCATGTCGATGAGGATGATTTCCGTTGCTCGCTCAACGCGGGACGGGATCGAGTCCAGGCTGCCTAGCCCGTCGATCACCCAGGCATCTTCAGAAATAATTTTCTCATGCTTGAGTGCATAGACGTCAGGCGGGGTTAGAATCCAACCTTCTTGCCAAAGAAAGCGGTCGATTTCGACATGCGGTAAACCTCGCTTCTCGCCAAGCTTGCGAGCGAGAGTAGATTTTCCACCACCAGCATTACCGAGAATGACGATCCGCGACATCGGCTATTGGCCTGAAATTTCCCAATTAAAACGACAGACTTGAACTGAATTTTCTAACGTTGCAAAACAAATGCCTCACAACAGGTGAGTGTGCAGAATGTTTCGCGAAGATATCTCCAGCAAGACAAACCGCCCGACACACGCACCGCAAGGCGACTCGGCACCAGTATCCACTTGGATGCCATATTTCGGTTAGGGGCTGACGTCCTTAATGGCTTATTTTTTTATAAAACCATAAAACGCATAATACGAAGAGTCATTAAAAATGACTCTTCGTATTCCTTTTGCAAATAACACAAGTCTTCGATGCATTGGAGATATTTACAATCTCTTCAAGGCGAACGCGCGTTAGCATATTCGCCTTAGTATAGGGCACTCACGAAACTCGGTGTATGGTCTATTTCCAGCCCTCGCCTTCCTTCCATGTTTTCCAGTTATCAATGACTGTATCGGCGAAACGACTTCCCACTCGATAAGCATTTGTAACTGATGGCATGAAACCGCCCGACGTCGAAGTCAGCGATTCGATAGCGGTGCGGCCAAACGGTTCGCGGTCGAAATTGGACGCTGTGCGCAACACCAGAATACGGTTGAAATCGAGGCGCCCGGCCTCCGAGGCCCGCTTCAAAGCTGTCAGCGTCGCATTATCCTCCATTTGGGTGGTGCAGTAATGGGCTTTTCCATCGGTGACCAGGGTAGCAAATCGTTCCGTGGCTTCAGCGTCCTTGACCCCATGCCAGTAGGTATCGCCTGAGATCGTGTCGCAAATCTTCACAGACGGAGCCGCCTTGGCCGCAGGCGCGGCATAGGCGGCGCGATAGGTCTTGGCAGCATCGCTGTCCATCAATTCGATGGACCCGGTCAGCGCCATGGCCTTCTGGACCAGCGCCTCGTTCAGCGCGTAGACTTCTGTCCCCGCCGCCCAGGTCGGCTTGCCGGTCGGACTTGCCGCACCCAGCGGCACCTGCCCGTCTGGCCAGTCCTTGTCGATCTGGCGGGCATCGATATCATGCCGCAATCCGCCATCCACCACATATCTGGCCCAGAGCGCCGACCCCAGAGTTCCCTCCTTCGGATTGACACCGGCAATGCCTGCGATCAACACATAGGTGTTGCGGAGATCAAACCGACGGTCGAACGCGACCGCCATGGTCGAGCTCGCCGCATTGGCATAGCCCATCGCCGTGGTCATCACGCAGAGGCCCTGACGATCGCAAGCGACCTCCGGATACTCTTTCGACAGGCCTGGCACTTTAACCTTCGTCGTCAGCTTGCGCCCTGCCAGCCACGGCTTGGTCTCTTCGCCAAACATGGTGATAACGAGAACCTTCGGAGCAATCGTTTTCACTCCCCGGCCGGAAGCCGACGACGCGGCATGACTGACAATGGCGCTCGACGCCACCGTCAACGCGGTGACAATCATCGCTGTGGCGAATGCAGGCAATCTTGGCATCATAGGATAGATCTCTTTATCGAAGGGCAATGGCACCATTGCAGGGAGGAGATCTCCTTCTTAGCTCGGACAGAATTTCAGGTCAAAACCATAGGCCAAAGGCATAATCAATCCTGCAGATTAGCTGAAATTCGAGTGACGCCTGAACATGACTCCCTCGAAAAATTTTCCGGCTGCAAGCCAAAAAATAGAAAAAGGCCGGATGGTTTCCCATCCGGCCCTGAAACAAACGACTTAACGTCGCTTATGGCTTATGCTGCTTCAGCGGTTTCTGCTTCAGCGGCAACGCGAGCCTTGTCAGCTGCACCCTTGGCATCGACATCGCGCTCAACGAACTCGATAACGGCCAGAGGAGCATTGTCGCCCTGACGGAAACCAGCCTTCATGATACGCAGGTAGCCGCCGTTACGGCTAGCGTAACGAGTAGCAATCGCATCGAACAGCTTGCGAACAGCATCCTGATCGCGGATCTGCGAAATGGCCTGACGACGAGCGTGCAGGTCACCGCGCTTGCCGAGCGTGACAAGCCGTTCTACAATCGGGCGAATTTCCTTCGCCTTTGGCAGGGTCGTGACAATTTGCTCATGGGTGATGAGCGAAGCCGCCATATTGGCAAACATTGCCTTACGGTGGCTGGCGGTACGGTTCAGCTTGCGGCCGGCTTTCTGATGGCGCATGGCTATTCTCCTTCAATGCAGGTTCCCGCGCTTGTTGCGGCCCTGCCGTTTCCTGACACATACGGATCAAGATCCGCAGTTTGACTGGAAAGGCAGAGTTCAACCTGCCTTATCTAAGATTAATATTGGTCTTCGTAACGCTTGGCGAGATCTTCAATGTTTTCCGGCGGCCAGGCAGGAACTTCCATACCCAGATGCAGGCCCATGGAAGCCAGAACTTCCTTGATCTCGTTCAGCGACTTGCGACCAAAGTTCGGCGTGCGCAACATTTCGGCTTCGGTCTTCTGAATCAGATCGCCAATATACACGATATTGTCGTTCTTCAGGCAGTTGGCCGAACGGACCGAAAGTTCGAGTTCGTCGACCTTCTTCAACAGCGCCGGGTTGAAAGCCAGTTCGGTAACGGCTTCTTCTTCAGCTTCACGCTGCGGCTCATCGAAGTTGACGAAGACAGACAGCTGGTCCTGGAGAATACGAGCAGCGAAAGCCACCGCATCTTCACCCGAAACAGACCCGTCGGTCTCGATCGTCATGGTCAGCTTGTCGTAGTCAAGAACTTGGCCTTCGCGGGTGTTTTCAACCTTGTAGGACACTTTCTTGACCGGCGAATAGAGGCTGTCGACCGGGATAAGCCCAATCGGAGCATCTTCTGCCCGGTTACGATCAGCCGGGACATAGCCCTTGCCGTTGTTGACCGTGAATTCCATCCGGATTTCCGCGCCTTCATCCAGCGTGCAGATGACGTGGTGCGGATTGAGGATCTCGATATCGCCAACCGTCTGGATATCTCCAGCGGTCACGACGCCCGGACCCTGCTTGCGGACAACCATGCGCTTGGCATCGTCGCCGTCCATCTTGATGGCAATTTCCTTGATGTTCAAAACGATGTCGGTGACATCTTCGCGAACACCCGGGATCGACGAGAATTCATGCAGAACACCGTCGATCTGGACAGCCGTCACGGCAGCACCGCGCAGCGACGACAGCAAAACGCGACGAAGCGCGTTGCCGAGCGTCAGACCGAAGCCCCGCTCAAGCGGTTCGGCAACCAGGGTTGCCTTGGTGCGACCGCTGGAGGAGAACTCAACCTTGTTCGGCTTGATCAGTTCCTGCCAATTCTTCTGAATCATATGTTTACCTTCCGTTCGTCGCCACTATTCAATCGTGACGACCGAGCATGAGAAGAACCGGGACCGCATCTACGCATATCCCGGCCGGACGAAGAATGATCAGACGCGGCGCTTCTTGCGAGGACGGCAGCCATTGTGCGGGATCGGGGTCACATCGCGGATCGAGGTGATCATGAAGCCCGCGGCCTGCAAAGCGCGCAGAGCCGACTCACGGCCAGAACCCGGACCGCAAACTTCGACTTCCAGCGATTTCATGCCGTGTTCCTGAGCCTTCTTGGCGCAATCTTCAGCAGCGATCTGAGCGGCAAACGGGGTCGACTTACGCGAACCCTTGAAGCCCTTGGCACCAGCAGACGACCAGGCAATTGCATTGCCCTGCGCATCGGTGATGGTGATCATCGTGTTGTTGAATGTCGAGTTGACGTGCGCAACACCCGACGAAATATTTTTGCGCTCTCTACGGCGAACGCGTGTGGCTTCCTTGGCCATTCAATTCCCTTTCATTGATCTCGACACCGCCGTAACACCAGCGGCTCCACCGGAAAGGACAAAGCGCCCTCTCCAAAACTGCAACAAGGCCGGCACTGACGTGCCAGCCTCAAGCTCGCCATAAAGCGAAACTTACTTCTTCTTACCAGCGATAGCCTTTGCCGGACCCTTGCGAGTACGAGCATTGGTATGGGTACGCTGACCGCGAACAGGCAGACCGCGACGATGACGCAGACCGCGGTAGCAGCCCAGATCCATCAATCGCTTGATGTTCATTGCGGTGTCGCGACGCAGGTCACCTTCGACCTGGTAATCGCGGTCGATGGTTTCACGGATAGCCAGAACTTCAGCATCTGTCAGCTGATGAACGCGGCGGTCGGCGGAAAGGCCAACCTTTTCCATGATTTCCTGTGCGAACTTCGGACCAATCCCATGAATATAGGTCAGCGCGATAACTACGCGCTTTGCCGTTGGGATGTTGACGCCAGCGATACGTGCCACGCCTATTCTCCTTGCGTTCCAGTTGCCATCCGGCAAGTGGTGTGTCGTTACACGGCCCAAAAGAACCGCAATTACAAAAACGAATTCTCAACAGTCAAAAGACCGAACCCGTCTTCCAGCATTGGAAGATCGCGCCGGTCGCTTCAATGTTGCGAGTTGGCGCGGTCTTTAGCGGAATCGGCTGACAAAAGCAACCGGCCCCTTAAAAATTCTTGAGGACAAGAATGCAGCAAAGCCGACAGCTCAGGCTTTTTCTAACACCGACCCGATGGCTTCCGTCACCGAATCCATATCTGCCATGCCATCCAGCACAACCAACTGCCCCTTGGCAGAGTAATGCGCGGACAGCGGCGCTGTCTTCTCCCGGTACTCACCGATCCTTCGGCGGAACGATTCGGGATTGTCGTCAGGACGAACCGTACCGCCAGCCGCGATCGTGTCAGTAACGCGCTTCTCGATACGACCGATCAAAGCTTCTTCGTCAACCTTGAGTTCGATCACCGCGTCGAGGATGAGACCAGCGTTGCCCATGTTCTCGGCAAGAGTGATAGCCTGCGGCACAGTGCGCGGGTAACCGTCAAGAATGAACCCCTTGGCGCAGTCTGCTTCCTGAATACGCTCTGCAACGATCTGGTTGACGACATCATCAGACACCAGTTCACCAGCCTCCATCAAGGCCTTCGCACGCTTACCAATATCTGTCCCAGCCGCAACCGCGGCCCTCAGCATGTCGCCCGTGGAAAGTTGGGGAATGCCATATTTTTCAGTCAGCCGTTGCGCCTGCGTCCCCTTGCCCGCCCCTGGCGGTCCCAAAAGAATGATTCTCATCGTCCCCTCTTTCCTCCTCGCAATTTCGATTTCTTGATCAGCCCCTCATATTGCTGAGCAATCAGGTGACCTTGTACCTGTGCTACCGTATCCAGGGTCACGCTGACAACAATCAAAAGCGACGTACCACCAAGGGATAAGGGAACCCCGGTTTGAGAAACCAAAATTTCGGGAAGGATACAAACAAATACAAGGTAAATCGCACCGACAACGGTGATTCGCGTCAGCACATAATCGATATATTCAGCCGTGCGCTCACCGGGGCGAATGCCCGGAATGAAACCACCATGCTTTTTCAAATTATCAGCCGTGTCCTTCGGATTGAAAACAATGGCCGTATAGAAGAATGCAAAGAAGCCGATCAGCAGAGCATAGAGCACCATATAGGCAGGCTGACCATGGCCAAGCGCGCTGATGATAGTCGTTGCCCAGGCAGGGAGCGTCGAGCCACCGGTGAAGCCAGCAGCCGTCGCTGGCAGCAGCAGCAACGATGAAGCGAAGATCGCGGGGATAACACCTGACGTGTTTAGCTTCAGTGGGAGATGCGATGTGTCGCCCTGGAACATCCGGTTGCCAACCTGGCGCTTCGGATATTGGATCAGCAAACGACGTTGGGCGCGCTCAAAGAAAACGATCAGCGCAATCACGCCGATTGCCACCACGATGACCGTCAGGATCAACGCTGTTGACAAAGCCCCGGTGCGGCCAAGCTCCAATGTACCAGCAAGCGCCGTCGGAAGGCCGGCGGCAATACCTGCGAAAATAATCAGCGAAATACCATTACCAATGCCGCGCGAGGTGATCTGCTCACCAAGCCACATCAGGAACATCGTACCGCCCAGAAGCGTCACCACGGTCGAAAGGCGAAAGAACAGGCCGGGATCGGTCACCAAGCCATTGCCGTGCTCCAGACCAACCGCAATCCCATAGGCTTGCAGCGTGCCGAGCAAAACCGTGCCGTAGCGGGTATATTGATTGATGATCTTGCGCCCCTGCTCGCCTTCCTTCTTGAGGTTTTCAAGCGAGGGAACGACAGATGTCATCAACTGGACGATAATCGAAGCAGAAATATAGGGCATGATGCCAAGGGCGAAAATCGCCATGCGCTGCACCGCGCCACCGGAAAACATGTTGAACAGCCCCAGAATACCACCGGACTGCCCCTTAAAGGCAGCCGCATAGGCCTCAGGGTTGAGGCCAGGCAGCGGAATGTGGGTACCTAGACGATAGACAAGAAGGGCGGCCAGCGTGAACCAGATGCGCTTTTTCAAATCCTCTGCCTTCGCAAAGGTTGAAAAGTTCAGGTTCGAGGCCAATTGTTCCGCTGCAGAAGCCATAAAATTCTCCGCGTCACCATATACGGCGGCTTGACGATGGACAGCCTGCCGAAGGTAAAGTTCGTTCTCTCTCGCAGAAAACCGAGGGCGGAGCGATTGCAGTGCAACCAGATGCCTCTCCCTCTGTTTCCGAAATTCCCGGAAGACGGAACATAAAGCGCTGTGCATTTTTTCAAACACACGAAAGCTGCTTTATCACTCAAAAAGTGCTGTGTCGCTTTCTCCCCAAACCAAGATGATTTGGGGAGAAAGCGACACAGGAGCCGCCAATGGGTCGCGAGGCACACATATGGTAGAAAAATCGCCCGGTGTGAAGCACCCCGGGCGATAATATTAATCGATTATTCCGACTTTTCCGCAGCAGCTGACAGCTGCTTGATCGTGCCGCCCGCCTTTTCGATCTTTTCGACCGCTGGCTTGGAAGCGCCGGCAACTTCAATCGTTACCTTCGTCGTCAATTCACCGTCACCGAGGACGCGAACACCGTCTTTAAGGCGGCGAATCACGCCAGCAGCCTTGAGAGCTGCTGCATCGATGGTGGCGGAAGCGTCGAGCTTGCCGGCATCGATCGCTGTCTGAATCCGACCGAGCGAAACGGTCGTGAATTCGGAAGCGAAGATGTTGTTGAAGCCACGCTTCGGCAGGCGGCGATAGATCGGCATCTGGCCGCCTTCGAAGCCATTGACGGCAACGCCCGAACGCGCCTTCTGACCCTTGACGCCACGGCCACCGGTCTTGCCCTTGCCGGAACCGATACCGCGACCTACGCGGATACGGTCCTTGCTGGAGCCTTCATTGTCTTTGATTTCATTCAGTTTCATGACAGTTTCCTCCGTCTCACTTCTCGTCGACGACGCGAACGAGATGCTGGACAGCACGGATCATGCCACGAACCGAAGGCGTATCTTCCAACGTGCGGACCCGATGCATCTTGTTGAGACCCAGGCCGATAAGCGTCTGGCGCTGTACAGCCGGGCGGCGAATAGGCGAACCGATCTGCTCGACCGTGATCGTCTTCTGGGCTTCAGTGTTCTTGGCCATTGTCCAGCTCCTTATTCTTCAGAACCGTTGCCGGACGCGGCACGACGAGCCTGCAAGGTCGCATACTTCAGGCCACGCTGTGCAGCGACGTCCTTCGGATGAACCTGGTGCTTCAGCGCGTCGAACGTTGCACGAACCATGTTGTAAGGGTTCGACGAACCGGTCGACTTAGCAACAACGTCATGCATGCCGAGCGTTTCGAAAACGGCGCGCATCGGACCACCGGCGATGATACCGGTACCAGCCTTAGCAGACCGCAGCAGCACCTTGCCGGCGCCGTGACGGCCATGAACGTCATGATGCAGCGTACGGCCATCACGCAGCGGTACGAAAATCAGGTCGCGCTTGGCGGACTCGGTTGCCTTGCGAATGGCTTCCGGCACTTCACGTGCCTTGCCATGACCGAAGCCAACACGACCCTTCTGGTCGCCGACGACGACGAGAGCAGCGAAACCAAAACGACGGCCGCCCTTGACGACCTTGGCGACGCGATTGATGGCGACCAGCTTGTCGACAAATTCGCTATCGCGCTCTTCACGGTTCTGACGGTCGTCCCGCGAACCACGCTTTTCTTGTGCCATTGTCCTTTTCCTTTTTTCTTTTCCGGGTGCAATCGGCAGATTACAATCTTGAATAAGACCCTCCCCTAACGGGTCAGGCTCTTTCCGGTCTATGCGGCAAAGCCGCGAAACCGCCCGGATACACGCGCATCCGGGCGGCTATCCCTTAGAACGACAGACCACCTTCGCGGGCGGCTTCTGCCAGTGCCTTGATGCGGCCATGATAGATGAAGGCGCCGCGATCGAACACGACTTCCTTCACACCAGCGGCAACAGCACGCTCGGCGACCAGCTTGCCAACAGCAGCGGCTGCTGCCGTGTCGGCGCCGGTCTTCAGCGAAGAGCGCAGGCTGCCGTCCAGCGTCGATGCAGCAGCCAGCGTGCGGCCGGCCACGTCGTCGATAACCTGGACGTAGATGTTCTTCGAAGAGCGATGTACCGACAGACGCGGACGGCCATTGGCCACCGCCTTGATCTGACGCCGTACGCGGTTGGCACGACGTACAAGTGCTTCTTTTCTGCTTGCCATTTCGCGCGTTCCTTACTTCTTCTTGCCTTCTTTGCGGACGATCCGCTCTTCGGCATACTTGACGCCCTTGCCCTTATAGGGCTCGGGGCCGCGATATTCGCGGATCTCGGCAGCGACCTGACCGACCTGCTGCTTGTTGATCCCGGAAACCACGATTTCCGTCGGCTTCGGAACGGCGATAGTGATGCCCTGCGGCGGCTCATACACAACGTCGTGGCTGAAACCGAGCGCCAGCTGCAGGTTCTTGCCCTGCAAAGATGCGCGGTAACCAACGCCGTTGATTTCGAGCTTGCGCTCGTAGCCGTCCTTGACGCCCTTCAGGATGTTTTCGATCATCGTGCGGGACATGCCCCACTTTGAGCGTGCATCCTTGGAGTCGTTGACTGGCTTGACGACAATTGCATTGTCCTCAAGCGCAACCGAGATTTCGTCATTTGCGACGAAGAAGAGTTCGCCCTTCGGGCCCTTGGCAGTTACTTTCTGGCCATCAACCGAGGCCGTGATCCCTGCAGGAACCTGAACGGGCTTTTTACCGATACGAGACATGTGATTATCCTGTCTGTTCGCTAGGGAGATCTCTGCGCTGTCTTAGAAGACAGAGCAGAGAACCTCGCCACCAACATTCTGTTCGCGAGCCTGGTGATCGGCCATTACGCCCTTCGGAGTCGAAAGGATGGTAATGCCGAGGCCGTTCGCGACCTGCGGAATGGACTTAACCGAGACATAGACTCGGCGGCCCGGCTTGGACACGCGGCCGATCTCACGGATCACCGACGCGCCTTCATAATATTTCAGTTCGATCGTGATCTCGGCCTTGCCGTTACCATGGTCGATTTCAGAATAGCCACGAATGTAGCCTTCAGCCTGAAGAACATCCAGAACGCGCGCACGCAGCTTGGAAGCCGGAGTAACCACCGAAGCCTTGCGGCGGGCAGCACCATTCCGGATACGGGTGAGCATATCGCCCAACGGATCAGTCATCGTCATTTGCCCGTCTCCTTACCAGCTCGACTTTACAATACCCGGCACCTTGCCGGAATTGCCAAGCTCACGAAGTGCGATACGCGACATCTTGAGCTTGCGATAAAATGCACGCGGACGACCGGTGACTTCGCAACGGTTACGGATGCGGGTCTTGGAGCCATCACGCGGCATTTCTGCCAGCTTCAGGGTTGCCTTGAAACGGTCCTCGATCGACAGGGACTGGTTCATGATGATTGCCTTCAGCTCGGCGCGCTTGCCGGATTGCTGGGCAACTGTCTTGCGGCGGCGCTTGTTCTTTTCAACTGCGCTTGTCTTCGCCATATTGAAGTTCCTCTTCTACGCTCGTCGTTACGGTTATTGACGGAAGGGGAAGTTGAACTCTTTTAGAAGAGCCCGTGCTTCGTCATCCGTGGGAGCCGTCGTGCAAACGATGATGTCCATGCCCCACATCTGATCAACCTTATCGTAGTTGATCTCTGGGAACACAATGTGTTCCTTGATGCCCATGGCGAAGTTGCCACGGCCGTCAAAGCTCTTCGGGTTCAAGCCCCGGAAGTCGCGAACGCGCGGAAGCGCGATGTTGATCAGACGGTCCATGAACTCATACATACGAGCGCCGCGCAGGGTAACCTTTGCGCCAATCGGCATGTCTTCGCGGACCTTGAAACCAGCGATAGAGTTACGAGCCCGGGTAATGACCGGCTTCTGACCAGCAATCGCGGCCAGATCCGCAGCAGCAACCGTAGGCTTCTTGGAATCGGCAGTTGCCTCGCCCACGCCCATGTTGATGACGATCTTGTCAAGCTTCGGGATCTGCATTTCGTTGGCGTAGGAAAACTGTTCCCGAAGCGCCTGACGAATGCGGCTTACATATTCTGCCTTGAGCCGTGGCTCATACTTGGTCTCAGCCATCGATCACTTCCCCCGAACGCTTGGCAACGCGAACCTTCCTGCCATCGACAACGGAGAAACCAACGCGAGTCGGCTTGCCGTCCTTGTCTGCAATAGCAAGGTTGGAAAGGTGCACAGAGGCTTCCTTGTTGATGATACCGGCTTCCTGGGTCTGCGTCTGGCGCTGGTGGCGCTTTACGACGTTGATCCCCTGAACGACCGCACGGTCTTCCTTCGGCATCACTTGAATGACTTCACCAGAACGACCCTTGTCCTTGCCGGTGAGTACGACGACCTTGTCGCCCTTACGAATCTTTTGCATCGTCAATCGCTCCCCTTAAAGAACTTCAGGAGCCAGCGAGATGATCTTCATGTGGTTCTTAGCGCGAAGTTCGCGCGGAACCGGTCCGAAGATACGGCTGCCGATTGGCTCTTTCTTGTTGTCGATAAGAACGGCTGCGTTGTTATCGAAGCGGATGACGCTGCCGTCGGCGCGACGGATGTCCTTGGCGGTGCGAACCACCACGGCCTTCATCACATCACCCTTTTTCACGCGGCCGCGCGGAATAGCTTCCTTGATCGAAACGACGATAATGTCGCCGACCGAAGCGTATTTGCGCTTAGAACCGCCCAGCACTTTGATGCACATGACACGACGCGCGCCGGAATTATCGGCAACGTCGAGGTTAGTCTGCATCTGAATCATGTCAGGTCGCCTTCTCGTTATACCGGAACGGTTGGGCGATGCCCCCTATTCCGGCTTATGGATCTTTATGTCTTTTCGAGCGGAGGAGGATCTTGCCAAGGTGGTTTCCTTAAAAAGGACCTTCCCTGCGCTCAAAGCAAAAGAACGCTCTCGATGGAGCGTTCTTGCGCCGTTGCGGTGCTTCTACAGATTTTTGGGAAAGGCGCAAGTGGCCTCCCCCATTTCTCTGCAAATTAAGCCTGGGCGGAAACGACCGTCCAGCACTTATCCTTGGAAATCGGTGCGCATTCCTCAATGGAAACCACGTCACCAATCTTATACTGATTGCTCTCGTCGTGAGCCTTGTATTTCTTCGAGCGACGAACGGTCTTCTGAAGCAGTGGGTGAGCGAATCGACGCTCAACCCGAACTACAACTGTCTTCTCGTTCTTGTCGCTGACCACGACGCCCTGCAGAATGCGTTTCGGCATTGTTCTTCTGGTCCTTTAGGCCTTGGCTTCTGCCGCCTTCTGGCGGGCAATGGTTTTCACGCGGGCGATGTCCTTGCGGACCTCGTTGATGCGCGAGGACTTTTCAAGCTGGCCAGTTGCCTTCTGGAAGCGCAGGTTAAACTGCTCTTTCTTCAGGTTGCCCAACTCATCCTTCAACTGATCAGCGCTCATGGCGCGTGCATCTGCGGCTTTCATGGCTTGATCCTTACTCTGCAATGCGCTGTACGAAGCGCGTTTTCACCGAGAGCTTGGCCGAGCCGAGACGCAGCGCCTCGCGGGCGATTTCCTCGGACACACCGTCGATCTCGAACATCATACGGCCGGGCTTGACCTTGCATGCCCAGTATTCAACAGAGCCCTTACCCTTACCCATACGGACTTCGGTAGGCTTTGCCGTTACCGGCACATCGGGGAATACCCGGATCCATACACGACCTGCGCGCTTCATGTAGCGCGTGATCGCGCGGCGAGCCGCTTCGATCTCGCGTGCATTGACGCGGTTGGGCTCAAGAGCCTTCAGGCCGAATTCACCGAACGCCAGGTCGAAACCGCCCTTGGCAACGCCCTTGATGCGTCCCTTGAACTGCTTGCGGTACTTGGTACGCTTTGGCTGCAACATTTATCTATTCTCCGAACTTTTCTCCGGGCGCGCCTAATCAGGCGTTCTCGCGACGACGGTTGTTGTTGTTGCCGCCTTGGGCGTCGCTTTCCAGCGCCCGGCGCTCGGAGGCCATTGGATCATGCTCAAGGATTTCACCCTTGAAGATCCAGACCTTGATGCCGCAAATACCATAAGCGGTTGTAGCTTCCGCTACACCGTAATCGATATCGGCACGCAGCGTATGAAGCGGCACGCGACCTTCGCGGTACCATTCCGTACGAGCGATTTCGGCACCACCGAGACGGCCAGCGCAGGTGATCTTGATGCCTTCGGCACCCAGACGCATGGCGGACTGTACGGCGCGCTTCATCGCACGACGGAACGCGATACGGCGCTCGAGCTGCTGGGCGATCGACTGAGCGACCAGCGTTGCATCGACTTCCGGTTTGCGCACTTCAACAATGTTGAGGTGCGTTTCGGAATTGGTCATTTCGGAAAGCTTCTTGCGAAGCTTTTCGATGTCTGCACCCTTCTTGCCGATGATCAAGCCCGGACGCGCCGAGTGGATCGTGACGCGGCACTTCTTGTGCGGACGCTCGATAACCACCTTGGCGATACCGGCCTGCTTCAGCTCATCCATCAAATAGGCGCGGATCTTCAGGTCTTCATGAAGAAGCTTGCCGTATTCAGCGTTGTCGGCGAACCAACGGCTATCCCAGGTCCTGTTAATGCCCAGGCGGAAACCGATTGGATTGATTTTCTGACCCATTATGCGGCCTCCCCTTTGGCTTCGACTTCGCGCACGACAATCGTCAGATGCGAGAATGGCTTTTCAATGCGCGATGCGCGGCCACGGCCACGAGCGTGGAACCGCTTCATGGTGATCGATTTACCAACATAGGCTTCGGCGACGATCAACTGATCGACGTCGAGGTCGTGATTGTTCTCAGCGTTCGCAATAGCCGATTCCAGTGTCTTCTTCACTGTATCTGCAATGCGCTTGCGCGAGAATGTCAGGTCGGCCAGAGCGCGGTCGACCTTCTTGCCACGGATCAAAGCTGCAACCAGGTTGAGCTTCTGAGGGCTGACGCGGAGCGTGCGCGCAACGGCCTGCGCCTCGTTATCCTTCAGCCGGCGTTCGGCTTTTGCCTTGCCCATCGTTACTTCCTCTTCGCTTTCTTGTCCGCACCGTGACCGTAATAGGTCCGGGTCGGAGCGAATTCACCGAATTTATGGCCAACCATGTCTTCGTTGACGCTGACCGGGATATGCTTGCTGCCGTTATAGACGCCGAACGTCAAACCGACAAACTGGGGCAAGATCGTGGACCGACGGGTCCACATCTTGATCACTTCGCTACGACCGCTCTCACGAACTTTTTCAGCCTTCTTAAGAAGGTAGCCGTCAACGAAGGGGCCTTTCCATACTGAACGAGCCATCTCTGACTACCTCTCTTACTTCTTCTTCTGGTGGCGGGAACGCATGATGAACTTGTCCGTGGACTTGTTCGACCGCGTACGCTTGCCCTTGGTCGGCTTACCCCAAGGGGAAACCGGATGACGGCCACCGGAGGTGCGGCCTTCACCACCGCCGTGCGGGTGGTCGACTGGGTTCATGACGACGCCGCGAACGTGCGGGCGCTTACCGCGCCAACGCGAACGACCAGCCTTGCCGTCATTGATGTTGCCGTGGTCAGAGTTCGACACGGCGCCGACCGTTGCAAGGCAAGTGCCATGCACCAGGCGCTGTTCGCCCGAGCTGAGGCGCAGGATAGCCATGCCGGCATCGCGGCCGACCAGCTGAACGTAAGCACCAGCGGAACGGGCAACCTGACCACCCTTGCCGGGCTTCAGCTCGACATTGTGAACGATAGAGCCGACCGGGACGTATTGCAGCGGCATAGCGTTGCCGGGCTTGACGTCGACAGCCTTGTCCGATGCGATAACCTTGTCACCGGCTGCCAAACGCTGCGGAGCAAGGATATAGGCCTGCTCACCATCGGCATAGGTGATCAGCGCAATAAACGCTGTACGGTTGGGGTCGTATTCCAGACGCTCGACAGTGCCTTCTACGTCAAACTTGCGACGCTTGAAGTCCACCAGACGATAGGTGCGCTTGTGACCACCGCCCTGAAAGCGAACGGTGATGCGACCGAGATTGTTGCGACCGCCCTTCGAAGACAGACCCTCGGTCAGCGACTTGACAGGCTTGCCCTTGTAAAGGCCCGACCGGTCAACGATGACCAGCTGACGCTGGCTCGGGGTTGTCGGATTGAAATTTTTCAATGCCATTTTTCTGTTCCTCAGAGACCGGTGGAGACGTCGATGGACTGACCCTCGGCGAGCGTAACGATCGCCTTCTTCACATCCTTCTGCTTACCGGCGAAGCCGCGGAAACGCTTAGTCTTGCCCTTGCGGAGCAGCGTATTCACAGCTGTGACCTTGACACCGAACAGTGCTTCGACGGCAGCCTTGATTTCAGGCTTGGAAGCAGTCCGGGCGACGTTGAAGACCACCTGGTTAAAATCGGAAACCAGAGTGGACTTTTCAGTGATCGATGGAGATACGATCACGTCGTAGTGGCGAAGATCAGTCATTTGAACCGCTCCTCCAGAGCTTCAACCGCAGCCTTGGAAAGCACGAGCTTACCGCGACGCAGAATGTCATAAACGTTGATGCCCTGAACCGGCAGAACATCGATATTCGGGATGTTCGCGGCAGCGAGCTTGAAATTGACGTCGAGTTCGACGCCACCGATCACCAGCGCATTCTTCAGCCCAAGAGCTTCGAACACGCCAACGGCGGCCTTGGTCTTGGCATCGGCAGCAACAAGCTGATCGACGATGATCAGTTCGTCAGCCTTGAACTTTGCCGAGAGAGCGTGACGCAGAGCGAGCGCGCGAACCTTCTTGGGAAGATCATGCTCGTGGCTGCGAACGACTGGGCCGTGGGCCTTGCCGCCGCCGCGGAACTGCGGAGCGCGAGCCGAATGGTGACGAGCGCGGCCCGTACCCTTCTGCTTGTACATCTTGGCACCGGTGCGCGATACTTCGGCACGGGTCTTGGTCTTGTGTGTGCCCTGCTGCTTCTTGGCAAGCTGCCAACGAACCATGCGAGCAATGATATCTTGACGAGGTTCGAGGCCGAAAATGGCGTCGGACAGGGAAACCGTACCGGCATCCGTCCCCTCGAGGGTTTTGACGTTGAGTTCCATGGTTTGGCTCCCTTACTTCGCTGCCGACTTGACGGCGTCGCGCACGATGATCCAGGAACCCTTGGAACCGGGCACAGCGCCCTTCACCAGGATAAGGCCACGATCTTCATCGGTCGAAACGACTTCCAGATTCTGGGTGGTGACGCGGGTCTGACCCATGTGACCGGCCATACGCTTGCCCTTCCAGACCTTACCCGGATCCTGGTTGGAACCAGTCGAACCGTGCGAGCGGTGCGAGACGGACACGCCGTGGGTTGCACGAAGACCACCGAAATTGTGGCGCTTCATGGCACCGGCAAAACCCTTACCGATCGTGGTACCGGTCACGTCAACCAACTGACCGGCTTCAAAATGACCAGCCTTCAGCTCGGAGCCGACATCCATGAGGTTGTCTTCGGAAACGCGAAATTCGACGAGCTTAGCCTTGGGCTCGACGTTTGCAGCGGCAAAATTGCCGCGCATTGCCTTGGATGTATTCTTGACCTTGGCCTGACCGGCGCCGAGCTGAACGGCAGTGTAGCCGTGCTTATCGACAGTCCGCTGAGCCAGGACCTGGCAATTATCCAAGCGTAGTACTGTTACCGGGACATGCTCGCCGGCGTCATTATAGACCCGGGTCATTCCCACTTTCTGTGCAATCACACCTGAACGCATCGGTTCATTCCTCTTGAGAGTAAAACAAGGGCCCTACGGCCCTTGCCCGCCTCTTTGTTTAAGGATTCCATTCCAGTCCTTCCAGACTTTCAGGTTTCCCGTTTCGAGAAGTCGTTGGCAGGTCTTGCCACGTACCTTCCTTGTTATTTCGGCTCTCGCCGGAATTGGTTTTTAAAGCTTGATTTCGACGTCTACGCCAGCAGCCAGGTCGAGCTTCATCAAAGCATCGACGGTCTGCGGAGTCGGATCAACGATGTCCAGCAGACGCTTATGCGTGCGCATTTCAAACTGTTCGCGGCTCTTCTTGTCGACGTGAGGCGAACGGTTAACGGTGAATTTTTCAATACGGGTCGGAAGCGGAACCGGGCCGCGGACGCTTGCACCGGTGCGCTTGGCGGTAGAAACGATCTCCCGCGTAGAGGCATCGAGAACCCGGTGATCAAACGCCTTCAGGCGGATACGGATATTCTGGCCGTTCATTCGACGTGTCCTTATTCGTTTTTCTTAAACGTCCCCGCTCACGCAAAGACAGTGAATTACCAATTTCTGGCCGGCCCCGTATTGTCAAAAATCACAAGGACGGTTCGACGTCCATGTCACCTTACTGCATCAGGGGCCCTACCAGTGCAACCCAAGACCGGGCCGCGAAACTTAGCAGAGCCAGAGGAAAGAGGGGCGATACGCCGCTCTTCCTTGTTCGTGGCGGGGGCATACAACGTCCCCGTCAATTCGTCAACTGATTCCCGGAAATAAAGAAGCGCGGCATTGAATGCCGCGCTTCTTCGTCTGTATGAAGACGTCTTATTCGATGATCGAAGCGACGATGCCGGCGCCGACGGTACGGCCACCTTCGCGGATCGCGAAGCGCAGCTTTTCTTCCATGGCGATCGGAACGATCAGTTCAACCTGAACCGTGACGTTGTCACCAGGCATAACCATTTCCGTGCCTTCCGGCAGAGAAACAATACCGGTAACGTCCGTCGTGCGGAAGTAGAACTGCGGACGGTAGTTGGTGAAGAACGGTGTATGACGGCCGCCTTCTTCCTTCGTCAGGATGTAGGCTTCTGCCATGAACTTCTTGTGTGGCTTGACAGAGCCGGGCTTGCACAGGATCTGGCCGCGCTCAACGCCATCGCGCTGTACGCCACGAACCAGGGCACCAATGTTGTCGCCAGCCTGACCCTGATCGAGCAGCTTGCGGAACATTTCAACGCCGGTAACGGTCGTCTTCGAGGTGGCGCGGATGCCGACGATTTCGACTTCTTCACCAACCTTGACGATACCACGCTCAACGCGACCCGTCACAACCGTACCACGGCCAGAGATCGAGAACACGTCTTCGATTGGCATCAGGAACGGCTGGTCGATCGGGCGCTCAGGCGTCGGAATGTAGGAGTCAACTGCCGCCATCAGTTCGCGGATCGCGTCTTCGCCAATCTTCTTGTTGCTGTCTTCCAGAGCAGCCAGAGCCGAACCCTTGACAATCGGAATATCGTCGCCTGGGAAGTCGTAGGACGACAGAAGTTCGCGCACTTCCAGTTCGACCAGCTCCAGAAGCTCTTCGTCGTCAACCTGGTCAACCTTGTTCAGGAACACGACGATGGCGGGAACGCCAACCTGGCGCGCCAGAAGAATGTGTTCGCGGGTCTGCGGCATCGGGCCGTCAGCTGCCGAGCAAACCAGGATCGCGCCGTCCATCTGCGCTGCACCGGTGATCATGTTCTTGACGTAGTCGGCGTGGCCGGGGCAGTCAACGTGAGCGTAGTGACGGGCAGGCGTTTCATATTCGACGTGCGCCGTCGAAATGGTGATGCCGCGTGCCTTTTCTTCCGGAGCAGCGTCGATCTGGTCATACGCCTTGTATTCACCGAAATACTTCGTAATTGCTGCCGTCAGCGACGTCTTGCCGTGGTCAACGTGGCCGATCGTGCCAATGTTAACGTGCGGCTTGTTGCGCTCAAACTTACTCTTTGCCATTTTCGGCTCTCCATTATCTCATCCCCATGAAGGGGGAAATTCCTGTTATCAGTTCCGGCGGGTTACCCCGATCATTTCTGACCGGAGTACTTTGCCTGAATTTCGGCAGCGACATTGCTCGGAACGGGCGAATAGTGATCGAACACCATCGAGTACTGAGCGCGACCCTGGCTCATGGAGCGCAGGTTGTCGACATATTTGAACATGTTGGCCAGCGGCACATGCGCGTTGATGACAACGGCGATACCACGGCTTTCCTGGCCCTGGATCTGACCACGGCGGGAGTTCAGGTCGCCGATCACGTCACCGACGTAATCTTCAGGGGTCACAACTTCAACCTTCATCATCGGCTCAAGCAGCTGTGCACCAGCCTTCTTTGCTGCTTCACGGAAGCAAGCGCGAGACGCGATTTCGAACGCCAGAACCGACGAGTCAACATCGTGGTAAGCACCGTCGATGAGCGTCGCCTTGACGCCGAGCATCGGGAAGCCAGCCAGCGGACCAGAAGACAGAACGCTTTCGATACCCTTCTGAACGCCAGGGATGTATTCCTTGGGAACAGAGCCACCGACGATCTTCGAATCGAACTTGAACTCATCACCTTCAGGATTGGGTTCGAAGATGATCTTGACGCGGGCGAACTGACCCGTACCACCAGACTGCTTCTTGTGAGTGTAGTCTTCTTCGTGCTGACGCGTAATGGTTTCGCGATAGGCAACCTGCGGCGCGCCGACAGTTGCTTCTACCTTGAACTCACGACGCATACGGTCGACGATGATGTCGAGGTGAAGTTCACCCATGCCGGCGATGATCGTCTGGCCAGATTCCTGGTCGGTCTTGACGCGGAAGGACGGATCCTCAGCAGCAAGACGGTTGAGCGCGAGACCCATCTTTTCCTGGTCGCCCTTGGTCTTCGGCTCGATGGCGATCTGAATGACCGGCTCGGGGAATTCCATGCGCTCGAGGATAACCTGGTTCAGGGGATCGCAGAGCGTATCGCCCGTGGTGCTTTCCTTCAGGCCTGCCAGGGCAACGATGTCGCCTGCAAAGGCTTCTTCGATGTCTTCACGGCTGTTGGAATGCATCTGGAGCATACGGCCAACGCGTTCGCGCTTTTCCTTGACCGTGTTCATGACCGATGCGCCCTTTTCGAGCTTGCCGGAGTAGATACGGCAGAATGTCAGCGAACCGACGAAGGGGTCGTTCATGATCTTGAACGCCAGCATCGACAAAGGCTCGGCATCATCAGGATGACGTTCGATTTCACCGTCGGTCTTAACATCGATACCCTTGATAGCAGGGATATCGAGCGGAGAAGGAAGATACTCACAAACAGCGTCGAGCAAAGGCTGAACGCCCTTGTTCTTGAAGGCAGTACCGCAGAACATCGGATGGAACTTGACTTCAATCGTGCCCTGACGAACGAGAGCGCGGATCTTGTCATTATCAGGCATGATGCCGTTCAGGTAGTCTTCCATCGCCTGTTCGTCGATCTCGACAACGGTCTCGATCAGCTTTTCGCGATATTCAACGGCCTTTTCCTTCAGGTCATCAGGGATTTCCGTAACGTCCCAAGCCGCGCCCAGAGATTCATCGCGCCAAACGAGAGCGTTCATCTCGATCAGGTCAACAACGCCCTTGAACTCTGTCTCAGCGCCGATTGGCAGCTGCATAACAACAGCGGTGGCACCGAGACGGGTCTTGATCATTTCTACCGAACGGTAAAAGTCAGCGCCGGTCTTGTCCATCTTGTTGCAGAAGATCATCCGCGGAACGTTGTACTTTTCAGCCTGACGCCAAACAGTTTCCGTCTGCGGCTCAACGCCTGCGTTGGCATCGAGGAGCGCGATAGCGCCGTCGAGAACCCGAAGCGAACGTTCTACTTCAATCGTGAAGTCAACGTGGCCGGGGGTGTCGATGATGTTGAAGCGGCGCATCTTGCCATCGCGACCCTTCCAATAGGTCGTGGTCGCAGCAGAGGTGATGGTGATACCACGCTCCTGCTCCTGCTCCATCCAGTCCATCGTGGCTGCGCCATCATGAACTTCGCCGATCTTGTGCGACTTGCCGGTGTAGTAGAGAATCCGCTCAGTCGTCGTGGTCTTGCCGGCGTCGATATGCGCCATGATCCCGAAATTGCGGTAGTCTTCGATTTTATATTCGCGAGCCATAGTGGACTGCCTTTCGATATTCGATCGTCTAAGATTACCAGCGGTAATGCGAGAAGGCGCGGTTGGCGTCGGCCATCTTGTGCGTGTCTTCACGCTTCTTGACAGCGCTGCCGCGATTGTTGGACGCATCAAGCAATTCGCCTGACAAACGATCGACCATGGTGGTCTCGTTGCGCTTGCGGGCGGCGATGATCAGCCAGCGAATGGCGAGCGCCTGACGGCGCTCCGGACGGACGTCGACGGGGACCTGGTATGTTGCACCACCAACGCGGCGCGATCGAACTTCAACATGCGGGGCGACATTTTCAAGCGCCTGATGGAAGATTGCGATCGGCTCTGCCTTGGACTTGGCTTCAACGACATCGAAGGCACCGTAGACGATGCTTTCAGCAACGGACTTCTTGCCGTGCAACATGATGGCGTTCATGAACTTGGTGACGACCAGATCACCGAACTTTGGGTCCGGGTTGATCTCACGCTTTTCTGCTTTATGGCGACGGGACATTTTACTTCGTCTCTCAACGGTTAGAACGCTTTATCACGCGGAGAACCTCGCGCAGCGCTGAATTTCAAAGAAGGCTTCCGACTTACTTCGGACGCTTTGCACCATACTTGGAACGGCGCTGCTTACGGTTCTTGACACCCTGGGTATCGAGAACACCACGGATGATGTGGTAACGAACGCCAGGCAAGTCCTTGACGCGGCCGCCACGGATCATGACGACAGAGTGTTCCTGCAGGTTGTGGCCTTCACCCGGAATGTAGCCGATGACTTCGAAGCCATTGGTCAAACGGATCTTGGCAACCTTACGCAGAGCCGAGTTCGGCTTCTTCGGGGTCGTGGTATAAACGCGGGTGCAAACACCGCGCTTCTGTGGATTTTCCTGCAAGGCAGGAACCTTGTTGCGCTTTACCTGCGCCTGACGCGGCTTGCGGATCAGCTGATTTACGGTAGGCATAGAACCATCCCTTATAATTCTTGTCACTTGAGCCTTTTCAGGCCCGTTTGTGCCGTTTCCGGCGGCGCTCGCACAATTTTCGCCATGCGCGAATGTGGCCCGATCCGGACTTCCGGATGGACCACAAAAAGCAGAGGACGCATGCGAATGCGTCATGCGTGCAGCATTCATGTCTTCAAAGTGCGTTTGGATCCTAAGCCTGGGGCAAACTTCAGAACAATATGTCCTGAAAGTTATAACCGTGCATTGGCTCCGATGCGGGGCGTACTACTGTTTTCACCCCGTTCCGTCAAGCCATGGCGCAAAATTAATAGCTCTCCAAAGCCCTGTGGCCGCTTTGGTCCCGGCCTATTTGCGGTTATGACGGGTTTCGGTCGATTATGCAATTGTCATCGGCCAATTCCGGGCTTGAGGATGCCGATTTTCAGCCTGCGATAGAAGAATCGTTTTCATGCCTGCCAAACGGCGGGTTTTGCACATGAAGCTGGGTGTTTTGGGATTTGCATCCAGCCTTCAGCTTGACGACGGCGGATGGCTCTATAACGATGAAATTATCGATTAGGTTATTGTGCCGAAACGATTCCCGGCTACAAGACTTTCTAACCGTTGCTATCGCGGTCACCTGGCGGCTCGCTTGTCTCGAGCCAGAAGAAAGGCGACCCGTCATAAGGACCGACTGATGATTTCGACCCCTGACAATGACAATAATTCGGACGGACCGATGGTCTTCATCATCATTGCCAAGGCCTATGAAGAAACGGGCACCGAAGGCATTGACCTGCATATTCTGCTGAGAGCGCCCGATGACGATTCCGCCGTGCGCGAGGCTTTGAATGCACTGGCCGAGGAAGGCTTTCTGGAAGCCGACCTGGACCAGATCGGCATGGTGACCGAGCCTCCGTCAGACGAGCCGCATGCCTCGGCCTATCAGGGCGCACTCGAAGGTGAAGTGGCGATCATCCGCTTCAACTGAGTGAGCCATGAATGACAGGACATGTCATTGAAAGGGTCCTTGTCTATGCAGCCGACCGCGACCGGCTCTTGGTCTTCGATGAGCCGGATTTTCCACATATTCTACCGCAGGTGCCAGGTGGCACCGTTGAACACGGTGAAAGCCCCAGCGCTGCGGCTTGTCGTGAATTCGAAGAGGAGACGGGCTTTGCCTGTCCCTCGCCTCCCCGCTTTCTGACTTCTGTCTGTTATCGGGATGTTCGAGATGGCGTTTCCATCCACCACAAGCGCCATTTTTTCCACCTGCCTTTGCTTCGCTCTCTCTATCCGCAGAGCTGGTTTCACAGCGAAACAACACCTCACGGCGGTGGTGCTCCGGTGCTGTTTTCCTTCTTCTGGTTAAACCTGGATGAGGCAAGCCAGCGGCTAGGCTATGAGCATGGCGCCGCCCTGCCCCTGCTTCTTTAGATCTGTATGGTTCTCATTGAGCCAAGCACCGGATTACATTTCCCACTGATAAGCCCGAACAAACTCCGACCTTCGCTAAGCAACATCATAAAACGGAAAAGCCGCCCGGATCGCTCCGGACGGCTTTTTTATTTCGACTGCTGCACCGATTACTCGGCGGCAGGAGCACCCTCGCCTGCCATATCGCGCAGCATCGGGGTTGCGAGATCCGCACCGGTTCCCTTGCGACGTTCCTCGAGAATGAGGTCATCACGCGAGGTGGCGATACGACGGATCTGGGTCATGGTACCACCGGTACCGGCCGGGATCAGACGACCGACGATGACGTTTTCCTTCAGGCCTTGCAACGTATCGGTCTTGCCGGCAATTGCCGCTTCCGTGAGAACCTTGGTGGTTTCCTGGAAGGACGCAGCCGAGATGAAGGACGGCGTCTGCAGCGAGGCCTTGGTGATACCGAGCAATACCGGATCGCCAAAGGCTGGCTTCTTGCCTTCTTCAACCAGACGTTCGTTGGCTTCGTCCAGCTCGATACGGTCGACATTGTCGCCAACGATATACTGGCTGTCGCCGCTGTCGGTGATTTCGACCTTCTGCAGCATCTGGCGAACAATCACCTCGATGTGCTTGTCGTTGATCACAACGCCCTGCAAGCGATAGACTTCCTGGATTTCGTTGACCAGGTAGCTTGCCAGCGCCTCGACACCCTTGATCGCCAGAATATCGTGCGGAGCCGGATTACCGTCGAGGATATAGTCACCCTTTTCGATATAGTCGCCTTCCTGAAGATGGAAGGGCTTGCCCTTCGGGATCAGGTATTCGACAGGCTCGACACCGTCTTCCGCCGGCTCGATGATAACGCGACGCTTGTTCTTGTAGTCGCGGCCCAACCGGATCGTACCATCGATTTCAGCGATGATGGCGTGATCCTTCGGACGACGGGCTTCGAACAATTCGGCAACACGCGGCAGACCACCGGTGATGTCCTTGGTCTTGGCGCTTTCCATTGGCGAACGAGCAAGAACGTCACCCTGGGAGACGCGCTGGCCGGGTTCAACCGACAGGATTGCATCGACCGACAGCTGGAACCGAGCTTCACCACCACGCGGAACCTTGAGCACATTGCCCTGAGTGTCCTTGATGACAATTGCCGGCTTCAGATCGGCGCCACGCGGCGTCGAACGCCAGTCGATAACCTGACGCTTGGTGATACCAGTGGATTCGTCGGTAGCTTCCAGAACGGAGATACCGTCGACCAGATCCTCAAAATGAACGACACCTTCCACTTCGGTCATCATCGGGCGTGTGTATGGGTCCCACTCAGCCAGACGCTGACCGCGCTTGACCTTGTCGCCATCGTCGACAAACAACTTGGAACCATAGGCAACACGCTGCGAGGAGCGCTCAACACCGCGTTCGTCCAGGATCGTCACCGCGATGCTACGGCCCATGGCGACATAAATGCCGTCAGAGTTGCGCAGCATGTTGCGGTTCTTGATCTGGATAGTCCCCTCATAGGAGGCCTCCAGGAACGATTGGTCAACCACGTTGGCCGTACCGCCCAAGTGGAACGTACGCATGGTCAGCTGGGTACCTGGCTCACCGATGGACTGCGCGGCGATAACACCCACAGCTTCACCCATGTTCACAGGTGTACCACGGGCAAGGTCGCGACCGTAGCAGATCGAGCATACGCCGGTCTGAACTTCGCAGGTCAGAGCCGAACGAATACGGATCGACTGAATACCAGCCTTCTCGATTTCGATGACATCGGCTTCAAGGATCATGCGACCAGCGTCAACGATCCGCTCACCCGTGACCGGATGATCGATATCGTCCAGCGCCGTACGACCAAGAACACGCACACCAATCGAAGCCACAACCTGACCGGCGTCAACAATCGCCGTCATGGTCAGGCCCTTGTCGGTACCGCAATCGACCAGATTAACGATGCAATCTTGGGCTACGTCAACCAGACGACGGGTCAGGTAACCCGAGTTCGCGGTCTTCAAGGCCGTGTCTGCAAGACCCTTACGGGCACCGTGGGTCGAGTTGAAGTACTCGTTAACGGTCAGACCTTCCTTAAAGTTCGAAATGATCGGAGTTTCAATGATTTCGCCCGATGGCTTGGCCATAAGACCACGCATACCACCCAGCTGACGCATCTGGTTCGGAGAACCACGCGCACCGGAGTGAGACATCATGTAAATCGCGTTCATCGGCTTTTGGCGGCCAGTTTCCGGATCGAACTCAACAGCCTTAATGCGGGCCATCATGTCTTCCGCAACCTTTTCAGTCGCCTTACCCCAAGCGTCAACGACCTTATTGTACTTCTCACCCTGGGTGATCAGACCGTCGTTATACTGCTGTTCGTATTCCTTCACCAAGGATTCGGTGTCGCCAACGATCTTCACCTTGGAGTCCGGAATGACCATGTCATCCTTACCAAAGGAAATGCCAGCCTTACATGCATGGCGGAAGCCAAGCTGCATGATCCGGTCGCAGAAAATCACCGTGTCCTTCTGGCCGCAATGACGGTAGACCGTGTCGATCATCTTGGAGATGTTCTTCTTGGTCATTTCCTGATTGCAGGTGTCAAACGGCACATTGACGTTCTTCGGCAGAAGTTCGCCAATCAGCATACGGCCCGGTGTGGTTTCGAAAATCTTCGAAACAGGCTTGCCTTCCGCATCCACGGTCTTGAAACGACCACGGATCTTGGAGTGCAGCGTCACCACCTTGTTTTCAAGGGCGTGATGCAGTTCGCCGATGTCGGAGAAGACCATGCCTTCGCCCGGCTCATTCTGGTTCATGATCGACAAATAGTAGAGACCGAGAACCATATCCTGAGAAGGAACGATAATCGGCGCACCGTTTGCCGGATGCAGAATGTTGTTGGTGGACATCATCAACACGCGGGCTTCCAGCTGGGCTTCCAGCGAAAGCGGCACGTGAACAGCCATCTGGTCGCCGTCGAAGTCGGCGTTGAAGGCCGTGCAGACCAGCGGATGCAGCTGAATGGCCTTGCCTTCAACCAGAATTGGTTCGAAGGCCTGGATACCCAGACGGTGCAGCGTCGGTGCGCGGTTCAGCAGCACGGGATGTTCGCGGATAACCTCGTCCAGGATATCCCAGACTTCCGGCTTTTCCTTTTCAACCAGCTTCTTGGCCTGCTTGACGGTCGAGGAATACCCCTTGGCGTCCAGACGGGCGTAGATGAAGGGTTTGAAAAGTTCGAGCGCCATTTTCTTTGGCAGGCCGCACTGGTGCAGCTTCAGTTCCGGACCGGTCACGATAACCGAACGGCCAGAATAGTCGACGCGCTTACCGAGAAGGTTCTGACGGAAGCGGCCCTGCTTGCCCTTGAGCATATCGGACAGCGACTTGAGCGGACGCTTGTTGGCGCCGGTGATGACGCGGCCACGGCGGCCGTTGTCGAACAGCGCGTCAACAGATTCCTGCAACATGCGCTTTTCGTTACGGATGATGATGCCCGGCGCGCGCAGCTCGATCAACCGCTTCAGACGGTTGTTACGGTTGATGACGCGGCGATAGAGATCGTTCAGGTCGGAGGTCGCAAAACGGCCACCATCCAGCGGAACCAACGGACGCAGGTCCGGCGGAATCACGGGAACAACCTTCATGATCATCCATTCAGGACGATTGCCAGATTCCATGAAGTTCTCAACGATCTTCAGGCGCTTCATCAGCTTCTTCTGCTTCAGGTCCGACGTGGTGTCGGCAAGATCCTGACGCAATTCGCCGGCGATGCGCTCGAGATTCATTGAGGCCAGCATTTCAAAGATGGCTTCAGCACCGATCATGGCGGTGAACTGGTCTTCACCATATTCATCGACCGCCATCATGTATTCTTCTTCGGACAGAAGCTGGTTCTGCTTCAGGGCCGTCAGGCCCGGCTCCGTGACAATGTAGTTTTCGAAGTAGAGAACGCGCTCCACATCCTTCAACGTCATGTCGAGCAGGGTCGAAATGCGCGACGGCAGCGACTTCAAGAACCAGATATGGGCAACGGGAGCGGCCAGCTCAATATGGCCCATGCGCTCACGGCGAACACGCGACAGAGTGACTTCCACGCCGCACTTTTCGCAGATGATGCCCTTGTACTTCATGCGCTTGTACTTGCCGCACAAGCACTCGTAATCCTTGATCGGACCAAAGATACGGGCGCAGAACAGACCGTCGCGCTCCGGCTTGAAAGTGCGGTAGTTGATGGTCTCAGGCTTTTTGATTTCGCCATACGACCATGACAGGATCTTCTCCGGCGAGGCAATCGAAATCCGGATGGAATCGAAATGCTGCGCAGGGACCTGCGGGTTGAAAAGGTTCATGACCTCTTGGTTCATGCCTATCTCCTTGTGGGGCCTGGGGCCCTCAGCTTGGCAACGATTGCGGCCCTTCCCGGGAAGCCGCACCGCGCCTTAAAACGACAATAACCGCTGAATGCGGCAAAAGTCCCCGCGCCGGTTGAACTTTACAACTGGCGGAGGACGGCGCGCGCATCGAAACGCGCGCGCCCCACTGTCACTGTTATTCCGCAGCGTCCGGCAACGGGTTGACGGCATCAACCGTTTCGAGCTTGGAATTCTCCAGCTCGACCGACAGACCAAGCGACCGCATTTCCTTGACCAGAACGTTGAAGCTTTCCGGAATACCGGCTTCGAACGTATCGTCGCCCCGGACAATCGCCTCGTAGACCTTGGTACGACCGGCCACGTCATCCGACTTCACCGTCAGCATTTCCTGCAGGGTGTAGGCGGCGCCGTAAGCTTCCAGAGCCCAGACTTCCATTTCCCCGAAGCGCTGACCGCCGAACTGTGCCTTGCCGCCCAAAGGCTGCTGGGTGACGAGCGAGTAAGGGCCGATGGAACGCGCATGGATCTTGTCGTCAACCAAGTGGTTGAGCTTGATCATGTACATATAACCAACAGTGACCTTACGGTCGAAGGTTTCACCCGTACGTCCATCATAGAGCACCGACTGGCCAGACGTGTGCAGACCGGCGCGGGTCAGCATTTCCGAAACGTCGCTTTCATGCGCACCGTCGAAAACCGGCGTTGCGATAGAAAGGCCGCTCTTGGCCTGATCAGCCAGCCGCAGAAGCGATTCGTCATCGAATTTGGCCACTTCGTCATGCGACTCGCTGGCGTAGAGATCGACCAGTTCCGTCCTGAGCTCGGTGATGTCCAGATGCTTGTGGTAGTCTTCAAGCATCTGCCCGATCTTGCGACCCATGCCGGCGCAAGCCCAGGCAAGGTGGGTTTCAAGAATCTGGCCGACATTCATACGCGACGGCACGCCGAGCGGGTTCAAAACGATATCGACATGCGTACCGTCTTCGAGGAACGGCATGTCCTCAACCGGAACGATGCGCGATACCACGCCCTTGTTACCGTGACGGCCAGCCATCTTGTCGCCCGGCTGGATCTTGCGCTTCACAGCAACAAAGACCTTGACCATCTTCATGACGCCCGGAGGCATTTCATCGCCGCGCTGAACCTTCTCGACCTTATCCATGAAGCGCTGTTCAAGGCGCGACTTGGATTCGTCGTACTGGCCGCGAAGCGCTTCCAGCTCACTTTGAACCTTCTCGTCTTCAACGGCGAACATCCACCATTGCGAACGCGGATATTCAGAAATGACGGCGTTGTTGAGTTCGACGCCCTTCTTGAAACCCTTCGGACCGGCAATCGAAACCTGACCACGCAGCGTGTCAAGCAAACGACCATAGACATTGCGGTCCAGGATTGCCTGTTCGTCGTCACGGTCCTTGGCGAGACGTTCGATTTCCTCGCGCTCGATGGCCATGGCGCGCTCGTCTTTTTCAACGCCGTGGCGGTTGAAAACCCGAACTTCGACAATGGTCCCGAACGTGCCCGGAGGCATGCGCATCGAGGTATCACGAACGTCGGAAGCCTTTTCACCGAAGATGGCGCGCAGAAGCTTTTCTTCCGGCGTCATCGGGCTTTCGCCCTTCGGAGTGATCTTGCCGACCAGGATATCGCCCGGCTGCACTTCCGCACCAATGTAGACGATACCGGCTTCATCGAGGTTGCGAAGCGCTTCTTCCGAGACGTTCGGAATATCGCGGGTGATTTCTTCAGGCCCAAGCTTGGTATCGCGGGCCATGACTTCGAACTCCTCGATATGGATCGAGGTGAACACGTCTTCGCTAACGATACGCTCCGACATGAGGATCGAGTCCTCATAGTTGTAGCCGTTCCAGGGCATGAACGCGACGAGCGCGTTGCGGCCAAGCGCCAGGTCGCCGAGGTCGGTCGATGGACCGTCCGCGATGATATCGCCCTTGTTCAGAATATCGCCGACAGCAACCAGCGGACGCTGGTTAACGCAGGTATTCTGGTTGGACCGCTGGAACTTCTGCAAACGATAGATATCAACACCGGACTTGCCGGCATCGAGATCTTCCGTGGCGCGGATAACGATACGCGTCGCATCCACCTGGTCGACCACGCCACCACGACGGGCACCGATAGCTGCACCGGAATCGCGTGCCACGATCGGCTCCATGCCGGTGCCGACGAACGGTGCTTCAGCCCGCAGCAGCGGCACAGCCTGACGCTGCATGTTGGAGCCCATCAGCGCGCGGTTGGCGTCGTCGTTTTCCAGGAACGGAATAAGAGCGGCGGCAACGGACACGAGCTGCTTTGGCGAAACGTCCATCAGGTTGATGGTGTCGCGCGGCGACAGCATCACTTCTCCCGCATGACGGCAGACGACGAACTCTTCGACGAAATGGCCTTCAGCGTTCAGTTCAGCATTGGCCTGGGCGACGTAATACTTGGCCTCTTCCATAGCGGAAAGGTAGATCACGTCCTTGGTCACCACGCCGTCGATGATCTTACGATACGGGCTTTCGATGAAGCCGTATTTGTTGACCCGTGCGAAGGTGGCAAGCGAGTTGATCAGACCGATATTCGGGCCTTCAGGCGTCTCAATCGGGCAGATACGGCCGTAATGGGTCGGATGCACGTCGCGCACTTCAAAGCCAGCGCGCTCGCGGGTCAGACCACCCGGTCCAAGAGCCGAAAGACGGCGCTTGTGGGTGATTTCCGACAGCGGGTTGACCTGGTCCATGAACTGGCTGAGCTGGGACGAACCGAAGAACTCGCGCACAGCGGCAGCGGCAGGCTTGGCGTTGATCAGATCCTGCGGCATGACCGTGTCGATTTCGATCGACGACATGCGTTCCTTGATGGCGCGTTCCATGCGCAGCAGACCCAGGCGATACTGGTTCTCCATCAATTCACCGACGGAACGAACACGACGGTTTCCGAGGTTGTCGATATCGTCGATTTCACCCTTGCCGTCACGCAATTCGACCAACATCTTGACCACGGCCAGGATGTCTTCCTTGCGCAGAACGCGCACGGTGTCGGCCACTTCGAGGTCGAGGCGCATGTTCATCTTGACGCGGCCAACAGCCGACAGGTCATAGCGCTCGCTGTCGAAGAACAACGAGTTGAACATGGCTTCAGCCGAATCCATGGTCGGCGGCTCACCCGGACGCATGACGCGGTAGATATCGAACAGAGCGTCCTGGCGGTTTTCGTTCTTATCGGCAGCCAGTGTGTTGCGGATATAGGCGCCAACATTGATATGGTCGATGCCCAGAACCGGAATCTCTTCGAAGCCCGCATCCAGAATGATCGGCAGGGTCTTCTCGTCGATTTCGTCGCCGGCTTCGAGATAGATCTCACCGGTAGCAAAATTGACGATATCCTCGGCCAGATAATTGCCGTAGAGGTCCTCGTCGGTCGCCTTCAGCGCTTTCAGACCCTTGTCCTGCAACTGACGCAGAAGACGCGGCGTAAGCTTCTTACCGGCTTCGACAACGACTTCGCCGCTATCGGCATCAACCATGTCGACGAGCGTCTTGGAACCCTTCAGCGTTTCCGCCTGGAAAGGTACGCGCCAGCCCTTGCCATCGCGCTTGTAGTCGGACTTGGAGTAGAAGGTCGAAAGGATCTCTTCGCCATCCATGCCCAGCGCCATCAGCAGCGAGGTCACGGGGATCTTGCGGCGGCGGTCGATACGGGCGTGGACAATGTCCTTGGCGTCAAACTCGATATCGAGCCAGGAACCGCGATAAGGAATGACGCGGGCGGCAAACAGCAGCTTGCCGGAGGAATGGCTCTTGCCCTTGTCGTGGTCGAAGAACACGCCCGGCGAACGGTGCATCTGCGACACGATAACGCGCTCGGTGCCGTTGACGATAAACGTGCCGTTATTGGTCATCAAAGGCATGTCGCCCATATAGACCGACTGTTCCTTGATGTCCTTGATCGAGCGGGCGCCCGTATCTTCATCAATATCGAACACGATCAGGCGCAAAGTGACCTTGAGAGGAGCTGCATAGGTCAGGTCGCGCTGGCGGCATTCATCGACGTCGAACTTCGGCGGCTCGAATTCGTAGGATACGAATTCCAGCATCGACGCACCGGAAAAATCGGTGATCGGGAAGACGGACTTGAAAACGGTTTGAAGTCCCTCGTCGGGACGACCACCTTCGGGCTCGTCAACCATGAGGAACTGATCATAAGATGCCTTTTGAACCTCGATGAGGTTCGGCATTTCTGCGACTTCTGGAATTTTTCCGAAAAACTTGCGTACGCGCCTGCGACCGTTAAAGGAAAGGGTCTGAGCCATCGTCGCTCCTTGTCAGTTTGCACCCGGGCCTGCAACAGACGGCAACCGCTGGCCAGGCGGCACCATCAATCATGGATCATCAATCTCGTTCCAGTTCAGGCGGGAAGGCCGGTTTGCCTTGAGCGCCAGATCGGAACCATCCTCTTGAGAACCCATTACCCAAAAGCCGTTTTACCGGCTTTTGGGTAATAATTTCCGCCAGGAAAACGGCTCCGGAGAGAGTTTACACCCTCGCCGGAGCCGAAGTCTGAATTACTTGACGTCAACCTTGGCGCCAGCGTCTTCAAGCTTCTTCTTCAGGTCAGCAGCTTCAGCCTTGGAAACGGCTTCCTTGACAGCCTTCGGAGCGCCTTCAACGAGGTCCTTGGCTTCCTTCAGGCCGAGGCCTGTGATCGCGCGAACTTCCTTGATGACGTTGATCTTGTTTGCACCGGCTTCGGTCAGGATAACGTCGAACTCGGTCTTTTCTTCTTCAACAACGGCAGCAGCAGCGCCACCGGCAGCAGCAGCAGCTACAGGAGCAGCTGCAGATACGCCCCACTTTTCTTCGAGCAGCTTGGAAAGCTCAGCAGCTTCCAGAACGGTCAAAGAGGAGAGGTCTTCTACGATCTTAGCGAGATCAGCCATTTTACTAGTCCTTTATCAGTGTTCGGTTCGAAACGAACTGGTTTGGGTATGAACAGCGAAAAACCGCCTTACGCGGCTTCGTCCTTCTTGGCATAAGCCGCAAACACGCGAGCAAGCTGAGCTGCCGGTGCCTGAACAACGCCTGCGATGCGAGTAGCCGGGGTCTGAATCATGCCGACCAGCTTTGCACGCAGCTCGTCCAGCGAAGGCAGGGTCGCAAGCGACTTGACTGCATCCACGGAGAGCGTGGTTGTTCCCATGGAACCACCGAGAACAACGAGCTTGTCGTTAATCTTGGCGAAATCCATGACGACTTTCGGAGCCGTGATTGGGTCAACGCTGTATGCAATCAGCGTCTGGCCCTTGAAGAGATCTGTCATCCCTTCCGACTCCGTGCCCTGAAGAGCGATCTTGGCCAGACGGTTCTTCGCGACTTTGACGGTGCCGCCAGCAGCGCGCATTTTTGAACGGAAGTCGTTCATCTGCGCAACCGTGACACCAGCATAGTGGGCCACAACAACCGAACCAGAAGCCTTGAAGACTTCGTTCAGTTCTGTGACGAATTCGCGTTTTTCCGCTCTTTCCACTGTCTGTCTCCAGTAGACGGGACCGCAATCCTGCAGGCCCCATCGGGTTTGCCTTTGCCTCAAGGGATCTAAACTCGTCAGATCCCAAGCGACGCTTGAGGATCCTGTCCCCCCGCACTGTCACCCGAAGGCGTCAGGCACAAGGCACACAAGGCTCGAACCGACACTTCCGTAACGCCTTGGCGTTCGTGAAGAATTTCGGGTCTTACCCGTCTCATGCAGGCAAATATTAAGGCCTTGCGGCCGCCCACAATCTCGGACAGGAAATCCGGCTATAAAACCGGACATTCCCGGTCCCGAAGGACCGGGAATTCTTGAATACGGGGTGGAACACCCCGAAAAATTAAGCTGTGACCGACGATGGGTCGATCTTGACGCCAGGACCCATGGTCGAGGAGATCGCTACGCGCTTGACGTAGTTACCCTTGGCGCCAGCCGGCTTTGCCTTGATGACAGCATCAGCAAAGGCCTTGATGTTTTCTTCAAGAGCCTTGGCTTCGAACGAGGCCTTGCCGATACCGGCGTGGATGATACCAGCCTTCTCAACGCGGAACTCAACGGCGCCGCCCTTGGAAGCCTTAACGGCACCAGCAACGTCCATGGTCACAGTGCCGACCTTCGGGTTCGGCATCATGCCACGCGGGCCGAGAACCTTACCGAGACGGCCGACCAGCGGCATCATGTCAGGCGTTGCGATGCAACGGTCGAAGTCGATCTTGCCACCCTGGACGATTTCGACCAGGTCTTCGGCGCCAACAACTTCAGCGCCAGCTGCACGGGCTTCATCAGCCTTTGCGCCACGAGCGAAGACGGCAACGCGAACGTCGCGGCCAGTGCCGTTCGGCAGATTGACAACGCCACGAACCATCTGGTCGGCGTGACGTGGGTCAACGCCCAGGTTCATGGCGATTTCGATGGTTTCATCGAACTTGGCAACGGCACGTTCCTTGACCATCGAAATGGCGTCGGACAGAGCAACCAGCTTGGTGGGATCAACGCCTTCGCGGATCTTCTGAATACGCTTTGCAAGCTTTGCCATGATCAACCTACCACTTCCAGGCCCATGGAGCGGGCAGAGCCCTCAACCATTGCCATAGCGCCGTCAACGTCGGCAGCATTCAGGTCCTTCATCTTGGCTTCAGCGATCGTGCGAACCTGAGCCTTAGTGATAGTACCAGCTTTTCCACCCTTGCCCGGAGTCTTAGAACCGGACTGGATCTTAGCTTCCTTCTTCAACCAGTAAGTCACCGGCGGCTGCTTCATGATGAAGGTGAAGGACTTGTCCTGGTAATAGGTAATGACGACCGGGATCGGCATGCCCTTTTCCATTTCCTGCGTAGCGGCATTGAACGCCTTGCAGAATTCCATGATGTTTACGCCACGCTGACCAAGCGCAGGACCGATTGGCGGGGACGGGTTAGCCGATCCTGCCTTGACCTGAAGCTTGAGCTGGCCTGCAACTTTCTTAGCCATTTCTCTCTGCCTTTCTATCAGACCGGTTGCCCGGCCCACTCATGCCGGACATGCCGGCGGCTGCGGTTGCGTGGTGCGTATGAACGATCCGGCTTAAGAGACCGCCGCACTCCCACGCGAAACGGGAGGTTACCCTCCCGCAGCAATCAGACCTTTTCGACCTGACTGTATTCAAGCTCGACCGGTGTAGCGCGGCCAAAGATCGACACCTCGACCTTAAGGCGCGACCGCTCTTCATCGACATCCTGAACAACACCGTTGAAGGATGCAAAAGGACCGTCGGAAACGCGAACCTGCTCGCCGATCTCGAAGGACAGCGAGGACTTGGGACGCTCGACACCCTCCTGAACCTGACCGAGAATCCGATCAGCCTCATAGTCAGGAATCGGAACCGGCTTATTGTCGGAACCCAGGAAGCCCGTGACCTTCGGGGTATTCTTGATCAGGTGGTAGACCTCATCGGTCAAATTCGCCCGCACCAGCACATAGCCGGGGAAGAATTTGCGCTCACTGTCCACCTTGCGGCCCCGACGAACCTCGACGACCTTCTCGGTCGGAACGAGAATCTTTTCAAAGAGATGTCCAAGACCCTTCTGACGAGCCTTCTCTTCGATCGATTCCGCAACCTTCTTTTCAAAATTCGAATATGCGTGGACGATATACCAACGTGCAGCCATGTTCGTTCCCGTCCTGTTAATTGCCGAGATTCAGGACAAGGCTCAAAACCCAGCCGATAACCTGATCCGCCGCAAAGAAAAACAGCGAGGCAAAAATCACCATGGCCAACACCATCAGCGTCGAGATCACAGTCTCGCGGCGCGACGGCCAGGTGACTTTGGACGTTTCGGAGCGAACCTGCTGCAAAAACGCAAATGGATTAGTCTTCGATGCCATCTAATGCCCACGCATTTACGGCACGTAAAGCTGAAAAGATCAGCCCCACGCACCGCGTGTCTGTTTGAGTGTTACATAAACGCCGATTCTCACTTTAACAAGGGCAAAACCGACATTTAAACAAATTCTACAACGCCAAAACCCACCAGCCGAAAAAATCAATTCCAACACTGTGTGAAAAATGGCAGGGGCAGTAAGGCTCGAACTTACGACCTGCGGTTTTGGAGACCGCCGCTCTACCAACTGAGCTATACCCCTATCTGCACGTCCGAGTGATGCGCCGATGGCGATCCCGTCCGTTGCTTGGCGCTCCGTTTAAGACGGTCGGTGACGATTGGCAAGAGGGTTTTTTGCACATTCAGGACAAAATACCATTTTCCTACCAGTGACGACTATAGCTCGCCCGAAAGGTCGTCGAAGGTGCATCGAGCAGATTGGTCATCGCGGCGGAAAGACCAACATCGCCGAAAACCTTTTTCTCAATACCGACAGATCCCGTCGTCGTCGCATCAAGCTGATCGATACCCGCTTCGCTGTAAAGCGACGCCGACCAATCCGGCATGGACAAATCCAGCCGCTGGCTCGCCGATAGCCCCGCCCCGTCACCACTGACCCGGCGCACCTCGATAATGCGCGTCGAGCCAAGCGTGAAATCAGGCGTCAGTGTCCAGTTCCAGGCGCGTTCCATCGACAGGCTGGAAGCACCCGTTGCGGGCGTGAAACTGGTATTGAGGTAGGTCGCAGGCCCATTCGTTTTGTCGTTCCCTTCCAGCCGCACCCGCCCCCAAAGCCGTAACGGCAGTGTGGATTGATCCACCTGCCCGCTCTTGGTGGCGATAACAGAGGTATCGACACCTATTTTCGGTTCAAAGGCATTACGCAACTGAACGCCGGTTTGAATAGCAACGCCGCTCGTGCCGTTGCGTGAGACGTTCCAGATCAGCGGTCGGCCAAAGTCGGCAGCCTGGCCAACCCAGGCAAATGGTAGAATCAAAAAAGGCGCAATCGCAACCGCGCACATCAGACGAATCATAGACGCATCTTTATGTGTTCAGGGTGGGCTCGGCCCCAAGCAAAGCGGGACGGTGTAGATAGTTATATCACTATGTTACAGGGCAGCTCTCGCAGCCGCAAGTCACGTTTTTGCGTTGCAGCATGACAAGGCTTTGATCAACTCTTCGCCTTTTTGGCGTTCAATCGCTGTTTTCTGGTTTTCGGCTTCAGCTTTTTGGAGAGCTGATAAAACCATCGCAGGATCTTGGTGACGGAAATCAGCTTATCGATTTCCTTGTTTGACCCTTCAAGGCGGCTGGCCAGCACGTCAGCAGCAGACAGCGCAACCGCCCCCTCGCTCAAGTCCGGAAATCGTTGCAGTAGCGCAGCATAAGCATTTTTTTCGGCTGCCCCTGGCGCGACCAGTTTGCCGGAATGGATGAACAATCGCAGCACGACTTGTTCGAATGTCCAATCATGCAGATGAAAGACTTTCCACTTCTCACTGCGCCGCGCTGAAAATCCATCCAACAGGATGGTCTTTTCGGGCAGGTGCTCGCTCAGCCACAAGGCCAAGGCAAAACCGCTGGTCGGAATATGATCTTCAGGGTAAAAACTGGAAAAATGGTTGGAGAGATCCAGATGACCGACCGCAGCCCCCTCGAATTTTGTCGCATCACTGAACAATTCGCCAGGATGGGCCCTGACATTCATCACGCCCAGAAATTCATCGCCCGGAAAATAGCCAAGCACATTCTTGACTTCCTTGCGGTAAACGATGTTGGCGCCGACCGAACCACTGCGCGCCACCAGCAGAGACGGGCGATCGAACGGCTTGTCGAGAATCTTGTAGACCTTATTGAAAAAAACGAACAAGGCAGTTTGTGGCAGTTCGCGCCGCAGCCTGTCCACATTGGCCTCCTCGCTGTTGGCGACGAGGACAATGTGAGTGAAACGGCCGAGCAACGCCTGCCAGTCCGTGAAGGCCTGGATGCTGGCGGTCGTGGGGCGCGCGCTGCCGTTCTGGACTGTCATGGTCACAGGCTCTGTGTGACGTGCAGCATGCGTTCGCGGGCAGCAAACCACTCTTCTGCATAATCGTCATTCTTGTATTGTTCGAAATAAGGGCCGCCATCGGTGAAATGGACAATCTTGGCGGCCGGGTCATGGTCATATTCGTTGACCAGATAATTCCAATGCAGCGGCAGCCCACCGATCAGGTCATCACTTTCAAGCCATTTGAACTGATGCAGTTGCAGACCGGTTGCGGTGTTGACGTAATCCTTGGTCAGCGCCGTGCATTTGGCGTTGTTGAACAGCATGACGCTCGACCAGTTCTTCTTTTCGTATTTGGTCTGAGTCTGACCGAGAAACTTGGTTTCCACCTTTGGCTGGTAGTCATGCTTGACGCACATCACGGCGTAGCGGTCGTCGCGCAGCGCCCAGAGTTCGGCCAGATCGGCGCGCGCCAGCATGTCGCAATCCATGAACATGCTCCAGCCCTGGTAATCGCTGAGAAAAGGCACGAGAAACCGGGAGAAGGAAAACTCCGTCGATTGCAGTGGATTGCGTTCGCGCGTGAAAATACCGGCCAGATTGTCGAGGACGATGGGTGTGAAGGCGACGGGAATGGACGAATGTTCAAGAATGCTCTGCGCGAGCACATGATAGGCCACGACTTCCTTTGTATCGAAGCCAATGAAAATCTGAAGCTTGTTGTCCAACACCGCAACTCCTGAAATTGTACGTCTGTTTCTTTTAAAGGATAGGGACCGCTGCGGACAAGAGAACCAAGCGCTTAACTGCATTAGCCACCAAGAATTTGCAGTACGGCTTGCCGTTTTGCAGATTTTCTCATGGTCTCCATCGCAATAGCGTCCAATTTGAGGAAGGCGGCTCCTTAGAAACGTAATCAGTTCAACCGTAACGTCCTAAACGCAAAAACCCCGCTGTTGCCAGCGGGGTTCCATTTCATCCCCTAAGGGAAGAAATCATTATTCGATGATCGAAGCGACGATGCCGGCGCCGACGGTACGGCCACCTTCGCGGATCGCGAAGCGCAGCTTTTCTTCCATGGCGATCGGAACGATCAGTTCAACCTGAACCGTGACGTTGTCACCAGGCATAACCATTTCCGTGCCTTCCGGCAGAGAAACAATACCGGTAACGTCCGTCGTGCGGAAGTAGAACTGCGGACGGTAGTTGGTGAAGAACGGTGTATGACGGCCGCCTTCTTCCTTCGTCAGGATGTAGGCTTCTGCCATGAACTTCTTGTGTGGCTTGACAGAGCCGGGCTTGCACAGGATCTGACCGCGCTCAACGCCATCGCGCTGTACGCCACGAACCAGGGCACCAATGTTGTCGCCAGCCTGACCCTGATCGAGCAGCTTGCGGAACATTTCAACGCCGGTAACGGTCGTCTTCGAGGTGGCGCGGATGCCGACGATTTCGACTTCTTCACCAACCTTGACGATACCACGCTCAACGCGACCCGTCACAACCGTACCACGGCCAGAGATCGAGAACACGTCTTCGATTGGCATCAGGAACGGCTGGTCGATCGGGCGCTCAGGCGTCGGAATGTAGGAGTCAACTGCCGCCATCAGTTCGCGGATCGCGTCTTCGCCAATCTTCTTGTTGCTGTCTTCCAGAGCAGCCAGAGCCGAACCCTTGACAATCGGAATATCGTCGCCCGGGAAGTCGTAGGACGACAGAAGTTCGCGCACTTCCAGTTCGACCAGCTCCAGAAGCTCTTCGTCGTCAACCTGGTCAACCTTGTTCAGGAACACGACGATGGCGGGAACGCCAACCTGGCGCGCCAGAAGAATGTGTTCGCGGGTCTGCGGCATCGGGCCGTCAGCTGCCGAGCAAACCAGGATCGCGCCGTCCATCTGCGCTGCACCGGTGATCATGTTCTTGACGTAGTCGGCGTGGCCGGGGCAGTCAACGTGAGCGTAGTGACGGGCAGGCGTTTCATATTCGACGTGCGCCGTCGAAATGGTGATCCCGCGGGCCTTTTCTTCCGGAGCGGCGTCGATCTGGTCATACGCCTTGTATTCACCGAAATACTTCGTAATTGCTGCCGTCAGCGACGTCTTGCCGTGGTCAACGTGGCCGATCGTGCCAATGTTAACGTGCGGCTTGTTGCGCTCAAACTTACTCTTTGCCATTTGAATGCTTCCTGTGAACGTAAAAGGTTGACGCGGCGAACCGGTTTAGTGCCGCCGTTTAAGGCTTTCGGTCCGATTGCGCAAGCCATAAATGCGCATGGCCCAAAGCAGGTGCTTTGCGGGGGTGTCCAGCAGCGCAATTCCTGCAAATGCGCGTGATAACGGCACAGATCGCATATAGGGAAACAGCTGAAAGATAAACTAAAAGAGAGTATGGAAAGCTGGAGCGGGTAGCGGGAATCGAACCCGCGTATTCAGCTTGGAAGGCTGCTGCTCTACCATTGAGCTATACCCGCGGCGGTTTTAGATCCAGGTGTCGAAATGGTGGAGGGAGTTGGATTTGAACCAACGTAGGCTGAGCCAACGGATTTACAGTCCGTCCCCTTTAACCACTCGGGCATCCCTCCAGTATTTCGACCGGATCAAGCAACCAAGCTTACTATCCCGGAGCGTCGAACTTCGCTTTCGAGCTTGGCTCACCGCGTTCCGTGGCGGCTATATGACGGCCCGAAACGGAGATGTCAACACGCCTTAGACGGAAAATTTTCATGTTTTTTCCTCGTTCAGGCATCCCGGCAAACCCGGGGTCTCTATCCCCTGGCACGCAAGCCCGCTATAAGGCGCCATGAGCAAAGATAACCCAAACGACACGTCCGACCGCGACAGCCACTATGCAACTTTGCGCCGTCAGGTGCGGGATGCAAAGCGTGAGCGCGGCGAGATTCCCACCCCGCAACCGCAAAAACGGCGCAAGTCCAACGCCGATTGGACACCGCCGCCGATCGCCCCCGACCAGGTATTTTTATATGGCCTGCACACGGTGCGCGCCGCCCTCAACAATCCCGAACGCAAGCCGATCAAGCTGTCGCTGACCCAGAATGCGCTGGTACGGCTGGAAATCGGCCCGGTCGACGCCCTGCCCTTTCCTGTGGAAATCGTCACGCCGCAGGATCTCGACAAGCATCTGGGGCCGGAAGCCATTCATCAGGGCGTCATGCTGGAGACCCGGCCACTGCCGCCTCGCCGTCTTGAAGCGCTGAAGGAAAGCCCGCTGTTGCTGGTGCTCGACCAGGTGACCGATCCGCATAATGTCGGGGCAATCATGCGCACCGCCGTCGCCTTCGGTGCTGGCGCGGTGATCACCACTATGCGCCACAGCCCGACCGAATCGGGTGTACTCGCGAAATCAGCCTCCGGTGCGCTGGAATTGATCCCTTATATCCAGATCACCAATCTCGCCGAGGCACTGGGCGAATTGCATAAGCTCGATTTCGTGTCCATCGGGCTCGATTCGGAAGGGCCGCGCCCGCTGGAAGAGACATTCAGTGGTGACAAGCTGGCGTTGGTGCTTGGTTCCGAAGGCAAGGGCCTGCGCCAAAAGACCCGTGACACGGTCAACGCACTGGCGCGGCTCGATATGCCCGGTGAGATCAAATCGCTGAACGTGTCAAATGCGGCGGCTATCGCCCTCTATGCTTCACGCCAATTCCTGCTGCGCCAAAACTGACATCAGAGCGTCGGTTCCCCTGTCCTCGACCTCGGAACCGACCATCTCCCAAGTCTTTCCAGGAATGCAACGCAGGCAATAGTGCCTCTGAGGCAGAGCCTATCATTCCCGCCCGGTCATACGCCAATACTGCTTGCTGATAGCATCGTGGTACGTTTGACATTTGGCGAAACGTCAAAATCTTCGGAACCAATGCCCAGCCCTACGGTTGTCCTTATGAACATAAGAAGGAGGATAACCATGCCAACCACAATTCCCGAAAGACCAGATGGCGCACCACGCGGCCCGCAGGGCACGCCCGGTATTCCAGACCGTAAGCAGGATGGTGCGGTAAAACCGCCAATCCAGGATCAGGGCGACACCAAAAATCCGAATGATCCGGTGCCGAGCCCGCCATTGCTGCCAATCGGTGATCCTGCCGGAATGGCCTGAGAAATCTCTTTGAATAGTGTCCCCGGCGCATCGTGAAGCGGCGGGGATGTTTTTGTATCCGTGGCGAGGCAATGTCATTGCGTTCATGGCAGTCACAGGCTGTCACGTCCCCATCGATTCCCGGTCCGCTGATTTTCTGGTCCATCGTAACCATGCCGCAAGCTTTGCGTGAAATAAATGCCGCCGATCATGCATGGCTGAATCATAGCCCATGAGAGGAGGCACCCATGAGCGACAATGTCATAAAATTCAGAAAACCCGTACCGCCGAAGCAACCGCGCCCGGGACTGCGCAAACTGGTCGTCGCTCTTTGTGTTGTCGCAGCTTTTGCGCTCGCCTGGGCTTATTTCGCGTTTATCGCACCCGGCGGGCTTTGAATAAAGCCGCAGCCGCGCCGATCCTAGGATCGGCAGCTCAAACGATGGAATTGATGTGAAAGAATGGTGCCCCCGGCAGGATTCGAACCCGCGACCCCCTGATTACAAATCAGGTGCTCTACCAACTGAGCTACAAGGGCAGTGGGGTCTGACTACCAGATTTTTCCGCGCTGTAAAGAGGCTATGATGAAAAAGCGTGATGCAGGATGGCTCAAGCCAGATCTGGCTGGGTCTGGTTTTGAACTGCTGCGCCTCCTCAAGGAGATCCATCGCGTTCCCCGTCCGCAACCCGGATTTCCAGGGTTTTAACAACGCGAAAAAACTTGGCGCAGGGTGAGTTTATCATGTACGAAGAAGGCCCTTTCCAACAGGTTTTTTCGCATGGCGCGTTCCTTCCGGTCGCTTTCTTTCGTCGCAACGAACACCCCGGAGGCGCTTGCATCCCGCGAAGAGCTGATTCGCACCTACGGATACACGCCACCCGAAGAGGCTGATGTGCTGGTCGTGCTGGGCGGCGATGGCTTCATGCTGCAAAACCTGCATGACACGATGAATTCTGGGCGGCTGATCTATGGCATGAACAGGGGCAGCGTCGGCTTCCTGATGAATGATTACCGGGTGGAAGACCTGCCTGAGCGAATCGCCATCGCCACGGAGAATGATTTTCATCCCTTGAAAATGACCGCCGTTAGCGAAGACGGCACGCAAACCGTGGCGCTTGCCATCAACGAAGTCTCGTTGCTGCGACAATCCTATCAGGCCGCAAAACTGAGAGTGCTGATCGACGGGCAGGAGCGCCTTGATGAGCTGATCTGCGATGGGCTGATGGTGGCGACACCGGTCGGCTCCACCGCCTATAATCTTTCCGCCCATGGCCCGATTCTTCCGCTCGATGCACCTCTCCTGGCGCTCACCCCCGTCTGCCCGTTTCGGCCCCGGCGCTGGCGTGGCGCCTTGCTTCCCGACCGGGTCACGGTGATGATCGAAGTTCTGGAGGAGCGAAAGCGTCCGGTCAACGCCGTCGCCGACAATATCGAAGTTAAGTCGGTGCTCACCGTGCAGATCGAACAAGCCAAGGATATTACCGCCCGCATTCTATCCGATCCCGATCATTCCTGGTCGGAACGAATTCTCGCCGAGCAATTTGCCAATTGAACCATTTTGTGCAGCACAAGGGGCGTAAGCCGGAGTGAACCAATGCAGATGAAGGGACGCCTGGATTTTTCAGCATCCGCCACCGCTTTTGCCGCGGCACTGATGGTCTGCACCCTCACCTTTTCGTTCCCGAGCACCGCCGCCTTGGCACAGGAAGCCGAAACGGTGCCGCCCGCCGTGACATTCCTGATCAGCGGTGGCTATTGGGAGGATCCCGGCACGGCAAACAGCACCGGCATCGTCAAAAGCCCTGGCGTCATCGACGCAAGTAAGGATGGGACACGGCGCGGCTATTACCGGCTCTACGCCCTGCGCCAGCCGGATCGAACCGCAAAGGTTTTCCTCAGCCAGATTTCAGTTACCGATCAAGGGTCACAGATTATCGACACCGTTGAATTGCAGGAAATCACCGATCTGCATGCCTATGTCACCGATATTCGCAGCGAAGATCCCTCCGGGGTTAATCGCGGCTTCGGCCTTTCGGCAACCGTCTATCTGAAGCAAGACGCCCGCTCGAACGATCCGGAGAGCTGGACAGTTGTTGTCGATGAATTCGGCGAGATCCAGGTCGAGCGTGAAAGCCACTGAGCGCAATCAGACCGCTCTGCTCCTGAGCCGGCTGTAATCATAGGCAATGGACTGCTTGAAGCCTTGCAGCCTGTCCAGGATCAATTCGGCATAATCGTCCAGAGAAATGCTTCTGTCTTCAACCTTCGTCAGGCCACGGGATACGGGCACCAGCAAGTCACCGGGTACGGTTCCACGCAAGGAGTGGATGGCCAGCGGATCGGCGCCTTGCGCACCCAATCCTGGTGCAAGAATGATCGAACGGGGCATAAATTGTCTAAGGCGACGTCCTTCCGCAGGAACCGTCGCACCGATAACCGCCCCAATGGCACTGAGATCACCGTCCTCAATCGTGTCAGGTATAAAACCGCCGATCAGCCCAGCCAGCCGGTCCGAGATAAGCTGATTGCCCGTCATCTTGTCCTGAAGCCAGCCTGCGCCCGGATTGGAGGTGCGGCAGAGGACGAACAGGCCTTTGCCATGCGCCTGCGCTGCCTCGACAAAGGGGGCAAGCGTGTCGGGTCCCATGAGTGGATTGACGGTCAGGCAATCCGCCTCGAAGTCACCGCTTCCCCCTTCCGCGCCGGGAACAAGATAGGCTTTGGCATAGGCTGACGCGGTTGCACCGATATCGCCGCGCTTTGCATCGAGGATAACCCCAATGCCCGCCGCCCGCGCGCGTGCCATGCCCGTCGACAGAGCCTTCAAGCCTTTAAGGCCGCAAGCCTCGAAATAAGCCGACTGAAACTTGACGAAGCCAACATGGCCCTCGATCGTATCGAGAAGAAACTCCACATAGTCTTCGATCCAGCATCCATCGCCACTCTCGAATAGGGCGGGAATATCGCCAAGCGCTGGGTCGATTCCAGCGACCAGATCGCCATAATGCTCGACATTGGCTTTGACGATTTCAGTCCATGTCGGCATGAGGTGCTTTCCTTTTGCTCACGATCCGACAATCATTATACAAAAAAACCGCCTGAACAGAAGCTCAGACGGTTTGCATTTCACTGCGTGCAAGAGGCGCGGCACAAGAACCGCCGAACATGGCCCGACATCAGTCGATATCGGAAACAGCATCGGCGCTGCCGCTGATGCGATGGGCGAGAGCGGCCTCCATGAAGGGGCTGATGTCGCCGTTCAGGACGTCGTCGGGCGCTGTGCTTTCGACACCGGTGCGCAGATCCTTGACCAACTGATAGGGCTGCAATACGTAGGAGCGAATCTGGTGGCCCCAACCGATATCAGTCTTGGACGCTGCCTCGGCATTGGCGGCTTCCTCGCGTTTCTTCAGCTCGACTTCGTAGAGACGGGCGCGCAACATGTCCCAGGCCTTGGCCTTGTTCTTGTGCTGCGACCGTTCCTGCTGGCAGGAGACTGCAATACCGCTTGGAATATGGGTGATTCGCACCGCCGAGTCCGTGGTGTTGACGTGCTGACCGCCCGCACCAGAGGAGCGGTAGGTATCGATACGGCAATCGCTTTCGTTGATGTCGATTTGAATCGAATCATCCACCACCGGGTAGACCCAGATGGAAGAAAACGAGGTGTGGCGCCGTGCGTTGCTGTCATAGGGCGAAATGCGCACCAGGCGATGCACGCCCGATTCGGTCTTCATCCAGCCATAGGCATTGTGGCCCTTGACCAGGATGGTGGCCGACTTGATGCCCGCTTCTTCGCCGTCATGCACTTCCAGCAATTCCACCTTGAAACCACTGCGCTCGGCCCAGCGGGTATACATGCGCAACAGCATGTTGGCCCAGTCCTGGCTTTCCGTGCCGCCGGCACCCGAATGCACTTCAACATAGGTGTCATTGCCATCAGCTTCACCCGACAGCATGGCTTCGACCTGCAATTTACCGGATTCGGCCTTGAGGGCTTTCAGGCCTTCCTCGGCCTCCTTGACGATGCTCTCGTCGCCCTCTTCCTCACCCATCTCGATCAGCTCGATATTATCTTTCATCTGCTGTTCGAGACGGCGCACGCCGGCAATGCTGTCTTCCAGCTGCTGGCGCTCGCGCATCAGCTTCTGGGCCTCAGCCGCGTCGTTCCAGAGGTTGGGGTCCTCTGCCTTGTTGTTCAACCAGTCCAGTCGTCTTACCGCCTGATCCCAGTCAAAGATGCCTCCTCAGCAGGCTTATGGCCTGCTTGATTTCGTCGACGACATTTTCGATTTCGTTACGCATGGGTCCTTTTCTCGGAATCTTGTTTTTCGATATCGTGCCCGGTCCATAATTGCCGATGCCCCGGAAGTAAAGTCCGGGGCATGGCGACAAGCTTGATCGTTCTGTTAAAACAGGCCGGGCGTCCCGGACTGAACGGCCTGGTTGACCTGCGGCGAGCTTTTCATGATCTCATCGGGCTGCATATTGCTGTCCATGCCGATCACCGAGAGGCTGTCGGCCGGGCCGGTGCCGGGCTTGAAGGCCTCAACAATCGTATCAGGATCGCCCACGACCGCCGCCATGCCAGTCTTGCGGTTGACGGCAATCATCTGCATACCGTCAGGCACCTTGAACTTGCTGGGCGGTGTGCCCTTCACTGCGGTCTGCATGAATTCATTAAATACAGGTGCTGACATCGAGCCCCCCGTCGCACCCCGGCCCATCGGGGTCGGATTGTCGTAACCGATATAAACACCGGCGACGATATTCGGGGTGAAGCCGACGAACCAGGTATCCTTCGCGTCGTTGGTGGTGCCGGTCTTACCCGCCACGTCGCGGTCCAGCTTGATCTTGCCATAGGCCGTGCCGCGCTGGATGACGCCCTGCATCATTGAGGTGATCTGATAGGAGGTCATCGGATCAAGCACCTGCAACCGGTTATCGGCCAGAACCGGCTCATCCTGATTGTGCCATTCGTCGGCATTGCAGCCTTCGCAAATCCGCTCTTCATGTTTGAAGATCGTCTTGCCGTAGCGATCCTGGATCCGGTCGATCAGTGTCGGCTTGATCTGCTTGCCGCCATTGGCGATCACCGCATAGGCGGACACCATGCGCATGACAGTGGTTTCCCCTGCCCCCAGCGACATGGACAACACGGGCTGCATATGATCGTAAATGCCGAAGCGCTCGGCATATTCGGCCACCAAATTCATGCCCATGTCATTGGCCAAACGCACGGTCATCAAATTGCGCGAATGCTCGATGGCAAACCGCAGCGTTGCCGGACCAATGGAACCGCCGCCGTCGTTTTGCGGTCGCCAGACTTCGCCGCCGGACACAAATTCCACCGGTGCATCCAGCACCACGGAAGCTGGCGTATAGCCGCTATCCAGCGCCGCCGCATAGACGAAGGGTTTGAAGGACGAACCCGGCTGACGCATGGCCTGCGTCGCGCGGTTGAATTCCGATTGGGCGTAGGAGAAACCGCCAACCAGAGCCAGAACGCGGCCCGTATGCGGGTCCATGGCAACAAAACCGCCCTGGACTTTCGGCGGCTGCCGCAGGCGATAATTAGTGGAGGTATCGGCGCCGCTCTTCTCGGCATAGACCACGTCACCGGGCTGCAAGACACCGTCAGGCGATTTGGCCGTCTTGCGGTCGCCGCGTCCCGACCTATAGGCCCAATCCATCGCATCGGCCTTGATGGTGCCGGTCAAACGCTCCGGCACGACTTTGCCCGCGCCGTCACGATCCGGTTTCAGACCGATCTGCACCTCTGTCTTGGAAGTAGAGAGTACGACCGCGACTTCCCATTCCGGCACGTCGGCAAGGCTGGCCACATCGGCCAGCGGCACGCCCCAATCGGACCCCATGTCTATATGGGTGATCGGACCGCGATAGCCACGCCGTTCGTCATAGCTCAGCAAACCATCCTGAAGCGCCTTGCGGGCGGCGACTTGTAGTTCTGGATCGAGCGAGGTGCGCACAGAAAGCCCGCCTTCATAAAGGGACTTGGTGCCGTATTTATCGATAATCTGACGGCGCACTTCTTCGGAGAAATAATCCGAGGCAAACACATTGCCACCACCGCGCCGCAGGTTGACGCCCAGGTCTTCCTTCTTGGCGGTGTCGCCATCGGCCTGGCTGACGAAGCCGTTCTCCACCAGCCGGTCGATAACCCAATTGCGGCGCTCGATAGCGGCCTGGGTATGGCGATAGGGATGGTAGTTGGCCGGGCCTTTAGGCAGAGAAGCAAGATAAGCGGTTTCGGCAATCGTCAGTTCGGTGACCGGCTTGTCGAAATAGGTGAGTGCCGCCGCAGCGATACCATAGGAATTCAGTCCGAAGAAAATCTCGTTCAGATAAAGCTCAAGGATCTTGTCCTTGGAATAGGCCTGCTCGATGCGGAAGGAGAGAATGGCCTCCTTGATCTTGCGGTCCATGGTCTGGTCGGACGACAGAAGAAAATTCTTGGCGACCTGCTGGGTGATGGTCGAAGCGCCGACGGGACGGCGACCGGAGCCGAAATTCTGCAAGTTCACCAGGATGGCGCGGCCAAGACCCCAGATATCGACACCGGGATGGGTGTAGAAATTCTTGTCTTCCGCCGACAGGAAAGCCGCCTTCACACGATCGGGAATGGCCTGGATCGGCATGAACAGCCGCCGTTCATGGGCATATTCGGCAATCAGCGCGCCGTTACCGGCATGGACGCGGGTCATCACGGGCGGCGCATACCGGCTCAATACCTCGTAATCAGGTAGATCCTTGGTAATGGTCTTCAGATAGATGGCAGCAGCGGCTGCCGCGGCAAGCGCGGCAACGGAAGCCAATCCGAAGAGATATCCAATCAGTCTTATCATCGTGAAGCTACCGGCAATCGCTTTCGGTTCGCATACGCCTGTATGTCAAGCATCGCTTATATCGTGGCGTTTTGCATACGACGCCACCAATTACAAGTCGGGAGGCGTATTGAACACCACCGCCCGGGTGTTTCCTGGTGTTGTTGTGACAATGTGCGTAAAATAGGGCCTCGCCCCTGTTACACACAGCCATCGCGATCAACTTTCATGTTTCCGCATTATTCTTCGATAGATCGGCACACGCAGAGGCATTCACAGTAAACACCGAGGCTTTGCCTTTAGAGCATTTCCAGCCAAAATGTATCGCGGTTTTGCATCCCGAGCGTCAACCACCTTTGGCAACAAGCGGCTGGCGATATTTCTTCACCGCCTCGGCGATCAGTTTCACCACTTTGCCGCGCCAGGCCGGATCGAGCAAGAGCTTCTCGTCCTCCTTGTTGGACAGAAACCCAAGTTCGAGCAGCACGGACGGCACATCCTGGGCCTGCAACACTCGGAATCCGGCAAAGCGATGCGGATTGTTGATCAGGTTGATCTGCCCGTCGAACGACGTCACCACCGATTTGGCCATGGCGATGGAAAAGGCCTGAGTCTCCCGCCGGGTAAGGTCCGCCAGGATATCGGAGACTTCCTGAGGTTCGGCGCTCGCATCGACACCGCCAACCTCGTCCGATTGGTTTTCACGCGCTGCCGCCGCTTCGGCGAGATGGTCGGATGCCTTGTCGGAAATGGTATAAACGGTCGCGCCGCGAATATTGGCCTGGCCCAGCATATCGGCATGCAGCGAAATAAACAGGTTTGCGCCTTTCTGCCGGGCCAGCGTCACGCGCTGCGACAGGGACAGGAACGTATCGCCATCGCGGGTCAGGAAGGCCTTGACGCCCTTTTGCCTGTTAAGCTCGACAGCCAGCGCCCGGGCAAAACCCAGCGTCACGGTTTTTTCCGGCGTATTGGTGGTCTTGCCTGTGGCCCCGGTGTCGATACCGCCATGGCCGGCATCGACGGCAATCAGAAACTCGCCATCCGTCGCGGGCGCCGCCTGTTCTATGCGCGGGCTCTTACCATTGCTGTAGGCATCCGCCTCCCAGGCCTGGGAGGCGACCAGTTTGGAAAATGTGTCATTATCGGTCATCTCCGCATCGAGAATCAGTCGAAATCCCTGCCCCTCGTCATTTTTACGAATGTCGGTGAGGACGAGTTTGGCAGGCCGCGACGTCGTCAGCACGATACGCGAATGGGTAGCGTCGATGGAGCCGAAACGGATCTCCCGAAACAGGCCACGGGCCACCAGTGCCTCGGCTGGAAAGGCAAAGACGGTGGCTGGCAGATCGACGACGATGCGATCCGGATTGCCGATATAGCGCACGGTCGTTTCCGGCTTCTGGTCGAAATCCATGACGATACGGGTGCGGGCATCGTCACCGGCGATACGGGCTGCAAACGCGGCGAGACGATCCGCCGAAAAGGCTTTTGCAGGCGCCAAGCCCGCGATAATACAGGCCAATAGCCACAGGATCGCCAAGCCGGGCCGCTTGCCTTGCCTCATGCTGACCATCGTTGAACGCACTATCCGTCCATGCCGCGACACCATTTCGCTCACGCTTTAAAAGTCCCGATCATTCACACCCATCCTTCAACCCTGCCCAAACGACCGAACCGATTGGCAACTGGAAATTACAACCACCGGCGGCACAGGATGCGATCCTAACCATAAACCGGAGCGCGCATACCGCCTATCCATCATTGCTCATCGCTGCGCGCAAGTGCAACAATTCTAATCTATTGGTCTTATCAATATTATGGCAGGGCAGGCTTTGCCGCTTGCCAATGTGACACAGACGACATACAACAGAAATAAGGGTTAAAATTGTCGACGGGATAGAGTCATCCGACGGCTGCCAACCAAAACGGACCTGGCGCCATTTGTCTGATTTTTCATCCGCCGCCAAGGCATTTTTGTCCCGAAACTGAATCGTCCAGCTGGAATCTCCGGCAAAATAACAGGGCGGGAGACCGCCAAACGCTCTTTTGAGCATTCATTGGGCCTTATTAAGAGGCCTTTGTCATTGTCGCTTTTGTTTTGGTATTTGATGTCGTTGCAGCAGCCTTTGTCCGATGTTGTCCGCCTTGGGGCCTTTGATGCCCTGAACGCTGACGGACTGCTGCCAGGAAAGATACCGCAGACGAGAGCACCGATATCCGGCGCATCGCTCACGAGATCAGCCCCGCTTGGCACCAGGCCTGCGGCATTGCTCGCCACCGGTCGCGCCGAGGAGCAGAGCTTACATGGCAGACAAAATGCTAATCGATGCGTCTCACGAAGAAGAGACGCGCGTCGTTGTCGTTCGCGGTAACAGGATCGAAGAATTCGATTTTGAATCCCAGCATAAGAAACAGATCCGCGGCAACATCTATCTGGCCAAAGTCACACGGGTCGAGCCTTCCTTGCAGGCCGCCTTCGTCGATTACGGCGGCAATCGCCACGGCTTCCTGGCTTTTGCAGAAATCCATCCCGATTATTATCAGATCCCGCTTGCCGACCGTCAGGCCTTGCTGAAGGCTGAAGCCGAAGAGCATGGCCGTCACGACGACGGCGATTTCGAGCCGGTGCGCAGCAGAGATCCCGGCGAACGCGACCAGCCGGTGATTGCCGATCCGGCCGAATTCGCCAATGAAGCTGAAGAAGTCGCTGGTCTCGCCGTCAACCAGGCCGATGACGATCACGCGCAAACCACAGCCGAGCAGCCGGCAGATGCGCCGCAAGCCGAGACGTCCCAGACTGACGCAGTACAGGCCGACGCAGTACCGGCTGAGCCGCAAGCAGACGAGGCAGCCCCCGAGGCCGCAGCAAAGCCCAAGGCACGCCGTCCGCGCAAACCCCGCAAGAAGGCAGGCGATGTTGAAGCCAGCGCCGATGAAGCCTCCGCAGAACCGGTCGCCGTCGAAAGCGACGAGACACCGGACGACGGATCGAGCAATGGCAGCATGGCCGCCATGGTCGACACGGACTCCATCTCGGAAGAAACCGATAGCCGCCATCGTCATGACGATGATGACGACGACGATGATGATGACGGCGAGAAGGAAGAAATCGAATCCGTTGGTGCCGAAGACGCCATGGAAGAGGTTCCCGACCGGGTGCGCCGCACGCCGCGCAAGCAATATCGCATCCAGGAAGTTATCAAGCGCCGCCAGATCCTGCTGGTGCAGGTCGCCAAGGAAGAACGCGGCAACAAGGGTGCTGCGCTGACCACCTACCTGTCTCTGGCAGGCCGCTATTCTGTTCTGATGCCGAATACGGCACGCGGCGGCGGCATTTCGCGCAAAATCACCAACCCTGCCGACCGCAAGCGTTTGAAGGAAGTGGCCCGCGATCTGGAAGTGCCGCTGGGCATGGGCGTTATCCTGCGCACCGCAGGTGCCAATCGCACCAAGGTCGAGGTCAAGCGCGATTTCGAATATCTGATGCGTCTCTGGGAAAACGTTCGCACCCTGACACTGAATTCCACCGCACCTTGCCTCGTCTATGAGGAAGGCTCACTGATCAAGCGCTCGATCCGCGACCTGTATAACAAGGATATCAGCGAGATCGTGGTGTCAGGCGAAGAAGGCTATCGTGAAGCGAAAGACTTCATGAAAATGCTGATGCCAAGCCATGCCAAGGTGGTTCAGCCCTACCGCGATATTCACCCGATCTTCTCGCGCTCCGGCATCGAGGCCCAGCTGGACCGGATGTTGCAGCCGCAGGTGACGCTGAAGTCCGGTGGTTATATCATCATCAACCAGACCGAAGCGCTGGTGTCCATCGACGTGAACTCGGGTCGTTCGACCCGCGAATATTCCATCGAAGACACCGCCCTGCAAACCAATCTGGAAGCCGCGGAAGAAGTGGCCCGCCAGTTGCGCCTGCGTGACCTTGCCGGTCTGATCGTCATCGACTTCATCGACATGGAAGAGAAGCGCAACAACCGCTCTGTCGAGAAGAAGCTGAAGGATTGCCTGAAAAACGACCGCGCCCGTATCCAGGTCGGACGTATTTCGCATTTCGGTCTGCTGGAAATGTCGCGTCAGCGCATTCGCGCCAGCGTGTTGGAATCGACCACCCAGGTCTGCCAGCATTGCTCCGGCACAGGCCTGATCCGTTCGCAGTCCTCCGTTGCCCTGCATGTGCTGCGCGGCGTCGAAGAATATCTGCTGAAAAGCACCACGCACGACATTACCGTGCGTACCCTGCCGGAAACGGCGCTTTACCTGCTCAACCACAAGCGCGGCTCGATTGTCGATTATGAAAACCGCTTCGGCGTGTCGATCATCATCGACTCGGATGCCAGCGTCGGTCACCAGCATTTCGCCATCGACAAGGGCGAGCCGGTTGCCAATCCGGTCCGCATCGAAACCTTGCTGCCGCTGATCAGCGAGCCGGAAGAGGACGACCCGATCATTGAGATCGAGGAAGAGGATGACGAGGATGTCGTCGAGGTGCCTGTTCAGGCACAGCCCGCATCAAGTGGCAATGCCGCAGCAAGTGCCGCCGAAGACGGCAACCGCAAGCGCAAGCGCCGCCGCCGTCGCCGTGGCAAGAATGGCAATGGCCATGCCGATGGACAGCAGAATGCTGCCGGCGGTGACGAAGGCGACGATGACAGCGAAGGCGATGACGACGCCGAAGACACGTCAGAAGACCGCGATGATAGTGTCGAGGCCTCTGACGCGTCTGAAGACGGCAACAGCGAAAGCCAGCGCCGCAAGCGCCGCCGTCGCGGAAAACGCGGTGGACGTCGCGGTCGCGATGAAAATGGCGTCAGCGCCGATGCCGAAGGCAATGATAGCGCCGAAGATGACGACAGTGCGGAGGAGTCGGCGCAAGCTGACACTGATCAGGCTGCAGCCGTCGCTGCTGCACCGTCCGAAGCCGTCTCCGTAAGCGTTGAGGTAGATGCTCCGGCCATAGAAGCTGTAAAAGCCGATGAGCCCGTGGCTGCCAAGCCACGCCGGGCTCGCAAGCCGAAAGCGTCAGCCAAAACCGAAGCCGCTGACAGCGTCGAAACGGTAACGGAACCTGCTGCTGTCCCTGAGGCTGTGGTTGTCGAAGCACCGGCTGCTGTCGAGCCTGTCGCCGCCGCCCCCGTCTCGGAAGAGACGTCAGTACCGGCACCTGCTCAGGACGTCTCTACGCCAGAACCTGCGGTCGAAGCACCTGCTCCTGAAGTTGCGAGCGAGCCAGAGGCCGTAAGTGATGCCAGTGCCGAAAAGCCGGTGCGCGCCAATCGGTCGTCCAATGTCAGCACATCCGAACCGGTCGTCACCTCGGTGACCAATGGCGACGAAGCTCCAAAGCCCAAGAAGGGCGGATGGTGGCAGAAGCGCGGCTTCCTCTAGGAGGGACTTGCGTCTTAAACATTCAAAAACGGCCACGCTCCAGCGTGGCCGTTTTCGTTTAATGGCAAGCGTTCATGCGTCTTACGGTCTGTGAAACGGTGTGATCAACCGAAATCTGGCGCCGCCACCGATGATGGCCTCATGCGGTTCATGACCAGCGTCGGTCTGCCCATATAGGTCACCTCACCCTTACGACTATAGCCGCTTTTCTCCGCAACCCGGATCGACGCCTGGTGCTGCGGGTCGAAAAGGCAGACAGTTTCTCCATGGGCAAAATTCCGGTCACCCCAGCCAAGCGCCGCGGCGACGGCTTCGGTGGCAATACCCCGACCATGGCCATCGGCAATCAGCACCCAGCCGATTTCCGGCACCTCGTCCAAGGGCGGGGTGATATCGCGCTTGTAACTGGCAAAGCCGACTTCGCCGAGAAAGGCGCCGCTGATCCGGTCTTCGACAACCCAATAACCGAAGGACAGCGCCTGCCAATGGCCGATATAGCGTAGCAGTCGCGACCAGCTGTCGGATCGGCTCGATGGCTTCCCGCTGATATAGCGCACCACTCTCTCGTCCGCCCACATCCGGGCCGATGCCTCGAAATCTTCCAGGCGATGACCGCGCAATCGCAGCCTTTCGGTTTCAAGAACAGGCACGCGCGACACCATTGGCTCATCCTGCATGTGGCATCCCCTGCTGTTTCTTGAGTGATCCTGACAAACAGAATCAATCCTTTCACAGATTGATTCAAGAGCTTGCGACATTGAGTCTGAAATCGATCTCAAGCCATTGAAATCTCGAAAAAGTCACGCAAGCCAGTTGGCGATTCTGTCGGTGGCGTCGGTCAGGTCGGCCAGTGTTCCCGCATAGGAAATCCGCAAGGCCCGGTGGCCTTCCAGCGGATCAAAATCCAGGCCAGGCGTTGCCGCCACATGGGTTTGCGCCAGCAATCTGCGGGCAAATTCCATGCTGTCATTGGTGAAACGGCTGACATCGACATAGGCATAGAAGGCGCCATCCATGGGAGACAGCAGCGGCATGCCCAGCGCAGGCAGTCGAGCCTGGAGAAAATCGCGATTGGCGCGGCAACCGGCCCGGTACTCTTCCAATTCATCGCCTGCCTCAAGCGCAGCCATGGCGGCAATCTGCGATAATTCAGGCGCCGAAATATAGAGGCTCTGGGCGACGCATTCCACGCCACGTACCAGTGTCGGGGGCAGGACCATCCAGCCGATCCGCCAGCCGGTCATCCGATAATATTTGGAGAAGGAATTGATGACGACGGCGTCAGGCGCAAATTCCACCGCGCTTGCTTCCTCCACGCCATAGGTCAGGCCGTGATAGATCTCGTCGGAAATGAAGCTAACACCATTGTCGTCGCACCACAGCGCCAGACGCTGCAACGCCGCCCGGCCGGTGACCGTGCCGGTGGGATTGGCGGGGCTGGCCAGAAGCACGCCTTTCAGCCGCACACCCGCCGCCCTCGCCGCACGCTCCAAACTGTCGGGCGTCAGGGTATAATCGGTATCAGGACCAACAGGCACTTCAATGACCACCAGTCCCAGCGCCTTCAGGATGTTGCGATAGGCGGGATAGCCGGGCCGGGCGATGGCAACGGCGTCCCCGGCCTCAAACAGTGTCAGAAATGCCAGGTTGAAACCCGCCGACGAGCCAGTCGTCACCATGATTCGCTCCGCCGCGACCTCCGTGCCGTGGCGACGACGGTAATAATCGGCAAGCCCCTGACGCAGGTCGGCACGGCCGAGAGCGTCGGTATAGCCGATCTGGCCCGCCCGCAAGGCCACTTCCGCCGCCCGGATCGCCCGCTCGGGCGCTGGCGCGCCAGGCTGACCGACTGCCAGAGAAATCACCTTATGGCCAGCGGCCTTCAACCGGTTGGCCTCGGCCAGAATATCCATGGCGTGGAACGGTTCGACGGCACTGCGGGTGGAAAGCATAACCAAGATGGATCTCTTTCTATTCTATAGGAGGCTGAAACAGAAATGCGCCTGACATTTGCCGCATTGCGCACCCTATCACAATGGGAAGAGCCATGCCGGAATGCGTTTTCCCGCTTTTCCCGGTCAGGGAATGAGCTACGTTCACACTTCCATTTCGAGGTGGATTGACCACGAAAATAACCGGACAGACTAGACCGCCAGCGCTGCGGCTGGCACAAAGCCCCAAGACCGGCGAGGCGGACATGCATGCCGCCGAAAACGCAGGCCAAAAATGATGGCCGAAGACAATGGCCAGAGACGAGGATTGACATGAAGATACGATTTTTTCGCACTGCCGTTTTGGCAACGCTCATTGCCTCGACCGGCCTCGGCGCGCCAGCCTACGCGCTGGATGACAAGCAGAAGCAAGAAATCGGCGCCTTCATCAAGGAATATCTGATCGCCCATCCGGAAATCATGCTCGACGTGCAGGACGCCTTGCAAAAGAAGCAGGAAGAGGCCCGCGCCAGCCAGGCCTCCAGCGGCATTGAACGCAACAAGGCTGAGATCTTCAATTCGAAGGATGATATCGTCCTTGGCAATCCGAAGGGCGACGTGACCATCGTTGAGTTCTTCGACTATAATTGCGGCTATTGCCGCCATGCGCTGGCCGACATGGATACCATCCTGAAGGCCGATAAGAATGTGCGGTTCGTCCTGAAGGAATTCCCGATTCTTGGGCCAGATTCGGTGGCCGCACACCGCGTTGCAGACGCATTCCGCAAGCTGGCACCGGAAAAATACAGCGACTTCCACCATGCCCTGCTTGGTAGTGAAGGTCGCGCCACGCAGGAAAGCGCCATCGATGCGGGTGTGATACTGGGGGTTTCGGAAGCAGCCCTTCGTAAGGAAATGACTGACAGCCCCAATGACACATCCGTCAAAAAGGTCTATCAACTGGCCCAGGACCTGGGCATCAACGGCACACCCGCCTATGTGATCGGCAATGAACTGGTTTCTGGTGCCATCGGTGCAGATGCTCTCCAGGAGAAGCTGACGAATGTTCGCACCTGCGGCAAATCAACCTGCTGAATCCACCAGATAGTCGCGATATCCAGCTGATTTTACAGTGAAGCCATAGGGAGAAAAGCGCAAAGGGCTTTTCCTTCAACGGATGCCGGTTTATAGGAGGCGGTCGAAAACGCGACGGAACAGCAATGAGCAGAACAATTTTCGTGCTGAACGGCCCCAATCTGAATGCGCTTGGCAAGCGGGAGCCCGGGATTTACGGCGGCAAGACACTGTCCGACATCGAAACGGAGTGCTTTCGGTTCGGTGAACAGCTCGGGATTGCCGTCGACTGCCGCCAGAGCAATCATGAGGGCGATCTGGTCGATTGGCTGCATGAAGCGGGCGATAAAGCTGTCGGTGTCGCACTCAATGCCGGTGCCTATACGCATACATCAATCGCGCTGCATGACGCCATGCGAGCGATTGCTGTTCCGGTCGTCGAAGTGCATATTTCGAATGTCCACGCGCGGGAAGAATTCCGCCATACCTCAATGATAGCGCCCGCCGCCAAGGGAGTTATTTGCGGCTTCGGACCGCATTCCTACCTCCTGGCGCTGCAAGCGCTTGATAACCTCACACGATAGAACAAGAAATTCAGGGACAACCTCCATGGCAGAGAAGAAAACCGGCATCGATCAGGCGCTTATCCGCGAGCTGGCGAATATCTTGAACGAGACCGATCTGAGCGAGATCGAAGTGGAACAGGATGCGCTGAGAATTCGCGTTTCCCGCGCCGCGCCGCAAATGGTGGCTCCGCAGATGATGGCAATGCCGCAGATGCAGTATGGCGCGCCTTATGGTGCCCCGGCACCTGCCGCAGCACCTGCTCCAGTGGCGGTAGCGGCTCCTGCTGCCCGCGATCTGTCCAAAGCCGTAACGGCTCCCATGGTCGGCACGGTCTATATGTCCCCCGCCCCCGGTTCAAAGCCCTTCATCGAAGTCGGCTCGACGGTCAAGGAAGGCCAGACGCTGCTGATCATCGAAGCCATGAAGACAATGAACCAGATCCCTTCGCCTCGTTCCGGCAAGGTCGTCGAAATCCTCATCGACGATGCAAGCCCGGTCGAATATGGCGAAGCCATGGTCATCATCGAGTAAGCCGATGCCAGTCATCTCAAAAATACTCATCGCCAATCGCGGCGAAATCGCCCTTCGCGTGCTGCGCGCCTGCAAGGAGCTTGGCATTGCCTCCGTTGCCGTGCATTCCACAGCGGATGCCGACGCCATGCACGTACGCCTTGCCGACGAAAGCGTCTGCATCGGCCCACCGCCCTCGCGTGACAGCTATCTGAACATTCACCAGATTGTTGCCGCCTGTGAAATCACCGGGGCGGACGCCGTCCATCCCGGCTACGGCTTCCTCTCGGAAAATTCCAAATTCGCCGATATCCTCGATGCCCATGGCATTACCTTCATCGGACCAACCGCCGATCATATTCGGCTGATGGGCGATAAGATTACCGCCAAGGAAACCGCAAAATCGCTCGGCATTCCCGTAGTTCCGGGTTCAGCTGGCGAAGTGAAGCCGGAAACAGCGCTGGAGATCGCCCGTGAAATCGGCTTTCCGGTGCTGATCAAGGCAACGGCAGGCGGCGGCGGACGCGGGATGAAAGTCGCGAACACCGAAGCAGAGCTGGAAGAAGCCGTTTCCACAGCCCGTTCGGAAGCCGCTGCTGCTTTCGGTAACGACGCCGTTTATATGGAAAAATATCTCGGTACGCCCCGGCATATCGAAATCCAGGTATTCGGCGATGGTGAAGGCAATGCCATTCATCTGGGCGAACGCGATTGCTCGCTTCAGCGCCGTCACCAGAAGGTCTGGGAAGAAGCCAATTCCCCTGCCCTCACCCAGGAACAGCGGATGAAGATCGGCCAGATCTGCGCCGACGCCATGAAAAAGCTGAAATATCGCGGCGCTGGCACGATCGAGTTCCTCTATGAAAATGGCGAGTTCTATTTCATTGAAATGAACACCCGTTTGCAGGTGGAGCATCCGGTGACGGAAGCCATTACCGGCATCGACCTGGTCTATGAACAGATCCGCGTTGCGTCGGGCGCAGGCCTGTCGGTGACGCAGGAAGAAGTGGAATTCCGTGGCCATGCCATCGAATGCCGCATCAATGCCGAAGACCCGCGCACCTTCACGCCGTCTCCGGGCACCATAACCCATTTCCACGCTCCAGGCGGGCTTGGGGTGCGGGTGGATTCCGGCGCCTATGCTGGCTACAAGATCCCGCCTTACTATGACAGCCTGATCGGCAAGCTGATCGTGCATGGTCGCACCCGCGAAGAATGCATGATGCGCCTGCGCCGGGTTCTGGATGAATTTGTCATTGACGGGATCAAGACGACCCTGCCATTGTTCCAGGATCTGATCAACAATCCGGATATTGCCAAGGGCGATTACGACATCCATTGGCTGGAGCATTATCTGGCCAAGACGTCCGCGAAATAAGGACAGAGAATGGGTCGGCGCAGCAGCAAGGATAGAAGCATCACACCCGACATCCTGCTGCGCGCCTATTCCATCGGCCTGTTTCCCATGGCCGAATCCAGCGACGACCCGGAACTGTTCTGGGTCGAGCCGGACCTGCGGGGCATCATTCCCCTCGACAGCTTTCACTATTCCAAAAGCCTCGCCAAGATTATCCGGCAAAAGCCGTTTGATATCCGCTTCGATACGGCTTTTTCCGCGGTTCTCGACAAATGCGCCGAGCCCGCACCGGACCGGCCCAGCACCTGGATCAACCAGACAATCCGCGATCTATACACAGCCCTGTTTCAGATGGGCCACGCCCATAGCGTCGAAGCCTTTGAAGGTGATGAGCTGGTCGGCGGCCTTTACGGCGTGTCCCTGGGGGCGGCCTTCTTCGGCGAAAGCATGTTTTCCCGCCGTTCCAACGCATCGAAAATCTGTCTTGTGCATCTGGTCGAAAGGCTGCGGGCACAGGGTTTCGTGCTTCTCGACACCCAGTTCACGACCGAGCACCTGAAAACCTTCGGAGCGATAGATGTGGCGAAAGACAAGTACAGCAAGATGCTGGAAGAGGCCGTTGTCATGGCGAATGTGCCGTTTTTATTGCCGGAAGAAATAAGTCCGTAACAAACAGCTCTGGGCTTATTTTGCTGGCTTCGGCACGTCGGAGGTCTGCTTGCAATCCTTCAGCCAGACATCGTAGATCGGGTGCTCGATGGCGTTAAGCGCCGGGCTATCGGCAAACATCCAGCCTGAAAAGATCTGGCGAATGCGACGGTCCAGGGTGATTTCGTCGACCTGCACGAAGGCGTCGACATGCTGCGCCTCGGTTTCATCGCGGGAGTAACAGGCCTTGGGCGTCACCTGCAAGGCGCCGAACTGGACTGTCTCATTGAGATAGACGTCGAATTCGGTAATCCGCCCGGTTATCTTGTCCAAACCCGAAAAGACTGCGACGGCGTTGGAAATGCGGGCGGCATCGGCTGGAACAGTGGCCGTTATCGAGAACGCTGCCGTGAGGCTGGTTGCTGCCAGAACCGCTCTCAACACCCTTTTCGTCTGTTTCACAGATCGTATTCCTGTCGTTTCCGGCCGTCGTCGCTCAGATGGGCCAATTTTCAAATGCGCCAGCAGTCGGACCGGCGGTCCGAATTGCAGACACGTCCACCCTATGCGCAAAAACAAATATCAGCAGGAAAACGCTGACAAACCCATGTACCGGAAATTTGTGGCCAAAACCGGAAGAGCGCATAACGCGTTAACACCGTCATGCGCTCACAAAATCTCTGTTAGTTGCCGGGCGTCCAGGCGTCGTAGTCACCGGTGACGCGCGGACGAGCACCGGTTGCAGCAATCGAGCCCTGCGGACGATAGGCTTCGGCGGTGCCGGTCAGGTTCGCCTCATGCGGCTTTTCCCATTCCCTCGGCACGTAATTGTCCTTGGTGGGCGGCACGTCGGTGCGGTGATGCATCCAGCCATGCCAGCCGGGCGGAATGGCGGAGGCGTCAGCATAGCCGTTATAAATCACCCAGCGGCGTTGCAGGCCGAAGCTGCTCATGCCGCCTTCATAGTAGATATTGCCTGCCTCGTCTTCGCCAACGCGCTTACCTTCACGCCAGGTGAAGAAACGGGTTCCGACGGTCTGGCCACTCCACCAGGTGAAAATCTGCAACAAAAGCTGCTTCATGTCTTTTCCTCGGCTCCGCCACGGTCTGGCGGCTTTCAATGATGATCTGCTTATGACGCCTTGACGGGCGCTTGTCCAGAGAGTCGGGTCAAAGCCCTGTTCATTTCAACTTGAACTTGAAGCCAAAATGGCTCTTGCTAAAGCCCAACCGCTCGTAAAATCGATGCGCGTCGAGCCGCATCGCATTCGACGTCAACTGCACCAGGCGTAGACCTTCAGCCCTTGCCCGTTCCAGGCAGAATTCGATCATTTGCGCACCAATCCCCTGCCCCCGGCAATCGGCCCGTGTCTGCACGGCCTCGACGATCATCGAAGACGAACCGCGCCCGGTCAATGTCGTGGTGATCATGGTCTGGAAAGTGCCAACCACCGCGCCATCACGCTCCGCAACATACAGAACTTCGTTGCTCGACGCGGCGATGCGCCGAAAGGCAGCAAGATAGTCCGGCAGGGCATCGGGGTCTGTGGTATCGCCGTGGCCACCAAGATCGTCAGCGGCAAATAGCGCAACAATGGCGACAATATCATTTTCTTGCGCCGGACGAATAATCAAGGGGAGCATGATGATCCTGAAGGTTTCGGGCTGAGGGTTATAAATGCCCTAGAATGGCTCGGATAAAACATTGACCAGCGGCTTTTCCATGACCAGGCCTTCAATGCCGCTACCCGCCACCCCGCAGTTCTGGGTGCGATCGACCTCCACAAAGCCGTGAGTGGTGTAAAAAGCCACTGCACCTGTATTCTTCGGCTCCACGTCCAGACGCAGGATCTCGGCGTCCGGGAAGCAGGTTTCCAGTTCGGCCAGAATGTCAGTGCCAATGCCCTGGCGGTGAAAGCTGGGATGGACGTAAAGCTGATGCAGAATGGCGGTCTTGGCCATATTATCAGCCATGGCGGCAAAACCCATGCCGCCGAGGCGCTTACCATCGTCAGCCACCAGAAATTCGCCGCCCTTTCTCGCCAGCCGCGCCTTCAAGGCGGCAGTCGAATGCCAAGTATCGATGATCTTCTGCACCTTGGCCACGCCATAGATGCCGTCATAGGTGGCATGCCAGGTTTCCGACAGCAGCACCCGCACCTTTTCCAGATCCCGGTCATTGGCGGTGCGGATGAAGAACATCGGACTTTACTCCTCCAGGCCGAGCTTGGCCTTGACCAGCGCCTGCACCGCCTGCGGATTGGCCTTGCCGCCTGTCGCCTTCATCACCTGACCGACAAACCAGCCAGCCAGCGTCGGCTTGGCCAGCACCTTGGCGACCTGATCCGGATTGGCGGCGATGATTTCATCCACAGCCTTTTCGATCGCGCCGGTGTCTGTCACCTGTTTCATGCCACGGCTCTCAACGATATCGGCGGGATCACCGCCTTCGTTGAAGACGATTTCAAACAGGTCCTTGGCGATCTTGCCGGAAATGGTCTCGGCCTTGATCAGATCGATAATGCCGCCGAGCTGGGCAGGTGAAACCGGAGTCTCTTCAATGCCTTTGCCGGCTTTGTTCAAGGCACCCAGCAGGTCGTTGATAACCCAGTTGGCGGCAATCTTGCCGTCCCGGCCCGCAGCCACGGCTTCGTAATAATCGGCAATCGCCTTTTCAGACACCAGCACCGAAGCATCATAGACGGAAAGGCCCAGGGAGGCGACGAACCGCGCCTTCTTGTCGTCGGGCAATTCCGGCAGATCCTTCTTCAAGGCCTGCACGAAGGCATCGTCGAATTCCAGCGGCAGCAGGTCGGGATCGGGAAAATAGCGATAATCATGCGCATCCTCCTTGGAACGCATCGAGCGAGTCTCGCCCTTGCCCGGGTCAAACAGCCGGGTTTCCTGATCAATCGAGCCGCCGTCTTCCAAAATGGCGATCTGGCGACGAGCTTCATATTCAATGGCCTGACCGATGAACCGGATGGAGTTGACGTTCTTGATTTCGCAGCGCGTGCCGAATTCGCCGCCCGGCTTGCGCACGGAGACGTTGACGTCGGCGCGCATCGAGCCTTCGTCCATATTGCCGTCGCAGGTGCCGAGATAGCGCACGATGGAGCGCAGCTTGGTCATATAGGCCTTGGCTTCGTCGGACGAGCGCATGTCGGGCTTGGAGACGATTTCCATCAGCGCCACGCCGGAGCGGTTCAGATCGACATAGGACATGGTCGGATGCTGGTCATGCATCGACTTGCCAGCATCCTGTTCCAGATGCAGCCGCTCGATGCCGATTTCGATATCCTCGAAATTCCCCTGACGATCGGGTCCGAGCGAAATGATGATCTTGCCTTCGCCGACAATCGGGTCCTTGAACTGCGAGATCTGGTAGCCCTGCGGCAGGTCGGGATAGAAATAGTTCTTGCGGTCAAAAATTGAACGCTTGTTGATTTTCGCCTTCAGGCCGAGACCGGTGCGCACCGCCTGGCGAACGCATTCCTCGTTGATAACAGGCAACATGCCGGGCATCGCCGCATCGACCAGCGACACATTGTCGTTCGGCGCATTGCCAAAGGTGGTCGAGGCCCCGGAGAACAGCTTGGACTGGCTCAACACCTGGGCATGAACTTCCATGCCGATAACGATTTCCCAATCGCCGGTGGCGCCGGGAATCAGGCGTTTCGGGTCGGAGGTGCGCGTATCGACAAGGGTCATGACATGCTCTTTTCAGACCAATTCCGGCAAAACAAGAGAGGTTTCGCCAAAGGAATTGCACAAACAGAAAGAAGCCGGAGCGGTCGGCAATCGGGAAAAAACAGCAATGCTCCGACAGGTGATTTTCATCTTCCCGGTTAGAACAAATGCGCGGAACGCGCAAGACGAAGCAGCATTGCCACCGCGCTTTGCGCAGCTTGGCACCGTTGAAAACCGGGCATGACCGGGCAAAATTGGGTCGGTCCTTTAAAATGCAGGGAAAAGCATCGGCAACAGGCGCTCAAGGCGGATGACGCGACCTTGAAAACAGGCTATGGGGGCGGCATAGAAAGCCGTTGGAACAGAGATGACCGACCAGTCCCACCCCCATTTTGCCTCACCTCGTTTTGCCGTTGTCGTGCCCATGAAGAACGAGGCCGATAATATCGACCTGTTAATCGGGGAAATCGAGACGGCCTGTCAGGGCGAGGATTTCGAAGCGATCTTCGTGGATGACGGCTCAACTGATGCCACGCTTGCACGGCTGAAGCAGGCGGCGAGCGTCAAGCCATGGTTGCGCGTGCTGCATCATCCCGTGTCCGGCGGTCAATCGGCAGCGATCCACTCGGGCGTCAACGCGGCGCGGGCACCGATCATCTGCACCATGGATGGCGACGGCCAGAACCCACCCTCGGAAATTCCCCGTCTTGTCGCGCCGCTTCTCGATACAAGTGCCGATAGCAACCTTGGGCTTGTTGCCGGCCAGCGGGCCAAGCGGCAGGACACTTTGTCGAAGAAAATCGCCTCGCGTCTGGCCAATGGCATCCGCCAGAGCATCTTGCAGGACAACACCCGCGACACTGGCTGCGGGCTAAAAGCCTTTCGCCGGGACGCCTTTCTCGACCTGCCATTCTTCAATCACATGCACCGCTATCTGCCGGCCCTGTTTTCCGCCTATGGCTGGCGGGTAGCGCATGTGGATGTCGGCCATCGGCATCGCCATGCCGGAACTTCAAATTACAACAATCTTCAGCGCGCCCTGGTCGGCATTCATGACCTGATCGGCGTCAGCTGGCTGATCAAACGCCGCAAGACCGTGCGCCCGCAGGATATCGGACCATCACCCCATGAATGATCTTCTCGCCTATTTCAAAATCCACGATACCGCCGACCTGATCTGGCTGGGGCTGGGCGTGCTGGCCCAGCTGATGTTTTCGCTGCGCTTCATCATCCAGTGGCTGGTGTCTGAAAAGCAGAAGCGCTCGGTCATTCCCGCCGCCTTCTGGTGGTTTTCGGTGATCGGTGGCATCATGCTGCTGGCCTATGGCATCCACCGCGGCGAACCGATCATCATGCTCGGCCAGGGGCTTGGCATTATCGTCTATATCCGCAACCTGATGCTGCTGCATCAGGGCCGCAAGACCGATCTGCCCTCCGAATCCAAATCCTGAACCCGGCGGTCCCAGATGCGCATCACCCTTCGCACCAGCGTCTTCCTCATCCTCGCGATTACGCTTTACCGCATCGTGATGCTGCATTTCGACGGTACAGACCTGTTTGTGGACGAGGCGCAATACTGGCTGTGGTCCACCCATCTCGACTTCGGCTATTATTCCAAGCCACCGATGATCGCCTGGGTGATCCATCTGTTCACATTGATCGGTGGCAGCCAGGATATTTTCTGGATCCGGGTGGCAAGCCCGCTGTTCCATATGGCAACGGCGCTGCTGCTGATCCCGGCAACGGCCCGGCTGACGGGCTCTGAAAAGGCCGGGCTGTGGACAGGACTAAGCTATGTGACCCTGCCGGGCGTGGCGCTGTCATCGGTTTTCATGTCCACCGACACGATCCTGTTTCCCTTCCTGGCCCTGACGCTATTGTGTTATTCGCATCTGATCGAGCGCCGCTCGGCTGGCTATGCGGTTCTGATGGGCATCGCCATTGGCTTCGGCACATTGTCGAAATACGCGATGCTGTATTTCGCGGCCACCGCAATCATTGCCGCCATAGCCCTGCCCAAAGCACGCATTGGGCTGCGAGACACCGTGCTTGCCATCTTCGCGGCAATCGTGGTTATCGCTCCGAATATCTGGTGGAACAGCACCCATGGCGGCGCGACGCTGAAACACACGTCGGAAAATGCCGATTGGCACGGGCTGAATTTCAAGATCGGCAAGGCAGCGGAGTTTCTCGGCAGTCAGTTCGGCGTGGTCGGACCGGTGTTGTTTGCCGCCCTGCTGATCGTGTTTTACCGGCTGCTGCGGGGCCGTACCTCCACGACCGAAAAACATCTGTTCATCCTGTCCTGGCCAATCATTCTCGCCATCGTTTTCCAGGCGCTGATGTCACGTGCCTATGCCAATTGGGCAGCCACCGCTTACGCAGCAGGCACCATGTTGGCGGTCTGGTATCTTCTCCAGTCCTCGCCTCGGGCGCTGAAGATCTCGCTGGCGATCAATGGCATCATCGCCATAGCCTTTCCGCTGCTGACGGCTTTTCCTCAGGATGTCACGACACCAAAAGGCCAATCGGTGCTGGCCCGTTATCTGGGACGAACCGATTTGAGCTGGGCGATTGCCACGACGGCCGCGAGGACCGGCACCGCCACCATCGTCGCTGATAACCGCGATATTCTTGCCGATCTGTTTCACACGCTGCGCGACGAACCCTTCGCCATCAAGGCCCGGACCGGCGGTGGTTTTCCGCGCAATTACTATGAGCAGGAATTTCCGCTGACCTCGGCGCTCGGCACGGAAACCGTGCTGTATGTCACAGGAGCCAATGTCACCTGCCACGGCGCAGTGGTCGATCCGGTGGCGGACCTGACGCCCAAGGATGGCTATCTCATGGGACGCAAGCTGAAAGCCTACGCGATTTCCGCCAGCTGCCTGACCAACCAGCTGACATAAACGCATTGCGCCCTATTCGAACCCACCGCCGGGGCCATAGGTAAAGCTGCGTTTTTCAACGAGACGCTTCGACATGCCCACCGTTTCCACATCCCGGTCCAGCTTCGGATTATAGACCACCGACAGCCAGTGGACGCTATAACCGTGATGCTCGAAAAAACCGACGGCCTGACGGTTGCGCGCATGAGTTTCGAGATGCGCTTCCTCAAAGCCCAAGTGAACGATATCCTCCTCGATGGAGGCAAGAAGCGCCTTGCTATAGCCGCGCCGCTGGTAATCCGGATCGATCCAGAAATCAGAAATCTTGTCATCCAGATTTTCGCGCGCCGCCCAGCCGACGGGGTGGCCGGCATGTTCGACCACAGACATGGTAATCAGGTTCGAGCGAGCGAAATTGATAAAGGCGCTGCGGGCTGTATCGACCATCGTCCGCGTTTCACCGACGGGAATCATCGCCTGTTCCCAGGCGCGAAAGCCGATATCGGCCAAAACCCCTGCTTCGTCGGAATGCGCGCTGCGAATCGTCGACATCGGCTCCTCACATGGATGATCGGTCGAGTAGATCACCGGGAATGCAACAGCGCCAGTGGCGTTAAGGTTTTATAAACACTTTGATGACGAGGTGCTTCAGTAAAGCCGCCGCCGTAGCCGGACCTTGGGAATTTCCAGCTCCACGACGGCGTCGCGCTCCATACCCTGCCAAACGGTCTCGAAACCGCAGCTTTTATAGAGGGCCTGGGCAGCAAAATTGTTCTGGTGTGTGGAAATTCGGGCCTGTTTTACCCCTTCGCAGCGCATGGTCTCGCAAAAATGCAGCACCAGCGACCGGCCAATGCCACGCCGCTGATGGTCAGGCGAGATCCAGATATCGGAAATCACATCCCGCTCCGCCTCACGCGCGCCCCACCCGGCAATCGTCCCTTCGACCTCGGCGACAATGACATCCAGCGCAGGCTCAAAAGGGAAGCGCAAAAACGCTTGCTTGACCTTTTGCGCAATAGCCGGATCGGTCATGGTGCGATCCAGCGGTCCGGTGGAGCGCCAGCTGTCCCAGCCGATGTGACCGACTATCTGCCGGTCAACCTCCTCCATCGGCCGCAGGATCAACGGCTTACCACCACTGAGCGGGCGTGAACTTTCCGGCGGCCTGTTCGATGACATGGGCGGTTTTGAAAAGGGTTTCTTCCTCGAAGGGCTTGCCGATCAGTTGCAGGCCAAGCGGCAGACCCTTGGCGTCGAGACCAGCAGGAACGGACAGGCCCGGCAGGCCCGCCATGTTCAGCGTTACCGAGAAAATGTCGTTGAGATACATTTTCACCGGATCGGCGGCCAGATCCTTATCGCCAATGGCGAAGGCCGAGGACGGAGTGATCGGCGTCAGGATCGCATCAACGCCTGCGGCAAACACCTGTTCGAAATCGCGCTTGATCAGCGTGCGAACCTTCTGGGCACGCAGGTAATAGGCGTCGTAGTAGCCAGCCGAGAGCACATAGGTGCCCATCAGGATACGGCGCTGCACTTCCTTGCCGAAGCCCGCCGCGCGGCTCTTTTCATACATGTCGGCAATATCCTTGCCATCAACACGCAAGCCATAGCGCACACCGTCATAGCGGGCGAGGTTGGATGACGCTTCGGCTGAGGCGACGATGTAATAGGCTGGAAGCGCATATTTGGTATGCGGCAGGGAAATATCGACAATCTCGGCACCGGCCTCCTTCAGCCAGGCCATGCCCTTCTGCCAGAGGGCTTCAATCTCTTCCGGCATGCCATCGACGCGGTACTCCCGGGGAATGCCGATCTTCATACCCTTGACGGACTGTCCGATAGCCGCCTCATAGTTCGGTGCCAGAAGATCAACCGAGGTCGTGTCCTTCTCGTCAATGCTGGCCATGGATTTCAAAAGGATGGCGGCGTCGCGCACGTCACGGGCAATTGGACCGGCCTGATCGAGCGACGAGGCATAAGCAACAATACCCCAACGCGAACAACGGCCATAGGTGGGCTTGATGCCGACAGTCCCGGTGAAAGCTGCCGGCTGGCGGATGGAGCCGCCGGTATCGGAAGCAGTGGCACCCGCGCAAAGCCGTGCAGCCACAGCCGCCGCCGAACCGCCGGACGAGCCGCCCGGTACCAGCTTTTCCTCAGATCCAGTGGCGCGCCACGGATTGACCACCGGGCCATAAAAGGAGTTTTCGTTGGACGAACCCATGGCGAATTCGTCCATGTTCAGCTTGCCCAACATCACCGCGCCCTCGTTCCAGAGGTTCTGGGTAACGGTCGATTCGTATTTCGGCTTGAAGCCGTCAAGAATGTTCGAGCAGGCCTGGGTATGGACGTCGCGGGTGGCGAACAAATCTTTCACCCCAAGCGGAATGCCCTCCAGCGCGCCAGCCTTGCCGGTGGCCAGCCGCGCATCCGAGGCCTTGGCCATGTCGCGGGCAATCTCCGGCGTCACCGTCACATAGGCATTGATGGCGCCATTGGCAGCCTCGATGGCGCCCAGATAGGCATCGGTCAGTTCGACGGCGGTGATATCCTTGGAAACCAGCTTTTCGCGGGCTTCGGCAATGGTGAGGCTGGTGAGTTCGCTCATGAATACGGTCACTTTATAGTTGGCGCGGCTGCGTCGAGGGCGTCGATGGCTCGGTGGAAAACCGGGCGGGCTTATTCGACAACCTTCGGCACCAGGAAGAAATGGCGGTCGGTTTCCGGCGCATTGGCAACGATGTCATCAGCCTTGCCGCCATCGGTAACGGCGTCCTTGCGCTTGCGCATCGCCATCGGCATGACAGAGGTCATCGGCTCGACGCCATCGACATTCACTTCCGACAATTGCTCGACAAAGCCGAGAATGCCATTCAACTCTCCCATCACCCGCTCGGCCTCGTCTTCGGGCAGAGCAATACGGGCAAGCTTGGCAACACGCTTGACAGTGGCGAGATCAACGGACATCGGCATTCTCCAGATCGATTATCAGACCGCTATAATCGCCGAACCGCGCCCGCGCAACGGGCAGGCTTTTGCCACCCTCGATTTTTCGCCCCTGGAGTGACTTATCCAGGGGCAAAGACTGAGGTTTTTAGCAGGGCATCATTTCAAAGCGACAGCGTTTCGCCAGGCTTGGGTGCCTTGACCTCGGTTTTCGAGCCTTCCATGCCGGCCACGAATTTTTCCGGGGTCTGGTCGATGATCGGGAAGGTGCCGTAATGGGCGGGAATAGCGGTCTTGAAGTTGAAGAATCGCTGGCAGGCAAGTGCGGCGACCGCACCGCCCATGGTGAAACGGTCACCAATCGGTACGATGCCAATATCGGGCTGATGCAATTCGTTGATCAGCGCCATATCGGAGAAAATATCGGTATCGCCCATATGCAGCAGCGATGCTTCATCCTGGAAATGCAGCATCAACCCATTGGCATTGCCGAGCGCATGCGACACGCCATCCTCGGTGATCTGCGCGGAAGAATGCAGCGCATTGGTAAAGGTCGCAGTAAAGCCGCCGAGATCGATCGTGCCGCCTGTATTGCCCATCTCGATTTTCTGGACGCCCTTGGCACCAAGCCAGGCAGCGAGATCGGCATTGGCCAGCACGGTTGCGCCGGTATCCTTGGCAATCGCCACCGTATCGCCGACATGGTCGCCATGGCCGTGGGTGAGCAGAATATGGGTGACGCCCTTGGTCATATCCTTCCTATCCAGCCCGGAAAAGCTGGCATTGTGGGTCAGGAACGGGTCGATCAGAATGGTCGCCTTGGCGGTTTCGAGACGAAAAGCCGAATGGCCGAGCCAGGTGAGTTTCATGGAATATCCTCTATGGATGAATGAAAATGGTTTGCCCGCCAAGACATATGGCATAAGCAGCGCAAGAAAAGACCAAACGGCGAGGATACCCCCGTATCCACACAGTTTGGCATGAACACACTATTCACATTTTGAGAAACAGTTATGGCGACCCTTGATATCGAAGAACTGGCGCAAAGCCTGCAACCGGGTCAGGCCGTGGCGGGTCTAGATCTCGGCACCAAGACCATTGGTCTTGCGATGTCGGATCTCGGACGCCGGTTCGCTTCGCCGCGCACGGTGATCAAGCGGACGAAATTTACCAAAGACGCAGAGGTTCTGCTGGCCTTTGCCGCGAAGGAAAAAGTCGCCGCCTTCGTCATCGGCCTGCCGATCAACATGGATGGCTCTTCCGGGCCGCGTGTCCAGGCCACACGCGCCTTTGTGCGCGCTATGGCCGAGAAGACCGACATTCCCTTCGTCTACTGGGATGAACGACTATCAACGGTCGCGGCAACGCGTGCGCTGCTGGAAATGGACGTTTCGCGGGCCAAGCGTGCCGAACGGATTGATTCGGCAGCCGCAAGCTTCATTCTTCAAGGGGCGCTGGACAGGCTGTCTGGCCTTGCATCCACGCTCTGAAGCTGCCTTGCTTTCCACCAGGCAGCAATTTGCTTGCGGCGGCGAAAGGCCACCAGGCTGAATAGCACAGTGCTATCGATAACGATGGCACGCATGACCAGCGGCGGAATGCTTTCCGGCGCGATGCCTAGAACATTGCCATAGATGGTAAAGACCAGATCATGGGTCTGGCGGGTCAGCATGAAAAAGCCGAAGCTCATGTCGTTGAGCGAAAGATAATACCAGCTTCCCAAAAGCAGGATTGGCCCTGCCCAGAAGATCAGCAGATATTTCATGCCAGCCTCCCCTTTACCGAGAGGGAGTGGGCCGAGACGGACTGACGCGGCAGGAGATGGTCGAAAAGATCATCCGGCGCCTTCAGCACCAGCCAATTGATCGCCGCCATGACAGACAGCACCAATGCCGGCACCGCAATATCCAATGCCAAAACGGCAAAAAACGTCATCATGACGCCCAGTGCCATATATTTCCGAAGGCCAGCCATCATTACCCGCCCCTATTGGTTGCATTCACCAGCAGAGTTAACGGTTAATGAATGCCGCACAACGTAAACCTTTTATTAAGGTTAATTTTTGGAGGCGGGGCTGTGGATAGATTGGCGGCAGGCCCTGCACCAAAAGAGCGAGCGATCCATCCATGCTTTGATAGCCAGGTTTAAAAAAATGGGTCACGTCACTCGTAAACTATGACAACAAGTCGTCGTGATCGGCTTCATCCCCAATATTTTGGCGGATTTCCGCTTGCAATCATTGACGAAATTGACTGCCTCCCCATGGGACAAAGGCACTGTTTCCATGACCAACCTCGAAAAGAGACTGACTATCTGTCTTGCTTGCCGGAACTGAAATTTCAACGTCTTGGAATAGATCGACATCGCTACTTCCGTCGATTAAATCGGGCCGATTTCTTCATAGTGATATTCGTTAAGCGCAAATTCCGGAACAAGCCCCAAGGCTTCAAATCTGTCACCAATCAAAGCCACCGAATAAGGGTAGTCGCCGGACACAATATAGAACTGTTCTCCATCCAAACTTTCAAATTTTAATCCGCATTCGGCCCTGCCCCAGTCACCGACGTAAACCATCTTAGAACAAGCCCCGATTAATAATCTATCAAAATGAAATATGCAGGACCTTGTTTCAAGACATCCGCCTGCAATATGGCGCTCAATAAAAATATTCCCTATCTCATACCTCTCTCGAACATGGTTCATTTTTATAGATATGATTATTGAATTCTCATTTTCATGAAATAATTCGATATATAGAGGCTTATACGTCATACCATATACAACCTTAATCGAAAAAACGGGTTGTATTAATTCCTGCTCCACGTTGATATCTTCGTCCACGACGAAAGGAAAATTCAGCATGAGCGGCCTCCTTCGGGCTTCTCACCGTGCAGACGATCACATCCGTCTCAATCTACCGCCGGATACAGCAAATCGATCAGATACCGGCTGTCGAATCGGGCATCGAGCACGCCGTAGGTATTTCGCCAGCCGCCTGTCAGGCGTGTCTCCAGAAAGGCATCAGCAATCTTGCCTGCCCCCATGCGGTAAAGCTCGGCGGCGGCGGCGGCCAGTGCCATTTGTTCGACCAGCAGGCGGGCAGCACCCTCGTCGCGTTCGCAGAGCGCCATGGCGGCGCGCAGCACTTCGACAGTTTTGCGGCCTGACGGGCCGAGATCGCGTTCCAGCTCGGCAAACACCATTTCGAACAGGTCTTTACCACGGGCCAGCACGCGCAACACGTCCAGCGCCATGACATTGCCGGAGCCTTCCCAGATGGCGTTAACAGGGGCCTCACGGTAATGGCGCGCGATGGCGCGCTCTTCCACATAGCCGCTGCCGCCGATGCATTCCATCGCTTCATAGATCAGCGGCGGCGCCATCTTGCAGACCCAGTATTTCACCACCGGCGTCATCACCCGTGCGTAAGCCGCATCGGCGGGATTATCACGGGCGCGGTCGAAGGCCTCGGCCAGCCGGAAGGACAGCGCCGTAGCCGCCGCCACATCCAGCGCCATATCGGCCAGAACGCGGGTCATGATCGGCTGATCGACCAGCTTTTTACCAAACACCGAGCGGCCCCGCACATGGTGGACAGCCTCGGCCATTGAGGCACGCATGATGCCCGCAGAGGCCAGCGCGCAATCCAGCCGGGTCAGCGTCACCATTTCGAGGATGGTGCGGATGCCGCCGCCCTGCTCGCCCAGCAGGAATCCGAAGGCATCGGTAAATTCGACCTCGGAGGAGGCATTGGAGCGATTGCCGATCTTGTCCTTCAGCCGCTGGAACTGCAAACCGTTGGCCGAGCCGTCTTCCAACAGGCGCGGCACCAGGAAACAGCCAACGCCCTCCGGCATCTGCGCAAGCATGACGAACCCATCGCTCATCGGTGCCGACATGAACCATTTGTGGCCAGACAGCCGGTAGATCCCCTCGCCTACCCGTGTGGCGGTGGAGATATTGGCGCGCACATCGGTGCCGCCCTGTTTCTCCGTCATGCCCATGCCAATGGTAATGGCGGATTTCTGCATGGCGGGGCGGTTGGAACTGTCATATTTGCGCGACAGAATCTTCGGTGCCCATTCCTTCTGCACTCGGGGCGAGCCCATCAGGGCGGCGACCGAGGCGCTGGTCATGGTCAGCGGGCAGAGATGGCCGCATTCGAGCTGCGCGGTGAGATAGAATCGCACGGCGCGGGCCTTGTGATCCTGGCCGCGTGCATCCGCTAAATTTTCCCAGACGGAGGAATGCAGGCCGGTTGCCATGGAACGGCGCATCAGCGCGTGCCAGGCCGGATGAAATTCCACCACATCCAGGCGCTCGCCGCGCGGCCCGTGGGTGCGTAGTTCCGGCGGATTGTGGTTGGCCATACGGGCCAGTTCCTGCGCCTCATGCGAGGTAACATAGCGGCCCAGCGTATCATATTCATCGCGCAGGTTGCGGCTGAGGCCGTTGGTAATATCAACCACCAGCGGATCGGTGCGAAAGGCGTTCACGCCGGACCAGGGCCTTGGCTGATTGAGTTCCAGCAATTTGTCTTCCGTACGGCTCATCCGCGTTCCAATTTTTATCTTTGTCTTACAGCAATGCCGCAAATCGATCTTTGTCGATGGTCTTTAACACGTTTGCGCGCATTTGCGACAGCATGGGTCGGGGCAAGCGACCAAAACGGGGGACAAAGGCTTGCACGTCTCAAGCAGGCTTGCTCCTGATCATCGCAGTCTTTATAGACCGCGCGACCCCTTCGGAGTCTCATGCTTTCACTACGAAGCGGAGAGACTCCAAAGCCTTTCGTTGTCGTTTGTCCTGTCGGAAAATCGGGCTCCATTTTTCCCTGACGAACTCTAGGAGAACATGCGCATGGTCTTCTTTCCCCATCGCCATCTGATTGGCATCAAGGGCCTTACCGAAACCGATATTACCTATCTGCTCGATAAAGCTGACGAAGCGGTAAAAATCAGCCGCCAGCGTGAAAAAAAGACCTCGACCCTGCGCGGTCTGACCCAGATCAACCTGTTTTTCGAGGCGTCCACCCGCACCCAGTCATCCTTCGAGCTGGCGGGCAAGCGGCTCGGTGCCGATGTGATGAACATGTCGGTCGGTAATTCGTCGGTCAAGAAAGGCGAAACGCTGATCGATACGGCGATGACGCTGAACGCCATGCACCCGGACGTGCTGGTGGTGCGCCATGCCTCAGCCGGTGCCGCAGCCCTTCTGTCGCAAAAGGTCGCCTGCGCGGTGATCAATGCCGGCGACGGCCAGCATGAACATCCAACCCAGGCGCTGCTCGACGCGCTGACCATCCGGCGCGCCAAGGGCAAGCTGTCTCGGATCATCGTTGCAATCTGCGGCGACGTGCTGCATTCGCGCGTCGCCCGCTCCAATATTCTGCTGCTCAATGCCATGGGCGCGCGGGTCAGGGTTGTGGCCCCCGCCACGCTGCTGCCTTCGGGCATTGCCGATATGAGCGTCGAAGTCTTCCACGATATGAAGGAAGGCCTGAAAGGCGCCGATGTCGTGATGATGCTGCGCTTGCAACGCGAGCGCATGGCAGGGTCGTTTGTCCCGTCGATCCGCGAATATTTCCACTTCTACGGGCTTGATGCCGAAAAGCTGAAAGCCGCCAAGGAAGACGCCCTGGTCATGCATCCCGGGCCAATGAACCGCGGGGTGGAAATCGCCTCCGATGTGGCCGATGGGCCGCAAAGCGTTATCGAAAGCCAGGTCGAAATGGGCGTCGCCGTGCGCATGGCCGTGATGGAATCGCTGCTGATCTCTGACAATAACGGCCCGCGTAGCGAAGGAGTTGGCGCATGAACAAGCCGCTTGTCTTCAACAATGCCCGCATTATCGACCCATCCCGCGCATTGGATGAGGTTGGCAGCATCATTGTCTCCGCCGATGGCCGCATTCTGGCCGCCGGTGCGGATGCCCGCAATCAGGGCGCACCCGAGGGTGCCGAAATCAGGGACTGCAAAGGACTGGTCGCGGCACCGGGTCTGGTGGATGCGCAGGTATTTGTCGGCGAACCCGGCGGTGAGCACCGCGAAACACTGGCCTCCGCCGGCAAGGCCGCAGCAGCTGGCGGCGTGACCTCCTTCGTGATGATGCCGGATACCGATCCTGTCATCGATGACATCGCCCTGGTGGAATTCATCAAGAATGCGGCGCGGGAAAAATCGCCGGTCAATATCTATCCGGCAGCGGCCCTGACCCGTCGGCTGCACGGCGAGGAAATGACCGAATTCGGCCTGTTGCAACAGGCGGGTGCCGTCTGCTTCACCAATGGCCGCCATGGACTGGATGATACGCTGGTGCTGCGCCGGGCGATGACCTATGCGCGTGAATTCGGCGCGGTGATTTCGCTGGAACTGCACGAAAAATATCTCGGCAATGGCGTGATGAACGAAGGCCTGTTTGCCAGTTGGCTGGGCTTGTCCGGCGTGCCGAAGGAAGCCGAAATCATTCCGCTGGAACGCGACCTGCGTATCGCCGGGCTAACGCGGGCAAAATATCATGCCGCCAAGATTTCGGTGCCCGGCTCGGTGGAGGCCATCAAACTTGCCCGCGCACGCGGCGCAAACGTCACCTGCGGTATTTCCATCAACAATCTGTCGCTGAACGAAAACGATATCGGTGAATACCGGACCTTCTTCAAGCTGGCCCCGCCGCTGCGGGCCGAGGATGATCGGGTAGCGATGGTCGAGGCCTTGGCAAGCGGCGATATCGACATCATCGTTTCAGCCCATGATCCGCAGGATGTCGATACCAAGCGCTTGCCGTTTGCCGATGCTGCCGATGGCGCGGTTGGTCTGGAAACCTTGCTGGCAGCAGCTCTCAGGCTGCATCATGCCGGTCAGGTGCCGCTGATGCGGCTGATCGATGCGATGTCCACCCGGCCTGCCGAAATTTTCGGGCTGGATGCCGGTACATTGAAGCCGGGCGCAAAGGCCGATATCGTGCTCATCGATCTGGACGAGCCATGGTTGGTTGCCAAGGAGACGCTGTTGTCGCGCTCCAAGAATACACCCTTTGAAGACGCCCGCTTCTCCGGCCGCGCTGTCGCCACCTATGTGGCGGGCCGTCCGGTGTTTTCTCTGTTTTGAACGTATAGGAGCCGGCCATGCCCAGCCTCGATTACAGCCAGGTGACGATCACCGCCCTCATCGCCTCGCTGGCGATCGGCTATCTGCTTGGCTCCATCCCCTTCGGACTGCTGCTCACCCGGATGGCGGGCCTGGGCGACGTGCGCAATATTGGTTCCGGCAATATTGGCGCCACCAATGTGCTGCGCACCGGCAATAAGAAGCTGGCCGCAGCCACACTGCTGCTGGATGCCTTGAAGGCAACAGCGGCAGCACTGATCGCCCAGAAACTGTTCGGCTCCGATACGGTCCATCTGCCGGGCCTGCTTGGTGGCTTTGCTGCTTTTATCGGCCACCTGTTCCCGGTCTGGCTGGGTTTTAAGGGCGGCAAGGGCGTGGCCACCTATATCGGCACATTGCTCGGCATTTTTCCTTTGATGGTGCTGGTCTTTGCCATCGTCTGGCTGTCGATTGCCTTTCTCAGCCGCTATTCCTCGCTATCAGCACTGGTTGCAACCCTTGTTATTCCGGTTGCATTGTGGATACTTGGTCAGCCGGAAGCTGCCATGATCACCTCGGCGATGACCGTGATCACCTGGGGCAAGCACAAGGCGAATATTGAACGATTGATTTCAGGCACCGAGAGCAAGATCGGTAAAAAAGGATAGCACACCATGTCGGCAGGCGGTTCGGGACGCTCAGGTATCGCCCTGACGGAAAAGCAACGAACCGCCTGGCTAAGGCTGATCCGCTCCGACAATGTCGGCCCCGCCACCTTTCGCGACCTGATCAACAATTTCGGCACCGCCGAACGTGCGTTGGACATGCTGCCCGAACTGTCGCAGCGCGGCGGCGCTACCCGCTCCATCCGAATCGCTACAGTGGCCGAGGCCGAACGCGAGCTGGAATTTGCCCGCAAATTCGGTGCGCGATTCGTCGGGATCGGCGAGCCGGACTATCCCCCGGCGCTGCGCCAGATCGACGCGGCACCGCCGATTCTGGCCATGAAAGGCCAAGGAAGCACTGCAATCCGCCCCTCGATCGGCATCGTCGGATCGCGCAATGCCTCAATCAGCGGCGTAAAAATGGCAGCCATGCTGGCACGCGATTGCGGCACAACCGGCTACACCATCACATCAGGTCTGGCGCGCGGTATCGATGCGGGCGCGCATCGGGCAAGCCTGGACACTGGCACGATGGCGGCACTGGCCGGTGGGCTCGACCGCCCCTACCCGCCTGAGAATGTCGATCTGCTGAAAGACATCTGGGATGGCAAGGGTGTGGCGATCAGCGAAATGCCATTTGGCTGGGAGCCTCGCGCCCGCGATTTTCCAAGACGCAACCGCTTGATTGCCGGGACCTCGCTTGGGGTTGTGGTGATAGAAGCCGCCAGCCGCTCCGGTTCGCTGATTACCGCGCGGCTGGCTGCCGATTTCGGACGGCTGGTGTTTGCCGTGCCGGGCTCGCCGCTCGATCCGCGCTGTCATGGTACCAATGGACTGTTGAAAAACGGTGCGACGATCACCACCGAGGCCCGGGATATTCTCGAGGCGCTATCCCCGCTCAGCAGTATTGACTTGTTTTCCCAGCCGCAGGTGGAAGAGCCGGTCTATGAAGAAAGCGAGACCTTCAACCAGCCACCCGGCGAACAGGATCGCAGCCGGATCATCGATGCGTTGGGCATAACGCCGGTCGAGGTCGATGATATCATTCGCCACACGCAATTACCGCCATCCGCCGTCTATCTGGTGATGCTGGAACTGGATATCGCCGGGCGCCTGCACCGTCATCCCGGTGGACTGGTTTCGATTGCACCGCTGGATTAAAGTTGGACTTCGCGCATTCGCGCCTTGAACGATTTTCAAAGCGATCTTTTGGCGTTTGAGATCATTCTTGGCGCTTTGTGGCGGCGTTGAAGGTCGCCGGCCTCTTCAAAAGCCATCTCGATCAGGTAGCACAGCATTTGCGCGCCCTCTTTTTCGGCAACCAGCCGCAATTCGCCCAGCATCTGGCGCACATAGGCTATGCTTTCCCGGCTATGAAGTTCCGCTGCGCCACTGCCCGTCATTACGTGTTCCCGTCGTGGAAATACAACCTGAATATGTATAATTGCTACCTATGCAACATATGATACAGAATTGATTTATGATTGCAATACCATTTTCATAAACTTTTGGTTGTGCAAACGTGTGATGGATAAAATGCATGAGGGGACTTGACCCCGGCGCAATCCCTGTCCATGTCGAACCATCGATGCTTGAACCCTCGCCAGAATCGACGCCATATGCAACAAACGGGGCCATGTTCAGAGAAACAGAATGAATGTAGTCGTTGTCGAATCCCCTGCCAAAGCCAAGACGATCAACAAGTATCTCGGACCGGGATATAAGGTGCTCGCCTCCTTCGGCCATGTCCGCGACCTGCCTGCCAAGGACGGCTCGGTCCTGCCGGATCAGGATTTCGAAATGCTATGGGAAGTGGACACCGCCTCTGCCAAACGCATGAAGGACATTGCCGATGCGATGAAGGGGGCCGATGCCTTGTTTCTCGCAACCGACCCGGATCGTGAGGGTGAAGCGATTTCCTGGCATGTGCTGGATCTCTTGAAGAAGAAGAAGGTGATCGGCGACAAGCCAGTAAAGCGCGTGGTTTTCAACGCCATCACCAAGAAAGCCGTGCTCGACGCCATGGCTGCCCCGCGTGATATCGATGGCGATCTGGTCGATGCCTATCTGGCGCGCCGTGCGATGGACTATCTGGTCGGCTTCAATCTGTCGCCGGTTCTGTGGCGCAAGCTGCCCGGTGCCCGTTCGGCAGGCCGCGTCCAATCGGTGGCCCTGCGGCTGGTTTGCGACCGGGAAAACGAGATCGAACGATTCGTCTCGGAAGAATACTGGAACCTGTCGGCGCTTCTGAAGACTCCACGCGGCGATGAATTCCTGGCTCGTCTGGTGTCCGCGGATGGCAAGCGCTTGCAAGCGCGCAGCGTTGGCAATGGCGACATGGCCAACCGGCTGAAAGACCTGCTCGACGGCGCAAACTATGTGGTGGAATCGATTGAGGCCAAGCCCGTCAAGCGCAACCCATCGCCGCCGTTTACAACTTCTACGCTACAACAGGCCGCCTCCTCCAAGCTCGGTTTCTCCGCCTCGCGCACCATGCAGGTGGCGCAGAAGCTTTATGAGGGCGTTGATATTGGCGGCGAGACCGTCGGTCTGATCACCTATATGCGTACCGATGGCGTGCAGATGGCCCCGGAAGCCATTGAGGCCGCCCGCGCCGCGATTACCCAGCAATTCGGCCCGCGCTATATGCCGGAAAAGCCGCGCTTCTATTCCACCAAGGCGAAAAACGCCCAGGAAGCGCATGAAGCTATCCGCCCGACCGATTTCAACCGGACACCGGATCAGGTGCGCCGCTATCTCGATGCCGACCAGTTGCGTCTTTACGATCTGGTCTGGAAGCGCGGCATTGCCAGCCAGATGGCGTCTGCCGAAATCGAGCGGACCACCGCTGAAATCCTCGCCGACAAGGCCGGTGAAAAAGCCGGCTTGCGCGCCGTTGGCTCGGTCATCCGCTTCGACGGCTTCATCGCCGCCTATACTGATCACCGTGAGGAAGGCGAAAAGAGCGACGACGATGATGAAGATGGCCGCCTGCCGGAGATCAACGCCCGCGAGGCGCTGGCCAAGCAAAAGGTCAATGCCACCCAGCATTTCACCGAGCCGCCACCACGCTATTCGGAAGCGACCCTGATCAAGAAGATGGAAGAGCTTGGCATTGGCCGGCCCTCGACCTATGCCGCGACGCTGAAGACGCTCAGCGACCGCGAATATGTTGTTATCGACAAGCGTAAGCTGATCCCCGAAGCCAAGGGCCGTTTGGTGACGGCATTCCTGGAAAGCTTCTTCACCCGCTATGTCGAATATGATTTCACCGCCGATCTTGAAGAAAAGCTCGACAAGATTTCTGCCGGCGAGCTGAACTGGAAAGACGTGCTGCGCGAATTCTGGCAGAATTTCTTTGCCCAGATCGAAGGCACCAAGGAATTGCGCGTCACCAACGTGCTCGACGCGCTGAATGAGGCGCTGGCCCCACTGGTGTTCCCGAAGCGCGAAGATGGCTCGGACCCGCGCATCTGCCAGGTTTGTGGCACCGGCAATCTGTCGCTGAAGCTGGGTAAATACGGCGCCTTCGTCGGCTGCTCCAATTATCCGGAATGCAACTTCACCCGCCAATTGTCCGCTGATGGCGGCACGGAAGCGGAAGCCGTCGGCAATGAACCGAAAGCACTGGGTGAAGATCCGACAACCGGTGAACAGATCACGCTTCGCAGCGGCCGTTTCGGTCCTTACGTCCAGCGTGGCGATGGCAAGGAAGCCAAGCGCTCGTCCCTGCCCAAGGGTTGGTCGCCGACCGATGTGGATTTTGACAAGGCGCTGTCACTGCTGTCACTGCCGCGCGAAGTCGGCCTTCACCCGGAAACCGGCAAGATGATGACTGCGGGGCTTGGCCGCTATGGACCTTTCGTGCTGCATGATGGCACCTATGCCAATCTCGATGGTATCGAGGATGTGTTGACCATCGGCCTCAACCGCGCCGTCACGGTTCTGGCTGAAAAGCAAGCCAACCCCGGTGGCCGTGGCCGCGCCGCACCTGCCGCCCTGAAAGAGATCGGCGATCATCCCGATGGCGGCGCGATTACCGTGCGCGATGGCCGCTATGGTCCCTACGTGAATTGGGGTAAGATCAATGCGACCATTCCCAAAGGCATGGACCCGCAAGCCGTGACCATGGAAGAGGCGATTGCCCTGATCGTCGAGCGCGCCGCCAAGGAAGGCAGCGGCAAGACCAAGGCGAAACCTGCGGCCAAATCCGCGGCCACCAAGAAAGCGCCTGCGAAAAAACCGGCTGCGAAAGCCACCAAGGCCGATGCGGATGACGCCGCCGACGCCAAACCAAAGAAAGCAGCTGCCAAGCCGAAGGCGACGAAGCCCAAGGCAAAGCCCGCCGCAAAAACAGAGAAAGCCTGACCTTGAGCAAATCCCCGCGACCCGACACCCGCAGCCTCACCAACAGAACGCGGAAGGCGGAGCTTGCGGCGAAAAAGGCAGCGGACAAGAATGAAACGGTGATCATTCACGGGGCGGTGCCGCCCCGTGAAATCCTGATGCAGTTCATCACCGACAATCCCGACCGGGCCTCCAAGCGCGAAATCGCCAAGGCTTTCGGCCTGAAGGGCGAAGCCCGTATTGAATTGAAGGAAGCCCTGCGGGCTTTGGAAGAAGACGGGCTGGTCAACAAGAACCGCAAGTCGCTGAGCCGACCCGGTGCGCTGCCGCCCGTGACCGTTCTCGACATCACCACCCGTGACAAGGATGGCGACCTGATCGGGCGTCCCGCAGAATGGCCGGATGAATTGGGTGCTGCCCCTGCTGTCTCCATCCGCCAGTCGAGCGCGGACCGCGCCAAGGGCAAGACGCCGGTTGGCGGGCTTGGCGACCGGGTTCTGGCAAAGATTTTCCCGTCGAAGGACCGCGCTGGTCCGGCCTATACCGCCCGGATCATCAAGGTGATCGACAAGCGACGCGGGGCGCTTTTGGGCGTTTACCGCGAAATGGCCGGTGATACCGGCGGCAGGCTGATGCCCATTGAGCGGCGCGGCGAGGAGATGGTCATCGAGGCCGCCGATGTCGGCGACGCCCGCGACGGCGATCTGGTCGAGGTGGAAGTCGGGCGGCTCTCCAGCCGTCTGGGCCTTGCCCGCGCCAAGGTTCTGTCGGTGATCGGCTCGGTGGCATCAGAAAAAGCGATCTCGATGATCGCCATCCACGCCCATGGCATTCCGCATATCTTCCCGCAATCGGTGCTGGACGAGGCCGATGCCGCCAAACCAGCCAGCATGGCGCATCGGGAGGACTGGCGCAGCCTGCCGCTGGTCACCATCGACCCGCATGACGCCAAGGACCATGACGATGCTGTTCACGCTGAGCCGGACCCCTCGCCCGATAATCCGGGCGGCGTGATCGTCACCGTGGCGATTGCCGACGTCTCCTATTACATCCGCAGTAAGTCGGCGCTGGATCGCGAGGCGCTGAAGCGCGGCAATTCGGTCTATTTCCCCGACCGGGTCGTGCCGATGCTGCCGGAGCGGATTTCCAACGATCTCTGCTCGCTGCGCGAGGGCGTTGACCGGCCGGCGCTGGCCGTGCGCATGGTATTTTCCCATGAAGGCCGTAAGGCCAGCCATACCTTTCATCGCATCATGATGAAGAGTGCGGCCAAACTGTCCTACCAACAGGCACAGGCCGCTATTGACGGCAACCCGGATGACAAGGCTGGGCCGCTGCTGGAGCCGATCCTGAAGCCGCTTTGGGCCGGCTATGCGATTCTGAAGCGTGGCCGCGACCGCCGTCAGCCACTGGAACTGGACATGCCGGAGCGCAAAATCATCCTTAAAGCCGATGGCACAGTGGATCGGGTCTTTGTACCAGAACGGCTGGACGCCCATAAGCTGATCGAGGAAATGATGATCCAGGCCAATGTGGCCGCCGCCGAGACGCTGGAGAAGAAAAAACAGCCGCTGGTCTACCGTATCCACGACACGCCAACATTGGCCAAGCAGGAAGTGCTGCGCGAGTTCCTGGCCACCATCGGCTTTTCACTGGCCAAGGGCGGCAATCTGCGCTCCAATTCGTTCAATGGCATCCTCGCCAAGGCGCAGGACACGCCCCACCAGACCATCGTCAACGAAATGGTGCTGCGCTCCCAGAGCCAGGCGGTCTATAGCCCTGAGAATATCGGCCATTTCGGCTTGAACCTTTTGAAATACGCGCATTTCACCTCACCCATCCGCCGCTACGCCGACCTGATCGTGCATCGGGCGCTGGTTGGCACGCTGGGGCTTGGCGAAGGCGGCATTACATCCGATGAAGAAGCGGCGCTGGCCGATGTCGCCGCCGAAATCTCCACCTTCGAGCGCCGCGCCATGGCCGCCGAGCGTGACACGATCAACCGGCTGATCGCCCATCACCTGGCAACCCGGATCGGCGACGAATTCGACGGGCAGGTTTCCGGCGTCACCAAATCCGGCCTGTTCATCTCGCTTCCGCAATATGGCGCCGATGGCTTCATTCCGGTCTCAACGCTTGGCCGCGACTATTTCATCTACGACGAGGCACACCAAGCTTTGACCGGTGAAAAGACCGGGCTTGGGTATCAATTGGGGGACAGCGTCAGTGTCAAGCTGGTGGAAGCCGTGCCGCTCGCGGGTGCCTTGCGGTTTGAAATCCTCAGCGAAGGCAAGAAAATGCCGACCGGCATCCGTTCCTTCCACAAGACAACACGGCGCGGACGGCCTGGTCCCGGCAAGACACCGGGAACAAGACCACCACGTAGCAGGCGTTGAAAATACGCGCCGAGTTCGTATATCTGGGCTTCGTAAATGAAGCCAGTCGAAGCGCTTGTGCGCAAATGCCGCGATGAAATATCAACTTTCATGCCCCATCTTTGATCAAAGCCTATAGGATTTGATAGAAGTTCAGGAGGAACCGCATGTCTGTCAGCCAGTCTCCCCCCGTTATCCGCTTCGGCGGCGGCAAGGATGCGGTTCGCCCGCTTGGACGCTCCATCCTGCGCGGTCTGATGTGTACCTGTCCGGCCTGCGGCTCCGGTCGCCTGTTCAAGGCCTTCCTGAAGCCGGTCGATACCTGCGCAGCCTGCGGCGAGGATCTTTCCCATCAGAGGGCCGACGACCTGCCGCCCTATATCGTCATCATGATCGTCGGCCATGTGCTGCTGGGCGGCTATATGATGACCGATCTGGTCTTCGTGCTGTCAACCTGGGCGCATCTGGCGATCTGGACACCGATTGCCGTCGTCGTCTCTCTGTTAATCATCCAGCCCATCAAGGGCGGCGTGGTCGGGCTGCAATGGGCGCTGCGCATGCATGGTTTCGGGGACGAGCCTGAGGTGATCGAGGACTACGACGAGCGCTATCCGCCAAAGTGACGGTTTCAACGAGCCATATCGGATGGACCAGCCAGGCCAAACCAACCCAGGTCGGGCGACGTATTAAGACAATCAAATAAGTAGTTTTCTGCATAGTGGCTTAAACCGGTTTCGATTTTTGCCATTATGGAGTAAAGCCCCGGAGGATCGCTGGCATATTATGAGATGTAATCGGCCTTTGTTGCCCTGGCATGACGCCTTGCGCTGTTATCCTTCACCGCGCATTGCGTGCATTTTCTTCTAAGGACCTTCCATGTCTGACACCAGAGACCCTGTTACCGGACATCGTGAAGAGATCCATTGGCCATCGCTGATTGCCGCAGTCTCATCGATTTCCGCTGTGGGCATTGCCATCGGGCTTGGATTGCCTCTGCTCAGCATCATTCTGGAAAAACGCGGCATTCCCTCCACCCTGATCGGGCTGAATTCAGCCATGGCAGGCGTTGCGGCGATGATTGCCGCGCCAATCACCACCAGGCTCGCGCACCGTGTCGGGGTGGCGCAGACCATGATCTGGGCGGTGCTGCTGGCAGCGCTCAGTTCGCTCGGCTTCTATTACGCCGAAGCCTTCTGGATGTGGTTTCCCCTGCGGCTGGTGTTTCACGGCGCAACGACGACATTGTTCATCCTGTCGGAATTCTGGATCAATGCCGCCGCCCCACCGTCGCGGCGCGGGCTGGTGCTCGGCATTTATGCCACGGTCCTATCGGTCGGTTTTGCAGCAGGCCCCTTGTTGTTTTCGATTGTCGGCAGTGAAGGCGTATTGCCCTTTGCCATCGGTGCGGTTGCCATCCTGATGGCAGCGGTGCCGATCTTCGTTGCCCGCAACGAAAGCCCGGCGCTGGATGAAAAGCCAGAGATGCATTTCTTCCGCTATATCTTCCTGGTGCCAACCGCCACAGCCGCCGTCTTCGTGTTCGGCGCGGTGGAAGTCGGTGGACTGTCACTGATGCCCGTCTATGCCACCCGTATCGGCTTCACAGAGGCCCAGTCAGCCCTGCTGCTCACTGTGATGGGGGTTGGCAATATGGTGTTCCAGATCCCGCTTGGCATGCTCTCCGACAAGCTTAGGGATCGCCGCTTGCTGCTCGGCGCCCTGGCAACGGTCGGTCTGATCGGATCGCTGCTGCTGCCGCTGATCTCCCATAGCTGGATGGCGATGGCCGTCATCCTGCTATTCTGGGGCGGCTGCGTGTCGGGGCTCTACACAATCGGCCTCAGTCATCTGGGCTCCCGACTCACCGGATCTGATCTGGCAGCCGCCAATGCCGCCTTCGTTTTCTGCTACGCCGTTGGCACGGTGGCCGGACCACAAGTCGTGGGTGCAGCGATTGACATGGGCGGAAATGCCGGTTTTGCCTGGTCGATTGCCGGCTTCTTTGCGTTATATGTGGTTCTTTCCGTCGCACGATTGTTTTTCAAGGGTGCGCGGGGTTGACTTTTCGGTGGCGATTTGTAGTTTCCGCCCAGATTTGCCGTGGGCCCTGAAGGTCGTCACGGCTTTGTGTTATTCATGTAAGGCAGGACGACCATGGCCAAGGCTACAACCATCAAGATCAAGCTGCTGTCGACAGCCGATACGGGTTTCTTCTACGTCACCACCAAGAACAGCCGTACGATGACGGACAAGATGACGAAGACCAAATACGACCCGATCGCTCGCAAGCATGTCGAGTTCAAGGAAACCAAGATCAAGTGATCCTGGTTCTTCGTAAGAAGATTGAAAAGCGCGCTCCATCCGGCGCGCTTTTTTTATGCCGTTTTGAGGATGCGCCAGCACGCCACGCAGACCGACTCTAAAAGCCGAGCCCGATCCTGCGCCTGTGGCAATAGGCGTAAGGACGCTGTCGGCGCGAGGACAGTAACCCCACGCATAGAGAGGGGCGCTGGATAGAATGCATCGGAAACCATCCTGACCGCGAAACGCAGAACGCCGCCTCCGGACAAGGAAGCGGCGTTGGGAAGCGGCGTTGGAATGGGGGTCGGCGGGCATGCAATAACGGCACGAGGAACCGCTTGATAATCGCACACCTGCCGACCAACCCCACGACCCAGGAGATGCGGCGGACCTGAGCACCATGGGGTATTGGTTAAACCTGTTATTCGTCAGTTTTTACTGCTTAATTTCTCAGATCCACAGGGATCGATGGATATCTCTAAGCAGCTTATAAAAACGGCATTTATTAAGAACCACAGCACACGTTAAAGCACAGCTTGCTATGGATGTATCGTAGTTGTCCCAACTATGCGCATATGAAATAAAAAATCAACATTTTCTTAACCGTTGCATCTTTTCGATGTCGGCATGGTTAAATTCTGCTCATTTCCGCTTCGTAAAAACAAATAGAATTAACACTCCAGAGAGGCAAGTATTTTCTCTCAAAAACTCTCGATATCGACGAAAAATTGTCGTTATCAACAATTCGAAAAACATAATTTTCTATTGCACCTCCATTTCTATCCAAAACAGAGTACAAAAATAAAACTATACCCTTATTTATTTATGGTATATTTTTTATTTTTTTAAAAGAAAATAGACATGTATCGAGCACATCTACAAGCTCTCGGAAAAGTCCGGGCAAACATGGCTTTCCATGTCAGGAGCAAATTTTTGCCAAACCGAATCCTTGAACACGCGCATGGATGTAACGGAAAATCACGGCAGATGAATTTTTGATGATGCGGGAGAGCGGGCTCCACGTGACCCCAAACACAAAGGCACACCTGTGCTGAAATTACTTTAGGCCGCCGCCGACACGACCCTGTTACGGCCCTCGGTTTTGGCTTGATAGAGCGCGCGGTCAGCCTGTCTTAACAATTGTTCCGGACTTGCGACCTCATCTCCCGCCGTAGCGATGCCAAGCGATGCCGTAACATTCAGTTCGCCACCAGATTGCAACCGAAATGGCTTTTTCTCTACCATCTCGCGCAGGCGCTCGGCCACCGTACCGGCCATCTCTTGCGACGTATCCGGCATCACGACCACGAATTCCTCACCGCCATAGCGGCAGGCAAGATCGGCTCCGCGCACCGTAGCGCGAATACGAGCAGCAAACTCCCGCAGAACGTCATCGCCCGCCTCATGGCCATAGGTGTCATTGACCAGCTTGAACCGATCGATATCCACCAGGCATACCGATAGCGGCTTCTTGCGCAGGCTGGAGCGCTCGAACAACACTTTGATATGGGTATCGAGATAGCGCCGATTGTGAAGTCCGGTAAGATCGTCGGTCACCGCCAGTTCGATGCTTTGCTGCACGCTGCTACGCAGCCTGTCGTTATACCGTTTGCGGCGTAGCTGGGTCAGCGTGCGCGCCAGCAGCTCATTGGTGTCGACCGGCCGGACAATGTAATCGTTGACGCCCAGATCCAACGCCCGCACGATCAAGTATTCCTCTCCCGGTTCGGCAATCAGCAAAATCGGAATGAAGCGGGTACGATCCAGCGAACGCAGCTGCGAACACAGGCGCAACGGATCGTAATCCTCCAGCGTGCCGTTGACGATGACCAGATCGAAATTGCTTTCCGCCGCCTCAAACAGCGCGGCCTGGGCGTCGGACATCGCAACAACATCAGCCACAGGCTTCAACGCCTTGATGATGCGCTCCTGCGAACTGGCGCGGCTATCGACCAGCAAGACCTGGCCGACCTCGTCCATACGTCCGTCGCCGAGATGAATGTTGCTGTCTATGCCCATTTTCTGCGCCGTCTCGGCGCGGATGCGCAATTCATCGGAGAGGGTTTTCAGACGCACCAGACTTTTAACCCGGGAGATCAGCTGCAGATCGTTGACCGGCTTGGTCAAAAAATCGTCAGCGCCAGCCTTCAATCCCCTCACCCGGTCCGAAGGCTGGTCCAGTGCCGTGACCATCACCACGGGAATATGGGCCGTGCGCGGGCTGGATTTCAGCCGCTCGCACACTTCAAAGCCGTCAATGCCAGGCATCATGACATCAAGAAGGACGACGTCCACCTGGGTGCGGTCGCAGATATCCAGCGCCTTCAGCCCGTCTTCCGCCGTCAATACCTCGAAATATTCCGCCAGCAGCCGCGCTTCCAACAGCTTCACATTGGCAGGAACATCATCAACAACCAGAATACGGGCTGTCATCAGCCATCACCCCTTGAAGCATGCCTGGCGCACACGCGCTACCGGCTCTGCATGAACATTGCGCCACCCCGACAGACTGGCACTTCAGATAGAATTCATAACTTCCAGAGCGCCGCGGTGCGTCAGGCATTTGACCAGGTCTCACGGCGATCGCCTACGTTTAAGACACCCGCGCTGCCTGCGCCTCAGGCGTCGCCCAGATAGGTCTTGATCGTTTCCAGGAATTTTGGCACGGAAATCGGCTTCGACACATAGGCCTCGCACCCACCCTGGCGAATACGTTCCTCATCGCCCTTCATGGCGAAGGCAGTCACCGCGATCACGGGAATGACGTGCAGCTCGCTATCCTGCTTCAGCCATTTGGTCACTTCCAGGCCGGAAACTTCCGGTAGCTGTATGTCCATCAAGATCAGATCGGGATGATGTTTGCGGGCCAATTCCAGCGCTTCCATGCCGTTACGGGTCTGGATGGTCGCATAGCCCGACGCTTCGATCAGATCACGAAACAGTTTCATGTTCAGCTCGTTATCTTCAACGATCATCACCTTTTTCGGCATTTTCAATCCTTGCTTTCCCGCCCTCCATGGTGGATGACAGGCGTAACAGACATAAAGATTCATTCTTTTGTGAAATAGAATTTAGCGCGATTTGGTTGAGAAATAGGTAATTCCCCGGCACATTGCGACACAAGTCAGTCAAGACAATTTAACCGTGATAAACCGAAAATAACAACCGGTTTAAGCGAGTTGGCCGGATAGAACGAACTGCCGGACGAAACAAACGGGAATGGGCATAGACTGTGCGAGACAAAGTGACGATCAAGACGGTTTCAGCAGAGCATGCCGAACAAACGGCGATTGCCGTGCTCGGTTGGCTGGCGAGTGAGCCGGACATGCTGGGACGCTTTCTGTCCCTGACCGGCCTGGAGCCTCAGCAATTGCGCCTGGCCGTCAATGACCCGGAATTTCTGGCCGGACTTCTGGAGTTTCTCATGCAGCATGAACCGACCTTGCTGGAATTCTGCTCCGCCACACAGACCCGACCGGAAGATGTTATTGCAGCCTATCACGTCTATGTTCGGCCTGCACTTGATTCCGGTGAAATCTGATGGGCGAGATTGTTGACTTCAACCACGTTCGATTGGCGGACCGGCCATTGCTGATCAGCGACGTCGACGACGTCGTGCTGGAATTCTTGGTGCCCTTCGAGGCCTACCTCGACAGCCTGGGCCATCGTCTCTTGCCGAAATCCTTTCGACTGCATGGCAATATCGTGTCAGCCAAGGACCAGCTTGCGCTGGAAGATCAGATCGTCACGGATCTCCTGCTGACGTTTTTCGAAAAGCAGGAAGAATGGCAGACGCCGTTTGGCGATGCCGTGGCCGTGCTGCAACGGATCGGCAAGATTGCCGATATTGTGTTTCTAACCGCCATGCCCCCCGCCTTTACCGCCCAGCGGCGCCGTCTGCTGGATCGGCTGGGGCTGGATTTCCCACTCCTGGCCACGGAAAGCCCAAAGGGACCCGTCGTGAAAGCCCTGCATGGCGACAGACCCCTGCCCTTCGCCTTCATGGATGACATGGCCCATAATCTCCATTCCGTGGGAGAGCATGCACCGGACTGTCTACTGGTGCAGATCGGGCCTCAGTCTGAAATTCATCGCCACGCGCCGCCGCCCGGCCCCCATGTATTGCGTGCCGGCGATTGGCACGATGCCAGCGAGCGAGTTCTACGCCATTTCCAGGCGCGGGTCTGATCCGCTTCCGTCTTTTACTTTTTCAGGTCATGGGGATTAGCAAGGGTTCCCCTTGCAGGCACTGAAAACCCGGCTTATGGTGGCGATGTTCAACATATGTTCTCGCCCATGTCTGCTGCGCCGCCCCTCCATTCCGGCTTTTGTCGTGATTGCCTTTCCCTACAGGCGGAAGGCAAGCGGAGATGCACGGCTTGCGGCAGCCCTCGCCTCGTCTATCACCCGGAACTGTTTAAGCTGACATTGGCCCATATCGATTGCGACGCCTTTTATGCCTCGGTTGAAAAGCGCGACAATCCAGACCTGATCGACAAGCCATTGATCATTGGCGGTGGTAAGCGCGGTGTGGTTTCCACCGCCTGTTACGTGGCCCGCATCCATGGTGTGCGCTCGGCCATGCCGATGTTCAAGGCGCTGGAAGCTTGCCCTGACGCCGTAGTCATTCCACCGAATATGGAAAAATATTCCCGTGTCGGTCGGCAGGTCCGGGCAATGATGGAGGAACTGACCCCTCTGGTGCAACCCCTGTCCATTGATGAGGCCTTTCTGGAATTGAAAGGGACTGAGGCCCTGCATCACGCACCACCCGCTCTTGTGCTGGCACGGCTTGCCCGGCGTATTGAAAGCGAAATTGGCATCACCGTTTCCGTTGGCCTGTCCTATTGTAAATTTCTGGCGAAAGTGGCGTCCGACCTGCAAAAACCCCGGGGCTTTTCAGTCGTCGGCGAGGCCGAAGCGCTGGACTTTCTGGCGCCCCGCCCTGTCACCACGATCTGGGGCGTCGGCAAGGCCTTCGCCAGCACCTTGGAAAAAGACGGCATTCGCACCATCGGACAATTGCAAACCATGGAGGAAAGCGACCTGATCCGCCGCTATGGCAGCATGGGCCAACGACTGGCACGGCTATCGAAAGGCATCGACGACCGGGACGTCCATACCAATGACCCGGCCAAAAGCGTCTCCGCCGAAACCACGTTCTTTGACGATATTTCCCGCCGGGAAGACCTTGTCCCCCATCTGCGCAAGCTCTCGGAGAAAGTCGCCTGGCGCTTGAAAAAGCAGGAACTGGCTGGACACACCGTTATCTTGAAGCTGAAGAGCGCCGATTTCAAATTACGCACCCGCAACCGGCGCTTGGACGATCCCACTCAACTTGCCGACCGGATCTTTCGCACGGGCCTGCAAATGCTGGAAAAGGAAGCCGATGGCACGAAATTTCGGCTAATCGGTATCGGCATCAGCGATTTTGCCGACCCAAGCCTGGCCGACCCCCCGGATCTGGTCGATCCGGATGCCGCCCGCCGCGCCAAGGCGGAAGCCGCCATGGACCAATTGCGGATGAAATTCGGCAAGGGCATGGTCGAAACCGGCTTCACCTTCGGCAGCAATAAAAAATAGCTACTATCAAAGCGCCGTTGTCAAAGCATTGCCCGTCAACTTTGTGTGAGCGGCCATGCCGGGTAAGCAATCGTTAAAGATCGACGTTTATTTTAGGATTCAGCCTGCACGCGGCTGCATCCTTTGTGCATTTTATAAAACGCACGGCGGTATAGGCGTTTAACAACTGATTTCTCGGCACATCGTTGCTCACATGATCAGGCGACCTTTTGAAGGCCCAGTTTTTCCCGGTTTACAGATGAGGGCACCATGACGGTCCGCACCATGTTTCGTTCGATGTTCCTGTCCGCTTCCCTGCTCGCGTTGAGCGCAGGCCTGTCGCAGGCCTCCGCCAGAGACGGCAGCGCATTGCAAATCATCGTGTCGAAACAGACGCAATCTCTCACGGTCTATGATGGAGACCGGATCATCGCCTTTTCGAAGGTTTCTACTGGTAAGGAAGGTCATACGACGCCGTCTGGAATCTTCTCGATCATCCAAAAGACGAAATATCACGAATCCAACCTTTATTCGAATGCGCCCATGCCCTGGATGCAACGAATCACCTGGTCTGGCGTTGCCTTGCATGAATCGAACAGCGTACCAAACCGGCCAGCCTCGCATGGCTGCGTGCGCCTGCCCGGCCAATTTGCGCGTGAGCTCTACGGCATGACCCGGCTGGGTGCGCATGTGCTGATCAGCGATGCTCCGGTCGCACCGGCTCCCATTGAACACCCGTTCCTGTTCACCCCGACGCAACAACAGCAAGGCCCGCAAATCCTGTCCGACGCCCGCCTGCGCGGTACGGACGGCACCAGCGGCACAGAACCGGTGGAAGTGGCGATGGCCGATCTGCCCCGCCCCAAGCCCCCGTCCGTAATTTCCGCCCAACCACCTTTGAGCCTGTTGATCACGTTCCGGGGTGAAACCGAAACCATCCATGACGCCCAACTTCTGTTGCAGGACATGGGGTTTGAGACGGGCGGCCATGACGGTCATGCAGGCCCCCTGACCCGCACGGCCATCCAGGGCTTCAAACGGTGGAAAGGTCTGCCCCTGAAGGGTCCGCTCATTACGCCGACGTTCCTGAGCGCTCTCTATCAAACTGCTGGCAAGCCGATACCACCCGTTGGCCAAATCTATGCACGCCAGGCATTCAAGCCGGTCTTCGATGCGCCTATTGTCATCGACCAGCCGGAAACACCACTCGGTACGCATTTTTTCGCAGCGAACCTGGAGAGTGCCGGTGGGAAGGCTCATTGGCAGGTGACCAGCCTTGAGCCAGCTTCCACGGTCTCAAATTCGTCGATTGTCACCATTGGCAAGGTGCAGCCAAACGTCCCCAATGGGTTGGATACGGTTTTCAATCGGATTCACGTCCCCGACGACATCCGCGAGCGCATTGAAACCACCATGACGACAGGCACCGTGATGACGATTACCGACCATGGGCTAAGCCCGGATACGGTTGATGGCACAGACTTCATCACCAACCTGCCGGGATAACGGCAATACCGAAATAATCCATGTCGCTTGAGCCCGGGCAGCGGTTTTGCGAGAGCGGCGCTACAAAGAGTGCCTATACCAATTCAACATCCACCACGCCCGGCGCGGACCGCATGGCGGCGGCGATTTCCGGGGTGATACGGAAACGTTGATTGAGTTCGACCTCGATTTCGCGGCGGCCATCTTCCTTGATCACCACGAAGGAAACCAGTCCATCGCCCTTGGTATTGAGATGGGCGGCGAGCGCCCGCAAGGGGCTGGAATCGCGCAGGTAGACGCGCAACGTCTTTTGCATCTGCAAGGATTTTTCTTCCAGAGACTGCGCCGTCTGAATGCGAAGGCCTATCCCTTCAGGACGCTCCTCCGCAGCAACCGTGATCACCAGCGACTTGCCCGATTCGAGCAGGTCGCGGTACTGGTTCAAGCCTTCCGAAAACAACACCGCCTCGAACTGGCCAGTGGCATCGGAAAAGGTCACAATGCCCATTTTGTTTCCGGTTCGTGTCTTGCGCTCCTGCTTTGAAATCACCGTCCCGGCCAGCCGACCCGCCGTCGCGCCCTGGCGCACAGCGCCGGAAAAGTCCGCGAAATTCTGCACGCGCATCTTTTCCAGCAGTGGTTTATAGGTGTCGAGCGGATGGGCCGAGAGATAGAAGCCCAGAACCTGAAACTCCCGCATCAGCTTTTCGGATGGCAGCCAGGGTGTATAGGTCGGAAAAGAAATCCGCTCCGGCCCTGTGGCGCCGCCAGAGCCGAACATGTCCGACTGGCCGCTGACGGCATTTTCCTGGGCGCGTTGCGCATAGCCGATGATCCGGTCCATGCCAGCCAGCAATTCAGGACGGTCGCGGCCAAAACAATCGAAGGCACCGGCAAAAATCAGGCTTTCAAATACCCGGCGATTGATCTGCTTCGGGTCGATCCGTAGACAAAAATCCTCGAGATCGGCAAAGGGCGTATCGGCGCGGACCGTTACGATATGCTCGACGGCTGCATCGCCGACGCCCTTCAAGGCAGCCAGCGAATAGTAAATCCTGTTCGGCCCCGTCTGGAAGTGCCGGAAAGAGGTCTGAACCGACGGTGGCACGACCTCAATACCGAGACGCCCGGCATCCTGGCGGAAATCCACCAGTTTTTCGGTATTGGCCATATCGAGTGTCATCGACGCTGCCAGAAACTCCACCGGATAATGGGCCTTCATATAGGCGGTCTGGTAGGAGACAATCGCGTAGGCTGCGGCGTGGGATTTGTTGAAGCCGTAATTGGCAAACTTCGCCAGCAGGTCGAAAATGTTGTCGGCCTGGGGCTTTGAGACGCCATTCTTCACCGCGCCATCGACGAAACGGGCGCGCTGCTTGTCCATTTCCTCCTTGATCTTCTTACCCATGGCGCGGCGCAAAAGATCCGCTTCACCAAGCGAATAGCCCGACAGAACCTGGGCCACCTGCATGACCTGCTCCTGATAGACGATAACCCCCTGGGTTTCCTTCAGAAGGTAATCGATGGTCGGATGGATCGATTCGATCTCCTCCTCACCATGCTTACGGGCATTGTAGACCGGAATATTCTCCATCGGCCCCGGACGATAGAGCGCCACCAGCGCGATAATATCCTCGATACAGTCGGGTCGCATACCGATCAGTGCCTTGCGCATGCCGGCACTTTCCACCTGGAACACACCGACGGTCTCACCGCGTGACAGCATTTGATAGGTTTTTTCGTCGTCCAGCGGAATTGTCGCCAGGTCGATCTCGATATCGCGCAACCGGCAGAAATCCACGGCGGTTTTCAGCACTGTCAGCGTCTTCAATCCGAGAAAGTCGAACTTGACCAGCCCGGCCTGCTCCACCCACTTCATGTTAAACTGGGTGACCGGCATATCCGAGCGCGGATCGCGGTACATCGGCACCAGCTTGGACAGCGGTCGGTCACCGATAACGATACCGGCGGCATGGGTCGAGGCGTGGCGATAAAGCCCCTCGATCTTCTGGGCGATATCCAGAAGACGGGCAACGACAGGCTCCTTCTCCGCTTCCTCCTGAAACTTTGGCTCTTCTTCGATAGCCTTGGACAAGGGGGTCGGATTGGCCGGATTGTTCGGCACCAGCTTACAGATCCTGTCGACCTGCCCATAGGGCATCTCCAGCACACGGCCAACGTCGCGCAAGGCTGCACGCGCTTGGAGCGACCCGAAGGTGATGATCTGCGCCACCTGCTCGCGTCCGTATTTACGCTGCACATAACGGATCACCTCTTCACGGCGATCCTGGCAGAAGTCGATGTCGAAGTCGGGCATCGAGACGCGCTCAGGATTGAGAAAGCGTTCGAACAGCAAGGAGAACCGCAAGGGATCGACATCGGTAATGGTCAAAGCATAGGCGACCAGCGAACCCGCACCGGACCCACGGCCAGGGCCAACGGGAATGTCCTGGCTCTTGGCCCATTTGATGAAGTCGGCAACGATCAGGAAGTAGCCGGGAAACTTCATCCGCTCAATAACGCCGAGCTCGAAATCCAGCCGGTCTCGATACTCCTTCTCCTCGTAGCCTGGTGCCATGCCAAGCTTCGCCAGCCGGTCGTCCAATCCCTCGATAGCCTGACGGCGCAATTCCCCGGCTTCGGCGCGCTCGGCCTCTTCCGGATCGTCACTGCCACCGGTAAAGCGCGGCAATATAGGATTGCGGGTATCGAGAACGAAAGAACAGCGGCTGGCAATCTCCACCGTGTTTTCAAGCGCTTCCGGCAGATCCTTAAACAAGGCCTGCATTTCCTTGCGGCTTTTCAGATAGTGATCCGGTGTCAGGCGAAACCGGCGGTCGTCGGACACGATGGCATTATGGGCAACCGCCATCAGCGCGTCATGGGCATCATAATCGTCACGGCTGGGAAAGAAGGCCTCATTGGTGGCAACCAATGGAATATCGTGATCATAAGCCAGCGCGATCATCCGGCTTTCATGCACCCGGTCATAGCCTTGGTGGCGCTGCAATTCGAGATAAAGCCGATCACCGAACAGGGATTTGAGCGTCTGAAGCCGCGCCAGCGCCTGGGCGTGATGGCCGTCCTTCACCGGCAGATCGACCGGACCGCCTGCTGCACCCGTCAGGGCGATCAGGCCATCCGTGCCGATCTCTTCCAGCCAGGATGCGGTGATATGCACGGATTGACTATTATCGCCCTGGAGATAGGCACGGCTGACCAAGTCCACCAGCCGCTCGTAACCGGCCGGATCGGCAGCCAGAAGAACGATGGCGGGATATTTGGCAAGAGAGCTATTGCCCCGCTTTTCCTCACTGGCGTCTTCCATGTCGATGGACAATTGGCAGCCAATGATCGGCTGCAAGCCATCGCCGAGCGCCTTCTGAGAAAACTCAAGCGCGATGAACAGGTTATTGGTATCGGTAATGGCAATGGCCGGTTGCTGGTCAGACGCAACCTTGCTCAGGATCTTCTTCAGCGGCAGCGCACCTTCCAGCAGCGAATAGGCCGAATGCACTCTCAAATGGACGAAACCTGGACCCGCCTTCACTACAGCCTGTCCGCTTGCGCCCATATCACTCATTGCATCCATCCTGCTTGCTTGTCGCCGCTACACACTGAAGACCGCCGCCATAAAACTTCTCGTTCAACCGAAATCGGCCCAAGGAAAAAGCAATGCAGCAGATGAAAGTGTTACCGCGTCCGATGTGCATTTAACAAAACGCACCGCGCTGTATGAAGGTTATTGTCCTAGGTTTGGCCCGCCATGTCCAGAAGACATGCAGCCTAACCGCGACCTATCCCCTTAAAGCGACAGGCGCCTTTGGCAGGCCCATCTAGATCAGGTCGCGCCCATACGATGCCCGGCATTTCAAAAAGCCATCGCCAGAACAGACAAGCTGGCGATAAAAACAGCCAGCGATGCGAATGCGGCGATGTCATGCAGAATGTCACTCATAGCTCACTCCTGTCTGGTTATGTATCCATTTTGTTCTCCTTTTGTTTGTTCGTCAACAGATATTTTTTCCCGGAGTTTGTCTACCAAAACCGGTTTCCATTTTTCTCTGACAAACACTAAGCGCCATACGAAAAACCCGCCGATCAGATGATCGACGGGTTTTGATATCGCTGATGTAAAAACTCTTTCCAGACCCGTGGGCGATTACAAATCGAAATCGACGATTCTGCCGTCCTGGAGAGTGACGCAGCGGTCCATCCGCCGGGCCAGTTCGTGATTATGGGTCGCAATCAACGCCGCAAGACCGGACTGGCGCACCAGCGCTTCCAGCGCGGAAAACACATAAGCTGCAGTTTCCGGATCGAGATTGCCGGTCGGTTCGTCCGCCAACAGCAACAGCGGCGCATTGGCGACAGCGCGGGCAATGGCCACGCGCTGCTGTTCGCCACCGGAAAGCTCGGCGGGACGGTGATCACCGCGATGGCCGATGCGCATGTAATCAAGCAAAGCCTTGGCACGCTTGCTGGCTTCCGGAATGCTCAAGCCCGCAATCATCTGCGGCATCATGATGTTTTCAAGCGCCGAAAACTCCGGCAACAGGTGATGGAACTGATAGACGAAGCCAATGCTGGTGCGGCGCATGGCCGTGCGGCCTTCCTCGGACAACTCATTGCAACGGGTGCCGCCAATCAGCACGTCGCCTTCCGTCGGATGTTCCAGCAGCCCGGCAATATGCAGCAGGGTGGACTTGCCCGTGCCCGACGGAGCAACGAGAGCGACGGTTTCGCCTTCGTATAATTTTAGTCCGGCGCCTTTCAGAATGGAAAGCTTGGTTTCGCCCTCCCCATAGGTGCGCGAGACCTCCGAAATTTCGAGAACAGGGTTGTTCGCCATGGATCCGCTGTTCCTTATTCGTAACGCAGGGCTTGCACGGGATCGAGCCGGGCTGCCCGCCATGCCGGAAAGATGGTGGCGATAAAGGATAGGGTGAGCGACATGATAATCACCGAAACCGTTTCACCAAAGCTCATATCCGCTGGCAATTTGCTTAGGAAGTAGAGTTGCGGATCAAACAACACGGTACCCGAGACCCAGGAGAAGAAATTCCGGATCGATTCGATGTTCAGACAGACCAGCACGCCCAGTCCGACGCCAGCGAACGTGCCAGCGATGCCGATGGCCGCACCTGTCATGAAGAAGATCCGAAGGATCGAACTTGAACTGGCGCCCATGGTCTTCAGAATGGCGATATCGCTGCTCTTGTCCTTCACCAGCATGATCAGGCCGGAGATGATGTTCAGCGCCGCGACGATGACGATCAATGTCAGGATCATGAACATCACATTGCGCTCCACCTGCAAGGCGGAGAAGAAGGTCTGGTTTCGCTGTCGCCAATCGCTGATAAACACCTGCCGACCCGCTGCCGCCTCGACCTTGGGACGCAGCTCATCGATGTCGTCAGGATTGGTGACGAACAATTCGATGGATTGCACCACGCCTTCCGCGTTGAAATAGAGCTGCGATTCTTCAAGCGGCATGTAGATGATCGAGGAATCATATTCCGACATGCCGATTTCGAACGTACCGGAAATCTTGTAGGATTTGACCCGCGGGTTGACGCCCATCGGGGTCACGTCCCCCTCTGGCGAGACCAGTGTGATAGAATCGCCCGCCTGCAAGCCGAGATCGTTGGCCATGCGCGAACCGATCAGCACGCCCTGGCCGGATGTGAAGCCAACCATGTCGCCGGTCTTGATATTTGCTGCCACTTCCTTGAGCTTCAACAGGTCGTCGGGACGAATGCCGCGCACCAGCGCACCCGTGCCAGCTCCGCCCTTGCCGGAAGCCAGCGTCTGGCCTTCGACCAGCGGCAGCGCCATGGTAACACCGGGTACGGCGGAGAATTTCTTGGCAAGATCGGCGAAGTCGGTGAAGGGACTATCGACCGGCTGAACGATCATATGCCCGTTTATGCCGAGGATACGAGAAATCAACTCGGTCCGAAAACCGTTCATGACAGCCATGACGATGATCAGGGTCGCAACCCCCAGCATGATGCCGACGAAGGAGAAGCCGGCAATAACCGAAATTACCGCCTCCTTGCGCCGGGCGCGCAGATAGCGCCAGGCCACCATGCGCTCGAATGCGGAAAACGGCTTTGCGGATGACGGCACTGCGGTATCGCCTGCCGCAGAGCTTCCGGTTTCACTGCTCAATCTTGCCTCCTGGCGTCGCTCAACCGGCAAGACGGTTGATGGCGGCCTCGATGGTCATGGTTTCACGCTCGCCGGTTTTACGGTTCTTCAGCTCGACTTCGCCATTGGCGACCGACCTCGGACCGACGATCACCTGGTAGGGAACGCCAATCAGATCCGCGAGTGCGAATTTCGCACCGGCGCGATCATCGGTATCGTCGAGAAGAACATCCTTGCCGGCCTTGATCAGCGCCCCGTACACGGTGTCGCATGCGCCATCGCAACCGGCATCCCCAGCCTTCATGTTGATGATGATAGCATCGAAAGGCGCGACGGAAGCCGGCCAGATAATGCCATTTTCATCATGGGAAGCTTCGATAATGGCCGGAACAAGGCGGGTCGGCCCAATACCATAGGATCCCATGTGGACAAGATGTTCCTTACCATCAGGTCCCTGCACCTTGGCGCCCATCGGTTCGGAATATTTGGTGCCGAAATAGAAGATATGACCGACCTCGATACCACGAGCGGAAATCTTCGCGTCATCCGGCATAGCAGCGTAAGCCGCCTCATCATGCATTTCAGAGGTGGCGGCATAGTGCGACGTCCAGTCGTCAAAAATCGCCTGAAGGCCAGCAACATCGTCAAAATCGGTATCGGCAGGCGGAATGGCGCGATCCAGGAAGCTCTTGTGACAAAACACTTCCGATTCACCGGTATCGGCGAGAATGATGAATTCATGGCTGTGATTGCCACCGATCGGGCCGGTATCGGCGCGCATTGGAATGGCCCGCAGACCAAGCCGGTCAAACGTCCGAAGATAGGCGGCAAACATCTTGTTATAGGAGTGAATGGCGCTTTCCTTCGTCAAATCGAAGGAATAAGCGTCTTTCATCAAAAACTCGCGCGACCGCATCGTGCCGAAGCGCGGCCTGATCTCATCACGGAATTTCAATTGTATGTGATAGAGGTTCAGCGGCAGGCTCTTGTAGGACTTTACATAGGACCGGAAGATGTCCGTGATCATTTCCTCATTGGTGGGACCGTACAGCATGGGCCGGTCCTGCCGATCCTTGATCCGCAGCATTTCCTTACCGTAATCGTCGTAGCGACCGCTTTCCTGCCAAAGCTCCGCCGATTGCAGGGTCGGCATCAGCAATTCCACTGCCCCTGCCCGGTTCTGCTCCTGACGAATGATCGCATTGACCTTGTCCAGCACGCGCTTGCCCAGCGGCAGCCAGGAATAGATGCCCTGCGACTGCTGTCGGATCATGCCGGTGCGCAGCATCAGCCGGTGAGAAACGATTTCCGCTTCCTTGGGATTTTCCTTCAGGATAGGCAAAAAATAACGGGAGAGACGCATACCGACTTCCATTGGTGAGGCGAGCCGCATTTCGTGCGGAATCAGCCGTATATCTGGTTTTTCTTGAAGCCTTCTAACCGTTTCGCACGCGGAAGAAAACCCGCCCCGTCCTTTTGTGCACGGCGGCGAAGGATAACAAGGCCCTGCGGCCCAATCTGCCTCATGCAGAGACATCTTAACGATCGGCTTGTTTTGGCTGGCTCATGACTGAACACCTGGCAAAAAACCGAGTTCCAGCTCCAAAACCGGGGCAAATCACTCACGCCTGAGCATTCGCTCACGGTCCAACCATGTCAAAATATTGACAAATCAGCAAAAACTTCCAGTTCAATTTCTTTTTTTAGAAAGCTGTAACAAAAATGCAAAAAGTTGATGACAAGCCTGCCTTGTTGAGCTAGTTTACGCTCACAAAACAGGCAGAAAGCTTAAATTTCTGCCGATTTCGCGGTTAAAGTCTTGGGAGGATCAGATCTTAGGCGCGGTCATTCGCAGCCCCTTAATTGGTGAAAGGTCACGCGACATTTCAATAACAAGGTCTTCGGGCCTTGTTTTTTTTTGCCCATACGGGTGCTGTCCGCTTACGGGACAAACCTAGCGCTCCGAGAATATCAGGCCCTCAGCGAATATCAGGCATGACGTGCGGCAGGTCAGCAAAGCTGAAGCCGAAATAGCCGGACACGAAATTCCAGCCAAAAAAGATGACGGCAGCGACAATTGTCGTGGTACCCATCACCCGCCAGAAGCGGAAGCCTGCTGGGGCGCTGGCCACGGTGCCAGGAACGATGTCGCTTTCTTCGTCCTGAGTCCGCACTCCAAAGGGCAGGACAGCAAATAGTGTGACCCACCAGAGAATGAAATAGATCGCTCCACCGGTAACCCACGACATCACTCTTCCTCCCCGAAATGCACCCCAAACACAGTCGCAAGAGTGCAATCTACAGCATTGGGCCGAAAAGTGGAAACCGGTTTTCGGGAAAACCCGAGGCTATCGGCAGTACCTTTCACACCGTGATTGTTCAATCCGGCGGCGTGGGCAAACCGATCAAAGCGGATTGCGAAGCAAGCCTTCAGCCATGGCGCGGAAAGCCTCGACCGCCTTTGGCAAGACATTTTCCGGATTGTCGCTGGCCGCAATCCAAAGTGCCGCATCAAGAGCGGCCCCGCTCAGAAGCCGTGCAGCGGCTTCTGCATCAACCGGCTTTAGGACCTTTTGAGCAATAAGGTTCTCCAAGACCTGCCGGGTTATCTGAAGACAGGTATTCTGGCTTGGCCATTTGGAGGGGTCACCCAACACTGCGGGGCCGTCAAGCAACACGATACGCTGCACCTCCGGCTCCATTGCCATTTCAATATAGGCCACGCCCTCAGCCAGCAGGCGCTGCCAGTCCGTCGCGGCATGAGAACCGATTTGCTGGGCGCGCGCGGCCATTTCCGAATCGATCTGGTCGACAACCGCCGCCAACAGACCACGCTTGTCGCCAAAGTTGTGATAAAGCGCACCGCGCGTCAGCCCCGCGTCGGCGGTTAACTCGTCCATGGACGCAGCCGAATAGCCCTTTTCAGCAAAGGCTTTTCGACCAGCCGCAATCAATTTGATGCGGTTTTCCTCCATGGTTTCTCGTCGGGACTTTGCCATTCAGACCTCATTTCATATACGATATGCATGTGAATTTGACATACGGATCGTATGCGGTTACCTTGGATACGAATCGTATACGAAATAACGGCTGCGTTGTGAAGCGTCGCGCGGACCCACTCGCATTGTCATCCGATAACCCAGAAAAGAGAGAAAAATGACTGAGCGCGAAGCAATCTTTCCTGCCAACCGACATGCTCTTTACGAAGAACACGGTTATTCCGCCGCCATACGCTCCGGTGACCTGTTGTTTGTCTCAGGTCAGGTCGGCAGCCGTGACGATGGAACACCCGAGCCTGATTTCAAGCGTCAAGTCCAACTGGCTTTTGAAAATCTCAAGGCCGTCTTGGGTGCTGCGGGATGCGGCGTGGAGGATATCGTCGATGTAACGACGTTTCACACGGACCCCGAACAGCAGTTTCCAATCATAATGCCCGTCAAGCAGGAGATCTTTCACAGCGCACCCTATCCGAACTGGACGGCCGTTGGGGTCACCTGGCTAGCTGGCTTCGATTTTGAAATAAAGGTCATTGCCCGTATTCCGAAAATTCATTGAAACCGAACCGCCATAAGGATCCAGCATGAGCTAAAGTTGCTCGAGTTCGATCAATGTCCCATTAAAATCCTTGGGATGCAGAAAAAGTACCGGCTTGCCATGCGCGCCGATTTTCGGTTCGCCATCTCCCAAAACGCGGGCACCTTTGGAGATCAAGCGGTCCCGCGCAGCGTAAATATCATCCACTTCATAGCAAATGTGGTGCATGCCACCATTGGGCGATTTCTCGAGAAAGGCTTTGATCGGGGAATGATGGCCCAGCGGCGCCAGCAGTTCGACCTTGGTATTTGGGAGTTCGACAAAAACCACCGTCACACCATGCTCCGGCAAGGCTTGAGCTTCGGAAACCGTCGCGCCAAGCATGTCAGCGTAAGTCTCAACGGCAGAGCCAAGATCTGGCACGGCGATGGCGATATGATTGACCCTGCCCAGCATACGCTTCTCCCATATCTGCGCCCATAGAGCGCCGTCATCACAAGATGACTGGCGCTCTATGCATTGTTGATAGCTGAGGTATTCCAGCTCCAGAAATATCCCTTGCCAGTGACCCCGGCAATCAGACCTTGGTCACAAAAACCGTAACGACAGGCTTCTTGCCCCAGCACTCATTGGCAGTAGAGCGCACAGCACGACGGATACTTTCACGCAAGGCGCCAAGATCCTTGCGCCGCGTGCGCGGAATGCTCTCGACCGCGCTCAGCACGGCGTCATAGAGAATATCCTCCATGTCATCGCCTTCCAGATCTTCCGCTGGCAGGCCATGGGCGACCACTTCAGGATCGTCGCGGAACTCGAAGCGTTCGTCCAGGAGGACACTAACCGAGACATGGCCTGCAAAAGACAGCTTGCGCCGCTCACCAATGCCCATCTGCTCGAAATCGCCCAGCAGTTTGCCGTCCTTGAAAACCCGGCCATACGGCGCTTCACCGATGACTTCGGCAGGACCAGGCGCCAGCCGCAGAATGTCGCCATTGCGCACTTTCGGCACCTGGGCAATCCCGGCCTCCAGAGCCAGTTTCTGCTGCGCCGTTAGATGGGCCGCCTCGCCATGAACAGGGACGAGAATTTGCGGGCGCGTCCATTGGTACATCTGCAAAAGTTCGTTGCGGCGTGGGTGACCGGAGACATGCACAAGCGCGTCGCTATCGGTAACGATGGTTACGCCCTGCTCGATCAGGCCATTCTTGATATCGTTGATCGGCTTTTCATTGCCGGGAATAGCGCGAGACGAAAAAACAACTGTATCGCCTTTGGTCAGCGCCACGTTGCGCATTTCATCGCGCGACAGCTTGGCAAGCGCCGCGCGCGACTCACCTTGGCTACCTGTCAGGATCACCACGACCTTATCGCGGGGAATGTACCCATATTCGTCCTCGGCGATAAAGGGCTGCACGCCTTCCATCAGCCCGACATCGCGCGCCACACCGACGACCCGCTTCAGGGAGCTGCCCAACAGCAGGACTTCGCGGCCTGCTGCCTCGGCTGCCTTGGCAATCGAGCGGATACGTCCGACATTGGAGGAAAACGTGGTGATCGCCACGCGCCCCTCTGCTGTTTGGATGATCTTGCGCAATCCTTCCGAGACTTCCTGCTCGGAGGGCGAAACGCCCTCCCGCATCGCGTTGGTGCTATCGCACATCACCGCCAGAACGCCCTCGTCACCAAGAGCGCGGAACCGCGCCTCATCGGTCAGCGGGCCAAGCGACGGCGCATGGTCAATCTTCCAGTCTCCAGTATGAATGACATTGCCAAGCGGTGTGCGAATAATCAGCGACATCGGCTCGGGAATGGAATGGTTGACGTCCGAAGCCTCGACAACAAAGGGGCCGACATGGACCTTGTCGCCTGGCTTGAAGGGCGTTACCGGAATTTCAGCCCGGGTTCCCTCATAATTCCGCTTGGCTTCCAACATGCCAGCGGTAAAACCCGAGGCATAGACCGGCACATTCAGGCCCGGCCAGATATCGTTTAGCCCGCCATAATGATCTTCATGCGCGTGGGTGATGAAGATCGCCTTGAGCCTGTTTTTCTGCGAGAGAACGAAGCGGATGTCAGGCAGCACCAGATCCACACCAGGCAGATCGGGACCAGGGAAGGTCACACCGCAATCCACCATGATCCATTCCCGGTTCTTCGGCGGGCCAAAGCCGTAAAGCGCCAGGTTCATGCCGATTTCACCCACGCCGCCCAGCGGCAGAAATACCAGTTCGTCTGTCTTTGTCATTCTTTCCTTGGCCCATTCGGCTCGAAAAACACATCTCCCGCCGCAACTGGCGTGATGCCTAGCGAGCCCCGGTCGAGCAATAATATCCCTTTATCATCGATTCCTGAAAACACACCGGAAATCGACCGATCCGGGAGATTGACGGTGATTTTCTCACCGATCCCACAAGCCACCTGCCGCCAGCGCTGCATCACGGCCTTGACGCCACGGCCCCGATCCCAGAGCGCCAGTGCATCGGCCATGGCGGCGAAAAGATGCGTGAAAAGCTCATCGGGCGTCACGGCAGCGCCGTGCTCGGCGAGCGAGGCCGTGGGATACGGCGTTTCAGTGGGTTTGAAAACAAGATTGATGCCGATGCCGATGACCAGGGCGTTGCGGCCATCCGGTGTCCGCTCCGCTTCCAACAGAATGCCGGAGGTCTTGGCACGACCAATCAGCACATCATTCGGCCATTTGATTTCCAAAGGCGGTGCACCCGACGGCAACACGACGCCAATCGCATCATGCACGGCCACGGCCACGGCCAGAGGAAGCGAAGCCAAATCGGCCAAAGGCGCCGGATCGATCAATAAAAGAGAGCTGTAGAGATTGCCGGGCTCCGAGGCCCAAGGCCTGCCACGACGCCCTCGCCCGCCTGTCTGGCGGTTGGCTGTGATCCAGAGATCTCCCGGATCACCGTCACGGGCTCTGATCAAGCATTGCTGGTTGGTGGAATCCACCTCGTCCAGCGCAATATGTCGGAAGGCGTCGAGCGCCTTCCGACGATGGGTGGAATAGTCGCTCAACGGAACAGAGTCGCTGCCGCTGCCGACGCCGCACTGCCGATCGGTCCGCCGATCAACACATAGGCAATGACGAACAGACCGGACAGGCCAAAGACCACCCGCAACGTGCCAGACGTCGCGGCAAACTCGATCTTAGCATCATCGAACCACATGACCTTGACGAGGCGCAGGTAGTAGTAGGCGCCGATAACCGAGGCCAGAACACCAATGATCGCCAGGGCATAAAGATGTGCCTCGATAGCCGCCAGGAAGACGAAATACTTCCCGAAGAAGCCAGCGAGCGGCGGAATGCCGGCCAGCGAGAACATCAGTGCCGTCAGAACAAAGGCCATGAACGGACGGGTCTGCGACAGGCCAGCCAGATCATCCACTGTTTCAAGCGCTTCCCCCTCTTTGGTCCGCATCGCCATGATGCAGGCAAAGGTACCGAGGTTCATGATCAGGTAGATCAGCATATAGAGCAGAACGCCCTCGATGCCCTGCTTGGAGCCAGCGGCCAGGCCGACCAGAGCGTAACCCATATGACCAATGGAGGAATAGGCCATCAGGCGCTTGATATTGCGCTGGCCGATGGCGGCTACCGAACCCAGAACCATGGAGGCGATCGCAATAAACACGACGATCTGCTGCCATTCAGCGGTAATCGGCTGGAAGGCGTCGATGACGATGCGAACCAAGATCGCCATAGCGCCAACCTTTGGGGCGGCGGCAAGAAAGGCCGTGACGGGGGTCGGCGCACCTTCATAAACATCCGGTGTCCACATATGAAAGGGAACAGCGGAAATCTTGAAGGCGAGACCGGCCAGCACGAAGACAAGACCGAAAATAAGTCCGAGATTGGTGTGACCAGCAGCCAGGACGGCAGCGATCTTGTCGAACTCGACATTGCCGGTAAAGCCGTAGACCAGAGACATGCCGTAGAGCAACATGCCCGACGACAGGGCACCAAGCACGAAATATTTCAGGCCAGCTTCCGAAGACCGCGCGCTGTCGCGGTTCATGGCGGCGATGACGTAGAGCGCCAGAGACTGGAGTTCCAGCGACATATAAAGAGAGATCAGGCTATTGGCCGAGATCATCAACAGAATGCCCAGCGTCGCCAACACCAGCAAGACCGGAAACTCGAACTTGTCGAGATCGTTGGCTCGTGCCTGACCGAACGCCATGACCATGGTGGTGATGGAACCGATCAGGGCCAGGACCTTCATGAAACGGGCATAACCGTCGGAGATATAGGCACCGCCGAAGGCGACACCGTCGGCGGGCATCAACAGGATCCACGCACAGGCGGCGGCGAGAAGCGCCACCGCCAGGCCTGTCACCAACGAGGTCTTGTTGGTGAACACGCCGATCATCAGCAATACCAGCGCGCCAACCGCAAGCAGAAGCTCCGGCGTGACGAGATGCAGGCTTGCAAGGAGAGTTTCAGCATTCATGTCCAATGATCCTGTCGTCAGTTCACCAGGAGCGCAACATTTTGCGCAGCCTGCAGAGCAGCGGTGTAGTTATTCAAAAGCGCATCCACCGAAGCCGTCGTCACGTCGAAGATCGGGGCCGGATAGACACCGAACAGGATGGTGAGCGCGATCAACGGATAAAGCGTGACCTTTTCGCGGAACGACAGATCGAGAAGCGCTTTCAGGCTCTCCTTGTCCAGCGCTCCGAAAACGACCCGGCGATAGAGCCAGAGCGCGTAGGCTGCCGACAGGATAACGCCGGTGGCAGCAAACAATGCCACCCAGCTATTGGCCCGGAACGCACCGATCAGCGTCAGGAATTCGCCGATAAAGCCCGAGGTGCCAGGCAGGCCGACATTGGCCATAGTGAAGATCATAAAGGCCAGCGCGTATTTCGGCATGTTGTTGGCGAGACCGCCATAGGCGACGATTTCGCGGGTATGCATGCGATCATAGATCACGCCGACGCAGAGAAACAGCGCGCCTGAGACAAAGCCGTGGCTGATCATCTGGAAAACCGCACCCTGCAATCCTTGGGTATTGGCCGCAAAGATACCCATCGTCACATAACCCATGTGAGCAATGGAGGAATAGGCAATCAGCTTCTTCATATCCTCCTGCATCAGCGCCACAAGCGAGGTGTAGATGATGGCGATAACGGAGAGCGCAAAGACCGCCGGTGCAAAATAGTCGGAGGCTAGCGGGAACATCGCCAGCGAAAAGCGGATGAACCCATAACCGCCGAGCTTCAGCATGATGCCCGCCAGAATGACCGAACCAGCGGTCGGCGCCTGGACGTGGGCGTCGGGAAGCCAAGTGTGGACAGGCCACATCGGCATCTTTACCGCAAACGAGGCGAAGAAGGCCAGCCATAGCACCGTCTGCAGGTGCGGCGGGAATTTATGAGCCAGAAGCGCTGCGATATCGGTCGTGCCGGCATCCCAGTACATCGCCATGATCGCCAGCATCATCAGCACGGAGCCGAGCAGCGTATAGAGGAAGAACTTATAGGAAGCGTAGACGCGATCCTTGCCACCCCAGACACCGATGATGATGAACATCGGGATCAGGCCAGCTTCGAAGAACACGTAGAAAAGCACGATATCGAGCGACACGAACACGCCGACCATCATCACTTCAAGGATGAGGAAGGCGATCATGTATTCCTTGATCCGCTTCTGGACCGAGGTCCAGCTGGCGAGCACGCAGAATGGCATGAGAAACGCCGTCAACACCACGAAAAGCATAGAAATGCCATCGACGCCGAGGTGATAGGCGATGCCGGTGCCGAGCCAGGGATGATTTTCCACCATCTGGAAGCCTGGATTGGCGTTATCGAAACCGATCCAGATGAACAGCGAGACAATGAAGGTCGCGACCGTCGTCAACAGCGAAATGTTGAGAACGTTCCGGCGTCCGGACGGAGTGTCGCCATTCATCAGCAGCAGCAGGGCAACCCCGACCAGCGGCAGAAAGGTGACCGTTGAAAGAATTGGCCAATCGGTCATCAGATCGAACTCCCGAGCATCATCCAGGTAATAAGCGCTGCAATTCCGAGCAGCATTGCGAACGCATAGTGGTAGAGATAGCCGGATTGCAGCCGGACAACCCGCTGCGTCAGACCTGCGACCCCGGCAGCAACGCCATTCGGACCATAGGCATCAATGGTGGCAACATCGCCCTTCTTCCACAGGAACCGTCCAAGCGCCTTGGCCGACCGTACGAAGAGGAAGTCATAAAGCTCGTCGAAATACCACTTGTTGAGCAGGAATTGGTAGAGAAGCCACTGGCTTTGCGCCAGCTTCTTCGGCGTTTCCGGCGACTTGATATACATGTACCAAGCGGTGACCAGGCCGACGAGCATAGCAACAAACGGGCTGAGCTTCACCCAGGTCGGAACGTGATGCACCTCGTGGAGGACTTCATTATGCGCACCGGTAAACAGCGCACCCTTCCAGAACTCGGCATAGGCTTCGCCAAAGAAATAGTCATGGAAGATAAAGCCAGCGAACAAGGCTCCTGCGGTCAGAAGGTAAAGCGGCACCAGCATGACCTGAGGTGATTCATGCACATGATGCATGACTTCGTGCGAGGCGCGCGGCTTGCCGAAGAAGGTCATGAACGCCAGGCGCCAGGAATAGAAGCTAGTGAACAGGGCGGCAATGACCAGAAGCACGAAGGCAAAGGTTGAAACACCTGTGCCAGCGGCAAAGGAGGATTCGATAATCGCATCCTTGGAGAAGAAGCCTGCCGTACCGATCATCGTTCCAGGAATGCCGACACCTGTCAGCGCCAGATTGCCGATGGTCATCGCCCAGAAGGTCACTGGGATATGCTTGCGAAGCCCACCCATGTGACGCATGTCCTGTTCACCATCCACGGCGTGAATGACCGAACCGGCACCAAGGAACAACAGGGCCTTGAAGAATGCGTGCGTGAACAGGTGGAAAATAGCCGCCCCATAAGCACCGACGCCAAGCGCCACGAACATGTAGCCAAGCTGCGAGCAGGTCGAATAGGCAATCACCCGTTTGATGTCGTTCTGCACGAGACCGACAGTTGCCGCAAAGAAGGCAGTGATCGCACCGACGATGGTGACGACCATCAGGGCATCCGGCGACAGTTCGAAGACCGGCGACATGCGGGCGACGAGGAAGACACCGGCGGTGACCATGGTTGCCGCGTGGATCAGAGCCGAAACCGGTGTCGGCCCCTCCATCGCATCCGGCAGCCAGGTATGCAGCAGGAACTGTGCCGACTTACCCATGGCCCCCATGAACAGCAGCAGGCAGGCTGCGGTTACCGCATGGCCCTTGTCGAGATGCATACCGAACAGATTGATGACAGCGTCACCGGCAGGTGCGCCTTCGGCTGGCAGATATGTCTGAGCAGAAGCGAAAATCGTTTCGAAATTGATCGAGCCAAACAGCACGAACAGCGTGGCGATGCCGAGAATAAAGCCAAAGTCGCCGACACGGTTGACGATGAAGGCTTTCATCGCAGCAGCCGTTGCCGAAGGCTTCTTGAACCAGAAACCGATCAACAGATAAGAGGCCAGACCGACGCCTTCCCAGCCGAAGAACATCTGCAGGAGATTGTCTGACGTGACCAGCATCAACATTGCAAAGGTAAACAGCGACAGATAGCTGAAAAAGCGTGGACGATGCGGATCGTGATGCATGTAGCCGATGGAATAGAGATGCACCAGCGTCGAGACGCTGTTGACCACCACCAGCATGACCGCTGTCAGCGTATCGATCCTCAGCGCCCATTCAACGTCGATGCCACCGACCTGAATCCAGCGTAAAACCGGAACCTTGATCAGCTCAGAATGACCGAAGCCAACCGAGATGAACACGTACCAGGACAGGGCCGCAGTCAGCACCATGAAGCCGGTGGTGATGAATTCCGATGCCTTGGCGCCGATCTGGCGACCGAACAGGCCGGCGATGAGCGCGCCAAGCAGCGGAAGAAAGACGATTGTCTTATACAATAGCATAGCCGTATCAGCCCTTCATCATGTTGACGTCTTCAACGGCGATCGATCCGCGGTTGCGGTAGAAGACAACGAGGATAGCAAGGCCGATCGCCGCTTCCGCAGCCGCGACGGTCAGGATAAACAGCGCGAAAACCTGGCCGACGATATCATTGAGGAATGATGAGAAGGCCACCATGTTGACGTTTACCGCCAGAAGAATGAGTTCCACCGACATCAGAATAACGATGATGTTCTTTCGGTTGAGGAAGATACCGAAGACGCCCAGCATGAACAGGATCGCGCTGACGGTGAGATAATGGGAAAGTCCGATTTCCATTGTTCGTTTCCTTGAGATCCCTTGCCTTCAGCTCAGATGCCCTGGCCGGGCTTGACCTTGACCACCTTGATGGCAGTCGCTGGTCCACGTGCAACCTGGTATGCGATATTCTGCCGCTTGATGTGCTGGCGGTGACGCAGAGTCAGCACGATGGCGCCGATCATGGCCACCAGCAGCACAAGGCCGGCAATTTGGAAGAAGAAGACATAATTGGTATAGAGCACATCGCCGAGCGCCGCCGTGTTCTGACGGTCCGCCAGTGCCGGGATCGGCATGGTGATCGCCTGCTTGGCCGCAGGCGAAATGACCGAACCGCCGATCACGAAGATCAGTTCAGCTGCAACGATGGCACCGATCAAGGCCGCCAGGGGACCATGTTTCGAAGCCCCTGCCCTCAATTCCGTGAAGTCGATGTCCAGCATCATCACCACGAACAGAAAGAGCACTGCAACCGCGCCGACATAGACGACCAGCAGGATCATCGCCAGGAACTCGGCACCCGTCAGCATGAACAGACCAGCCGCGTTGACGAAGGTGAGGATGAGGAACAAAACCGAATGAACCGGATTGCGTGACGAAATAACCATGAACGCCGACGCAATCGCGACAAAGGCGAAAAGGTAGAAAAAGATTGCCTGAAGACCCATGATGGTGCCTTTTCATCTTCCCCAGGAGCGCGGCGCGGCCGTGTCCCATGAAATGCCAGTGGCCCGGGCCGGACCATCCATGCATTTCGTTTCAATTTCAAACCGGGACGGACAGATTTTGTCCCGCCGCCATCGGTTTCCTCAAAAGACGATCTCAGCGGTAGGGAGCATCCTGCGCAAGATTGCGCGCGATTTCCCGCTCCCACCGATCTCCATTGGCCAAAAGCTTGGCCTTGTCGAAATAGAGTTCTTCGCGTGATTCCGTCGAGAATTCGAAATTCGGACCTTCGACGATCGCATCGACCGGGCAGGCTTCCTGGCAGAAGCCGCAATAGATGCATTTTACCATGTCGATATCGTAACGAACCGTACGGCGCGTGCCATCGTTGCGGCGTGGGCCGGCTTCGATGGTGATCGCCTGGGCCGGACAGATCGCCTCGCATAATTTGCAGGCAATGCAACGTTCCTCGCCATTGGGATAGCGGCGCAACGCATGCTCGCCGCGAAAGCGCGGGCTAACGGGGCCTTTCTCAAACGGATAGTTCACGGTCGCCTTCTGCTTGAAAAAGTAACGCATCGACAGGAAAAATGCGTTGACGAACTCTTTCAGAAACAGCGAGCGGACAGCCTGGGAAACACTTGCCATCTTCAAACTCCAATTCTGCCGAAATCTGCGGGGTGAAGGCTCATGCCCAGCCCCCAAGCTTCAGCACGAATGCAACAATAACCACCATGGCCAGCGACAGCGGCAGGAACACTTTCCAACCCAGGCGCATCAACTGGTCATAACGGTAGCGCGGAACGATCGCCTTGGTGATGCCGAACATGAAGAACACCAGCGTCGCCTTGAGGATGAACCAGATAATACCCGGCACCCAGTTGAGTACGGCAATGTCCAACGGCGGCAGCCAGCCACCCAGAAACAGAATGGTGGTCAGGGCGCACATCAGCACGATGGCTGCATACTCACCCAGCATGAACATCATGTAAGGGGTCGAGCCGTATTCGACCATGAAGCCGGCGACCAGTTCGGATTCAGCCTCAGGCAGGTCAAAGGGAGGACGATTGGTTTCCGCCAGCGCCGAGATGAAGAAGATCACAAACATCGGAAACAGCGACAGCCAATGCCAGTCCAGCAGCGAGGCCGGCATTCCCATCATCGTGCCGAGACCATGGTTCTGGGAATTGACGATGTCGGTGAGGTTCAGAGATCCCGCACACAGCAGCACCGTGACGATGACGAAGCCGATCGACACTTCGTAGGAGACCATCTGAGCCGCAGAGCGCAGGGCACCGAGGAATGGGTATTTCGAGTTGGACGCCCAGCCCCCCATGATGATGCCGTAGACTTCCAGCGAGGAAATCGCAAACACATAGAGAATGCCGACATTGATATTGGCAATCACCCAGCCCTGGTTGAGCGGAATAACCGCCCAGGTCGCCAGAGCAAGCGTCACGGCCACAAGCGGAGCCAGCAGGAAAACGGCTTTATTGGCGCCAGCCGGAATGATCGGTTCCTTGAACACGAATTTCAAAAGGTCGGCGAAAGACTGGAAAAGCCCCCATGGACCCACCACATTCGGACCACGGCGCAATTGCACCGCCGCCCAGATCTTGCGGTCTGCCAACAGGATATAGGCAATGAACACCAGCAGGCAGACCAGCAGCAGCAGGGACTGGCCGATCATGATGGCCGCCGGCCACACATAGGTAGAAACGAAACTGTCCATGGTCCCTTGCCCTTACTCTGCCGCAGCCTTGAAATTATTGCGGGCCAGTGCCGAACACTCGGCCATCACCGCAGACGCGCGTGCAATCGGGTTTGTCAAATAGAAGTCTTTGATCGGAGACGCAAACCCGGATTGGGTCATGTTCCCGCCTTTTTTCGCCAAGGCGTCGATTTGCGCCGGATTGCCTATGGCAATCTCGTCAAGCGCGGCAAAATGCGGATAGGCCTGATAGAGCTTCTGTCGCAGTTGGCCAAGCGAATCGAACGGCAGCTTCTTGCCGAGCACGTCCGAAAGCGCGCGCAGCACAGCCCAGTCTTCGCGAGCCTCACCCGGCGCGAAACCAGCGCGATTGCCGAGCTGGACGCGACCTTCCGTATTCACCCAAGTGCCCGACTTTTCCGTATAGGCGGCAGCCGGCAAGATAACATCGGCATTCTGGGCGCCGTTATCGCCATGCGAACCAATATAGACAGTCAGCTTTGCGGTCTTGGCCGACAGATCCAGTTCATCGGCGCCGAGCAGGAAGAGGACATCCATTGCACCAGGCATTTCTGCTGCCGTCTTGCCCCCCTGCCCCGGCACGAAACCGAGATCGAGGCCACCGACGCGCGACGCTGCGGTATGCAGAACACCGAAGCCATTCCAGCTCTCGCTGACAGCACCGACGGCAACAGCAAGCGCAGCGACCTGAGCCAGCACGGCAGCGCCGTCACCACGGGTCAAGGCGCCCTGGCCAATGATGATCAACGGCTTGGCAGCCGTCTTCAACGCATCAAAGAAGCTGTTCTTGCCAGCTACCAGATCGGAAAGCGTCTCGCTACCGGCACCAAGATAGCTATAGTCATAACGCAGATCGGCGTTTTCGCCGATTACGCCGATCGGGAAGCCACCACGACGCCACCGCTTGCGGATACGCGCATTCATGACCGCCGCTTCAAGGCGCGGATTGCAACCGATCAATAACAGCGCGTCGGCATCCTCGATACCCTCGATGGTCGAGTTGAGGATATAGGACGAACGCCCAAGAACAGGATCGAGCGCCGTGCCGTCCTGGCGACAATCGTAGCTGGTGGAACCAAGCGAAGTCAGCAGTTCCTTCAGTGCATACATTTCCTCGACGGACGCCAGATCACCAGCAATCGCGCCGATCTTCGAGCCGTTGGTAGCCGAGACGGCAGTCTTGATCTCGGCAAAGGCTTCCGGCCAGGTTGCTGGCTGGAGACGTCCATTGCGCCGCACATAAGGCCGGTCCAGACGCTGGGTCTTCAATCCGTCCCAAATGAAGCGGCTCTTGTCGGAAATCCACTCTTCATTGATGCTGTCATTGACGCGCGGCATGACACGCATCACTTCACGACCGCGCGTATCGACGCGGATCGCCGAACCCAGCGCATCCATCACATCGACCGATTCGGTCTTGCCCAATTCCCACGGACGGGCCGTGAAGGCGAAGGGCTTGGAGGTCAGCGCACCGACCGGGCAGAGATCAACGACATTGCCCTGCAATTCCGAGGTCATTGCCTGTTCGAGATAGGTGGTGATTTCGGCATCCTCGCCACGACCGATCAGGCCGAGTTCGGCAATGCCGGCCACTTCGGTGGTGAAGCGGACGCAGCGCGTGCAGTGAATGCAACGGTTCATCACCGTCTTGACCAGCGGCCCGATATATTTGTCCTCGACGGCGCGCTTGTCCTCGCCATAGCGGGAACTGTCGATACCGAAGGCCATGGCCTGGTCCTGCAAGTCGCATTCGCCGCCCTGGTCACAGATTGGACAATCGAGCGGGTGGTTGATCAGGAGGAACTCCATCACCCCTTCACGCGCCTTCTTGACCATTGGCGTATTGGTATAGACTTCCGGTAACTCGCCATTCGGGCCACCGCGGATATCACGCACACCCATGGCGCAGGACGCTGCCGGCTTTGGCGGGCCGCCCTTCACCTCGACAAGGCACATACGGCAATTGCCAGCGACCGAAAGCCGCTCGTGGAAACAAAAACGCGGAACTTCGGCACCCGCTTCCTCGCACGCCTGAAGCAGCGTGAAATGATCGGGAACCTCGATCTCCTTACCGTCGACTTTCAGCTTTGCCATATTCGCCTTCCTGTCTCACGTCCATCGCAGCCGCCGCTTCTTCAGTCCGGCCAGGAAAATCGCACAGGATTTTCCGCTACGCATGTCTCAGTTCTCGACGGCTCGCCTGCTTTGCATCCCATCAGTCAAGGTGGGATGCATGGCGGCAGAGCGCCCTCAATTCATCCAATAGGCCTTCGCCCATCTTTTCCGTGCAGTGCTTCATACATGAGACACAAAACACGTCGTAACACATTCTATCTCAATCACAATTCCTAAACCGACGCCGTCACACCCGCCTAATCAAGCACCGGTCAGCTTGCGGGCCTGTCCGATCCAGTCATCACGCAGGATGCGACCGTCAAGACCAAGCTCCGCATCAATCCGTGCCGCATCTTCGGGGGTCCAGGTGGCGATATCATCAAGGCCATGAACACCCAGTTTACTGAGCATTTCCTGAACCTTCGGCCCGACACCGCCGATTGCCTTAAGATCAACCTTCTTGCCGCGCCGCCGGGCGGGCTTGACGGCAACAGGCGCCGCCTTCACTTCGGGCTCCTCTACAGGTGTCACAGGCGCGACTGTCGGCTTTTTGGCCGAACGCACTGCCGGGCTTTTTACCGGCTTGGCAGCCTGCGGCTTGCTCTTGGTTTTTGCGACTGGACGGCGTGCGGGTGCTACTTTGGGCTGAACCACTGCATCCGAAACCGGAGCATCGACTGGCTGCAGCTGCGTTTCAGGCTTCAAATTGACCTCTGAAACGGATGCGGCAGCAACCTGATGATCAGCTTTATCTTCCGGCACATCGTCCTTCGTCCGACGGGTAGGCTTGTCCATCATTGTTTGCATGGAACCGAGCATCACACCGGTCATCTGGGTGGCAAAACCGAAACCAAGCACCGTGGCAGCCGCAAAGGCAGCCATCGGATTGGCCATCAGAGCATGCAGCGACGATCCGGCCATCTCAGCACCGCGGCTGGTGTCAGCCGGCTTTGCCGATGCATCCGTTCCCGTCCGTTTCGAAGCCTCAACCATCGCATCACCTTTGTTACTCGGCACCACTGTAACCGGAGCCTTCGTTACTCAGCCGCTTCCATGACCGCGCCATGGTCCATGGCCTTGCGGGTATAGTCATCAATCCTGGCCTCGATCTCAGGCCGGAAATTACGGATCAGACCCTGGATCGGCCAAGCAGCCGCATCGCCAAGCGCGCAGATCGTATGACCTTCGATCTGCTTGGTGACCTGGAACAGCATGTCGATTTCGCGCTTCTGGGCATTGCCCTTCACCATGCGTTCCATCACCCGCCACATCCAGCCGGTCCCTTCACGGCACGGCGTGCATTGGCCGCAGCTCTCATGCTTGAAGAACTGCGACAGCCGGGCAATCGCCTTGATGATATCGGTGGACTTATCCATGACGATAATCGCTGCGGTACCGAACGAGGATTTCACATCACGCAGCCCATCGAAATCCATGGGGACGTCAATAATATCTTCCGCCTTGACCACCGGACAGGACGCACCGCCGGGAATGACAGCCAGAAGATTGTCCCAACCGCCGCGAATGCCGCCGGCATGCCGCTCGATCAGTTCGCGGAACGTGATCCCCATGGTCTCTTCAACCGTGCAGGGCTTGTTGACATGACCGGAGATCATGAACAGCTTGGTGCCAACATTGTTCGGGCGGCCAAAGGACGAGAACCAGCCAGCGCCACGACGCAGGATGGTCGGCGCAACCGCGATCGATTCGACATTGTTGACCGTCGTCGGGCAGCCATAGAGACCCATATTGGCCGGGAACGGCGGCTTCAGGCGTGGCTGGCCCTTCTTGCCTTCAAGGCTTTCGAGCAGAGCCGTTTCCTCGCCGCAGATATAGGCCCCTGCGCCGTGGTGAACGTAAATGTCATAATCCCAGCCGAGCTTGTTGTTTTTGCCCAGCAATCCGTATTCGTAGCACTCGTCGATTGCCGCCTGAAGCGCTTCGCGTTCGCGCATGTATTCGCCGCGCACATAAATATAGGCGGCGTGGGCGCCCATGGCGAAACCGGCGATGACACAGCCTTCCAGCAGCGTATGCGGATCATGGCGCATGATTTCCCGGTCTTTGCAGGTGCCGGGTTCGGACTCATCGGCATTGACGACCAGATAATGCGGGCGACCGTCGCTTTCCTTCGGCATGAAGGACCACTTCAGACCAGTTGGAAAGCCTGCACCGCCACGACCGCGAAGACCGGAGGCCTTCATTTCATTGATGATCCAGTCGCGCCCCTTTTCCAGGATCTGCTTGGTCCCGTCCCAGTGGCCGCGGCTCATCGCGCCTTTCAGGGACTTATCCTTGAGGCCGTAGATATTGGTGAAAATGCGGTCCTTATCCTGTAACATCTCTCACCCCTTGGCCTTGTCGGCAGTGTCGCCGGAGACTTTCGCATTCTCGCTCGCTGCCGGTTTGTCGGTAGCAGGCGTCTTCAGCTTCGGATCGGTAACCGGCGTATCGGTGACCGGGCGGGCCGCGTTGGATGGAGGAACCGCTGCCTCATCCTGCCCTGATTGCCCCTCGCCCCAACGGACCGGGGTGATCTCTTCCGTCAGGCTGGTCAGCCCGCCTTCAGGCGCAGAAAACACCCGCTCAATCTGCGGGCCTGTCTTGACCTCTACACCCTTGCCGGCTTCGAAGGCGTCGATGATTTCTTCGAGACGCTCAGGTGTCAGATCCTCATAAGCGTCCTTGAAAATGATCACCATCGGCGCGTTGACGCAGGCACCCTGACACTCGACTTCTTCCCAGGACAGAGTCCCGGTCGCATTACGCTCCAGAGGCTCCGGATGGATCTTTTTCTTACAGATTTTCATCAGCTCTTCCGAGCCGCGCAGCATACAGGGCGTGGTACCGCAGACCTGGATATGGGCTTTGGTGCCGACCGGCTTCAACTGGAACTGAGTATAAAAGGTCGCCACTTCGAGCACGCGGATATACGGCATGTCGAGCTTGTCCGCGACGAATTCGATCGTCGCCTTGGTAACCCAGCCGTCCTGCTCCTGCGCCCGCATCAACAGCGGGATGACAGCGGATTGCTGACGACCCTCCGGATATTTGCGGATGGTGGCTTCGGCCCAAACGGCATTCTCATCGCTAAAAGCGAAGGATGCGGGCTGGAATTGATCTTCGGCTAAACGACGAACGGACATACTTCCTCACGCCTTATCTCAGTTTTTGAACAGAAGACCTTGATGCGTCGCCATGACAGCATCCCGGCCTGCGTTCAGATTGTCCTTCTCGCGGACGCTGACGAGCAATGCGGCAGAAAGCCCGATTGCCGCCTGCAGAGCAGACGGCCTGGCGGGACAGTGCCGGTCGGTCCCAACGGATTGCAATGCGTAGCGCCAACCTGCAACCGACGTTGCAAGACGAGCACCACACTGCCGATCCGAAAGGATAAGCTGCATCAACGATCCACCTCACCAAACACGATGTCGAGAGACCCCAGCACCGCCGTTACGTCAGCAAGCTGATGACCGCGCGACATGAAGTCCATGGCTTGCAGATGCACGAACCCAGGAGCGCGGATCTTGCAGCGATACGGCTTGTTTGTGCCGTCCGCCACCAGATAGACCCCGAATTCACCCTTCGGCGCCTCGACGGCCGCATAAACTTCGCCAGCCGGTACGTGGAAACCTTCAGTGTAAAGCTTGAAGTGATGGATGAGCGCTTCCATCGACCGCTTCATCTCACCCCGTTTCGGCGGCACAACCTTGCCATCCACAGACGAAACCGGGCCAACGCGCGCATCGCCGAGCAGGCGATTGACGCATTGCTTCATGATCTTCACCGATTCGCGCATTTCCATCATGCGGATCAGATAGCGGTCGTAGCAGTCGCCATTCTTACCGACCGGAATATCGAATTCCATATCGGAATAGCATTCGTAAGGCTGCGAGCGGCGCAAATCCCAAGCCGCACCCGAACCGCGAACCATCACACCTGAGAAGCCCCATTTCCAGGCATCTTCCAGGCTGACGACGCCGATATCGACATTGCGTTGCTTGAAAATCCGGTTCTCGGTCAACAGTCCCTCAATATCATCGAGAACTTTCAGGAAAGGATCGCACCAGGCACCGATATCCTCGACCAGCTGGGCCGGAATATCCTGGTGAATGCCACCGGGACGGAAATAGGCGGCATGCATGCGCGCGCCAGAAGCCCGCTCATAGAACACCATCAGTTTTTCGCGCTCTTCGAAGCCCCAGACCGGTGGCGTCATCGCACCGACGTCCATCGCCTGCGTGGTGACGTTCATGATATGCGACAGGATACGGCCAATTTCGGAATAGAGAACCCGGATCAGCTGGCCGCGGATCGGAATTTCCAGGCCGAGGAGCTTTTCCACCGCCAGGCAATAGGCATGTTCCTGGTTCATCGGCGCGACATAGTCCAGCCGGTCGAAATAGGGCAATGCCTGCAAGTACGTCTTGGCTTCAATCAGCTTTTCGGTGCCACGGTGCAAGAGGCCGATATGCGGATCGACACGCTCGACGATTTCACCGTCCAGCTCCAGCACCAGACGCAAAACGCCGTGCGCGGAGGGATGTTCAGGGCCGAAATTGATCGTGAAGTTACGGACGGAATGTTCAGTCATGGTCTCGCCTTCCGTTCCCTTACTTCGCGGCTTTTTCATCGCCGGGCAGCACGTAATCCGTACCTTCCCAAGGCGAGAGAAAGTCGAAACTACGGAATTCCTGCTTCAACTCAACCGGTTCATAAACCACCCGCTTGACCGTGTCATCATAGCGGACTTCAACAAAGCCTGTCAGCGGAAAATCCTTGCGCAGCGGATGGCCTTCAAAACCGTAATCAGTCAGCAGACGACGCAGATCCGGATGACCGGTAAACATCACGCCATAGAGATCCCAGGCCTCGCGCTCAAACCAGTCAGCGCCCGGAAACAGCGGACAGATCGACGGAACCGGCTTGTCTTCGCTGGTGGACAGCTTGATGCGGATGCGCTGGTTCTGCTTTGGCGCCAGGAAGTGATAGACAACCTCGAAACGCTCGACACGCTCGGGATAATCCACACCGCAGATGTCGATAATATTGATGAAGCCGCAACGGGCGTCGTCACGCAGGAAAGTCACCAGCGCATAGATATTTTCGACGGTCGTGGTGACCGTCAGTTCACCAAAGGCAACGGTGCTCGACAAAGCAAAACCACCGCTGTTTTCGGTGATATGGGATGCCAGCACTTGCAGGGCTTCACTCATTTTGTCGGTCCCTCGCCTTAGCGCTCGATCGTGCCGGTGCGGCGGATTTTCTTCTGAAGCAGCAGGACGCCATAGAGCAGCGCCTCTGCCGTGGGGGGACAGCCCGGCACATAAATGTCGACAGGCACGACCCGGTCACAACCCCGGACGACGGAATAGGAATAGTGGTAGTAGCCGCCGCCATTGGCACAGGAACCCATGGAGATCACATAGCGCGGCTCCGGCATCTGGTCATAGACCTTGCGCAAGGCGGGCGCCATCTTGTTGGTCAGGGTTCCCGCAACAATCATCACGTCCGACTGGCGCGGAGATGCACGCGGTGCAACGCCGAAGCGCTCCATGTCGTAACGCGGGCCGGACGCCTGCATCAGGCCTTCGACGGCGCAGCATGCCAAACCAAACTGCATCCACATCAATGACCCGGTACGCGCCCAGGTGATCAGAGCCTGGGTTGAGGTAACCAGAAACCCTTTGTCAGCCAGCTCATCATTGATCTCGCCGAAAAAAGTGCTGTCATTGCCAATCGGCTTGCCGGTGGCAGGGTCCAGAATACCCTTGGGCTGTGGTGCAACCAGGGTCTGGTGATCGCTTTGGCTCACTCCCATTCCAGGGCTCCCTTCTTCCATTCATATATAAATCCGACGGTCAGCACGCCGAGAAACACCATCATCGACCAGAAACCGAACCAGCCGATCGCACCAAAGGAGACCGCCCAAGGAAACAGGAAGGCAACTTCAAGATCGAAGATGATGAAGAGAATCGACACGAGGTAGAATCGGATATCGAACTTGATGCGGGCATCGTCAAAGGCGTTGAAGCCGCATTCATAGGCCGAAAGCTTTTCCGAGTCGGGTGCCTTGAATGCCACGGCAAACGGCGTCACCAAAAGGGCAATGCCGATAACCATCGCAATTCCGACGAAAACCACGATCGGAAGGTAGGAACTGAGGAGTTCAGTCATCGTATCCATCCTTGCTTGTCAAAACGCCGGGCGACGTTCACGGCAGAATACCGACAAGCCAAAAAGACTGTTGCAACGAGCCGTTGGTTAGCGCAGCCAGCGCCCGTGCGCAAGTGCGCTTCCCGCATTTCGCACATGCACACAAAGACTTTAACACCAAGAGCGAAGGCCGGTATAGAGCACTTCGCAATTCACACAAAATAACAGCTTGGAAAGATAAAGAAATGGCGCGAGTGACGGGGCTCGAACCCGCGACCTCCGGCGTGACAGGCCGGCACTCTAACCGACTGAGCTACACCCGCGCATTGACGATGCCGTGTCAAGGGCATCTGAATGGAAAGCCATTCACTTTTAGTACCAGGATGGCGCGAGTGACGGGGCTCGAACCCGCGACCTCCGGCGTGACAGGCCGGCACTCTAACCAACTGAGCTACACCCGCAATTTCCTGGTGGGAAGCTTGCTTCCCCGCTTACCGATCGTCATCTGCCGTTCGATGAGCGGCTAACTAAGTGGTTCCTTGGTGGGTGTCAAGCAGCATTGAAAACAAAAACGTGACAGAATGATTTTTCGCTGTTGATGGGTAAAAAACACTGGCGCTTGTGCAGCGGCACACTGATCGAAGCAGACAGGAAGAAACCGCAGATCAAACAGCGCTGTCCTTATCCATCACCTGCTTTAGCCCTGCGGCGCGCAGACCGTCCTGGGCTTAACATTCTTTCTCAGCCGCCAGTCCAGACATGAGGCCAAACACCAAGGCACCGCAGAAGCCCCTAGCCTGTTGACAACAGAAGACCCCTTAAGCCCGGAATTGCGGGATTTTTTACCCAACCGTCATCTTGCCGTCGCAAAAAAAGAAAAAAAAGCAAAAAACCCTCTTGCGGTTTTTTCAGCGACCGAATAGATCACAGCCACCGACGCGGCGGGCACGACCCGATGACGCGAAGGGCGATTAGCTCAGTTGGTAGAGCGCCTCGTTTACACCGAGGATGTCGGGAGTTCGAGTCTCTCATCGCCCACCATTCTTCCATTAATATTCATTATTTTAAGGTGTTGCTGGAAACCTCTGCGCCGTTTCCGGTTTCTTTTGGACGAGCTTCGCTCTATTTGGCAAAAAAGACCCGCAGGTGATTCCGCGGGTCTTTCATTCCTATGAATTATCGATGCTTTCGGGAGTTTATTTCCGTTTGTACGCGCCAAGGCCAGGGCGATAGGTCTTGTCATCCAGGAACTGTTTCAGGCCCTCGTCACGGCCCCGGGTCTTGTCCAGCAGCAGCATTTGCTCCAGCTTGGCATAGATATAGTCGTCGGCCAGCTCCCAGGGCATGTTGCGGACGCGCTTGAACGTGTCCTTGGCGGCTTTCATTGTCACAGGATTTTTCTCGAGCAGGCTGGCGCAGAGTTTGCGAACGCGGGTTTCCAGCTCTTCCAGCGGCACCGATTCATTGACCAGGCCCATATCCCGGGCCTTTTCGCCACCAAAGGGCTCACCGGTCATGATGTAATACAGCGAATCACGGTGATTCATCACCTCGGCCACAGCCCGGGTCACATTGCCACCGGGCAGGATGCCCCAGTTGATTTCCGAGAGTCCGAAAGTAGCCTCATTGGCGGCAATCGCCAGATCGCAAGCCACCAGGGGATTGAAGGCTCCGCCGAAGCACCAGCCATTGACCATAGCGATGGTCGGCTTTTCGAAATAGGTCAGGCGCTGCCACCACCCGCCCGATTGGCGGCGGCTTTTCAGAGTTGCGTGGCGGGGTTTGTCGTCATTGTCACGGAAATATTGCTGAAGATCCATGCCGGCAGACCATGAGGTTCCGGCACCACGCAACACCAGCACGCCGCAACGGTCGTCGGCTTCCAGTTCCTCAAGGACTTCCGCCATGCGGATATTCAGCGCCGGGTTCATCGCATTGCGTTTTTCAGGCCGATTGAAGGTCACGAAGGCGATTCGGTCTTCGATGTCGACCAACACGGTGTCTGCGTCGGATTTTTCTGCAACTGTCATGGTATGTCTCCTTATGCGCCGGGCTGTCCGGACGCCGGTGTCGAACTGGATGAAAGGTGAGTATAGGATTGGCGCAAAATGTGCTTCTGCACCTTGCCGGAAGCCGAACGGGGAATGGCATCCACAAACACCACGTGTTTGGGCCGTTTGAAGCTGGCAAGCCGATCAGCGCAATGGCGTAGGATATCGTGATCACGTAGGCCGTCGTTGCCAGCGACGACCAGTGCCAGGCCGACCTCGCCCCATTCGGCATGGGCAAGGCCCATGACTGCGACATCAGCAACGCCGGGATGGGCGGCAATAGCCGCTTCAACCTCAGCCGGATAGACGTTTTCACCGCCGCTGATATACATGTCCTTCAGGCGATCAGCGAGATAGACGACACCGTCCTGGACCCGCGCCATATCGCCGCTGCGAAACCAGCCATCGGTGAAGGCAGCCTCGGTCAGGTCCGGACGGTTCCAATAGCCCTCTGTGACGCTTGGTCCTCGTAGCCAGATTTCACCGATCCCGCCATCGGTGACATCGGCACCATCGAAATCAACAACCCGCGTTTCAAGCAAGGGGGCCGCAAAACCGATACTACCCGGATGACGGGCGATGAGTTGGCGGTCGAGCGGCATATGATAGGCCGTGCCGGTTTCACTCATCCCATAGCCATTGACCAGGGCAATGCCGTCATCGAGAAACCGCTCGATCAGCACCGGTGGCAAAGGCGCGCCACCCAGAAAGATCGCCTTCAAACCCTGCAAAGCAGCCGGGTTCCAATTCGGCGAGTTCCGCAACGTACTGGCCATTTGCGGCACACCACAATAGTGGCTCACGCCGATTTGGGTGTCCGCCATGGTGGCAATCGTTCGTTCGGCGATGAAGCGATCAGAAATGACCAGCCGGGCGCCCATCACCATTGCGGTGCGCGCCAGGGCCACCAACCCGATCGTGTGGAAAAACGGCAAGTCGCAAAGCACGACCGATTCCGGCGTCACCTCACCGACGAAAGCAAAATTCAAGGCGGAGAAAAACAGATTGCGGGCATTAAGCAGCACGCCCTTTGGCACGCCTGTCGTCCCGGATGTGTAGAGAATCACGCAAGTACGGTCGGCAGATGAATAGCGAGGTGCGATTGGCTCCAAACCCGAGGCATTGTCCAGAAAGCCTCCCTTGCCGGTCACACCAAGGCTTTCGACCTCGAAGCTACTACCGGCTTCGGCAAATTCCGCATCGTACAGCAATAGCGTCGGTTCGCAGTCGGCAAGAATCAGCGAAATTTCTCGGGCGCTCAAGCGCCAGTTCAATGGCACGAAGATCGCACCGATCCGCTGGCAGGCAAAACAAACCGCGAATTGGGCAGTGGAATTGCGTCCGAGATAGGCAATACGGGCTGGGCTGTCCTGCCCCGTCCCTGCCCTTGCGATCACATCGTCAAGAGCAGCGGCGCATCGCCCGATCAGCGTATCGAATTCAGAAAATGTCAATGATTGACCGGTTGCCAGCTCCATGACGGCTGGCCGATCTGGACCGCTATTGGCGCGGAAACGGACCGGATCCTCCGCTACCATGCCAGCAAACGCCGAAGTTTCACGCAAACCTGCGCTACCATAGTACGACATATATCCTCCCTGGCCAGTTCTCCCGACGGCCATTTAGTATGTATTACATATTATATTATCTTTCTCGAGGCACAAGTGAAATCTGCGGGATGCACAGGTCAAATATGGCGCTTTGCCTTTTGGGCTTATGGGTTTATCACCGGATAGAGCCGTATCTTATCAGGCTGGAGATGCTACACATCCTCAACCTGAAGGCATTATCGAACATGGATTGAGCGCATGGACGGACCGGAACAGCCGACTGACGATTTCGAAACCCCGGAATTTTCCGGAACTGTGGCCTTCGGCGACCTGGAAAAAGTTCTTGGCTTTCATTTGCGGTTGGCCAATGTGGCGGTGTTCCAGGATTTTCAGGCGACCATGTCGGGGCTGGCTTTAACCCCGAAGCAATTTGCCGTGCTGGAATTGATCGACAACAATGCTGGGGCCAGCCAGATCGATTTTGCCCAAAGCCTGCGCATGGACAAGGCGACCATGATGGCGCTGATCAACAAGCTTGAAGGCCGGGGCGCCGTCGAGCGCCGACCTTCCCTGGTGGATCGCCGGCGCCAGGAACTCTTCGTAACCGAGGAAGGCCAGCGTGTTCTGGCAGCGGCGAAAGAGCTTCGCCATGGCCATGAAGCCCGTTTTACCGAGCGATTTTCGAAAGACGAGCTTGCCCAACTGCTGTCTTTTCTGCGGCGCATCTATCAGGATGGTCGCGCCCTGCCCAAGCCATCCATGACGCCACAGACCTGATCATGATGGGTTTGATATTTCCCTCTGGCGCTGCTCGATTTTCTGTCGAGTGGCTTGCTGGTGCGTGCTGTCGATGGAAAACCGCCACATAAGAGCGATGGCGAAAAGCTTGAACAGAATCGGCAAGAAAGCATAAAGCGCCGAAAGGGCCGAAAGCGCCTGCCCGCTCTGAGTGCCGCTTTCCGGCTGGAAACCAGCCCAAGCCAACAATGGAAAGACAATGCCGGAAGAGAGCGCCAATGCCAGCTTGGTGACGAAACTCCAGGCGGCGAAATACAGCCCGGATCGCTGTTCTCCCGACGCCAATGTGTCCTGATCGATCACATCGGCCTGAATGGCTGGCGGCAGCGCCAGATCGAAGCCGAGCAAGATACCGGTCGCCACGCAAATGCCGAGAAACAACCAGGCGTCTCCCGGCCCCAGCAGGCCGGCCAAGGCAAATATCGCGCAGCTGAGCAGCATGGCCCAGCACCAGGCCCGGTGCTTGCCCAGCCGCCGCGCCACGAAAACCGCAAGCGGCACGCCAGCGACCGCCGAAAGAAAATAAGCAAACAGCAAAGGCCCCTGAAGTTCAGGCGCCTCCAGCCGCGCCGCCACGAAATAAAGAAACAGCGAAGCGGGGATAGCATTGGCCAGTGAATTCGCCAGGAACGCCATGGCCAGCCGCAGGAAGGCGCTATTGGCCAGCAGGAAGCTCACCCCATTCTTCAATGAAAGCCGGGTTTTCGAAAAATCCACCGGTTCCGCCACGCGCCATACCGCAATGGCACCAAAGATTGGCAAGAGCACCGCCACCATAACAGCAATCGCATTCAGGTCCGGCTGGGCGCCTGCCGTGGATGCCTGCCCCAGGAAAGGCAGGGAAATAGCCAGCAGCGTGCCGAGCAGCGTCGTACCCTCACGCCAGGCTGAAAGCCTGACCCGCCCATCGTAGGAGGTCTCGAGTTCGGCACCCCAGGCGGTATAAGGCAGGCTTGTCCAGGTACTGCCAATCGACAGAAGACAACCCCAAACCACCAGATGCGCAAGCCCTGCCCCTTCCGGTGGGTTGAACAGCATGAAAGCGGAGACCGCCGTCAGCGGCAAAGACAATAGAAAGAACAGACGGCGGCGACCGTACCGACCGGGAATCCGGTCCGCGAGCCAACCGATCAGCGGATCGGTTATCGCATCCAGACAGCGAATGGCCAGCAAAGCGGCCCCAATGGCCGACAGAGCAATACCAAACCGCCCGGCATAAACGGACGGAACGATGATATAGAGCGGCAAAGCAATGGCCGCCAAAGGCAGGGCCGGAAGCGCGTAAAATAGCAAAGTCAGGTTCGACAGCGGCTTCATGAGGTGTGCGATACTCTCGAACGGGCCGTCTCCAATTCTCGGCTCGCTGCTCTGCGGTTACGGCAGCGCTCAGAACAGAAGCGAACCTCCTCCCAGCAGCGCGCCCACTTTTTACGCCATGCGAAAGGCCTCTGACAGGCCGCGCAGAGCTTGGTCGGGAGATCGGCTTTCTTGGTGACCACGGGCGCCTCTCTGATGGACCATTGGCAGCTCGTTTGCGGCAGCCATTTTGTATTGAACTCAATGCTATTTCGAAGCAGCGACCATCTTGGATCAGTGAAACGGCAACGAGATGCCTCCTTCCTGCAAAAACACAAAAAACCCGGCTTGAGAGCCGGGTTTTCGGTAGAACTGGCAGGTTTGCCGCAGGCAGGATCAGCTGTTAACAGCGTCCTTCAGGCCCTTGCCGGCCGTGAACTTCGGAACGTTACGGGCCGGAATATCGACTTCCGCGCCAGTCGAAGGATTGCGGCCCTTCGAGGCTTCGCGATGGGAAACCGTGAAGGCGCCAAAACCGGCGAGGCGAATGTCGCCACCATTCTTCAATTCCGCCTGGACGGTGTCGAAGACGGCGTCCACGGCGGAAGCTGCGTCGGCCTTGCTGAGACCGGCCTTATCGGCAACTGCGTTTACGAGTTCGGACTTGTTCATGTTTCCACCCTTTCTGTATGACATGAATATCAAAGCGGCGAAGATGCTAACGCATCCCCGCATCGAGGAACCGCGACCACCGCAAAGCGCCAGGCGCCCGAGAGGATCACAAAGGAATACCGACCGCCATTTTCGATGGCCTCCGGCATGACTCAAAAATTCCAAGTCGGGCGGACAATACTCATGCCCATGCCCGTCGCAAGCCAAAAGCACCGCAATCGCCTGAAAAACAAGGCTTCTGGTGATGTTTGCACAAAAAAGGCTGGCCCGAAGGCCAGCCTTTTCGAAGTTTTTCCGCCAATTGGGCAGGATCGTGGCAAAGACGGCTCAATGCGCCACGGTTGCGCCTGAATCGTCAACGCCTTCGACAGTGCCAACGGCAGGCGTTTCCACGGTGCCATCCCACTCGATCGGCTCCGGTATGCGCACCAGCGCGTGAGCAATAACCTCACCCATCCGGGCGACCGGGACGATCTCAAGATTGTTCTTCACATTGTCTGGAATATCCGCCAGATCCTTGGCGTTTTCTTCCGGGATCAGAACCTTCTTGATACCGCCGCGAAGCGCTGCCAGCAGCTTTTCCTTCAAGCCACCAATCGGCAAGACGCGACCACGCAGGGTGATCTCACCCGTCATCGCCACGTCCTTGTTGACCGGAATGCCCGTCATGATCGAAACAATGGCGGTTGCCATTGCCACGCCAGCCGATGGACCGTCCTTAGGTGTCGCACCTTCCGGCACGTGGACGTGAATGTCCGACTTGTCAAAGCGCGGAGGCTCAATTCCGAAATCGACGGCGCGCGAGCGGACATAGGATGCCGCCGCCGAAATCGATTCCTTCATCACTTCCTTCAGATTGCCGGTCACCGTCATGCGGCCCTTACCGGGCATCATCACACCTTCAATGGTCAGCAATTCGCCGCCCACTTCCGTCCAGGCAAGACCGGTGACGATACCAACCTGATCCTCGCCTTCGGCCTCACCATGACGATAGCGCGGCACACCGAGATAATCGTTGATGCTGGCCGCCGTGACGGCCACAGAGGTCGACTTGCCCTTGATGATCTCGGTCACAGCCTTGCGGGCGACCTTCATCAATTCACGCTCGAGACTGCGCACACCTGCCTCGCGGGTATATTGCTGGATGATCGAGACAATCGCATCATCCGCCAGCGAGAACTCTTCCGGGCGCAGCGCATGTTCCTTGATCGCCTTTGGCAGAAGATGCCGCTTGGCAATCTGGAGCTTTTCGTCCTCGGTGTAACCGGCAATACGAATGATTTCCATGCGGTCCATCAGCGGGCCGGGAATATTCAGCGTATTGGCTGTCGTGATGAACATCACGTTGGACAGATCGTATTCGACCTCCAGGTAATGGTCCATGAAGGTCGAGTTCTGTTCCGGATCCAGCACCTCAAGCAGAGCCGATGACGGATCGCCACGGAAATCCTGGCCCATCTTGTCGATTTCGTCGAGCAGGAACAGCGGGTTCGACCGCTTGGCCTTCTTCATCGACTGCACGACCTTGCCGGGCATGGAGCCAATGTAGGTCCGGCGGTGACCGCGGATCTCGGCCTCATCACGCACGCCGCCCAGCGCCATGCGGACATATTCACGTCCTGTGGCCTTGGCAATCGAGCGGGCGAGCGAGGTCTTGCCGACGCCCGGAGGACCGACAAGGCACAGGATTGGCCCCTTGAGCTTGGTGGCGCGCGCCTGCACGGCCAGATACTCGACGATCCGTTCCTTGACCTTGTCGAGGCCGAAATGGTCCTCATCCAGGATCTTCTCGGCGGCGTTGAGGTCGATCCGCACCTTGGACTTCTTGTTCCAGGGCAGGCCGAGCAGCCAGTCGAGGTAGTTACGCACGACAGTGGCTTCCGCCGACATCGGGCTCATATGCTTGAGCTTTTTCAGCTCCGCATCAGCCTTGTCCTTGGCTTCCTTGGACAGCTTGGTCTTGGCAATGCGCTCTTCCAGTTCGGCCATCTCGTCGCGGCCTTCCTCGCCGTCGCCGAGTTCCTTCTGGATCGCCTTCATCTGCTCATTCAGGTAATATTCGCGCTGGGTCTTTTCCATCTGGCGCTTGACGCGCGAGCGAATACGCTTCTCCACCTGGAGAACGGAAATTTCGCCCTCCATGAAGCCGAGCGCCTTTTCAAGCCGTGTCTTGATACTCACCGTTTCCAGCATTTCCTGCTTTTCGGTGATCTTGATCGACAGATGTGAGGCAACCGTATCGGCCAGCTTCGAATAGTCTTCGATCTGGCTGGCAGCCCCCACCACTTCTGGCGAGATCTTCTTGTTCAGCTTGACGTAATTTTCAAACTCCGACACCACAGACCGGCTTAGAGCCTCGACTTCAACCGGATCTTCGGCGGGTTCGGGCAACAGATCGGCATGGGCCTCGTAGAAGTCCTCACGTCCGGTATAGCCAGAGATCCGGGCGCGCGCCTTGCCTTCGATCAGCACCTTGACGGTGCCGTCAGGCAATTTCAAAAGCTGCAATACATTGGCGACAGTGCCAACCTCATAGATGGCATCTGCCGATGGATCGTCATCGCTTGCATTGATCTGGGTGGCCAGCATGATCTGCTTGTCAGAGCCCATGACTTCTTCGAGGGCACGAATAGACTTCTCGCGCCCTACGAAGAGCGGCACGATCATGTGCGGGAACACCACGATGTCACGCAGCGGCAATACCGGGTAGGTATTGGTATCGCCGGTGACAGAGGTCACTTTAGTCATTCCAGTTCCTTTCATCGTCCCGTTGCCGGGACCCAAATCCGCGCTCAAAAGCCGCGGGGGACATGGTCCTGTCTCACCGGTTAAAGTGGAGACCCAAGAGCTAAAATTCAAGCCTTTGTGCCCTGTGCCACCACCGTGGCGCAACAGCTTGAGGCCTGTTGCATGATTCCGGCTCAGACCCATCAGGGTCGAGCCCATCATGCTGAAACACAATACAAATGGTTGATTGACGCGACAGCAAACAACAACAAAACGCACCGGCGCGGCCCAACCATGGCGACCAAAGCCGCCCTACCCTGATGCGCGCGCCAGGCATTCCAGCATCCGAAGAGATCAAACACTCGCCCGGGGCAAACCTGCCTTCGACCGAATCTGTCACATCGCGCGAAGCACCTTGTAATAGTCATAAACTATTCAAAAACGCCCTGCAAACGACTTAGAGTTTGGCAGGGAAAAGTGGGACCCTGTATTCCCGAAAAGACAACTGACGAGAAACATAGATCAAAGCACCTAAACGACCCCCACCCCGTAGAAACGCCGAAGCCCGCACGCGGCGGGCTTCAAAGCTCTTCAGAGACTGCGGAGGGTCACGCCGAAGCGTTGGCCTTTTCTTCCTGGCGATCCGCATAGATGTAGAGCGGACGGGCGGCACCGCGCACCACTTCATCGGAAATCACCACTTCGCGCACACCTTCAAGTTCAGGCAGTTCGAACATCGTGTCGAGCAGGATCTTTTCCATGATCGAGCGCAGGCCGCGAGCGCCGGTCTTGCGGGTAATTGCCTTGCGGGCGATTTCGCGTAGCGCGTCCTCGTGGAAGGACAATTCAACGTCCTCCATTTCGAACAGGCGCTGATACTGCTTGACCAGTGCATTCTTTGGCTCGGACAGGATCTGGATAAGTGCATCCTCGTCCAGGTCTTCCAGCGTCGCCAGAACCGGCAAACGACCGATGAATTCCGGGATCAGGCCGAACTTGACCAGATCTTCCGGTTCCAGTTCGCGCAGCACTTCGCCGACGCGACGATCTTCCGGCGACACAACCGTCGCACCGAAGCCGATCGAGGTCTTTTCGCCACGAGCCGAGATGATCTTGTCGAGACCGGCAAAAGCACCACCGCAGATGAACAGGATATTGGTCGTATCCACCTGGAGGAATTCCTGCTGCGGATGCTTGCGACCGCCCTGGGGAGGAACCGAAGCGACAGTGCCTTCCATGATCTTCAGCAGCGCCTGCTGTACGCCTTCGCCAGACACGTCGCGGGTAATCGACGGGTTGTCGGACTTGCGGCTGATCTTGTCGACTTCGTCGATATAGACAATGCCGCGCTGGGCGCGCTCGACATTGTAATCGGCCGATTGCAGCAGCTTCAGGATGATGTTTTCAACGTCTTCACCGACATAGCCGGCTTCTGTCAGCGTTGTCGCATCCGCCATGGTGAAGGGCACATCGATGATGCGCGCCAAAGTCTGGGCAAGATAGGTCTTGCCGCAACCGGTTGGCCCGACCAGCAGGATGTTTGACTTCGCCAGTTCTACATCGCCACCCTTTGAGGCATGCGAGAGGCGCTTGTAATGATTGTGGACAGCAACGGACAGGATTTTCTTGGCCTGTCTCTGGCCGATCACATATTCGTCGAGGATCTTGATGATGTCCTGCGGTGTCGGCACGCCATCGCGCGACTTGACCATCGAACTCTTGTTTTCCTCGCGGATGATATCCATGCAGAGTTCGACGCATTCATCGCAGATGAAAACCGTCGGGCCGGCAATCAGTTTCCGGACCTCGTGCTGGCTCTTGCCGCAGAACGAACAATACAGGGTATTCTTCGAGTCACCGCCGTTGCTTCCGCTGACCTTGCTCATAACTTTTTCCTTCCAGCACGCCGCACCGCCATTTACCGGCTCGCGGTCTAGTCATGTCGCCCGATACCGCACGCCCGGCCATCCGGGCGAAATTCGGTTCAGAGGTACTATTCAGCTCTCAAAAGTCACATTCATGAGCTGACGGCAACGAGAACCTCTGAGAATATTCAGGCTATGTCATAAAAGCTCAACATAGCCTTAATAACTATTAGCGCTTTCGGCGGCAGTTTAAACCCCCTGGATGGATCCGGCCTTGCGTTTCCATCGAAAGCCCACCGCCAAAAGACATCAAGAAGGCGTTACCCCTTCGATTTCGGAGCGCGTCGTCAGGATCTTGTCGATCAGACCCCAATCCTTGGCTTCCGTGGATTCCATGAAGTGGTCGCGGTCAAGCGTGTGCTCGACTTCTTCCAGCGTGCGGCCAGTGTGCTTGACATAAACCTCGTTCAAGCGACGCTTCATCTTGATGATGTCGCGGGCATGACGCTCGATATCGGAAGCCTGACCCTGGAAACCGCCGGACGGCTGATGCACCATGATGCGCGCATTGGGGGTCGCAAAGCGCATGCCCTTTTCGCCGGCCGCCAGAAGCAGCGATCCCATCGAGGCGGCCTGGCCGACGCACAGCGTCGAGACGGCCGGGCGGATGAACTGCATCGTATCGTAGATCGCCATGCCGGCCGTCACGACACCGCCGGGAGAATTGATGTAGATCGCGATTTCCTTCTTCGGATTTTCCGCTTCCAGAAACAGCAGCTGGGCGCAGACAAGCGACGCCATATGATCCTCGACCGGTCCGGTCAGGAAAATGATGCGCTCCTTCAACAGACGCGAGTAGATGTCGTAGGACCGTTCGCCGCGATTGGTCTGCTCCACAACCATAGGCACCAGAGCCATGGCGGTATCAACTGGATTTCTCATGTCCGTCCTTTTCAACCCATTTCCGAAGCCTGTCAGGCCCGATGCCGATCCGGGCTGAGGGAATCAATTCAAATGCTGTCAATCCCTACATAGAGTGTTCGCCCCCAACACTTCAAGACGCGAGCACACGATATCCTTAATCGCTTGCATGGATTGGTTCTCGCATTCTCGCTGTTTTAACGAAAGCGGCCCATGGGCGGTGGCTTGCCCGGCCAAGCCATACACAGAAAATCGACAACATGGTGAATAGGGCGTGATAGGTCCAATCGGAATTTGCAACCAAAAGAAAAAATCGATTATGATCACCGATAGATCATCCCGGCTTTCATTCGGAAGCATAAAACCAGAGAATGACGAGGGCCGACCGCCTTGCTCGACATCAAGACAGCTTTTTTGATGTGGGGGACCCAGGCGATCACGCTGGCGGTCCTGCTGATCACCATATGGCTGCGCGCGCCACGGCATCGCTATTATGGTTACATGGCCATCGGGTTTGCCTGTCACGGCATTGGCGCAATGCTGATCGCGCTTCGCAACGACCTGCCGCCGCCTGTGGCAATTTACGGCGGCAACGCCATCGTGCTGTGCGGCTTCTGTTTCTGGATCTGTGCGCTGCGGCTGTTTGACGGGCGCAAACCCGGCTGGTGGATCGCGGCACCGCTGCTGCTCTGGGGCCTCCTCCTGATCCATCCGGTTATACGGGATACCTACGCCTATCGTCTGGCGACCCATCAATTTGCCAGCATGCTTTGTTTCGTGATGCTCGCGGTCACGGCCATGACGTCGCGCATGACAGCACGGAAATATCGTCGGATGCTTGCGGCCTTGTGGACACTGCAAGCGCTGTCATGTGCGGTGATCGGTTCCGCCAGCCTGATCGGCATGCCGGAAGGCCAGCATGAGGTTGCCCTCAGCGACTATATCGGCCTGTTCGTCATTGTCTGCCTGGTGTCGGCCATGGTGCTTCTGGCCCGAATCGTCATGGACCGGAACGAACGGGAACTTAAGCAATTGTCGCGCACCGATCCCCTCACCGGCGCGCTGAACCGGCGCGGCTTGATCGAGACCGTAGGCGAGCTGAAACACACGGTCGCCAGGGACCGGCTTCTGGCACTTCTGGTGTTCGATCTCGATTATTTCAAACATATCAATGATACATTCGGCCATCAGGCGGGTGATACTGTCTTGTCCAGCTTTGCGCAGATGACAGGTGGCGCGCTTGGCAATGACGCGATTTTCGCCCGCTCCGGCGGCGAGGAATTCTGCGCCGTCATGGCTGTTGCGGACCTGCGCCAAGCTGCCGGTGTTGCCGAGCGGATCCGCTACATGATTGCCTCAACACCGATCACCACAGAACAGGGCGTTGTCAGGCTGACCACCAGCATTGGCCTCTCAGCGGCCACTGTCGAGGCCTTCGACTTCGATACAGCCATGCGTCAGGCGGATCACGGCCTCTATACGGCCAAAGCAGATGGCCGTAACAGAACTGCCGTGGCACGCGGGGAAACCGTTTTTTGCCTGACGCCCAACGAGGAACGCGGCACACCGGCGGCAATCGACAATGAAGCAGACCGTCAGGTCGCAGCCCTGCGCCGTCTCAGCCAGCGTTCGACACAGCAACATCTCGAGTGAGGAGGCTCTTTCAGCCTCGTCAAGAAAGCATCCACGAACCGATCATGCCGCATTCCTCGTTTTTCTCCGTCGATTCCCACCAGAGATCGGTCAGTCTCGACACTGGTCATCCCGGTTTTTTCGAAGTCCCGAATGCGGTCTATGCCACGCTGCATGCCCAGGCGCCGACATTTTTCTGGCGTGAACAGCAGCAATGGTTTTTCACCGGTTACGATCTGGTCAATGGTTTGTTGCGCGACAAGCGGTTCGGTCGGCAGATCCTACAGATCGCCAGCCGTGAAGAGCTGGGCTGGCAGGAGCCTGCCGCCCATACGAGAGCCTTCGATGCTGCCGAGGCATGGTCACTGCTGGAATTGGAGCCCCCGGAACATACGCGGCTGCGGACGCTGGTTAACCGCGCTTTCGTGTCCCGCCATGTCGAGAAAATGACGCCGGATATTCTCGCGCTCGCCAACAGCTTGATCGATGATTTCGAAGCGCAAGGCAAAACGGAATTGCTGTCTTCCTTCGCCGAAATTATTCCGGTGACAATGATTGCCAGGATGATCGGCATTCCCGACGAGATGGGGCCGCAATTGCTGGCCTGGAGCCATGATTATGTCGGCATGTATGTGTTCAACCGCACCCGCGCCCATGAGGATGCCGCCGAGCGCGCGGCCCGGGAGTTTTCCGATTATCTGCGCGGTGTCATTGCCGAGCGCCGCAGCGAGCCGCGTGACGACCTGCTCAGCCACATGATCCATACCGAGCATAAGGGCCAGCATCTCACCGATGACGAGCTGATCTCAACGACCGTGGTCCTGCTCAATGCCGGACATGAAGCGACCGTCCACCAGATCGGCAATGCGGTGCGGATCATTCTCGAAAGCGGCCTGGACCCAACAGGGTTGTTTGGCGATACAGCCGCCACCGAGCGGACGGTCGAGGAATGTCTGCGGATCTGCGCGCCGGTGCATATTTTCCAGCGCTATTGCCTGGAGCCTTGCGAGATCGATGGTGTCTCCCTCAGCCAAGGCGACAAGATCGGCCTGATCCTGGCCGCGGCCAATCTCGACCCACGCAAATTTCCAGATCCTCTGACCTTCAAGCCGCAGCGCAGTGACGGTGCCAATCTTTCTTTCGGCGCTGGCATTCATTTCTGCATCGGTGCGCCACTCGCCCGGCTGGAACTGTCACTGGTGCTGCCGCTGCTGTTCCAGCGACTGCCAGGTCTGGCGCTGGCAGGCACCCCAAAAGTCAAGGATCTCTATCATTTCCACGGGTTGGAAAAGCTCGATCTCGTTTGGTAACGGCAGCCGCCTCAAAAACGAACGACGTAATCCTTCGTCGTGGTTTCCACCACTTCCCAAAGACCAGTGAAGCCGGGCCGCAGAATCATCCTGTCACCCTTGCGCAGATGCATCGGCTCACCACCGTCTTCCGTGACGATGGAATAGCCTTCCAAAACGGAAAAATACTCCCATTCGTCGTAGACGATCCGCCAAGTGCCAGGTGTGGATTGCCAGACCCCGGCATAGAGCCCTTGACCGGGCTCATCGATACTCCAGGTCAGGAAGCGCGGATCTCCAGCGACCAGCCTGTCCGGGGCGGGAGCGCCCTCTTCCGGTTGAACGGCGGACAAATCGAAGCGAAGCGATGTGATCATGATCTCTGTCTCGCACATCCATTAAATGGGGTTCATCAATGCCATCAATTGTCGGCAATGCTGATTTGATTGCAGAATAGACATGGCTGCGCCAAATGTCTCCACCAAGACAGCGATTTCCGTATCTGTACGGCAGCAAGCTGCATGATTTCCTTCTACAGCCATAACCCGTTTAAAGAATCATGCAACAGCATCACTGATCCAGATCGGCGTTTCCGCCGTTGTAGCCGATGAACTCTTGTCTAACGCACACGTGCGAACAACATTCTAAACCCTGACCAAATCAAGTCGCTTTATACTGCGACCTCCGATCGTGACAGTGAAGAAGCCGGAAACAACAACACGGAACAGGTCGCGTTGCCCGTCTACACCCCGAAAGAATAGAATTGATGTTTCATCTCATTTTTGGACTTCCCTGGCTGATCGTCGCCATCCGCTTCATCCAGCCCCTGCCCTGGATCTGGTCGGCGAAGGTGGCGCTGGCGGTTCTTCTGTTGATCGCCTCGCAATATCATTTCTTCAGCCGCCTCTCGTCCGGTTCGGTGTTTTCGCCTGAATTCCCGCGCCCGCTGATTATCGCGTTCAATCTCCTGTTTGGCGCAATCGTCCTGCTCGCCGTGTTCCAGATCGTGCTGGACGTTATTTCGCTTGTGATCATGCTGTTCAAGGGTAATTTCCCGTCGATTCCGGCCAGTCTGCGGTATGCCCTTGGAGGCGTAGCGCTGTGCCTTTCCGCATACGCGGTCAGTCAGGCAATCCGGGTGCCGCCGTTAAAGGACATCGAAATTCCAATTGCAGGACTACCACCGGCATTTGACGGCTACCGCATCGTGCAACTGACCGACCTCCACATCAGCCGCCTGTTCCCTGCCCGCTGGACCGAGGAGGTCGTATCGAAAACCAACGGGCTCGATGCCGACCTCATCGTCATCACCGGAGACTTTATCGACGGTGACGTTGCCAGCCGGCAGGATGATGTCGCACCGCTTGCAAACTTGCGGGCGCGCGACGGCGTCTACGCCATTCCTGGCAACCACGAATACTTCTTCAATTTCCAGGGCTGGATGGCCCATCTCGCGACCTTGAAGATGAACATGCTCTCGAACGCCCATGCTGTGATCACAAAAGGCGATGCAAAAATCGCCTTGGCAGGCGTGACGGATCGCTCCGCCGCCGCGCACGGCGCTCCAGCCCCGGACCTCGCAGCGGCACTCCAGGGAGCACCTGCAGATGCGCCAATCATTCTCCTCGACCATCAGCCGATGTCGGCAGCCAAGGCGGCCGCGTCAGGGGTTGCGCTTCAACTGTCGGGTCATACGCATGGTGGCATGGTTCTGGGCCTTGACCGGCTAGTCGCCCGTGCCAATAACGGCTTTGTTTCGGGCCGCTATGGCATCGGTGGCATGACGCTCTATGTCAACAATGGCACGGCACTCTGGCCCGGCTTTGCGCTCAGGCTCGGCGTACCCTCAGAACTGACCAGGATTACCCTGAGAGCTCAGAGACCAAACGGGATATAGAGCATTGCAGCGTTTAAATGAAACGCTGCAATGCTCTCAACGCAAACGTAGTCGGCGAGCCCCAATCAGAGCTTCGATAAAGCCTGTTGAAGATCCGCAATGATATCGTCGGGGTCCTCGATACCGATGGACAGGCGCACGACCTCCGGCCCTGCACCTGCCGCCACCTGCTGCTCCGGGGTCAATTGGGCATGGGTGGTCGAGGCGGGATGAATGACCAGCGAGCGGGTATCGCCGATATTGGCAAGATGGGAAAACAGCTGCAATCCCTCCACCAGCGCCTTGCCCGCCTCATAGCCACCCTTCAGCCCGAAGGTGAAAACGGCGCCAGCTCCTTTCGGTGCGTAGCGCTGTTGCAGCGCATGGTTCGGATCATCCGGCAGGCCCGCATAATGCACCCAGGAGACTTTCGCATGGGCCTTCAGCCAATGCGCGACCTTCAAGGCGTTGTCGCAGTGACGCTGCATGCGCAGCGGCAAGGTTTCAATGCCGGTCAGGATGAGGAAGGCATTCATTGGCGCAATCGCCGGTCCAAGGTCGCGCAGACCGAGCACCCGGCAGGCAATGGCAAACGCCATATTGCCGAAGGCGTCATGCAGAACCACATCGCCATATTCGCTGCGCGGCTGTGACAGGCTCGGAAACTTGTCCGATTGCGACCAGTCGAACGTGCCGCCGTCAACGATCACGCCGCCCATGGAATTTCCATGGCCGCCGAGAAATTTGGTGGCGGAATGCACGACGATATCGGCACCGTATTCCAAAGGCCGGACCAGATAAGGGCTGGCCATGGTATTATCGACGATCAGCGGCAGTCCGTGGCGGCGCGCAACATCGGCAATAGTGGCAATATCGACGAATGTACCACCGGGATTGGCAAGGCTTTCGATGAAAATCGCCTTGGTTCGCTCGTCGATTTGCGCCTCAAAGCTTGCCGGATTGTCGGTATCGGCCCAGCGCACCTGCCAGCCGAAATTCTGAAAGGCGTGACCGAATTGGTTGATTGATCCGCCATAGAGCTTTTTGGCGGCAACGAAATTATCCCCCGGCTGCATCAGGGTATGAAAGACCAGCATTTGCGCCGCATGTCCCGATGCCACTGCCAATGCCGCCGTGCCGCCTTCCAAAGCAGCCACCCGCTCTTCCAGAACGCCCTGGGTCGGGTTCATGATCCTTGTATAGATATTGCCGAATTGCTTGAGGCCGAACAAGGCGGCGGCGTGATCGGTATTTTCAAACACAAAGGCGGTCGTCTGGTAGATCGGCGTCGTGCGTGCGCCGGTCGCCGGGTCCGGCTGAGCACCCGCATGCACGGCCAGCGTTGCAAAGCCCGGATTGTTGTTTGCCATGGTTATCCTCCCTGAAATATTGCGGCAGAGCATTACACCGATGCCGATGAAACGCTACCTCATGCCCTGTTTGAAAGTCCTGGCTTTTTGGGACAATTGCACAATCGTTTGATGCCTATAGATTTCTTATCCGATAAGCCTAATGCCTGTCCGGCTCCAGTGTCCCTTGAAAAATTCTGGGATATTCGATGGCCGGGCAGCGGTTCATCACCATCTTCACACCGGCGGCCTCGGCGCGGGCGGCGGCCTGGTCGTCGCGCACGCCAAGCTGAGCCCAGATCACCTTCGGCAAATGCGTTAGCTCCAAGGCTTCATCCACCACGGAGGATAGATATTCGGAAGCGCGGAACACATCGATCATATCGACGGGCTCGGGAATGTCCCGAAGCGACGCAAAAACAGTCTGCCCCAGAATGTCCTTTCCCGCCTGCCCCGGATTGACCGGAATAACGCGGTAGCCATGGTTCAGCAGAAAATGCATGAGCCCATGGCTTGGCCGCGCCGGATTGGGCGAAGCCCCGGTCAGAGCAATGATCTTGACCGTTTCCAGAATGGTCCTGAGATAATCGCTCTCATAAACGTCATGCTGCATGTCATTCTCCCCAAGACGCTACTGCATGAGTAGCTCCTGTGATCCTTTGGAACTGCGCCCTGTCTTGATCGTAAGCGAAAGCGCCCCAGTTAAGAAGAGGATATACAGTACGTCACCCGAAAGTGTGCGGCGTTTTTGAGAAAAAGACATGCGAAAACAAAAACCTATAACATGTCGGGTGAATCCGGAATCACGCGACATGCTATAGGCATTGGCAAATGCTTTTTGATGGAGATATTCCAATGAACCCAATGATACGGCTAGGTTTTTGCGTTGCTATTTCTTTATGGGGTAGCAGTGCGCTGGCGATAGAGCGTTACAACTCGACCACGCTTGCCTGCGAAAATGTCCGGCAAATCCTGCGAGACCAGGGGGCTGCCGTTCTACGCTATCCCTCGAAGCGGGTGCCGGGCATGGCGCTTTACGATCGCTATGTTCGCAACACCAATTCCTGTTCGCCAGGCGAGTATGCCGAACGCGCCACAGTACCGACACGCGACAACCCTGCCTGCCCGGTGCTGAACTGCAAACCGGTGGACAACCTGCAGGACGGCTTTATCCGCTTCGTTCCGCATTACTCCCTCTGAGCGACAAGTAGCCCGTGGATAAGTCCGCAAGACGGCGATAATCGCGCAAGGCAGCGCGATTATCGTTGGTGCAGCTTGGTATCAGGCTGCGGTGGGGGAGCGATGGGCAATATGACTGGCCTGGTAGACCAGCGGATATTCCACGACCAGCGCTCGGTTCATCACGACATCGATATCTGCCGCCTCGGCTTTTGCCGCCGCGTCATCATCGCGGACACCCAATTGACCCCAAATCGCTTTTGGTCGTCTCTCCAGCGCCAGGGCTTCATCCACCACCTCACTGAGGGATTCCGAGCGCCGAAACACGTCGATGAGATCGATCGGCACCCCTATATCGGCAAGGCGAGCATGCACAGGGCGACCAAGAATCGTGGTGCCAGCAAGCGCCGGATTCACGGGGAAGACCTGATAGCCCTTGCCGAGCAAAAAACCGAGCACCCAATGGCTGGGCCGGTCATCGCGTGCGGACGCTCCAACCAGCGCGACGGTGTGGGTGCGCGCCAGAATCTTGCAGAGATAGTCATCGGAATAATGGTCGTGGTTCATGGCTTATCCTTCCCGGCTTGACAGCCGTTTCTCCAGACAATCCGTCCCTAAAACCTGTCACTTAAAAGTGGGCAGCGGTTTTGCGATGACGACATGCAGCAAAACAAAAATTCAAAGCATGAAAAGCTACCCTGAAAATATGCTTTGCTCTCGTGCTGTCGTTTGTCTTTTCAGGAAAACCGGGCTCCACTCTTCCTAAGGCAAACTCTAGGTCCCGGTCGCAGGATAGCAAATTTGGCTTAACTGTTTGCAAAGACGTAAAGTCCCGCAATGACACATTACGCGCTCCCATTCGCGCCATCATTTCCCGATTAAGTAACCTTTCTTTGCACAACCATCCCTCTGCCGACCCAGAATCGGAAACGCCGAATACAACCCTTAAGATAAAGACGCACCAATACCCCTCCACCTCCAGAGGAGACAGTGAAGCGGTCGTCATGTTATCGCTATCATTAGTATGCTCTTTTTAAGGGAATTTTCAAGCTTGATGTGATAACCATCACATCAATGAAGTACAATGCTATTATGTTCACTTAATATTCTTTTTTTGTTCATGTACATTTTAGCACTCTCAAACATTGAATTCCCTAATGATTACAAGTAGTTTTAGGCAAAAATTATTTCACTTATAATGTCGCTAGACGCACTAGAATTTAAATCGATTTGATTGTCGATCAACCCACCTGCGTAAGCCTGCGTTAACGCAATAGCCTCGGGTTACGTATGTCAGACCTAAGTTTATACTACTCTTGATTGAAAATTAATTATCTAGAAACAAGGCGAAATAACAGAGTGGTTTGTCTCAAAACGAAGCAACCACCTCATGTCTTCTCCAGGAGGAAGCAGGCATCAAACACGAATATCCCCGCCCTCGTCCGAGAGGAAAAAGACAAGAGCGCCTCATCGCGTCATAGCGTCATAGCGTCATAGAGCAGTTGGCAAGTTCAGCATGACCGCCCAGCCGATTGCACCACGGAAAAGGCCGAAATCCAGACAAGACGGCAAAGTATTTTGCGGTAAAATAATACCACACATCTAATTATCTGTTTTCTATGGATTTTTCGAACTCCGCCATCAAGCAACCATCCTTGACCGAACCCGGCACCGCGACTATAAAGCCGGCAGCTTGCGGCCCTATGGACCGCATTCTTTTTGTGCGTGTGAAAGCGCACAAGACAAGCAACAAGAAACGCCCGACCGGCCGTTAACGGCTGAAAGGGTCCAAAAGAAAGTTGAACCTCATGTCTACCTTCGTTCAGAAGCCTGCAGAGGTGGAGAAGAAGTGGGTCATCATCGACGCCGAAGGGCTCGTTGTTGGTCGCCTCGCCACCGTGATCGCCACCTATCTGCGTGGCAAGCACAAGGTCACGTACACTCCCCACGTCGATGATGGCGACAATGTCATCGTCATCAATGCCGAAAAGGTCGTCCTGACCGGCAAGAAATACACCGACAAGACCTATTACTGGCACACCGGCTATCCGGGTGGCATCAAGGAACGCACGGCGCGCCAGATCATCGAAGGCCGCTTCCCGGAGCGCGTTCTTGAAAAGGCTGTCGAGCGCATGATTCCCCGCGGTCCGCTTGGCCGTCGCCAGATGAAGAACCTGCGCGTTTACGCCGGGTCCGCCCACCCCCACGAAGCCCAGCAGCCTGTCGCTCTCGACGTGGCCAAGCTGAACAGCAAGAACGTAAGGAGCGCCTAAGTATGGCTGACCTCTCTTCCCTGAAGGATCTCGGCACTGCGCAGGAAGCTTCGGCTCCCGTTCACGTCCGTAAGGTCGACGCTCAAGGCCGCGCCTACGCGACTGGCAAGCGCAAGAACGCAATTGCCCGCGTCTGGGTCAAGCCCGGCACTGGCAAGATCACGGTCAATGGCCGCGATTTCCCGGTTTACTTCGCCCGTCCGGTTCTGCAGATGATTCTGCAGCAGCCTGTCGTTGCTGCTGCTCGCACCGGTCAGTTCGACGTTATCGCCACCGTGACCGGTGGTGGTCTGTCCGGCCAGGCTGGCGCTGTGCGTCACGGCATTTCCAAGGCCCTCACCTACTTCGAACCAGGCCTGCGCTCGGTTCTGAAGAAGGGCGGCTTCCTGACCCGCGATAGCCGCGTTGTTGAACGTAAGAAGTACGGCAAGGCAAAAGCTCGCCGGTCCTTCCAGTTCTCCAAGCGCTAATCGCGCTTCTGGAATTTTACATTGGAAAAGCGGGGCTTCGGCTCCGCTTTTTTATTTGTCCGATCACCAATTTGAATTTGTCTATTTCGGCTGAAGGAGCAAATTGACAACACGCCATGCCTCAACCCAACAGAGAGTCGCTTGTGATGTCCCGTTTTGCCAAACTGCCTTCTCCCCCTTACTACGTCGTCTGTTTTTCCTCGGTCAGAACCGAAGTCAGCAATGGCTACGATGACATGGCAGAGGCCATGGTGACGCTTGCCAGCCAGCAGCCAGGCTTTCTCGGTGTGGAATCCGCCCGCGATGCGACCGGGTTCGGCATAACCAATTCCTACTGGAGCGATGAAGACTCGATCCGGGCCTGGAAAAAGGTCGTGGATCATCTGGCAGCGCAAAACCAGGGCCGTGCGGAATGGTATAGCCGCTATGAGGTGCGCGTCGCAAAAGTGGAGCGGGCCTACAGCTTTGCGAAAGCCTGACACAGCAAGGATTACCGATTGCCACTGGCTTCAGTTTGACCGGTGACGCAGGCGGAACCTTGGAATTGAAGATGATAAAACGGCCTTACAATATTTGCATCGTGGAGCCGAAAGGCTTTGGTCACTCCAAAGCCTTCGAGGAAGTCGCCGAAGCCCTTGACTATTCCTTGAAAGAATTGGGGTATCCGACAGCCCTTTCTGTCAACAGAGTAACCGACGACGCCGTCAACATTATCTTCGGGGCGCATCTCCTCCCCTTGCAGGACCTTCACAGCCTTCATCCGAGCACGATCATCGTCAATGCCGAACCGCTATCTGCAACTTCAGAACGGACACGTGAGCGGGTTCTCATCTGCCTCAATGCCGGTTTGGAAATCTGGGATTACAGTCCCGCAAATATCGAGATCCTCAACCGAATCGGTGGGCGGCCCGTCAAATATCTGCAACTGGGCTTTCAGAAAGAACTGGACCGTATAGCGCCTGCACCGGTGCGGGATATCGACGTCCTTTTTTATGGCTCCATGAATGAACGTCGCGCAGAGATTCTCTACGGCTTGCAAGCCCGAGGGCTTGTCATCGAGCATCTGTTCGATGTGTATGGACGCGAGCGCGATGCCTGGATCGCCAGGTCCAAAGTGGTTTTGAACATGCATCTGCTGGAATCGCAGATTTTCGAAGTCGTGCGCGTGTTCTATCTGCTCATCAATGGCGTGGCCGTCGTCGGCGAAGTCAATGGGCCGGAAACGCTGATCGATGAGCGGTTTGCGCAGGGCATCGTCGCCGCACCCTATGGTGATCTGATCGACGTTACGGAACAGCTGGTGCGCGATGCTGCCAGGCTCGAGAAACAACGCATCCTGGCCCGCGACGCCATCAAGCGTCATCCGCAAGTGACCTTCACCCAACAGCTTCTTTGATATCCCGATGGTAAAAATGGACGGCCTACAGGTTTACGAAAGCCAGCTGTGCCACGGTCACAGCCCTTACCATCATGCACCGCACGTGCATCCTGATCTCGTAACAGCTGGTCCGCGACATGAGTTCTGAAAAATACAATATCTGCATCGTGAGGCCTGACGGCTTCATACACTCCATGGCTTTCGTGGAAGTCGCTGAGGCACTGGGCTATTCGCTACGAGCGCTGGGGCATCAGTCGATGGTGAATTTCAATGCCTTCGCACATGACGCAATCAACATCATTTTCGGCGCCCATCTGCTGACACCGCAAGATATAGCCGATCTCAAGCCAAACACTGTCATTGTCAATGCAGAACCGCTCTCGGCGATTGACGCTCCGGTGCGTGAGCGCATTCTCACCTGGCTTGAGACCGGCCTGGAAATCTGGGATTACAGCCGGGCCAATATCGAGATCCTCAGCCAGATCGGCGGACGGCCGGCGAAATATCTGCAATTGGGCTTCCAGAATGAACTGGATCGCATTACGCCTGCGCCGCACCAGGATATCGACGTGCTGTTCTATGGCTCAATGAACGACCGGCGTGCCGCCATCATCGATGGCCTGCGTGACCGGGGCCTTGCCGTCAAGCGCCTGTTCAACGCCTATGGACGCGACCGTGACATTTGGATCGCCCGTTCCAAAACCGTATTGAACATGCATTTTTTCGACGCACAGATTTTCGAGGTCGTGCGGGTCTTTTATCTTCTCAACAATGGTGTGCCTGTTATCGGCGAGGTCAACGGACAGGCGACGCAGATCGATGAGCGATTTACCCAGGGCATCGTGGCAGCACCCTATGACGAGCTGATTGATGTCACCGAAAAGCTGGTGCGCGATCCCGAAAGGCTGGCACGGCAGCGCATCATCGCCCGCGACGCCATCACGCCCTATCCGCAGACGGTCTTCACGCAAATGCTGCTTTGACTGAGGACGAGGCCTCTATAGGATTGCTGCATAGAGTTTGTCAGGAACAAGTGGAACCCGATTTTCCCGAAAAGACAAACGAAAACAAGAGAAGCTGGAGTTTGTGTGGTTCAATATGAACCTGACAGACTCTAGAATACCGGATGCGGATCAAATACTTTGGCAGATAAATCCATAGACCACGCCTTCACGGCAAACGATTTCACATCGGCGGCCACCGACCCGACCTATGCCGGGGTGCTCTCCTTCATGCGCAGGCGCTATACCAAGGCGCTGGATGGGGTGGACACGGCGGTCTGGGGCATACCCTTCGATGCCGCCACCTCCAACCGGCCCGGCGCCCGGTTCGGGCCGCAGGCCATTCGCCGTGCCTCGGCCATTTTCGACAATGACCCGCAATATCCGTTCGAGCGCGACTTGTTCGCGGCCATGCCCACCGTGGATTACGGCGATTGCCGTCTGGACTATGGCAACCATTGGGAAACACCCGCGACCATTGAAAAGGAAGCGGCCGATATTCTCTCTAAGGCGAACTTCCTGCTGACGCTTGGCGGCGACCATTTTATCACCTGGCCGCTGCTAAAGGCCCATGTCGCCAAACATGGCCCGCTGGCACTGGTGCAATTCGATGCCCATCAGGATACCTGGTTCGATGATGGCAACCGGATCGACCATGGTTCCTTCGTCGGGCGGGCGGTGCGCGAGGGCTTGATTGTCCCGTCCCGTTCGATCCAGATTGGCATCCGCACCCATGCGCCTGAAGATTGCGGCATCCGCATGCTCTACGGTCATCAGGTGGAGGAGATGCGCGCTGCCGAGATCGCTGCGCTGATCCTCGAGCATACGGCGGGCCAACCCGCCTATCTCACCTTCGACATCGATTGCCTCGACCCTGCTTTTGCCCCCGGCACCGGCACGCCGGTCGCAGGTGGACCATCCAGCGCAAAAATCCTCTCAGTTCTGCAAAACCTTCATCCGCTCGACATAAGAGGAGCCGATATAGTCGAGGTGGCACCCGCCTATGACCATGCCGATATCACTGCCATTGCAGCGGCCACGGTGGCGATGTATATGCTGGGGCTACGCGCTGAACGACTGGCGCGGTCTGGTTGATAAACTGATTCAAGCAATTCAGGATTTGAATCCGCAAAGGCGGGCAATCCCCTGAAAAGAGAGGGTAAAATGACAGCGAAAATCTTCATTGACGGCGAACACGGCACCACCGGCCTGCAAATCCGCAGCCGCATGGCCGACCGCCGCGATGTGGAATTGCTGTCGATCCCGCAAGAGCAGCGCCGCAATGCCGCCCTGCGCGAAGACCTGCTCAACAGCGCCGATATCGCCATTCTGTGCCTGCCAGACGACGCCTCGAAAGAAGCTGTGTCGATGCTGGCTGGCAACAACAATGTGCGGATCATTGATACGTCCACCGCCTTCCGCGTCGCGACGGATTGGACCTACGGTTTTGCCGAAATGGACAAAGCCCAGGGCGACAAGATCCGCTCGGCCCGCTGCGTTGCCAATCCCGGTTGCTACCCGACCGGGGCTATCGCGCTGATCCGGCCGCTTCGGGCGGCTGGCATCTTGCCGGACGGCTACCCGGTTTCGGTCAATGCCGTGTCCGGCTATAGTGGCGGCGGCAAGCAGTTGATCGCGCAGATGGAAGACGAGAGCCATCCCGAGCATCTGACCGTCAACAATTACGTCTATGGCCTGAACCTCAAGCACAAGCATGTGCCGGAAATGAAGGCCCATGGCCTGCTGGATCGCGCCCCGCTGTTTTCGCCTTCGGTCGGACGGTTCCCGCAGGGCATGATCGTGCAGGTGCCGCTGTTCCTGGAGGATCTGGCGGATGGCGCGACCGTGGAGAGCATCCATGCAGCGCTTTGCGCCCATTACGCCGGGCAGGACATCGTCAAGGTCATCGCCCTGGAAGACAGTGCCAAGCTCGGTCGCGTCGATGCCGAGGAACTGGTAGGCCAGGACACGATGAAGCTGTTCGTGTTCGGCAATCCGGGCACCGGCCATGTCAATCTCGTTGCTGTGCTGGACAATCTCGGCAAGGGAGCATCCGGTGCAGCGGTCCAGAACATGGACTTGATGCTGTCGGCGTGATCATTTGAGCAGCTCTTTGAAAGCCCCCATCTTTCCTCCATCTCTGATGGAGATATGGGGGCTTTCGCATATCAGGCTAATCGCCGACACCCATAGCAGCCTCGTTTTCCGCGCTATGAAAGGTGAACGCCCGGTGGTTGCCAAAGCCCTGAAGCCAGAAGGCAGTGGTGAGCGGCACGGCCTGGATTTTCTGCGCTGGCGGGCTGGCAATGGTGCCATCAAGCTCATCGATCAGGCTGGCGACATCGCCCTGCTGGACGATGCGGGTGATCTGCTGCTGCGCCATCATCTTGGCAAGGTCGGAGACCCGGCAGCAACAGAGATCATCGTCAAGGTGCTGGCGCGCCTACATGCGCCCTCGCCCGACCCTGTTCCCGATGCGCTGACGCCTCTACAGGTCCATTTCAACGCCCTGTTTGCGCTCGAAAAAACCATTTCGGACCCTGCTATCGCCGAGATCATCCATTGGACGGCAGCACTTGCCCGCAGCCTGCTTGCAGAGCAACAGGATATCAAGCCGCTACACGGTGACCTGCACCACGATAATGTCATCGGCGATGACGGTGGCAATTGGCTGGCCATCGATCCACAGGGACTGCTGGGCGATCCGGCCTATGACGTCGCCAATGTGTTCGGCAATCCGCTGCACGCCCCAGATCTCGTTCTCGATCCCCGGCGCGCGATGGACCTCAGCCAGCGGTTTTCGATGGCGCTGGGCTGTTCGCCGCGCAAAATCCTCAGCTATGCCGCGGCTCATGCGGGTCTCTCCTGCGCCTGGACGCTGAGCCGCCCGCTGACCGCATCCGGCAATGCCAATCTTACTGAGCGGCTTGGCTTTGCACGACTGGCCCAGTCCATACTTGCTGAACAGTTTGTTGACTGATCCGCCTATCGTGCTGGTTGCCACGACGACGTATATTCCGGCCATATGTTCAGGAGCAAAAGCCATGACCGATAGCCGTCTTCCCGTTTATTTCATCCCTCATGGCGGCGGGCCCTGGCCCTTCATGGATTTCCCGAAAGACGACCAGGGCAAAGGCCCCTGGGACGATCTCGCGGCCTTTCTGCAAGGCTTGCCTGCCGATCTCGGGGTGACACCGAAAGCCATTCTCATCGTCTCCGGCCATTGGGAAAAGGAACCGCAAGTTACCGTCAGCACGGCAGCGGCCCCCGGCATGCTTTATGATTACTACGGCTTTCCCGCCCATACCTATGAGATAACCTATCCCGCCAAGGGCGATCCCGCACTGGCGGCCCATGTGCGCAACCTGCTGCAACAGGCAGGCATCGCTTCAGCGGAAGACGATATGCGCGGCTTCGATCACGGTGTCTTCGTTCCGCTGATGGTCGCCTATCCAGATGCGGATGTGCCTGTCGTGATGCTGTCGCTGAAAAATACGCTGGATGCGGAAAGCCATCTGGAGATCGGCAAGGCCTTGCAGTCGCTTCGCGATGACAATGTGCTGATCATCGCGTCCGGCATGAGCTACCACAATATGCCGATGTTTCGCCGCCGCGACGCCGACCACGAAGCCGTTGCCAAGCGTTTCGATGACTGGCTGACGGCAGCGGTCGAACTGCCCGACCCGGATGCCCGTGCAGCCAAGCTCAGCCTCTGGAATCAAAACCCGGATGCGCTTGCCTGCCATGTCCCCGACCATGACCATCTTGTGCCGTTGTTTGTGGCCGCGGGGGCTGCGGGCACCGACAAGGGCGTGCGGATGTTCAACGGTCTGGCGCTGGGCAAGGCCTATTCAGGCTACCGGTTTGGGTAGCGGATAGGCACCATAGAAGCCGCGCAGATGCGCGACCGTAAAGCCGAGCAGGATCAGCGCACCGCCCTGATGGGCGAGCGCCGCATCCAGTGGCACCTGCAACAGCAGTGCAGAAATTCCCAGCACTGCCTGACAGCAGACGATGGCAAACAGTACGACGCTGCGGCGCGCATGGGTCGTGCCCGGTGCGGCCCGCAGCGATGAGACCATGTGATAGAGCGCCACCAGCAACACGGTATAGGCACCGATGCGGTGCACGAACTGCACCGTCTTCGGGTTTTCGAAGAAATTCAGCCAGACCGGCTGCTGAACCAGAAGATCGCCGGGGATCAGCGCCCCATCCATCAGCGGCCAGGTATTGTAGGACATGCCAGCATCCAGCCCTGCCACCAGCGCGCCAAGATAGATCTGGAACAGCACGAGGCACAGTAGCGCTATCGCCCAATGCTTCGAATGCGCGGTTGGGGCCGGATCGGCGCTATGGCGGGCAAGGCCACGCATCACCCAGACACAGGCCGAAAAGATCAGACAGGCTGTAACCAGATGGGTAGCCAACCGGTATTGGCTGACCTCGGTGCGTTCCGATAGCCCTGATGACACCATCCACCAGCCAATAAAACCCTGAAAGCCACCGAGCGCCAGGATGCCGACCAGCGGCCAGCGCAGACGCTTCTCGATCCGTCCTGTGACCCAGAAAAATACCAGCGGCAGGGCAAAGATCAAGCCGATGCTGCGGGCCAGGAAGCGATGCGCCCATTCCCACCAGAAAATCGTCTTGAACGCCTCGACCGTCATGCCCTTGTTAACCAGCTCATATTGCGGGATCTGCTGGTAGAGCTTGAACTCTTCCTCCCATTCCGCCGCGCTCAACGGGGGAATGACACCGTGGATCGGCTTCCACTGGGTAATCGACAAACCCGAATTGGTCAGCCGGGTCGCGCCCCCAACCAGAACCAGGGCAAACAGCGCGAGAATCACCAGACCCAGCCAAAGACGAATTGCGCGGCGGTTGCGGCTCTGCCGGTCAAGGACGGCGGCTGCCGGGACGGGTGAAGCGGTGCTGGCGATGGTCATCGGTCCAATCTCTCCATTCTACGGCATAATCCCGGTCCGAACGCTGTCTTGCGGGCGAAACGGGTGCATTCCAGTTGATTTGCATCAGCACCCGGTGCAAAACAAGGGCAGAAGGTTTGCGACATCGCGTCGCGTCCTGCAATCAGGGTCATAGCATGCCGGTCAGACTGCGCAAATTCATCGGGACGATTCTGATCGTCGTGCTTGTCATGCTTTACGCGGTGCTGGCCACCACCATTGCCACATTGACATTGGCACAGTCACCCTGGTGGGTGCATCTCACCTATTTCCTGCTGTCGGGCGTGGTCTGGATTCTGCCAGCCATGGCGATCATCAAATGGATGGCGGGTCCGGTTCGCAAATAATCCGCGCATTGCATAATCCTTAAATACAAACCGGATAAACTGGTGCTGCTTCGACAGGACCGGAGAATGCAGCGTGGCGATGATCGATCCGAAACGGCTGACTGAAACCGCCAGCGGCCAAGCTTCTGCGGCAGATATCGCGGTGGACGTTTTGCCCGCGATGGAGCCGATGGAGGCCGACTGGCGCTGTCTGGAGCGCAACAACCATCTGTCGCTGCATCAAGGTTACGACTGGTGCCGCGCCTGGGTGAAAACCCACGGCAATCCGCTGGCCATCCTGCATGGCAACAGCAACGGACGCAGCCTGTTCATCCTACCGCTGGAAATCACCCGTCACGCTATGGTCCGCAAGGCAAGCTTCATTGCCACCCGCTTCACCAATATCAATACCGGCCTGTTCGACCCGGATTTTTTCCAGCAGGTGGAGCCGGACACGGCCAACCAGTTGGGAAAGCAGATTATCCAGGCGATGACCGGGCATGCCGACCTCGTTCATCTCGGCAATATTCCGCTCTCCTGGCGTGGAATGTCTCATCCTCTGGCCAGCCTACCGGCTGTCGAACATCAGAACCATGCCTTCCAACTGCCTGTTCTAGGTGACTTTGAGCAGACGCTCTCCCAGATCAACGCCAAGCGTCGCCGCAAGAAATACCGCAATCAAGTCCGCAAGCTGGAAGCGAGCGGCGGCTTTGAACATATTATTGCCTCCGGCGAGGAGCAGAAGGCCTGGCTGCTGGATCTGTTCTTCCGGCAAAAAGCGATCCGCTTCGAAACCCTCGGCCTGCCGGACGTGTTCCAGGAGCCGGAGACACAGGCATTTTTCCAATTGCTGCTGCAAAGCGAAGCAGGTGGATTGAACGTGCCACTGGAACTGCATGCACTGCGGTTGTCGGGCAGCCATCATAACGGCAAGATTGCCGCCATCGCCGGTCTTTCACGCAAGGGCGATCACGTTATCTGCCAGTTCGGCTCGATAGATGAAAGCATCGCCCCGGAGACCAGCCCCGGCGAATTGCTGTTCTGGCTGATGATTGAACAATGCTGCGCCGAGGGAGCTGCCCTGTTCGACTTCGGCCTCGGCGACCAGATCTACAAGCGAAGCTGGTGCCCTATGGAAACCGTGCAACACGATATTTTGCTGCCAGTGACGCCTCTGGGAAAGCTAGCAGCCACAGCGGAGCGGAGCCTGATCCGCTCCAAGGCGTTCATCAAGGGGCATCCCCAACTCTACAGCGCGCTGCAAAAACTCCGCGCCCGTAGCAATGCGCAGGCAGATGATCCGGGCAAGGATTAGAGGCTTGAGTTTGTTAGGTTAAGATTGAACCATAGTACAGAACGCAAAAGTTTTTCGGGTGCGCCGCCCCCTCTTACCTCTGCCGCCACCTTCTCCCCGATGGGGAGAAGAAGTGCGAGCCGCCTTCCCGGTCATTCACCGACACCGTCAAAAAGGTATAATCTTTTTTCAACATCAAACTGAGATTCAGTGCTGTCGCTTTTGCTTCTTCTCCCCAGCGGGGAGAAGGTCCCGGCAGGGGGATGAGGGGGTGCACAGCCGAGAGGATGTTTGCGTCGTGTACCTCGACAATTGAACCACACACACTTTAGATCTTCTTATTGTCGTTTACCGTTCCAAGAAAACCGGTTTCCACGTTCCCCTGACAAATTTCAAGCCACCCGCCGGTCCCCATCATCCGGTGGCACCGGGCTGTCGTCGCTCATCAGCACCAGGTCACTATAGCCCACAGCTTCGAAGGCGGCCATGATCTGTGCCAATTGCTTGCGGTCCGGATTGGGTGCGGAGAGAATGACTTCATGGTCCTGGGCCTTGCACAGGCCAACGACATTATCGGCGCTGGCCGGACCGCATTCGATCAGGACCAGATCATAGACATCAGCGAGCGCTTCAACCACCATGGCAAGGCGCTCGATGCCGCGCAGCGCCTGACGGATATCGCTATTGCCCTTCGGCACGATATGGGCGTTTGACAATCTGTCGGAATGGATGGTTTCGCCAAAGGTAACGTCGCCGCAGAGCAGATCGGTCACGCCGGGCAGATCGTTTCGCTCGGCCATCAGCGCTGTCGGATAGCCGGAGCCGGTCATGTCGATCAAGATCACCGTGCGTTCGGCTTTGGCCACGGCGCGTGCCAAAAGCACGGTTGCCGCCGAACCATCATCGCCGGAAGGCGAGATCACCACCGCTTTGGAAATACCATGTCGCGTCAGATAACGCGCCACCGACGCGATTGAAAACTCATGATCGGCATCGGTAAAGTCCGCGCGATGCTGATCGCTTTCACTTTCAGGATCTGCCGGTGCGATGGGCGGGGTTTCCTTTTCGATCCGTTCGGCGGCTGCCGTCGCTGCGATAGCGGCAGCCGCCGTATCCAGTCTTGGCTTCTGCCTTGTGGGCGTGGCTAGCGGTTCGTCAAAAGCAGGTTCACCGGTCCGACGACGAGGATATTCCTCCGCAAACCGTCCGCTGCGGTCTGGATCAACAGGGCCAACAGGCTTGAGCGCCCGGCCACTGAACAACTCCGCCAACATGATGACGATCACGCTCAACACCAGAGCCGCCATGGCGGCCACCACTGTTATTGGAAGAACCTTGGGGAAATTCGGCTCACTCGGCTCAGACGCACGGGAAATCACCCGGGCATCGGCAGGGCTGGCATTGCTGTCTAGCCGGCTGGTGGCTTCGCGGTAGCGCGCAAGATAGGTTTCCAGCAATTGCCGCTGGGCGCTGGCTTCGCGCTCGAGCGCGGCAAGCCCGACCTGGCTATCCCCAGCCTTGGCGCTTTGTGCCTTGAGTGTGGTCAGCTGCCGGTCAAGCTCCGCTTCGCGCATCCGCGCTACATTAGCCTCGGTTTCCAGGCTGGAAACCACTTTTCTGGTCTCCTCGGCCAATTGCTGGCGCAGGTTGGCCAATTGCGCCCGCAGCGCCTTGATGCGCGGGTGACCATCCAGAAGACTGGTGGAGAGGTCGGAGATTTGTGCCTGTACGGCGGCTTCCGCCTGTTTCAATTGTTGCACGGCGGGAGAAGCCATGACGATATCGAGATTGTCGGTCGATCGCCCGGCCTTCAGCGATGCCTTGGCGTTTTCGGCTCGCGCCTGCGCACTGGCCCGGTCGGTGCGCACCCGCGCCAATTCCGTCGATATATCATTGAGCTGCTTGGAGGCGAATGTACCGCCCTCGCCGGTCGACAGCAGATCGGCATTGCGGCGGTAATCCGCGACTTTCTTTTCGGCGTCGGAAACCTTCTGACGCAGGTTGGCGATTTCCGGCTCCAGCCAGCGGGCCGCATCCTCATTGCTATCAAGCTTGGCACCGCTCTGAATTGCCAGATAGACCTTGACCATTTCATTGGGAATGGCGGCGGCAAGCCTTGCATCCTTGGAGGAAAACTCGATGCCGATAACCCGCGACTTCTCCACCTGATAGACTTGGAGCTTTTCCAGGAAGGTGCGGATCACCCGGTCTTCGGGCGCCAGATCGAGCGGGTTCTTTTTCAGATGCAGCATCACCATCAAATCCGACAGGGCGGACGGATGCAGATCGGGATCGAATTCGGTCAATTCGTAGAGCTTGAGATCCTTCACCACCTGCCGGATCAGATCCACCGAGCGAAACAATTGCACCTGACTGGCAATATTCAGCTCGTCCAGCACCGGTTCCGAGGCCGCCGATTTGGCGTTTTCCGCATCGTAATTGGGCGCGCGCGGCTCGATCAACACCGTGGTTTCCGCGCGGTAGGTTGGACGGATCATGCTGGCCCCGGCGAAGGCGACGCCTGCGGCCAGACAGGTGACAAGCAATACCCTGCCCTTTCGCTGCCAGACGGCGCGAAACAGCTGCAAGAGATCGATATCCACGTCCTGATGGGCGGCGACCGGCTGACCCGACATTCCATCCCTCCTTCAAATCTGTCCGGAGCGTAAACGAACATAGTAACTCAAGCGTTAACTGCGTGTGGCAATCACGACGATTGCAAGATAAGCTTGCCGGACTTGCGCTCTGATCTTTACACTCCCTTAACCATACTGGCCGATAAGAACATGATTATCTTCTATGGGAGCGTGCGCATGGTCACCGCCAAACAGATCTTGCTGGCTGTTGCCGTCACCCTGCTGGCGGCGCTTTCCAGTTGCGCCACCTATAAACCGGCTTCGAAAGTCTTCCAGGAAGCGACGATCCAGCCCTACCGGCTGGACAGCGGCGACCGGCTGCGCATTACCGTGTTCGACCAGGCCAATCTGAGCAATACCTATACCGTCGACCAGGCCGGCTATATCGCCTTTCCGCTGATCGGTCAGGTCGCGGCGCGCGGCACCACCATGCCGCAGCTGGAAGGCACCATTGCCCAGCGGCTGCGCAAGGGCTATCTGCGCGATCCCGACGTCAGCATCGAGATCGACCGCTACCGCTCGATCTTCGTCATGGGCGAAGTCGGCCAACCGGGGCAATATTCGTATGTACCGGGCATGACGGTGCAGAATGCCATCGCGGTTGCTGGCGGGTTCACCAGCCGCGCCAACGAGCGCGATGTGGATGTCACCCGCAAGGTGAACGGCACCATCGCCACCGGCCGGGTGCCGATCACCGACCCGATCATTGCCGGTGACACGGTCTATGTGCGCGAACGGCTGTTCTGATGCCGGATGAAGACGGGCTGCGGATCATTCATTGCTTCCGCTCGCCAATTGGCGGCATTTTCCGGCATGTGCGCGACCTGGTCGAGCATCATGACGCGCTTGGCCATTCTGTCGGCATCATCTGCGACAGCAGCACGGGTGGCGCCCATGAGGACGCCCTGTTTGCGGAATTGCAGCCCCGCCTGAAACTCGGCCTTATTCGCCAGCCGATCCGGCGTGCCATTGGATTTGACGACATCAGCGCGGTGCGCTCCTGCTACCGGCATATAAAGAGCCTGAAACCCGATGTGCTGCATGGTCACGGTGCCAAGGGCGGCGCGCTCGCCCGCATCATTGGCACGGCCCTTCGCATGCAGGGATCAAAGGTTGTCCGCCTCTATTCGCCGCATGGCGGCAGCCTGCATTATCGCCGCAACAGGCCAGTTGGCAGACTGATCTTTGCGCTGGAAAAGCTACTGGAACGCCAGACCGAAGCCATCGCCTTTGTCTGCGGCTTCGAGCAATGGTCCTACGGGCAAAAGGTGGGAAAGCCGAGTTGCGACTCCCGATTGATTTTGAACGGGATCAGTGAAAGCGAATTTCGACCTGTGCCAATCCGCGACAAAGCCGTGGATTTCGTCTTCATCGGCATGTTGCGGGACCTGAAAGGCCCTGATGTCTTCATCAACGCCGTGCTGGAGGCTGAACGGCTGCTGGGTCGCCCGCTGACCGCCGCGGTCATCGGCGACGGCCCGGACCGTGACAGATACGAGCAGCAGATCCACCAGCGCGGCCTTGGGCTTCGCATGCAATTGCTGCCTGCCATGCGGGTCTCGGAGGCCTTTACCTTCAGCAATATTGTTGTCGTCCCCTCCAGGGCCGAATCCATGCCCTATATCGTGCTGGAGGCGATTGCCGCCGGAAAATCGGTGATTGCCAGCGCCGTCGGCGGCATTCCGGAGGCGCTCGGCAAAACCAGCGCCGCACTTGTTGCGCCCGACAATGTCCAGGAACTGGCCGCGACCATGGTTCAGGCCCTGACCCAGCCGGACTGGAAACAGGTTGTCATGCCGGACCCAACGCTCTTCCATGCGCGATTTTCAGCCTCTGCCATGGCCGCGCAAATGCTGGCGCTCTACCGCGATCATTCGGTTTGACAGCCGCTACGACCTGCATCATCGTGGGACGGGTCCTGCCAAAGCTAAAGGTTTTTTAGCACATTTGCGGTAATCCAACGTTGCAAAATGAATTGCCGCGATGAGGACGCTAGAGACTTTGGATGTAGCAAAGCTCCGTCAAAAACTGAAGGAAGAGGCTGAACAGACCCGCGCAAGCGGCTCTTCATCGTCTCCAACGGTCGAATTGTCACCACTCGCCAGCCGGGTGGCGGAGCAATTACGCCGTGCCAATCGCTCGCCAAGCATCATGCTCGGGCAGTTCGGTCTGCTGGAATTTTCCTGGCTGATCGCCACCAGCCTGATTTCCGGCTGGCTGACGATGGACGGACCGATTGACACTCTCCTGCACATAGGTGCCTTTGGCGCACTTGGTGCAGTGGTTTTTATCCTGTTCACACAATTTGCCGACGGCTACCAGATATACACACTCCGCCGTCCGTTCCGCTCGGTGAAGCGGGCCTTGACCAGCTGGTGTTTGGTTGTCGCCTTGATGGTCGGCATCCACTTCGCCTGGAATGCCCAGCTGTTTAGCGCCAGCTGGCTGGCGACCTGGGCGGCAACCTCTGCCCTGTTTCTCCTGCTGGAACGCTATGGCATGGCATTGGCCATTCGCAGCTGGACCCGCAACGGCATCATCGAGCGACGCGCCGTGGTGGTCGGCGGAGGGGAGCCTGCCAAACAGTTGATCCGCACGCTGGAAAGCCAGCAGGATAACGATATCCGTATCTGCGGTATTTTTGATGATCGTCAAGGCGACCGATCCCCTAACATCGTCGCGGGCTATCCCAAGCTCGGCACCGTTGCCGAACTGGTGGCTTTTGCGCGCGAAACACGGATCGACATGCTGATCATCGCCCTGCCGATCAGCGCAGAAGCACGTATTCTGGAATTGCTGAAACTACTTTGGGTCCTGCCGGTGGATATTCGGCTGGCGGCCCATTCCAACAGCCTGAGATTCAGGCCCCGCGCCTATTCCCATGTCGGCGACCTGCCGATGCTGGATCTGGTCGACAAGCCGATCCGTGACTGGGACCAGGTTGCCAAACGTGCCTTTGACATCATTTTCAGTCTGGCGGCCTTGGCCGTCTTCTGGCCGGTCATGGTTCTGGCTGCCATCGCCATCAAATCCACGTCGAAAGGGCCGGTGCTGTTTGTGCAGAAGCGCCATGGCTTCAACAATGAGGTCATCAAAGTCCTGAAATTCCGCTCAATGTATACGGAAATGAGCGACCCGACCGCCAAACTGGCCGTCACCAAGAACGACCCGCGCGTCACGCCCGTCGGCCGCTGGCTGCGCAAATCCTCGATGGATGAATTGCCGCAATTGTTCAATGTATTGCGCGGCGATCTTTCTCTGGTCGGGCCGCGCCCGCATGCGGTCATGGCTCAAACCCGCAACCGCCATTACAGCGAAATCGTCGAGAGCTATTTCGCCCGCCATCGGGTCAAGCCCGGCGTCACCGGTTGGGCGCAGATCAAGGGCTGGCGTGGCGAGATCGATACCGACGACAAGATCAAGGGCAGAACCGCCCATGACCTCTACTATATCGAGAACTGGTCGCTGCTGTTTGACCTGAAAATCCTGTTGATGACGCCGATAAGCCTGTTCAACACGGAAAATGCTTATTGAGCGCGGTCAGCCACCATAGCAGCCCGCCTTTCCGGCCAGGCTTTGCGGCCATAACGCTGACGGGATCGGCGCTGGTCGGTTTTGGCGTCTTTCTGCTCGGCTTCGTGTTCATGGAGCCAGCCCCTTACGAATTGTTCATGGCAGCGCAGATTCCCCTGTGGTTCCTGCTGGGTCTGAAGATTTCCCGCAGCGTCGCACCGCTTCTGGCGCTGATGTTCACCTTCAATGTCGGCGGCATGATCTCGCTGACGACAATGACGGACCTCGATCAAGGCCCCCTCTATGTCGCCGTCTCGACCTTCCTGGCCGTGACCTCAGTGTTTTATGCGGCCATCGTCGAGGAGCGGCATGAACGGCTGCGGTTGATTTTCAATGCCTGGGTTCTTGCCGCAGTCGCCACGTCCCTTCTGGGTATTCTGGGCTATTTTCACGCCTTTCCGGGCGCTGAAATGTTTACGCGTTATGACCGGGCCATGGGGGCTTTTCAGGACCCCAATGTGTTTGGGCCGTTTCTGATCGCTCCATCGCTCTATCTCATCCATGGGCTTTTGACTGGCCGGCTGTTGGACGCACCGTGGAAGATCCTTTGCCTGCTGATCCTCGCACTTGGGGTGTTCCTGTCGTTTTCACGGGCGGCCTGGGCGCTTTTCCTGTTTAGCGCCATTGCCATGGTGCTGATCCTGCTGATCAAGGAGCGCAGCAGTGCCTTCCGCCTGAAGATTGTGCTGCTGGCGCTGACGGCTGCCATCGCTCTCGTTGTGGCGCTGACCGTCGCTCTGCAATTCCAGCAGGTGCGCGACCTGTTTTCCAGCCGCACCCAGCTTGTGCAGGACTATGATGGCGGCCATCTCGGTCGCTTCGAGCGTCACAAAATCGGCTTTCTGATGTCGATGGAAAAGCCCCTCGGGATCGGGCCGATGGTGTTCAGCAAGATCTTTCCAGAGGATGAGCACAATATCTGGCTGAAAACCCTGACATCCTATGGGTGGCTCGGCTTTGTCTGTTTTATCACCATGCTGATCTGGAGCATTTGCTTCGGCTTCAAATGTCTGCTCTATGACCGCCCTTGGCAACCCTATCTGATGATTGCCTGGATCGTGCTGATCGGCCACGCCCTGATCGGCAATGTCATCGATATCGATCACTGGCGACATGTGTATCTGCTGTTCGGAATCCTTTGGGGATGCAGAGCACTGGAAATCAATTGGCAAAGACACAGATGAACATCGGGGGGAGCGTTTGGTGGAGGAAAACGTGACGGATGGCCAGGAAATTGCCGGTGGGCAGCGTTTGCGAATCTTGCAGGTGCTGGAACCGAGCGGCGGTGGCTCCGGCCGTCATTTCATCGATCTTTGTGCAGGCCTCGCTGCCTGCGGCCAGACGGTGACCGCTGTCTATTCTCCGTTGAGAGCCGAGAGCCGGTTCGTTGCCGAATTGCTGGCGCTGCCGCTGCACGAGATCATCGCGCTGGACATGCATCGTGCGGTCGGCCCCTGGGATCTCGCCTCCTATCGGGCGCTGCGGCGGCTGATCCGCGACAAAGGCCCATTCGACATCGTGCATGGCCACAGTTCCAAGGCAGGCGCGCTGACCCGGCTGGCAACCCTGCCTGGGCGCAATCCACCGGTGCTTTACACGCCACATGCCTTCCGCACCATGGACCCGACGCTCGGCTCCAAAGGCCGCCTGGTCTATGGCGGCGTAGAACGGCTGCTTGGACGATTTTTCAGTGATCGGGTGATTTGCGTTTCGCCGGACGAATATCATCATGCCGTGGCGCTGGGTATTCCAGCCCGAACCCTCCGCATTGTCGCCAATGGCGTCAAATATCCGCCCGGCGACGCGCGTTCGGAGACACGCACACGCTTCGGTATTACGCATGAGCAACTGGTTTTCGGTTTCATCGGCAGGCTCGTGGCCCAGAAAGCCCCGGAGCGGCTGATCCGCGCTTTTGCCAGCGTTGCAGACCTGATGCCCCAGGCCCGGCTGGTGATGATCGGCAGCGGCGAGCAGGAAGCGCAGCTGCGCGCCATGATCCAAACTCTTGGCCTTGACGGCAAGGCCCAGATCCGCAGCGATATAAGTGGACATGACGCCATCCAGGCCTTCGACATCCTGGTTGCTCCGAGCCGTTACGAGGCCATGTCCTATGCGATGCTGGAAGCCGCAGCCGGTGGCCTTCCCCTCGTTTTGACATCCGTGGGCGGAACGAGCGTCGTGCTGGAAAATGGTGTCAACGGCTTTGCCGTTCCCAATAGCGATGAGATCAAGCCGCTTGCAGACGCCATGGCCGCTTTTCGCGATCCCCTGACGCGGGCACAGCTTACGGCTGGCGCCTTGAGCCGCCGTAACAATTATCGGCTTGAAAAAATGGTGGCCGAAACATTGGCGATCTACCGAGACCTACTGCCGCAAACCACGCCATGCCCGATGATCAAACACGAAACCGACAGCAGACTTCGAACGACCGGAGACCACACGACCTTGCGGCTCGCCAATCAGATTGGCGAATGATCCAGGGAGACTGGCAGGTATTTTTTCACACGCATGGAACAATTTCTCTTCTGTCGCATTAAGCAGCGCGTTCAGCCGAAACAGTTGGCGGACGGACAGAAGAGGGACAGCATGAACCGCACAAACGGTCTTTACTTGATCATCGGCGCATTGGTCGTCATCGTGGTTGGCCTCGGGGCCTATGCCTATCACGAGGAAACCAAGCCCAAGGGCGTTGAACTCAGCATTGGCAAAGACGGCGTCGCCGTCGAACAGAAATAATCTCCAGCCCGCGCGTTTGCCTTACAGAGCTGTGCGTTTTAAAACGCACAGCTCTGTAAGGCTTTATAATTCATGCTTAATTTTCAAGTGCAGGCAAATCACGCGACCTTGCGTTTGCCTTCTGTCGCGTCAAGACCCCAGCTTTCCACCAGCAGGGATGGCAAATGCAGGTCACCAGGTAGCATATAGGGCATTGCCTGCCCCTCACCCGCCTTGATCGGTAGACCATGTCCCAGGCCATCCATTACGGCATATTCCACCTTGATCGCACCGTCTTCGTCATGCCAGACATAGCCGTCGTTCCGGCCATAGGCCACGGGCTTTGCCTTGCCGTCCAGCAAGCCATGCACGGCAAGCCATTGGATGACCAGCGCATCGGCATTCTTCTGATGGACGACATTGTCATCCCTACCCTGCCAGATCGAAATCCTTGGCCAGTCCCGACCTTCGGGCGCGGCCTGATAGACCAGTTGCGCCCATTCATCCGGGGCTTTGGCCACACCGTTATGCATGATGTTCAAGGCATTCATTGCATCGCGCGCACCACCAACCGGCAACCCGGCAACCACCGCACCCGCCTTGAAGATATCGGGATAGGCGGCAAGAGCCGCAGCAGCCAGCGCCCCACCGGCCGACAGGCCCATGATGAAAACATTGTCGGTGCTGAGGCCATGAGCCTCGACCATGGTGTCAATCATCTGGCGGATCGAGCCAGTCTCGCCGCGATCACGGGCAACAGCACTGGGGCGAAACCAGTTAAAACACCCATTCGGATTGTTGGAGCTGCGCTGTTCGGGGTAAAGCAGCGCGAAACCATGCTGACGCGCCAGACGGCTCCAGCCGCTGCCGTCATCGAAATCCTTGGCCGTCTGCCCACAGCCGTGCAGCACGACCACCAGCGGCGCGCGCGTCGGCAAGCCGGGAGGCACATAGGTCATCATCCGCAAATGGCCGGGATTGCTACCGAAGCTGGTGTTTTCAACAAGGCGTGGCTGGGCGGGCTTTCTCGGTTTCGGCGCGACCTTTTCGCGCGGCGTGGCGCTCTCAACCAGATCCACAAATGCCTTTTGTAATTTTTTTTGGCGGCGAACCATGGCGGCCACCGATTTTGGAACATTCAATCGCATCACATCTGCCTTCCTGACGGCTGCATTCTCTCGTCTGCTTCACAAGCCGCCAATACTTCTGGCCCTCAGAAACTCATGGTGAATATCGTCTCATGCTAATCTCGAAGGTTATGAGGACCAACGACAAGGCATATTGCTGCACTGCACCCAATATAAGGCAGAGACCGGACTTTATCGATACCAGTGCAGCACCATTTGGCGCTTTTGCAGCCTGTTCAGTCTCTTCAAAGCCCAGAAAATCTGAGAATAGCCCTTAGAATATAGATGTTTACAGAAAAAATCTGCCTATTATGTGCACCGCAAAAAAAGCATTATACATTATAAACATAAAACTCTTGAGATTAGCTTACGCCCTGAATGGAATACGCGAGCACAAAGCCGCCGCCTCTCCCCAAAATAAAAGGGCTTCAGCAAACCTGAGTGCAAGGCGCTGTAACGCTGAAAATAGGCATATGGTTTGAAGAGAGGCAATCACCCAAAATTGGGGGAGTGATTGAAATAAATGGTCGGGACGGCAGGATTTGAACCTGCGACCCCTTGACCCCCAGTCAAGTGCGCTACCGGGCTGCGCTACGCCCCGACCCGCTCCTAAGAGCAAGGTTCACTTAGAGTTTTTGACTTTCGGGTGCAAGCGGAATTTTGCCCGAACAGATCAAAAACGCGCAAAACACACCGCAAAGCTCATTCCGCCAAAATCGACGGTGGAAGCCTGACGGTATACGTCGTGCCACTGGAGCTTGTCGCGCTGGCCAGGGAACCGCCGAGTTGCTTGACGAAAGCTTTGACGAACTGGGTGCCAAGCCCTGATCCCTCCGATTTGCCACTGAGGCCGATCCCGTTATCGCTAACGGTCAGCGCGACCTCCCCCTCCCGGCGCTGAAAGCCGAGGACAACCTCGCCCTGCCCCGATGGAAAGGCATATTTTACGGCATTGGTGGCAAGTTCATTGACGATCAAGCCGATCGATACGGCATGATCGGGGAGAATGCTTAACGGCTCGGTCTTCGTGCTGATCGTGATGTTCGAATTCGGGCTTAGAAGGCTCTTGCGGATCGTGGTGTTGATGCCTCTCAGGTAGGTTTCCATGTTGACGGGGCCAAAGGCACTGGATTGAGCAATGACGTCATACAGTTCGGCAACGGCCCTGATCCGCGCCTGCATGGCCTTATATCCTTCAGCGCAGGGTTCTGCGGCGCGGCGAATCTCGTGAGAGACGAAGGAGGAAATGATCTGCAGGCTGTTTTTGATACGGTGCGCCAGTTCCGCTGCCAATATATCCCTGTGTCTGTCGAGCAGCACGGCCTCGGTTGCGTCCTCGAACACGACGAGCATCCGGGTGACATGATTGCCGGGCCGAAATATTTTCCTGGCATTGATCTTGAACACACGCCGGCCCAGACCGGGAAAGTCGTCCTCCAGCAGCAAGCCATCGACATGTTCGTCGCGAGGCAGAACCCGTTCCAGAAGATCGTTGAGCGCCGCCACATTCCACTGGCCGTCCCCCAGCGTTTTCAACTGCTGGCCGACAACCTCAGTGGATTGAACACCGAAGAGCTTTAAAAAAGAACGGCTGGCAAATACAACGCTCATGTCATGCTCCAGCACCAGCAGTGGATCGCGGACCGTATCGACAATATTCTGCGCAAGAATCCAGCTGCGCTCGGCCTCGGCGCTGGCAAGACGCGCTTCTGTAACGTCGTCAATTGACATTAAAAACAGATTTGCGGCATCACTCGCGCGTTGAACCCGACGGACATTGACCATCATGATTCGATGGCCCAGATCCGGGAAAACCACGTCAACTTCATGAGCATTGACGACGGTGTCCTGCGGAACGAGCTGCTCCAAAAGCAATCGAAGCCCGGGAATATTCCAATGGCCACCCTTCAGATCGTAGAGTTGCCGCCCCAGTGTCTGTTCCGAAGCAATCTGGAAGTTCGCGTAAAAGGCTTGATTGGCGGCAAGCACAGTTAGATCGTGGCTCAGAATCAGCACTGCGTCACGGGATGTATCGATGATGTCCTGAGGCAGGATTTCGTTGAGCGGAAGATTGGTCAAGGGGTGTCGCTTTTCTAAGATGAGATAGGCTGTTTCCAGGTGCGGCTAGGCCGCGCGTGAAATAGGTGAGCTATGCCACGGTCCAAGGATACCAATGCATCAGTGGCTTGAGCTATAGACAAGTGGAATAACAAACATCGTTTTTAATAAATGTTCGTGTTGGCCGATTGAAACGGCATGCATGGCAACCCGTGCCTCATGGTGGGCATCAGAGCAATCTTGGCTGGCCGCTTATTTGGTGGCGCTGTCTCTCGATGTTTTCGTGGGTTGATCAGGCCCGGGGCCTGCAATCAAACTCTCGAAAATCGCATCGTTTGTCTTGCGCCATGTCTCGTCCGTCAACCATTGATAATCCTGGTCCGGCATCAAAGGAACAGCCTTTACCTGCGCATTCGAAATCCGCAGAAAGAAGCTCTTCCTTTCCCGATCGACAAGCAGGTAGCGAAGCGGAACAACGAGACTATCCTTGCCCGGGACGAAAAACCCGCCAGCCGCAACAATGGCGTAGTCCTGCCGGTCCCTGGTGCCGATGACCACATTGCGAACCTCGCCAACAATCTTGTCATCGGCGGTCCGAACCTCGGCCCCGACAATTTCATTGACCAGCAAGCCAGGATCGAGATCGTTGATGCTGATCAAAGCCCCCTCATTGGCAGTGCCACGGCTTCCCTTGACCTGGCCCAGCCTATGCCATTGCGGCTCTCCGGCGGCCAATTGCTGGTCAGTTGCATCTTCGTCATTCGTACCCAACCGCGCCATAAACGGGGATGCGATCAATTCACGAATATTGCCCAGTAACCGCTCGCAATCTTTTTCCAGCCCGTAATTCCACAGAAGAAAGGCCGCATCACGCAGTTTACGCAGGTCATGCACGAGATAGCGGTTTTGAGGATCCCGGAATTCAGGCTTTTCCAGAATGGCTTCTTCAAGCCTTGCATCGGAAATATTGCAGGCGGCGAGCGCTGGTGTGCCACAAAGCGCAAGCAGAAGCGCTCCAGCCGCGGCTGATTTCATAAACGTCATTCCTGGTCCGATCGGCGGGTTTTGCTATGACTTCGTGTTGCCCAGCACACTGATCGGAAGGAGGTGCACCGCATGACGCTATTCTTCACCAAGCATAACGCGCGCCATCCCGATTTGTTCCAAAATTTAAGAAAATATTCCTTTTTGCCATTCTTTTCTTATTGCCGAAACACACGCCAGACACGTCTTTGCCGTCGATTCCACAGCCCGCGATATACGGCCAAAATTTATTATTCACATCGGATTTTTTCTGCGGAACCAATGGTTAACCGTGGCGTTATGAGCCGCGGAGAACATGACATGACATTAGACAGAGACTTTCAGCGGCCGGTCGCCTTGGTCATTGCCGGAACCACCCACATGGTCAGATCAATTCGTGAAGCAGCCTGGCTGCTCGCCGATCAATGGCCGGATTTTTCCTGCGAATATTTTCGCAAGGCTTTGTCGGCCTGCGCAGCCGCCCTGGAAGGACGGCGTTCCGCCACCTATGCGCGGCGCGCGCTGATCCTTGCCGCGCATCGCGCAAATGTGGCGATTGCGCCTGAGCAAACTCAGGCGGCGTGAGGGTGGTGTTTTAGCGCATCGGACCGAAAAGTGGGAACCGGTTTTCGGATAAATCCGATGCGCAAACAAAAACTTAGAGCATCGTTCTGGTTCCGATTTTCTGTACGATGCTCTAGCGGACCTGATCCAATAGCCGCTTACATTCCAACAGATCAAACAGGGTTTCCTGAAGCAGCGCCCGATCTTCCTTGCCGACGGAACCGCGACCGGCGGAAATGTCGAGAGCACTGTCGTCGCCACCGCCGAAGTTAAAAAATCGGCTGCTGGTACGAGATTTTGCATGACCGACGACCTGATCGTCGTCGCTGCCAAGTTTGGGATCGTCATTGCTGGATTGACCAGCGGCAACCAGGGCTTCCATGGTCGCCAGATCGCCGGAAGCGACAGCCATGACGAATTTATTGCCATTGGTTTTCAGAAGCTTCTGCACGCCTTTGATCGTATAGCCGTGATCATAGAGCAGATGGCGAATGCCTTTGAGAAGTTCGATATCGTCAGGACGGTAGTAACGCCGTCCGCCGCCGCGTTTCAGCGGCTTGATCTGCGGAAACCGGGTTTCCCAGAATCGCAGCACATGCTGAGGCAAATCAAGATCGTCCGCCACTTCGCTGATCGTACGGAAGGCATCAGGGCTCTTATCCAAGACGGGCTCCATCATGTCACTCTCAACGACAGCATGTCTCTCATCAGAAACGGAGGCTGTATCATCTTGTCTTTCGGCCAGTGCTTTGAAGACTCATCGGCAATCCATCCATCCAGATGGCGGCTCGAAAACGAAGCCCGCAACCAATAGAGATCGACACAATCAAGCTCAAAACTTGCCGGAACTGCTGCCTTGGCCGCAAGACCGTTAAGCAGCAGGATTGGCCGGTTTCTGCTTGGCCTTGCGGGCCAGATGCGAGCGCAGGATACGCTGTTTCAAGACGTTGGAGGCCTTGAACGTCATCACCTTGCGGGGCGAAATCGGCACTTCTTCGCCGGTCTTCGGGTTGCGACCGATCCGCTCATTCTTGGCGCGCACCTGAAAAGTGGCGAAAGAGGAAAGCTTGACCATTTCGCCACGCACGATGGCATTGCAAATCTCATCGATAACAGTTTCGACAAGCTCGGCGGATTCTGTCCGGGAGAGACCAACCTTGCGGAAGACCGACTCAGCCAAATCCGCGCGTGTTACCGTTTTGCCAGCCATAGCACCCCGTCCATCATCAGTTCTGATCGTTATACTCAGAGACTATTGATATGAACGCAATCGGTCAAGCACCGTTAACAACTTGTTTTTGCGGCAACTACCAGCGTAGCAGCAGCGCGCCCCAGGTAAATCCGCCGCCCATGGCTTCCAACAGCACCAGGTCGCCTTGCTTGATCCGGCCATCGGCGACCGCAACCGAAATCGCCAGTGGAATCGAGGCGGCAGATGTATTGCCGTGCTGATCGACGGTGATCACAACTTTTTCTAGGGGAATATCCAGTTTTTTCGCCGCACCGTCGATAATGCGGCGATTGGCCTGATGCGGCACAAGCCAATCAACATCCTCGGCTGTCAGGCCCGACGCCGCAAAGGACTGCTCGATCACATCGGCGATCATGCCGACCGCGTGCTTGAAGACTTCACGGCCTTCCATGCGCAAATGGCCGACGGTGCCTGTCGTGGATGGCCCGCCATCCACATAAAGCTTGTCCTTGTGCGAACCGTCCGAGCGCAGATGCGCCGTCAGCACACCGCGATCGGCAATGGTTCCCTGCCCTTCGACCGCTTCCAACACCAGGGCGCCAGCGCCGTCGCCGAACAGCACACAGGTGGTACGGTCCTGCCAGTCGAGAATACGCGAAAAGGTCTCGGCACCGATCACCAGCACTCGCTTAGCAAGTCCGCCGCGAATATAGGCATCCGCCGTCGTCATCGCATAGACGAACCCGGTGCAGACGGCCTGAACGTCAAAGGCAAACCCATGGGTCATGCCAAGCCGGTTCTGGATATTCACAGCAGCCGACGGAAAGGTATTGTCGGGCGTCGATGTGGCGCAGATGATCATATCGATATCGGCAGGCGCGAGACCGGCGGCCTCAAGCGCCTTCAAGGCAGCCTCAGCGCCAAGCGAAGCGGTGGTCTCCCCCTCGCCGGCAATATAGCGCTGCCGGATGCCGGTGCGTTGAACGATCCAGTCGTCCGACGTGTCGACAAGCGTCTCCATTTCGCGGTTACTCAATAGCCGCTTGGGCAAAGCCGAGCCAACACCGCGAACAACTGAACGAATCATTTTATATTTATCCTGTCCTTCACGCTGCTTCCGGCCCGGCGCTGGAGGAACCAGCCCTGGACGTCGATGGAAAGCGAGTGTGATAAAGTTTCAAATCATTTTCAATTTTCTGGGTCAAACCATTGCGCGCCATGTCATAGCCAACCTCGATGGCTGAACCGAAACCTTCCGCGTCCGTACCGCCATGGCTCTTGATGACAATGCCGTTCAGACCGAGAAAGACGCCGCCATTCACCTTGCGCGGGTCCATCTTGTCCTTGAGCGCATCAAAGGCCCCCTTGGCGAAGAAATAGCCGATCTTCGACATCAGGCTGCGCGACATGGCTGCCCTCAGATAGGTTGCAATCTGGCGCGCCGTGCCTTCGGCAGCCTTCAAGGCGATATTGCCAGTGAAGCCTTCCGTGACGACGACATCGACCGTGCCCTTGCCGAGATCGTCTCCCTCGACGAAACCGGCATAGTTTAGGGTGTCCAGACCTGCCTCACGCAACATGCGGCCCGCTTCGCGCACTTCTTCCTGACCCTTGATTTCCTCGACGCCGACATTCAACAAGCCAATCGAAGGGCGATCAATCTGGAATAAAGCCCGGGCCATAGCGCCGCCCATGACGGCGAAATCCAGCAGTTGTTGCGCATCGGCACCAATGGTGGCGCCGATATCAAGCACAATGCTTTCCCCCTTCAGGGTCGGCCAGATCCCGGCAATCGCCGGGCGCTCCACATTGGCCATGGTGCGCAGGCAGAACTTGGACATCGCCATCAGTGCGCCGGTATTACCGGCAGACACGACAACATCCGCCTCGCCTGTTTTGACGGCCTCAATCGAGCGCCACATGCTGGAGACATAGCGACCACGCCGTAGCGCCTGGCTTGGCTTTTCGTCCATGGCGATTGCCACTTCGCAATCGTGGAAGACGGATTTTGCTTTCAATTTTGGATATTTGGCAAGAAAAGGCTCGCACTTTTCCCGCTGGCCAAACAGGATGAATGTAATCTCCGGATGGCGCTCCAGCGCCCGGGCGGCGCCCGGAATAACGACTTCGGGACCGAAATCGCCCCCCATGACGTCGAGAGAAATTTTGACCACGCGTCTTAATCCCTTCTTTTTCACCCCCAGGTGAAATTTTCGGCCAAAATACCGGTTTTGGTCTGGCGTACAACTTATTTGTGGTTCATCGTCAAGGCCCGACTGTCAATCTAGTCCTTTTTCCAGTCTTTAAGGGCGGCAAAGGGCGATGGGCGAATAATCTGCGCGCCTGTATCCTCGTTATGGCCTGAAAATTCAACGCCCGGCTTGCGCGGATAGGGATCGATTGCCATGGCGGCAAACTCGGCGACCAGCGCGCCTGCATCAATCGTGTCACCGACAAAGGGTTCGGGCGCGTCCGGTCCGTCCGGGTCCAACACCATTTCGCCCTGCCCGTCCAGCACGATGCGGGCAAGCTTGGAACCCTCAGGCACGAAGACCTGCTCCACCTGTTCGCTAATCTGCGTCAGCACAGGCTCAAGCGTCACGACGCAGGCCTGCTCGATCTCGCCTTCCACCACGCCCTTGATGCGCACACCGTCGCGCTTCCAACGGCTGATCTGAAGTTCAGCCTTCAGAGAACGGACAGCCAGCACTTTCCACAATTGCGTCAGGCCTTGACGCTCGGCGTCATCGGCCTCAAGGCGCACCCGCACGGCATTGGCGGAGACATGTCCGACCTTGACGTGATAGGAAAAAGGCGTGTTTGCCGGGGTCTGGCCTTGCGATTTCATCGATGAACCTGCTGCTGTGGAAGAGGAAATGCCAGCGATCCGGTGATCACGGCCTCTTCCGTCGTTTGTAAAAGATATGTTTCTGCTGTGATGGCCCAATGGGCCAAATCCGTCATGGCCGGACGAGCGGCTTCCGGCACGTCAGGATGGATATTGCGCCGAAAGCCGGCGGCAAGCGCACTTTCATCCTTCAAATCGAGTGCCTTGCTGTAGGTTTCAAGGCGGCCATAGAACATTCCCGCCAATTTTTTCATCCGTTTGGGCACGGTCTGGTCGCCAACCCCCAATTCCCGGATGGAATGATCGACATCCTGAAAAAACGCGTCGATGATTTCCTGCGCCACTTCCTGGCCGCTGCGCTCAGATTTCGCCGTGCGGCGCAGATAGAGAATCAGCACCAGCGACAGCATTTCAAAGCGGCCCATCACGGTATCCGGCACATCGAGCGCCTCGTAAAACAGCGGTACACGGGCGGCTTCCATCAGCACGGCATATTGGCGGTCGATAATCTGGCGGTTGTTCCGGCGGGTCTTGAACAGGGTAAAAATCATCGCAGCGCCTATTTTACGTGTTGCCGGCTATTCGTCCGATCCCTGGAGAAAGAGGCCCGACGGCCCGACCGATGTTGCATGATGGCTAAAGCTGGTTTACCGAAGCAGTCATGAATTGCAATGCCGTTTTACCGGACCGGCCCCGCCGATGGCAATCGCATCGGGCAAAGCGGGTTGGAGCTTGAAACATATCGTTGCTCCGTCTTTTCGGTTTCCCCGGAAAGGCCACAATGATATGGGCAAGACGCAAGCGGATAAGCACAAGAAGCGACTGGCGCAAGAAATGGCTGGCGCAAGAACGAACCTGGCCTGCAGGCGGGCAGAAGAGAGCATGATGGGAGATGCATCATTGAAGAGACGGTATTTCCGGCCCGACGCCAGGGCAATCGGCCTGGCCGCGATGACTTTGCTGATCGCAACCGGCGGCTTGACCGGCTGCACGACCGGCGAAGTTTTCCATAACGGCTATATTGTGGACCCGAAAGCGCTCGATCTGGTGCCGGTCGGTGCCAGCCGCGAACAGGTCCTGCTATCGCTCGGCACGCCGTCGACCACGGCGACCTTCGATGGCGAGGTATTCTATTATATCTCCCAGACCCGCAAGCGCCCCGTGGCCTTCATGAAGCAGCAGCTGGTCGATCAGCAGGTTCTGGCGATCTACTTCGACAAGAACGGCACGGTCGTACAGCGCGCCAACTACAGCATGAAGGACGGCAAGGTCTTCGATATGGTGTCGCGCACCACGCCAACCGGCGGCAAGGACCTCAGCTTCCTGCAACAGATTCTGTCGGGCGGCAACGGCGCTGCCAACAGCGTCAAGAACATGCTCGGCTTCCAATAAGCAGAGCCTCGATATCAAACAAAAACCCGCGGCCTCAAGGTCGCGGGTTTTTCTATGTCTATGTTGGATCAGACACCCTCAACCGGCAAGAATGGCCAGCAGCAACAAGGCAACGATATTGGTGATCTTGATGGCCGGATTGACAGCGGGGCCTGCCGTATCCTTGTAGGGATCACCAACCGTATCACCGGTTACGGACGCCTTATGGGCGTCTGACCCTTTCAGATGCGTTGTGCCGTCCTTGTCTACGAAACCGTCCTCAAAGCTCTTCTTGGCATTGTCCCAAGCGCCACCGCCCGATGTCATGGAAATTGCCACGAACAGACCGTTGACGATCACGCCCAGCAAAGAGGCACCCAGCGCCGCAAAGGCCGAGGCCTTGGAACCGGAGACCAGCAGCACGCCGAAATAGACGACGATGGGCGCCAGCACCGGCAATAACGACGGCACGATCATCTCACGGATTGCCGCCTTGGTGAGGATATCCACAGCCCGACCATAATCCGGCTTTTCGGTTCCCTGCATGATGCCGGGCTTGTCACGGAACTGGCGACGCACTTCCTCAACGATGGAGCCAGCGGCCCGGCCCACCGCCGTCATGGCGATACCGCCAAACAGATAGGGAATGAGACCGCCGAAGATCAGCCCGGCCACCACATAAGGATTGGAGAGGCTGAAGGAAATATCGCCGATCCCAGCGAAATAGGGATATTGATCGCCATTGGCGGCGAAATATTGCAGGTCGTTGGAATAGGCGGCAAACAGCACCAGCGCGCCCAGCCCGGCTGAGCCGATGGCATAGCCCTTGGTGACGGCCTTGGTGGTATTGCCGACTGCATCCAGCGCGTCGGTAACCTTGCGCACCTCCGGCGGCAGATGCGCCATTTCGGCGATACCACCAGCATTGTCGGTGACGGGACCAAAAGCATCGAGCGCGACGATCATCCCCGCCAGCCCCAACATGGTTGTGACGGCGATGGCGGTGCCAAACAGACCGGCTAGCTGATAAGTGGAGATGATGCCGCCGATAATCACCAGCGCCGGAAGCGCGGTTGACTCAAGGGAGACCGCCAGCCCCTGGATGACATTGGTGCCGTGGCCGGTCACTGACGCCTGCGCGATGGAATTGACCGGGCGTTTGTTGGTTCCGGTATAGTATTCGGTGATGACAACGATCAGCGCGGTCACGACCAGACCAAGAATGCCGCAGATGAACAGGTTGACACCGGTAATCGTTTGGCCCGCAACGCTGCCAATCGCGCCCCAGCCGATGGTGATCTGGGTGGCCACGGCCAGACCGATAATGGAGAGCAGGCCGGTAACGATCAGGCCCTTGTAGAGCGCGCCCATGATCGAGCCGTTAACGCCGAGCTTGACGAAAAACGTACCGGCAATCGAGGTCAGGATGCAGGTGCCGCAAATGGCCAGCGGATAGATCATGGCGCTTTCCAGTATCGCGCTGCCTGCGAAGAAAATCGCCGCCAGCACCATGGTGGCGACCACGGAGACCGCATAGGTCTCAAACAGGTCGGCGGCCATGCCGGCGCAATCCCCGACATTATCCCCGACATTATCGGCAATGGTCGCCGGGTTGCGCGGATCGTCCTCGGGAATGCCCGCCTCGACCTTGCCAACCAGATCGCCGCCGACATCAGCGCCCTTGGTGAAGATACCGCCGCCAAGCCGTGCAAAAATTGAGATCAGCGAAGCGCCGAAGCCGAGTGCCACCAGCGCATCGATCACATCGCGCGAGCCGCTGGCATGACCGAGACCATAGGTCAGAACGCAATAATAAACGGAGACACCGAGAAGAGCGAGACCTGCCACCAGCATGCCGGTAATGGCCCCGGATTTGAAGGCAATGTCGAGGCCTGCGGCCAGGCTCTGGGCCGAGGCCTGCGCGGTGCGGACATTGGCGCGCACCGACACATGCATGCCGATAAAGCCAGCGGCCCCTGAGAGAAACGCGCCGATCAGGAAGCCAATGGCAGCCTCTCCCGACAGCAAGTACCAGACGCCTGCAAACACCACGGCGCCGACGATAGCGATGGTCAGATATTGCCGGGCCAGATAGGCCTGCGCCCCTTCGCGGATATAGCCTGCGATTTCCTGCATACGCGGCGTGCCCTGGTCAGCGGCCAGAACCGCCTGCGTTGCCCAGACCGCATAGGCCACGGAAATCAAGCCACATAGAATTACGCCTAACAGAACTGCCATTCCAACGCCTCCCTGTTGGACACCGCCCTCTCCTCCAAGGACGTTGCCTGTTTCTAACAGTCTATCTAATAATCGCCGCTGGCCGTCTGCAAATGGCAATTCTTGAACAAACTGTAAGGCAGAGTGCGCTTCTCCCGCTGCAAAGGTCAAGAGTATGCAACCGGATTTCAAAGCGCCCTGCCATGCCTGAACGCAATCAACAACCGTCGGGAAATGTTCCGCCGTGAAGGGCTTTGTTGGGGGCTATCGGCAGCCGTCAGGCCTTGGCGCGATGCTCGGCAAGCAATTGCAGAGCAATCAGCGCGAGGCAAAGCACGGTGACTGGCCAGATCACCAGGTTCATCACCGACCAGCCATAGGCAGTAAACACCTTGCCGGAGGAAAAAGACGAAAGGGCAACCGTGCTGAACAGGATGATGTCATGGAAACCCTGGACCTTATCGGCTTCCTGCGGCCGATAGGAGGAGGCAACAATGGCTGTCGCGCCGATGAAACCGAAATTCCAGCCGATGCCGAGCAACACCAGCGCGCCCCAGAAATTCCACAGCTCGACGCCCATATGCGCGACGACGGCGCAGCCCATCAGGATCAGCAGACCGGCGGCAACAACTTTTTCAGCTCCAAACCTGCGGATCAGCCGTCCGGTGAAAAAGCTTGGCGCAAACATGGCGATGACATGCCATTGAATGCCGAGTGTTGCCTGATCGGAGGTAAAGCCGCAGCCGATCACCATGGCGAGCGGCGCGCCGGTCATCATAAAGGTCATCAGCGCATAGGTACAGATGCCGCAGATCATCCCGGTGATGAACCGTTGCGTCAGCACGATCTCGCGCAGCGAGCGAGCGGGCTTGGCGCTGTCATCGTGGTGGCCTAATGGTTGCCCAAGATGAACGAAGCTGAGAATTGCGATGGCCAGCAGCATCAGCGGCGCCAGCGCCAGGAATGCACCGGCGAACAGCACCGGCTCGAACAGATCTTTCAGCCAGATCGCCAATTGCGGGCCAAGGATCGCCGAAACAATGCCGCCTGCGAGTATCCAGGAAATGGCCTCGCCCTTGAAATAGCTGGGCGAACTGTCGGCGGCGGCAAAACGGATCTTCTGGGTAAAGCCGCTGGAAAGTCCAATCAGCAGCAGGCCGAAGGCAAACAGCCAGAAATCGATCTTAAATAGCGCGAGCGTGGCGACCAGTCCGCCAATCGCCGCCGAGCCTGCCCCGATGATGAAGGCGGCCTTGCGGCCAAACAGGCGCGACGCAATGGCAATGGCCACAGCGCCAAGGGCCACGCCAATGTTGAAGCCGGTGAGTGGCGCTGTCGCCAGCGATTTATCGGCGCCCAGCATTTGGTAACCGGCAAGCCCGCCCAGGGAAAAGGACAGCGGGGCAACAGAACCAAGAACCGCCTGGGCAGCGGTCAGAATAGCAACGGTGCGCTTGGCACCTCGCAACTGATGTTCAAGGCCAGTGCTGCTTTCCACTGCCATGTCCCTGCCCCTCCCCCGAAGGGCTGTTACTTGACTGCGGGAACCCGGACCTGCTTGGCAATCCGGTCCAGCACCGCATTGACCAGCTTGGGCTCGTCTTCCTGGAAAAAGGCGTGGGCAATCTCGACATATTCCGTGACGATCACCGCAATGGGTACGTCCTTGCGCTCCAGCAATTCGAATGTGCCAGCGCGCAGAATGGCCCGCACCGTGCTATCGACCCGGGCCAGTGACCAATCATCCTGCAAGGCCTGACGGATCAGCGGATCGATCTTGGTCTGGTCGCGCACCACACCGGCCACGATGGAGCGGAACCAGGATGCATCGGCCTTCAGATAGGTTTCGCCGTCGATTTCCTGGCCGAGACGATGGGTCTCGTATTCAGCAACGACTTCGAGAACGCCGGTGCCGCCGATATCCATCTGGTAAAGCGCCTGGACGGCGGCAAGCCTGGCGGCACCGCGCTGGTTGGCGGTCTTGACCGGCGGTTTGTTATTTTCGGTCGTCATCGGTTCAGCCACCAAATTTCTGCTTCAAGGCAATCATTGTCAGAGCGGCGCGAGCGGCAAAGCCACCCTTGTCCTTGTCTGTCCGCTTGACGCGCGCCCAAGCCTGTTCGTCATTCTCTACCGTCAGGATGCCGTTGCCGATGGCAAGCGATTCGGACACGGAAAGATCCATAAGGGCGCGGGAGGATTCGTTGGCGACGATATCGAAGTGATAGGTCTCACCCCTGATAACCATGCCGAGAGCCACATAGCCATCATAGACTACGCCGCCATTGTCGGCGCCGTCGAGCGCCATCGAAATGGCGGCAGGAACTTCAAGCGCGCCCATGACGGTGACGATGTCATAGCTGGCGCCAGCCTCATCCAGCACCGCCTTGGCGCCGTCCAGAAGCGCATCGGCCATGTCGTCGTAGAATCGGGCCTCGACAATAAGAAGGTGCGGTGCGGAATACTGGTCAGACATAAGCGGTCACCCCGGAACGGATGGAGAAAATGGCAATGATTGGATGCGGGGTCAAACCATGCCCTACCCCGAATGGCAAGTGTTTTTCCGCAAAACCCGCCGAAATGCCGCTAAAGCCTGGCAACACCGCTCCCTTGGCCCGCCACCGCCCGCGATATCGCACATTATTGTGATCAAGCCCGCAAAGTATCGGTTTTGCGCTGATAGGAGAGATTTTACTGACTCTTCGGTCATTGGATGGCACACCAATTATATAGCGTTAACAAACGACGCCCTTCGTTAGCCCGCTGATAAATATCAGTAAATTTGCGAAAAACCCGACCAGAAAACCGGTAGCGGCAAGTGGTGGACGGCGACACTTTCGCCCGCGCTAAACATGGCGATTTGATGAAAATCAAGATGACGGATTTGTAACCCATCAAGGCAGTTTGCGGGCTGGAAATCGCCTTTGTTGCGACGCACATCATTCATCACCGGCGAGCGTTTAAGACGAGATAAGCCGGGGGATAATTTGGATCAGGAGATTACCGATGAACCGTATCGGACATGTATTCAGTGCTTCCACCGTTGCCGCCATCTCTTTCGGTGGTGTATCCCAGGCCGCCGTTGAGATGGCCTCTGAAGATGGTCGGCCCCAATCCGTACAAGCCCCCCAATCCGTACAACCCGTTGTCGGCAAGCGACTGACAGTCGTGCCGCTGCGTGGCCTTCAAACATCCGACCCAGTGCGCCAGGCGCTGGATGCCCAGGACCCACATTCCGCCCATGCGCGCAAGTTGCAGGCCGCTATTATTGCCAATCCGAAACTGATGCGTCAGCTCGATGGCCAGGGCGTCGATGTCACCACCATTGTCGGCATGGTCACGGTCGATGACGGCAGCATCTCGGTGTTTACCGCCTCGGCTTGATGGATCTGTGCGGAAGGAGCTGCCCGGCCCTTCCGCCCTTTCTCACAAAGCGCATAAGTCTTTATGCCTTTGGAAATTCCGCGAGCCTTGCCGCATAGCGCGCCATGGTATCGACTTCGAAATTGACGAAATCGCCGACCTGCCGGTCGCCCCAGGTGGTGACCTCAAGCGTGTGGCGGATGAGCAGGATGTCGAAGTCGCACCCCTCGACACCATTGACCGTCAGCGAGGTTCCGTCCAGCGCAACCGAGCCCTTCGGGGCGACGAAACGGGCCAGGTTCTCAGGCACCCGCAGAGTGAAACGGGTCGCATCGCCTTCGGCTTTGATCGCCAGGATCTCGGCCTTGCCATCGACATGGCCGGAGACGATATGCCCGCCCAGCTCATCGCCAATTTTCAACGAGCGCTCCAGGTTGATGCGCGTGCCTTTTTGCCAGCTACCGATGGTGGTCAACCGCAGGGCTTCTTCCCAGACTTCCACTTCAAACCACCGCGCATTGCTGCCCGCCTCTGGCAGACCGGTGACTGTCAGGCAGGTGCCGGAATGCGCGATGGAAGCGCCCATGTCGATTATATCAGGATCATAGGCTGTGACGATGCGCAGCTTTACGCCTTCCTTCAGAGGCACGATGTCTTCCACGGTGCCGATATCGGTGACAATGCCAGTAAACATCAGAAATCCTGCTCATATTCATCGAAACGATCCGCGCCGAAGTTTACACTGCGCAGATGACGAAAATTCTCCGGTATATTGGCAGGCGTGAGCGGCGATGCAAGTCCACTACCGCCGATTTCATCTGGTCCCTGGTAAAGATGGATGCGATCCACCAAGCCCGCGTTCAGGAAGGCCTTTGCCGCAGCGCCCCCCCCTTCCACCAGCAGGGAAGACATGCCCTGCACAGCCAGTTGGCGCAGCAGATCGTCAAGATCGGCCACCGGCCAGACATCAACGCCCGCAGCCTGCAATGCCGTGCGGCTCGCCTCGAAACTTTCCGTGCAGGTAAAGGTGGAAGGCTCACCACACGCGCAAACCGTCGGCACGTGCCCCGCCGTTTGCACCAGTTTCGAACCAATGGGCAGTTCCAGCCGCCGGTCGAGCACGATGCGCAGCGGCGACAGATGGGTTTGTCCAGCCAGCCGCACCGTCAGTTCTGGATCATCAGCCTTTGCCGTACCGATCCCGACCAGAATGGCATCACTCTCGGCGCGCAGCAATTGGACCTGGGTACGGGCAAGTGGGCCGGTGATCGCCACCTGCCCCTCGCCCGCCCGGCCAATCATGCCATCCCGCGACAGAGCCAGTTTCAGGGTCACATGCGGGCGCTGTTTCGTCTGCCGGGTCAGATAGGCAGCGAGGCCATAGCGCGCTTCACGCTCCAGCACGCCGGTCAGCACCTCGATCCCCGCATCCGTCAGGATGGAAAGGCCACGGCCTGAAACGCGCGGGTCCGGGTCGGTGACAGCAACCACAACCCGTGCCACGCCAGCCTCAACCAGCGCGTCAGCACAAGGCGGGGTCTTGCCATGATGGGAACAGGGTTCAAGCGTCACATAGGCCGTAGCACCGCGGGCCTTTTCGCCGGCCACGGCAAGGGCCTGACGCTCGGCATGCGGGCGTCCGCCAATCGCTGTGACAGCGGAGCCGACAATTATTCCATCGGCAACGATCACGCAGCCGACCGACGGGTTGGTCAGGGTTTGCCCCAGATGACTGCGACCGAGCCTAATCGCCGCTGCCATAAACCCCTGATCATCGGGCTGTTCGCACACCATGTTTACCCCGGTTCGTGGTCCTGGGAAATCTTGGCGGTAATTTCAGAAATGACCTGCTCGAAATCCTCGGCATGGGAAAAATCGCGATAGACCGAGGCGTAACGCACAAAAGCCACGTCATCGAGGCTTTTCAGCGCTTCCAACACCTGCAGGCCGATCTGCTCGGAGGAAATTTCCGTCTCGCCGGAACTTTCCAAACGCCGCACGATGCCGGAAACCGCCCTTTCGATCCGGTCCCGGTCGACGGGACGTTTGCGAAGGGCGATCTCGAACGACCGCACCAGCTTGTTGCGATCGAAAGGCGCCTTACGACCCGTCTTTTTCAACACGGTCAGCTCGCGCAGTTGCACGCGCTCGAACGTGGTGAAGCGGCCACCGCAATCCGGGCAGATCCGACGCCGGCGGATGGCGCTATTGTCCTCCGCCGGGCGTGAATCCTTGACCTGGGTATCGTCCGAACCGCAAAACGGGCACCGCATCTGGCCGCCTTACAGGTAAGGATACATCGGGAAACGACCCGTCAGGCCAACGACCTTATCGCGCACGCTTGCCTCGACGGCGCTATTGCCCTCGTCGGAATTGGCAACCTTCAGACCGTCGAGAACCTCAACGATCAGATTACCGATTTCGATGAATTCAGCCTCCTTGAAGCCACGGGTCGTGCCAGCTGGCGTGCCAAGGCGAACACCAGAAGTAACGAAGGGCTTTTCAGGATCGAACGGAATGCCGTTCTTGTTGCAGGTGACATAGGCGCGGCCAAGGGCTGCCTCGGCGCGCTTGCCGGTGGCGTTCTTCTTGCGCAGGTCGACCAGCATCAAATGGTTGTCGGTACCGCCGGAGACGATATCGAGGCCACCCTTGACCAGGGTTTCGGACAGGGCCTTGGCGTTCTTGACCACCTGAGCGGCATAATCCTGGAATTCCGGCTGCAAGGCCTCACCGAAGGCAACCGCCTTGGCGGCAATCACATGCATCAGCGGGCCGCCCTGGAGGCCAGGGAAGACAGCCGAATTGAATTTCTTGGCCAGATCCTCGTCATTGGTGAGGATCATGCCGCCACGCGGGCCACGCAGCGACTTGTGGGTCGTGGTGGTGGCGACGTGGCAATGCGGGAACGGGGACGGATGCTGATTGCCAGCGACCAGACCGGCGATATGGGCCATATCAACCATCAGATAGGCGCCGACTTCGTCGGCGATCTCGCGGAAGCGCTTCCAGTCCCAGATCCGCGAATAGGCTGTGCCACCGGCGATGATCAGCTTGGGCTTGTGTTTGCGAGCCGATTCAGCCACCGCATCCATATCCAGAAGATTATCGTCCTGACGCACGCCATAGGAGACGACGTTGAACCACTTGCCGGACATGTTGACCGGCGAACCGTGGGTCAGATGGCCCCCGGAATTCAGGTCGAGACCCATGAAAGTATCGCCGGGCTGCAACAGCGCCAGAAACACGGCCTGGTTCATCTGCGAACCGGAATTGGGCTGAACATTGGCAAAATTGACGCCAAACAGCTTCTTGGCGCGTTCGATCGCCAATTCCTCGGCAATATCCACGAACTGACAGCCACCGTAATAGCGCTTGCCCGGATAACCCTCGGCATATTTGTTGGTCATGATCGAGCCCTGCGCTTCCAGCACGGCGCGCGAGACGATGTTTTCAGACGCAATCAGCTCGATTTCATGGCGTTGACGACCGAGCTCCTTTTCAATCGCACCAAAAATATCCGGGTCGGTTTCGGCAAGCGGACGGGAAAAGAAAGCATCGGTATTGGCCATGATCGCAGTCTCCTGAAAGCGTTGATGCGTGCGCGTCTTAACGTCCTCGCGCCCCAAGAGCAAGACAACAGAGCGACATTTGCGCACCAATGCGCGGAAGAAGATGCTTGTTCTTGTATCACCCGGACTGCTGTCCGCGTAAAAACACAAAAGGCCGCGCAACTTGAGCGCGGCCCTTGATAAAAATGCCTGGTGCCAAGACTTACTGCGGCAAATTGTCGTCCTCAATCCGGCCCGGATTTTGCTCTACGCCAATGTTGGTTTGCAGCGCCAACTGGGCATCGCCATCACGCTTGTAGATATCATCACGGAACTGCACGACATTGTCCTTGGCCGACCACGCCGTGATGTAAACGATATAGACGGGGACTTCCTGCGAAAGCTTGATCACATTGTTCTGGCGCGTGGAGATGACCCGCTCGATTTCCTGACGGTTCCAGCCGGGCGTATCCCTCAGCAACCATGTGATCAAATCACGGACGTTCTGGACGCGCATGCAGCCGGAGGATTCAAAGCGCATCAGTTTGTTGAACAGGCCCTGCTGCGGCGTATCGTGCAAATATTCATTGTTCGGATTGTGAAAGTTGATCTTCGTCGAGGCCATGGCGTTGATCTTGCCAGGGTCCTGACGGAACATCAGGTTCGGTGCCTTTGGCGCATTCCAATCCACAGTCTCCGGGGCCACTTCCTGGCCTTTGCCATCGAAGAGACGGATATTGTTGCGCGTCAGATAGGTGGGGTCCTTGCGCATCAGCGGCACGATGTCCTTTTCGACGATCGAGCGCGGCGCAGTCCAGTAGGGATTCAGGATGACTTCATAGATCTTGGAATTGATGGAATGGGTCGGGCGGTCGATACGTCCAACAACTGCATTGGTGCGCAATGCGACGCGATCATTTTCGACAGCCTCGATAGACATCGAGGGAATGTTGACCATGACATACCTGCTGCCCAGATCACCGGACATTGCCTGCAGGCGCACCAGATTGGTATTGAGCTGGTTGAGACGCACATCGGCAGAAATATTCATCGCTTTCAGCGTATATTCGCCAAGCGCACCATCTGTGGGTAGACCGTGACGAGCCTGAAAACGCTTCACGGCACCGTCGACATAGGTATCAAAAGAATTGGACATGCCCGCTTCCTGGCCAAGATCCCCTGAGATCATCAGGCGCTGGCGCAGTTGCTGGACAACCGGATCAATAGAGCCGAGTTTCAATTTCACCGAGGGATTGACTTGCGGCCAACCGCCCTGGGCGACGATTTGCTGATAGGCGGAAATGGCCAATTGCAGGTTCGGCAGGTTGGTGGCGCTCAACATCGGCGAATTTGATGTCACCGAGGCGACCGCACGTGACGTTTGGGCATCGAACTGGTCGTCCCAATTGCCTCGCGAGCGAGCATTGATCAGCTCGTCGACGGCAGATTGCGCCATGGCGGTCCCGGCCAGCGTGGATGCTCCCACCAATGCCGCGCCTCTCAGCAACGCTCTGCGAGAGACCGAAACCAGTTTAATCTTGTCCGCCATAGTCTTCTATTTCCCTACCGATCCACCGATCCCGAAACGCTTTAGCCCATGGGAGATGATCATGTCCCATGAAGGCATTGTGCTTAATAAAGCCGGAGGCGTTCCGCAATCATTGTTTTCATCGCGGGAAACGTTTGCCGCTATCGCTTGTTCCAAAAGCCCTCTGCCCTAAAGAGTTTCTTTTGAACCCGGGCGAAGGCGAAGCTTCAGCGCGGGTCGAACAACCAGCTTATTCCACAGTCTGGCGGTCCCATATCAATATGGCCAAAGCTTGTCAGGCCCGACGCGCTCACAACACTGTGTTGAATAAGCATGCGCGCATCAAAACAAAGCGAGGCGATATCGACCTGCCGGGATTGAATGACCGTTACCGGTTTCCATCAAGGCAGCAAAGCCAGACATTGCAGCCGGTTGGCCTACATGCGATAGGCGATCGTGTCGTTCCAGAAGCGATCGAGACGCTGCAACAACCTGTTCATCTGGTTGAATTCGTCAGGACCGATGCCGCCGACTTTCTGGATGGAGCCGACGTGACGCTCATAGAGCTTGGCGACAGTTTCGGCGATGTCCTGGCCTTCCGGGGTCAGGGAAATACGAACCGAACGACGGTCGACACGCGAGCGGGAATGATTGATGAAACCGAGGTCCACCAGCTTCTTGACGTTATAGGAAACGTTGGAGCCGAGGTAGTAACCGCGAGACCGCAATTCACCGGCCGTCAGCTCGGAATTGCCGATGTTGAACAGCAGCAAAGCCTGAACAGCATTGACGTCGTTGCGGCCCTGACGGTCGAATTCGTCCTTGATGACGTCGAGCAGGCGGCGGTGCAGGCGCTCCACCAGATGCAGGGAATCAAGATAGAGAGAACGGATGGTCTGCTCTTCGTGATCGATAGCGGACACCTGCGGTTTGATCTTTGTCGTGGTCATATCGTCTGCCTCACTGTTTGGGTGGCGGCCTTGTTGGTTTCCAACCGCCTTGTGAGTGACAATATCGAATGCAGATAAAATTCTATTTAAAACGCAGGCTTAACAGAGGCTTACCATTCAGCCTGCTTGTATCAGGGTAAACCATTCCTTATGCCGTGGCGCGCCGGCGCTTTTGCAGCAGGATTGCCAGGCGGAAAGCGATATAAACGACGGCGACAATCAGATGGAATGCGACGATCAGCGGATCGCGTCCGAAAATGCCCGGCCATACGGCATGCATCAGGATCTGGCCGCTGGCGGCAATCACCCAGATGACCGGCCCCCAGGAGACCGTCATCCACAACCCAACCCCTGCCACCGGCAGCATCACGGCAAGCCCGCAGCTGGCAATGCGCCAAGGCACATTCATCAGGTCGAACCGCCCAAGGCCGTCACCGGCAAAGCCCACCAGCAGGCCCCAGAACTGTAAGCCCAGCCAAAGGCAGGCAAGCGCAACAACGCGCAGGAAGAGCACGAACAACAGGTCTACCAGGCTGGGTTTTGGCGTATGGACGACATCATCAATCATCCTGCGACGATATCGCATAATTGACCGGACCGGTATCGGCGACAGGTGAAATTTATGGGGAGACAAACAATCCGCGGACGGTTTTACCCGAGCATCGCTATGCCCGGGGGTGGATGTGGGGGCGGTCAGGTTGCCGCAGTGGGCAAACATCCCGGTGCATGATAAACGGCATCATAAGAGAGCAGGCCTGAAGACTGGAGACCGCGATGACCAACAAGACCCACCTCGTCGACGATATTACCGGCCACCGGCGCATGCGCCGCAACCGCAAGGCGGACTGGACGCGCCGGATGGTCCAGGAAAGCCGGTTGACGGTGGACGATCTGATCTGGCCGATATTTCTCGTGCCCGGCAGCGGCATCGCCGAGCCGATCGCCGCCATGCCGGGGGTCAACAGGATGAGCGTCGACAAGGCCGTCGAGGCGGTGAAGGAAGCTGCCGATCTCGGCATTCCCGCCATTGCCACCTTTCCGAATATAGAGATGAACCTGCGTGACCAGACGGGCTCCCATATCCTGGAAGCCAATAACCTGCTCAACCAGGCGACAGCCGCCATCAAGAAAGCCGTCTCCAACATCGGCGTGATTACCGATGTGGCGCTGGACCCGTTCACCAGCCATGGGCATGACGGTATTTTGCGCGGCGATGATATCCTCAATGACGAAACGGTCGATCAGGTGGTTAAGGCCGCCATCCTGCAAGCCGATGCCGGCTCCGACATTATCGCGCCATCCGAAATGATGGACGGGCGAATCGGCGCGATCCGCCGCGGGCTCGACACCGCTGGTCATCAGTCGGTTGGCATCATGTCCTATGCGACGAAATTCTCCTCCGGCTATTACGGACCCTATCGCGAGGCGATTTCCACCGCAGGCCTGCTGAAGGGCGACAAGAACAGCTATTACATCAGCCCAGCCAATGGCACAGAAGCAGTGCGCGACGCTGCCATGGATGTTGAGGAAGGGGCGGATATGCTGATGGTCAAGCCCGGCCTGCCCTATCTGGATATCTGCTGGCGCCTCAAGGAAGCCTTCAGCCTGCCGGTCTTTTCCTATCAGGTGTCAGGCGAATATGCGCAGATCAAGGCTGCGGGTCTGAATGGCTGGATTGATGAAGAGCGAGTGATGATGGAAACACTGCTCTGCTTCAAACGGGCCGGATGTGATGGCATTCTCAGTTATTTCGCCGTGGACGCGGCAAAGCGGCTCGCCAGAAGCTGAGTTTTAGCCACTGCCATTTGCAGCACGCCAGCAGCGATTCCTGGCTAGACTGTAAAGATGTCAGGCAATTGTATTTCGGAGCGGGGCTTCCCATATCATCGTCATCGACCAAGGAGACGATCATGAGCTTCGATCCGAATATGACCACCGTGGCTCCCACCGACTGGCGCGCCTATAGCGGCGTGCTATCGCGCCGGGTCTTTGCCTTCATTATCGATTATGTCATGGTCGGGCTCCTGTGGGTTCCCGCCGCCGTTGTGGTGTTCTTCCTCGGCGTCATCACACTTGGCCTCGGCTGGCTCCTTTATCCCATTCTGTTTTTCATCGTCGCTGGCCTTTATTTCGGTCTGTCGCTGGCCGGTCGCACTCAGGCGACGCCTGGCATGCGAGCCATGGGAATTGCCATGATTCGCCTGGATGGCACCAAGATTGATTTCGTCACGGCCATTGCCCATCTGGCACTGTTCTGGATCCTCAATTCCGTGTTGACGCCCCTGATTCTGCTGGCAGGACTGTTTACTGATCGCTCGCGATTGGTCCATGACTTGCTGCTCGGTACGGCTGCGCTTCGCGCTGGCTGAGTGAAAGTCGACATCCGCTAAAAATTATTAGTCGCGTTAGAAATGACTACAATTTCACGTTGAGCAACCAAATCGTGAAATGAAAGAGTTGACCTTTTGAAATCTTGAGCCATGCTAGACATGAACTTGAAGGTCATGGGCAATACCGGGAATCATTGAAAGTGACTTTTGGCATTGCACTTTCGAATATCTCAAGCGCTTGATGCATTTGAGATATTCGATATTCCTGCAAGGTGAGGATGCGTTAGCACCTTCGATGTCTTGGTGTAATGTGCATTCCCGGCCAACGAAGCAAGCGCGCTTTTCCGGGTGCCTGAGAGGACGCATAGACAAAGCATGAACACGCAGGCTGCTACGTCTCCGCAGTTTTATCTGACAGCGCCCGCGCCCTGCCCTTACTTGGCGGGGGAAATGGAGCGGAAGGTCTTCACGCATCTTGTTGGACCACGCGCGCCGGAAATGAACGATCTTCTGACACAGGGCGGCTTTCGCCGATCGCAGAATATCGCCTACCGTCCAGCCTGCGAAACCTGCCGCGCCTGCATTTCCGTGCGGATCGTCGCCCGGGAATTCCAGCCGAACCGGACCATGCGGCGTGTGGCGGGCGTCAATGCTGATCTCACCAGCAGCGTCTTTGCCGCCCAGCCTTCGACCGAACAATTCTCGCTGTTTCGCACCTATCTCGATCATCGCCACCAGCAGGGCGGCATGTCAGACATGTCGGCGCTCGATTTTGCAATCATGGTGGAAGACAGCCATGTCAAAACCAAGGTGATCGAATATCGCCTGCCGAAAGTGGACGAGGACAGCGACCGCCCCGGCGAACTGGTGGCCGTGGCGCTATCCGATATCCTCAGCGATGGATTGTCGATGGTCTATTCCTTCTTTAATCCGGCCATGGAAAAACGGTCTCTCGGCACATTCATGGTTCTCGACCATATCCGCCGTGCCAACGAAATGGGCCTACCCCATGTCTATCTGGGCTATTGGGTGAACGGCTCCCGTAAAATGGGATATAAAATCCGCTTCCTGCCGCAGGAACATCTGCTCAGCCAGGGCTGGACCCGTTATGAGCCAGAAAGCGGCGTCGAAGAGTAATAAAGATTACTCTTCGTATGCCTTTGGCAGCCTCCTCAAAAGGAGGATACCTCAGCATTTTTTGAGATTTGGTAGAGTTGATCAGGCGACCCGAGCCGCCTGATCGGCAGCCTCACGACGATGACGCAACCATTCCGGCAGGACTTCCGCCGCCATGGGACGCGACAGCCAGAAGCCCTGAATCTCATCGCAACCCATCGCTTGCAGGAGATCGGCAGCTTCCGGCGTTTCGACGCCTTCCGCCACCACTTCATAGCCTAGACTGTGCGAAAGGTTGATCATCGATCGCACCAAGACGCGCTCGCGATTGCCTTTTGCCATATCCGCGACGAAAGAACGGTCGATTTTCACAACATCAGCAGGCAATTTCTGCATATAGGCCAGGCTGCTATAGCCTGTGCCGAAGTCGTCGATCGCCAGCCGGACACCATGGGCGCTCAGCGCGTGCAGAAGGTCGAGTGACTTTTCGGTCTCCCTCATCATCGCCGTTTCCGTCAGTTCAAATTCAATCTGACCCGGCAGAACATCGTATTTCGCCAGCTTTTCCTTCAGTAGTTCCAGAAATTCCGGCTCATTCAAATTGAGAGCCGAAATATTGATCGACAATCGCATGTCGATGCCTTGACCTCGCAGAACGGCCAGATGCGACAGCGCCTTGTCAATCACCCAGGCGCTCATGGCGCGCACCAGATCGGAGGCTTCGATAACTGGCACGAATTCGGATGGTGAAATCGACCCCAGTTCAGGGTGGTTCCAGCGCAGCAACGCTTCGGCGCATTCCGCCTGACCGGTCTTCAAAGACAGCCTCGGCTGGAAAACCAGATGCAATTGATCCTGCGACGCCAGAGCGACAGGAAAATCCTGCAACAGGCGGAAGTTACGGCGATGCAGCAGGTCATGATCGTCGGAGAAAAAGGCAATGCCGGTTTCGCTGTCACGCGCGTCTTGAACCGCACTTTGCAGCGACCGCAGCACGTTTTCCGGCTCCATTGCGCCCGGATTGAACCAGGTCACCCCAAGCGAGGGTGTCATCGTCAAACGAAGATTGGCCACCTCACCGACATCGGACAGCAAGCTTTTCAGCATAGGAAGCAGGCTTTCGGATGTGACGTCCTCCGGCGGGATCAAGGCAAACTGCATCGCGCCAATGTGATAGGAGGCGGTATGATCACCTACCGCCCTCTGCAGGAACTGCGCCACGGAGCGGATGACACCATCCAGATGCGATGGACCCATGACACGCGACAACCGGTCGAACTGCATGGTGCGCGCAAGATCGAGAACGCCGATCAACCGTTCCTTGCCCCCGCCGTGCTTGCCAATGTCAGCAAGGTCGCTCAACAATTGGAAGCGATTGGGCAGACCGCTGGCGGCCTCAATACGGCCAACGGCATGCTGCATTTCTATCTGCGCCATGACCATGGCCGCCATATCGGACAACACAGCCATTTCCCTGTCGCCGACCGTGTGAGGTTCATTATCAAGAACGCAGAGCGCGCCCAGGGAATAGCCATCCGTCGTCATCAGCGGCACACCGGCGTAGAACCGCACGCCAGCCTGACCGAGGGGACTATCGACATAAAAGGCATCATTGTGAAAATCGTTGACGATCAGCGGCCGACAAGTCTCCGCGACTTCAGCGCAGGGTGCCTTGAACCGTGGAATTTGGTTATGATCAATTCCCACTTTGGACTTGAACCACTGGCGATCGACATCTGTCAGCGACACCGCCGCGACCGGCAATCCGAAAAATTCCGATACGATTCGCGTGATCCGGTCGAAGCTTTCGCTCGGCAGGGTATCGAGTATTTTCAGGTTGCGTAGGCTGGTCAGTCTTGCCAGTTCGCGCTCTTGATCCACAGTCATCGCCTTCTTGGTAGGGCTCGAAGCATCTGATTATCATGCCGAAAGCCAGCCACGCAGAAACGCGGTTCCGAAAGGCGCAGCCAGGCAAAAAACTCTTCCGGCTTGCGTATTGAGCACGGTTTGAAATCAAAAACGCTCGCGCACAGCCTTTGTTCCATATGGCGGAGAAGTGATTAAAACCAAGTGACGATATTAACTGCAAAAAGCTTGAATTTATCTATGGTTATAGCATCATGAATCATTGTTTTCATGCAAAACAAAACCCAGAATTCAGAAGAATTCTGGGTTTGGGGAACCACAACCAGTCACTTGGGAGATATGCTGGCTGCAAAATAAATGAAATCGATTTTCTTTAACGAGCCACGCACCTGAAATGCAACGCGCAGGCTCGTGAAATGTCTCATAGATTCTGGATAAAGCCGCAAATATAATATATTCACGGACTTATACAGTAAACTCATAGTTAAGCCTAGCCGATCTTGCGGATAAAGCCGTAGACAATATTGCGATTAGCACCGAAACGGACCTGAGCATCGATATCGCCTTCAGGTGTGCTTGCATGAATAACGCGCCACATGTCCTGCTCGCTACGCAGCAGCAGCGCCCAATTCATGAAGGTTTCCATATAGCCGTCGGTGTCAAAATCGTCCGAGAAATTGGCAAACATGAAAACGCCATTCGGCTTCAGCATGGATAGGCATTTCTTCGTCAGCTTTACCGCCACCTTGTCGTTGAGGTAATCGTAAAGGCCGGAAGCATAGATGAAATCGAATGTACCAAGCTGATGAGAATTGGTCAGCAGGCTGCGAACCGAACCATCGACAGCTTCAACACATGTCCCCTCGAAATCCTGCCGGATCGAGCCAATGCTAAGCGGATCCTGATCCAGGGCAACCCAGCGTTTGATCCGGCCTTCCTTAAGGGCAACGGAACGGGCCCCTTCCCGCAGATGGCCTGCAGCAACGGTCATGATTTCCGCATCCGGACCGCGTGAAGAGGCAATTTCATCCACATGGCGGGCGACGATATCGCGCCGTTCCCGCACCGCTACCGGAGCCCCGGACTCTCTGGTGTGACTGTAAAGCATGCGGCCAAGTTCAGACGCGCCAGCAACTTCTTCCGCTACACTTTCATGTCCATAGATGAAATCGAGAAGATGTGCATCGCCGGAATATCCACGTGGTTTGACGAATGACCAATGTGTAAAGGGGTCTTCGTGAAAAAAATTACTAACGGGATGATTCTGCGCAAGTGGAATAAGGCTTCTCCAGATCTCCGGCGTATATTTTGAACGAATCTTATGGAGATTAGAAATAACGAGCGCCAAAACTTCCTCTACCGGCGCCTTTTTTTGTACTTTCTGCTGGGCAATATTCAAAAAAATCGCAAGTTCTGCCTCAGCAGTCTTGAGATCGCTGTTTCTTCCATCGTTAATTTTCGAAGAAAAAACCGCAGTTGCAATGGTCTCCGGCGTAACCAAACTCTCTCCATCGAGCGTAATTTCAATTTGCTGCATGGGGCTACCCTTAAGATTGAAACAAGAGTGTTAATGACTTTGTAACTATAAAGCCTGATTGTTGATTCCGCGACTGGATGCCAAGGTCTTCTTGAATTAAGGTTAACGACTAAAATCCCCTATTGTATCAGGCCGGTAAAGCATGCACTGCATCGACGCAGGTAAAAAAGCGAGTGTTAATACTCTATAAATGCTGTAAATTAGGGCTCTGACTTTACCGAAAAGACGGCATGACAACGGGCGCTCCAATGAAACATTGGAAGGTAGGGCTTGGATTCCCTCTGAGGACGATCTATCGATGGAATTCAGCATGAAGAATACCCTGCCCGATCCGAATACCGTGACTAGGAGCGGGGTTTCCGATAGAAGGCGAACCGCAGAAATGGCGAAGCTCTACCGGGAAGAGACTGAGCAGGATAGGATCCATAAAGCCAGATTTGGACTTTGGGCAGCCAGCATTGTCTATATCCTATTCTCCATAACCGATTTCCTACTCGTTCCGGATGTTGCCGTAACAGAAATGAAAATCCGGCTGCTCATCGGCGTGCTCGCCATTGTCTCTCTGGAAACGCAGATTTGGCTGAAGGTCAGGGCCGCGTGGATAGACCTGACGTGCTCCATTGCCCTTATTATCGGCTATGGAGTCTGGCTGTATGTGGCCTCAATGACTGAATTGTCTGAGAACCTGCGTTACTACATGGTTTTTGGGACTATTTTCATGATGAGCGCCAACCTTTTCTTTGGCCTGGACTTTCTGCTTTCCATCGCGACATCGGCTGTGGTTCTCCTGCTGTTTTTCTGGAGCCTTACAACCAATTTCGCGGAAGAAACCTCCTATGTTATTGCTTTTGGGACGTTTTTTGTCTCCTGTTTCATTTTCACCAGCTACGTCAATCTACGGCTGAACAGGGAGCGACATAATGTTTTCCTCAACGCGCTGGAGGCACGCAAGCAGCATCGGGAAGCGATCGAACGCGGCAAAGCGCTGCTGCGCCTTTCCAACACAGACTATCTGACCGGCGTTGAAAACCGGCGTGCCATCGATCAGCGATTGCGGGACAATTGGGCTGAATGGCAAAGTTCAGGAACCGGCTTTGCCGCAATTCTGGTCGACGTCGATTTTTTCAAGAAATACAACGACTATTACGGGCATCAAGCTGGCGACCATTGTCTGGTCCTGGTCGCCAATGCTCTGAAGACAGCCCTCCTGCCCTTCAATGCCTCCATTGGCCGTTATGGCGGCGAGGAATTTATCGTTCTGGCTCCAGCCGCCAGCCGTGACGATGTTGGGCTGCTGGCTGAGATGATTCGCATTACCGTGGAAAAAATGTCGCTGGTCCACGATCAGCGCAAGGATGGCATCAACGTCGTCACGGTCAGCGTCGGCGCGGCCTTTACACGCCCTCATTTCGGTCCACGGCTGGAAAAGATCATTACCGAGGCCGACCGGGCGCTCTATTCGGCAAAGGCCAATGGTCGTAATTGCGCGCGGTTGTTCGACCCGAACGACCCGCAAAGCAGCGACGATAGCGAGCACATTGCCGCTTTGTTGCGGGTGGCTGTGGCCAATAACCTTGTTTCCCTCGTCTATCAGCCGATCCTCAACCTCACGACCGGCAAGATCGACGCTGCGGAAGCCTTGATGCGGCTGAAACTGCTAGATGGGACGCCTGTCACACCCTCGGTGTTCATTCCGATTGCCGAGCGCACGGGGTCCATCCTTGATCTCGGCCTGTGGACGCTACGCCAGGCCTGCACCGAAATCCTCGTTCCCGGCCACGCGCCGGTCGTTAGTATCAATGTCTCTCCTATTCAGTTGAAAACCCGCGGCTTTGCCGCCGCCGTCGCTGAAATCCTGATCGATACCGGCGTCGATGGGCAGCATGTCGCCTTCGAGATTACCGAAGGCATCAATATGGATCGTCAATCCGACATCCTGCGCTGCATCAAGGACCTTGAAAATATGGGCATCCGCATCTGGCTGGATGATTTCGGTACTGGTTTCGCTGGCCTGTCCTGGCTGCGGCTCTTCAATTTCGACACGGTGAAAATCGATCGGTCCTTCCTTCAGGACAGCGATACGCCGAAGGGACGCTCCATGCTGCGCGACATCATCGCGCTGGTCCGCAATCGTGGCCACCGCATTCTTGTCGAGGGCATCGAGACCGAGGAACAGCTGGAGTTGATGCGGCAGTTCGACATTGATCATGTGCAGGGATTCTACATCGGCCGCCCGGCCACCTTGGATGTCTTCAAGTCCAAACCCCTGAACCATTTTAGCCCAGCTGAGACGGAAAGCGCAGATGCGCCACTGATTACCCATTTTATCAGCTAAAGCATCGGACCGAAAAGTGGGAACCGGTTTTCGGATGAATCCGATGCGTAAACAAAAACCTAGAGCATCGTTCCGATTCCTATTTTCGGTCCGATGCTCTAGGGCATTCAATGTTTCTCGGAAATGCAGAAATACGCTACAGCCTGAGCCATTGGCAAAACGGAAACGGCGGCCCTGCGCACTACATGGTGCGCAGGACGAAACGGGCAATCAGCCGCTGAATTTGCCGCTGCGCGGGAAGCCCTTGGGAACCGTGCGTCCAGACCCGGCCCGGTCGCCCAGCCATTCCAACAGTTCGTCCTTGCTGCGGGTGAAGCTCCGGCCCGCACTGTCTTCCCAGGAAAGCCCGTCTGCAAGGGTAAAGCACTTGATGTCGGAGACACCGCCGTCCTTATAGCGTTGCAGGCGCACGCCCTTGCCGCGGCTCATTTCCGGGACCTGTGCCAGCGGGAAGACCACCATTTTGCGATTTTCGCCGACCACAGCTACATGGTCGCCGGAAATCGGCACGACCAGCTTGGTTTCATCAGGCATGCCGACATTCATCACCTGCTTACCCTTGCGGGTATTGGCGGTGATGTCGCTTTCCGCGACGATGAAGCCATTGCCACCCGTCGAGGCGATCAGCAGCTTGCGGGCTGGATCGTGGACGAAAGCCGTCAGCACATCCTGATCGTTTTCCATATCGACCATGATGCGGATCGGCTCGCCATGGCCGCGCCCGCCGGGCAGCTTGTCGCCGCCAAGCGTATAGACCTTGCCACCGGTGGTCAGCAGCAGGATCTTGTCGGTGGTCTGCGCCGGGAAGGCCACGCGCAGACCATCGCCTTCCTTGAAGGTCAGGCTGGCTTTATCGTAGCTGTGGCCCTTCAGCGCCCGTATCCAGCCCTTTTCGGAGATGACGACGGTTATCGGCTCTTTCTCGATCATCGCCTGCTGAATGGCATCGACATCGGCGTCCGGCGCATTGGCAAACAGCGTGCGGCGGCGGCCAATGTCGGTCGCCTTGGCGTATTTCTTCTTCACCTCACCGATTTCCGAAGCGACAGTCCCCCATTGCAGGTCGTCAGAGGCCAGCAATGTCTCGATCTCTGCCTTTTCCTTGGAGAGCGCATCGTGTTCCTTGCGGATCTCGAATTCCTCGAGCTTGCGTAAATTGCGCAACCGCATATTCAAGATGGCCTCGGCCTGGTTGTCAGTCAGCTCGAAACGGGCAATCAGCGCGTCCTTGGCCTCGTCTTCCTCGCGGATGATGCGGATCACCTCGTCGAGATTGAGATAGGCGATCAGCAAGCCGCCGAGAATTTCCAGCCGCCGGTCGATGGCCGCCAGACGGAAGCGCGACCGGCGCACCAGCACGTCCTTGCGGTGATCCAGCCATTCCAGCAGCACCTCGTTCAGCGCCATCACCTTCGGCACTTTACCTTGGGAGAGGACGTTCATGTTCAGCGGGATGCGGCTTTCCAGCTCAGACAGCTTGAACAGCGATTCCATCAGGATGGTCGGATCAACCGTGCGACTCTTCGGCACCAGCACGACGCGAACGTCTTCAGCTGACTCATCGCGAATGTCTTCCAGCAACGGCAGGCGCTTGGCGATCAGCAACTCAGCGATCTTTTCGATCAACCGTGATTTCTGCACCTGGAACGGGATCTGGGTGATGACGATCTGGTAGCCGCCGCGCCCGAGGTCTTCCGTCTCCCATTTGGCCCGCACCCGGAAACCGCCGCGCCCGGTGCGGTAGGTTTCCAGCATGCTTTCGCGGCTTTCGATGACAATGCCGCCGGTCGGGAAATCCGGTCCCTCGATGCCGCCGCGCTGCGGATGAGCCGGATCGGCAAACAGCTCTTCGACAGAAGCGCTACGGTTCTTGATCAGATAAAGCGCCGCATCACACAGCTCGTGGGCATTGTGCGGCGGGATCGAGGTTGCCATGCCGACCGCGATGCCGGAGGCGCCATTGGCGAGCAGATTGGGAAAAGCGCCGGGCAACACGACCGGCTCGTCGTCTTCCTCGTTATAGGTCGGACGAAAATCCACCGCATCCTGCTCGATACCCTCAAGCAGAAGCCCGGCAACGTCGGTCATCCTTGCTTCGGTATACCGGTAGGCAGCCGCCGAATCGCCGTCGATATTGCCGAAATTGCCCTGACCATCGACGACGGGATAGCGCTGCGAAAAATCCTGGGCGAGCCGAACAAGTGCGTCATAGACCGACTGGTCGCCATGCGGGTGAAATTTACCGATGACATCGCCGACGATACGGGCGCATTTCTTGAAGGCGGAATTGGGCCTGATCCCCATTTCGCTCATCGCATGGATGATGCGCCGATGCACCGGCTTCAGCCCATCGCGCACGTCAGGCAGCGCCCGGTGCATGATGGTCGACAGCGCATAGGCCAGGTAGCGCTCTTCCAGCGCATATTTCAGATCGATCGGTGTGACGTTATCGCCACCGTCGCCAGGCGGTATAAGACTTTTTCCCATGCCCCTTGCGTAGCCGAGAACCCCTTGCACGGCAAGGATTCCGGGGGATGCACCTGTGGATTATCCGATCCGGGCGTTTAAGGTCTATGAGACAAAATCAAACTACAGCGCCGTGCGCCCTATAGGGCGCACAAAGGTTCGCTGTAGCTCTTTATATCTGCTGCATAATTTTCTCCTTAAATCGAATCCGATTTAAGGAATTATGCAGTAGTACGACAAAAAGCATGGCGGATTTCCGCACTGTCTTATAAAGGATCATGACCGCGCAATCGCGCATATCCTTTTGTTCTTAGAGGGAATTGTTATGACGACGCATAAATCCGCCGGGCCTGCCCTGCGCCGTATCCTCTCGGTCAGTGCCGCCATTCTCGTGCTTCCCTCAGCAGCTTTTGCGCTGGATGGCCAGGATTTGCTCGCCAAGATCAATAAATCCTATACCGGGGGCAATGCCGCCATTACCGCCAGTTCCATCGATATCAACGGCGATGTCGTGACGCTGCGGGGTACCAAGCTGAAGCCAGCCAAAGCGTCGGATACCGGCCCGGATGCCGCGCCAGTCTCCATCGGTGACGTGAAGATGAGTGGCGTCATCGAAAACCAGGACGGCTCCTACGAAATCGACCGGGTCGATTTTCAGCCGCTCAATCTGGTTGAAAACAACTCAACCGTCACCGCCTCCGATCTCTACCTGTCCGGCGTCACCGTTCCGGCCAAGACCGATGGCGGCGACCTCGCCTCCATGCTGTTTTACGAGAAGGCCCATAGCGGCCCGATCAGCGTCAAGGCGGATGGCAAGGAAGTGTTGTCCATGGCCGAGGCCGAAGCGACAACGGCAATCGAGGACGATGGCGCCAGCCTCGCTTTCGAAGGGACTGTCAAAGGCTTCAAGCTCGATCTGTCCACCGTCGACGATCCGAAGAGCCGCGATGCAATCGAAAAGCTCGGGATCAGCATGCTCGATGGCGGCATGACCATGAAAGGCAGCTGGGAACTGCAATCGGGAACGATTGACGTTCAAAACTACACGCTCGATTTCAAGAATGTTGGTAAGCTGACGGTGGCGCTCGGCCTGTCCGGTTATACGCTGGACCTGGTCAAGCAACTTCAGGAAACCGCCCGGGCCATGGAAACCAATGCCAAGGACCCGCAGGCGCAGCAGGCCTCCGGCATTGCCATTCTCGGTCTGATGCAGCAAATGTCCTTCCTGGGCGCCGATATCCGCTTCGACGATGCCGGCATTACCGAGCGGGCACTGGCCTATAGCGGCAGCCAACAAGGCGTCTCGGGCAAGGATATGGGCCAGATGGTCAAGGCCATGATGCCTTTGATGCTGGCCCAGGCCAAGCTTGGCGATTTCCAGAATGTCGTCACGTCAGCCGTCAATGCCTATATCGACAATCCGAAGAGCCTGACGATCTCCGCGGAACCGCAGAACCCGGTCCCCTTCCCGATGATCGTCGGCGCAGCCATGGGCGCACCGGAGACGCTGCCCAAGGTTCTGGGCGCTAAGGTAACGTCGAACGACTGAGGAGCGTCAAGCTCGAACACAGACGATAAAAGCCGCCAGACTGGCGGCTTTTTTTGTGAAATGCGTTATTGCAGATTGCGCTATTTTTCCTGCGGCTCCTGCCCTGCATCGTTGCTGGGCGTGGTCGCTGTGTCATGCAGTGTCGTCGCATTGCGAAACAGGATGAGCGCGAAGACAAGTCCGGTGGAGACGCCGATGATGACATCGAGAAAGCGCACCAGCCCACCGGTCGCAGGGCCAAGCAGGATGACCAGAAGTGCTGAGGCGCCAGCCTGGATAGGCGTGACGGGTGCCAGATTGGCCAGCGCGCCCAGAAACATCGCGGCGAATATGGCGAGCGAAATCTGGACGCCGAGTACGGTTATCGGCAGGAGAAAGATCAGCTCGCCGACCGCGATGCCGATGGTCACGCCAATGACAACATTGATACCTTGGCGCAGGTGATTGGGAATGCCCGGAGCCAGACAGATGATTGCGGCTATGGCGGCAAAAATCGGCTGCTGATGGCCGAACAGCCAGTGGGCACCATAAAACGCGACCGCCGCAGCTAAAGCTGCGGCGGTCGCGTGGCTGAAGGCATCCCGGATATGGCTAGCAAACCGGGACCACATCGGTTCAGTCTTTCTTAGGCGTCGGCACCACGCGCAACGCCAATTCGCGCAGCTGAGTCGGCGTTGCCGGAGCCGGTGCGCCCATCAACAGATCCTGCGCCTGCTGGTTCATCGGGAACAGCGAGATTTCGCGCAGGTTCTTGGCGCCCACCAGCAGCATGACCACACGGTCGATACCGAATGCGCAGCCGCCATGCGGCGGTGCGCCGTATTGGAAGGCGCGGTAGAGGCCGCCGAAGCGTTCTTCCACGTCCGTCTGGCTGAGACCAACCTTCTCGAACGCCTTGACCATCAGTTCTGGTGACTGGTTACGGATCGAGCCGGAAGCGATTTCAAAGCCGTTACAGACAGCGTCATATTGGTAAGCCTTGAGTGTCAGCGGGTCTTGGCTGTCGAAGGCTTCCAACCCGCCCTGCGGCATGGAGAACGGGTTGTGGGCGAAGTCGATCTTCTTTTCTTCCTCGCTCCATTCGTAGAACGGGAAGTCGACAATCCAGCACATTTCAAACCGGTCGCGGTCAATCAGGTTCAGCTCTTCGCCTGCACGGGTGCGGGCTTCGCCAGCGAACTTGTAGAACTTGGCCGGATCACCGGCGACGAAGAAGCAGGCGTCGCCAGCGCCAAGGCCAAGCTGGGCGGCAATGGCGGCGGTGCGTTCTTCGCCAATATTCTTGGCCAATGGGCCGGAACCGGCAACCTTGCCGTCTTCTTCCTTCCAGAAGATATAGCCAAGGCCCGGCTGGCCGGTGGACTGCGCCCAGGCATTCATGCGGTCGCAGACGGCGCGGCCAATCGCGCCGGTTGCTTCCGTATGCTTGACCGGGATCGCCCAGACCTCAACCTTCGGGTTGGCGGCAATCATGCTTGCGAAAATCTTGAATCCTGAATCAGCAAAATGCTCGGTCACAGCCTGCATAACAATCGGGTTGCGCAGGTCTGGCTTGTCGGAGCCGTATTTGCGGATGGCTTCATCATAGGGAATGCGTGGCCATTGCTTCGTCACGGGCTTGCCTTCGGCAAACTGTTCGAACACCTTGGTCATCATCGGTTCCATCGTGGTCCAGACATCTTCCTGGGTCACGAAGCTCATTTCCACGTCGAGCTGGTAGAACTCGCCCGGCAGGCGGTCAGCACGCGGGTCTTCATCGCGGAAGCAAGGGGCGATCTGGAAGTAACGGTCGAAACCAGCCACCATCAACAGCTGTTTATACTGCTGCGGAGCCTGCGGCAGGGCGAAGAACTGGCCTTCGTGGATACGGCTTGGCACCAGAAAGTCACGCGCACCTTCGGGCGAAGAGGCGGTTAGGATGGGCGTGGTGTATTCGGCAAAGCCAAGCTCACTCATGCCGTTGCGCATGGATGAAATAATCTGGGTGCGCTTGACGATGTTCTTGTGCAGGGTCTCGCGGCGAAGGTCGATGAAGCGGTACTTCAGGCGCACATCTTCTGGATAGTCCGGCTCGCCAAACACCGGCAGCGGCAATTCCTTGGCGACGGCGAGAATTTCGATTTCCTGCGCATAAAGCTCGATTTCGCCGGTTTGCATGGCCTTGTTGACGGTCTCATCGGCGCGGGCCTTGACCACGCCATCGATGCGGATCACCCATTCGCCGCGCACGGTCTCGGCCAGTTTGAAGGCCGGGCTATCGGGATCGGCCACCACCTGCGTGATGCCGTAATGGTCACGAAGGTCGATGAAGAGAACGCCGCCGTGGTCGCGGACGCGGTGGACCCAGCCGGAAAGGCGCACGGTGGCACCAACATCGGACTTGCGGAGAGCGGCACAGGTGTGGCTGCGATAACGATGCATTTCGAACGATCCTGGACATGTGTAAAAGGTCAGCACGGACGCAAGGAATGCGCGCTTGGCTGGCATGGAAAATCGGGCGGAAAAGCGCATGGCCGGCCCGATTTGTCAAGGCTACAGGCTTTTACGCTTTGGATTTACGCTATATCGGCATCTCCTGCCGGGGTAAACGTCGCATGCTGTTATAGCCCGACTCACCTGCATTTGAAAATCCGGCCCATCATGAACGATATACGTCCGCTTTTGCCCCTGCTCGTCACCGCCGGTATTCTGATCGGCGGCAATGGCTTGCAGGGCACGTTCATTTCGCTGCGTGCCCTTGAAGAAGGGTTCTCGACGACGATGATCGGCGTGGTCGGCACCGGCTATAATATCGGCTTTGCCATCGGCTGCATCTATGTCACCCGGCTGATCCGGGAAATCGGCCATATCCGCGCCTTTGCCGGGCTGGCGGCGATTGCCTCTGCCGCCTCCATCGCCATGCTGATCTTCATCCACCCTGCCGCGTGGTTTTCGATGCGGCTGATCCAGGGCGTCTGCTTTGCCGGGCTGTTTGCCGTGGTGGAAAGCTGGCTCAATGCCCGCGTCACCAATGAGACACGGGCGCGCACCTTGTCGATCTATCGCTTCGTCGATCTCGGCTCAGTGACGGTCGCGCAATATATCATTCCGGCGGTCGGCATTTCCGGTGTGGATCTGTTTGCGCTGATCGCCATGGCGCTATCTCTGTCTCTGGTGCCGATTTCCTTTGCCGACCGCACCAGCCCCACCCCGCCCCGGCATGTGGAGTTTAACATCAAGGCCCTGTGGGGCATTTCCCCGCTGGCCACGGTCGGATGCATCGTCGTCGGGCTCACCAATTCCAGCTTCCGTTCGCTTGGACCCATCTATGCAGAAGGCATCGGCATGTCGGTCACGGCCATCGTCACATTCATGAGCATCGGGATTTTTGCAGGCGTCGTGCTGCAATATCCACTCGGCCATTATTCCGACAAGCTGGATCGGCGCACAATCATTTTGGTGGCGGCAGGCGGTGCCATGCTGGCTGGGCTGTTCCTGACATTTGTGGCGGGAGCGAACGAAATCCTCAATTTCATCGGGATTTTCCTGTTCGGTGCCTTTGCCATGCCGCTTTATTCGCTGTGCTCGGCCCATGCCAATGACCATGCCGCCCCCGGCCAACATGCGCTGGTCTCGGCGGGAACGCTGTTCTTCTGGTCTTGCGGAGCGGTGGTCGGGCCGATGTTTGCTTCTGTCCTGCTCGACCATTTCGGACCAAGGGCGTTGTTTAGCTATATGGTCGTCGTGCTTGCGCTGTTCATCCTCTATACCCTGGTGCGGATGCGGGCGCGCGAAGCGGTCCCGACTGAGGAGCGACGCTATCCCTTCCGGGCGCTGCTACGCACCTCGGCCTTTTTCAGCAAGCTCGCAGCACCTGTGCGAACGAAGCGGAAATAGGCTCGGCGGCATCGGCCTGGGATATTGCTGATTTCGATAATCAACTTTAAAAGATCTGCGTCCCGTCCGACGCTGGAACCGCCCATCATGCCCATTCTCTCCCGCCGCACCCTGTTGAAAGCCTCCGCTGTTGCCACTGCCTATGGCGCAGGGCTCGGCATTGCCAGCCGCTTCCAGGGCACGCGCATGGCCTTTGCCGCCCCCAAGCCGCTGGAAATCGAGGCGCGGTTTACCTCGGCCACCCTCGATGGCAGCCACGAGACGAAAAAGCTGATGAGTTTTGCGTTGCCTGGCCAGACGGCGGCAATGCCACCCACCATCCGCATGCGCCGGGGCGAGCCTTTCGCGGCAAAACTGATCAACCATATCGACGATGCCACCACCATTCACTGGCATGGCTTGCGGATTCCAAACGCGATGGACGGCGTGCCGTTCCTGACCCAGCCTTATGTCTATCAGGGCGACAGCTTCGATTATGCCTTCACGCCGCCGGATGCCGGTACGTTCTGGTATCACCCGCATTGCAACACGCTGACCCAGATGGCGACGGGCATGACCGGGATGATCGTCGTCGAGGACCCCGATGACCCGGTCTTCGACGCGGAAATCGATCTCAATCTGCGCGACTGGCGGCTGGGCGACGATGGCCAGTTCATCGCGCTGTTCAAGCCGCGCGACACCGCCCGGGCCGGAACCTTCGGCACGGTGCGCACCGCCAATTGGCAGGTGGAGCCGCGCTACGATGCGCCCAGCGGCGGCTTTACCCGGGTGCGGATCGTCAATACCGACGTAACGCGGATCTATACGCTGAAGCTGGAAGGCGCAGAGGCGGTGATCGTCGCGCTGGATGGCCAGCCGGTGCCGACGATCCTACCGATGCAGCTTGCTATCGTCGCCCCCGGCCAGCGCATGGACATCATCCTGAAAATGCCCGAAGGCGAAGGCAGTGAAGCGCGGCTGACCGATATTCGCCCCAGCACGCCAAAAACCGTTGTCAGTTTCCGCGCCACCGGCGCGTCCTTGAAACGCGACCTGAAGGACGTCCCGCCGCTGCGGCCCAATCCTTTCGACAAGCCAGATCTCGCATCCGCCCAGCATATTCCGCTGGTGCTTTCCGCTACGGCGGAAAACGGCGCGAAAGAGTCAATCTGCGGCACGCTCGGCTATTCCTTCTGGGCAATCAACAAGGTGACATGGCCGGGCGACACACCGGACCCGACCGCGCCGCTGGCCGAATTGAAGCTGGGCAAGAGCTATATCTTCGACCTGGTGAACGACACGCCTCACGCCCACCCCATCCATCTGCACGGCATGAATTTCCAGGTGATTGCCTCCAACAACCGCCCTGCGGTACCGCTGATCTCCGATACCTATCTGGTCATGCCCGATGAAAAGGTGCAACTCGCTTTGGTGGCCGACAATCCTGGTGACTGGGTTTTGCATTGCCATATCATCGAGCACCAGAAGACCGGCATGACCAGCTATGTCAGGGTCTCGTGACCGGAGGCATTCTCATTCGGCATTCGTGCTTCATGCCCAGGTAGAAAACCGCCCCGAACCCGCTGCCGCCGAGGCCTTGGACAGGCACCGTGTCCTCTCGGTCACATTGGCGTCACGATCCGTTAAAAACCGGGGAGTTTTGGCCATAGACGGCCTCAAACCTTGTCATCAACTTGACAATAAGGACGCAAGGGGGAAGGAAAGAAATGAATTCGAAGAGATATGCCGGGGCCCAATGATTTCTACAACTCAAGATTTAGAAGCCGCTTGCGAAAAACTGGCCAAATCTGAATTTATCACCATTGATACTGAATTCCTGCGTGAAACCACTTTCTGGCCTGAGCTGTGCCTGATCCAGATGGCCAGTCCCGATCTGGAAGTGATCGTCGATCCGCTGGCCGAGGGGCTCGACCTTGCACCCTTTTTCAAGTTGATGGCCAATGGCGATGTGATCAAGGTGTTTCACGCCGCGCGCCAGGATATTGAAATCATTTTTCACCTGGGCAATCTCATTCCCCATCCGATCTTCGACACCCAGGTCGCGGCCATGGTCTGCGGCTTTGGCGACAGCGTGTCCTATGACCAACTGGTCCAGAAGATCAAGAATATCCATATCGACAAAAGCTCGCGCTTTACCGACTGGAGCCGCCGTCCGCTTTCGGAAAAGCAGCTGGATTATGCGCTCGCCGATGTCACCCATCTGCGCGATGTCTACCTGACTCTGAACGCAGAACTGGAACGTGAGGGCCGCGCCAGCTGGCTGAGCGAAGAAATGGCCATCCTCGAATCCCGCGACACCTATGATCTACACCCGGACGATGCCTGGCAGCGCCTGAAAATGCGGCTGAGAAAACCGCAGGAACTGATGGTGATGAAGGCCGTCACCGCCTGGCGCGAGCGTGAGGCCCGCGCCCGCAATGTGCCCCGTTCGCGGGTGATCAAGGACGACGCCATTTTCGAAATCGCCCAGCAGCAGCCCAGGGATGTCGAAGCGCTCGGACGGCTCCGGACCATTCCGAAGGGTTGGGAACGCTCAACGCCGGGCGGCGCGATCATCGAGGCGGTCAATGCCGCCCTGGCGATCCCCAAGGCCGAATGGCCGCAGGTCCAGCGCCAGAACCATGTACCGGAAGGCACGGCACCGGCGGTGGAACTGCTCAAGGTGCTGCTGCGCCTGACTTGCGAACAGCATGGCGTCGCCGCCAAGATGATCGCCAATACCGACGACCTGGAAAAGATTGCCGTCGAGGGCGAACAGGCCGATGTGCAGGCCATGCGTGGCTGGCGGCGTGATCTGTTCGGCGAATCGGCGCTGAAGCTGATCAATGGCGGGGTTGCCCTCCGCTTCGTCGGCAAGAAGATCGAAGCCGTCGAATTTATCGAACCTTGATGGTGTCGCTGCGCGCGGCCACAGAAGGCGATATCGGGTTCATGATGTCAGCGGAGCGCCAACCCGGTTACGACCTGCTGGTCGGCCGGTTCAGCGCGGCGGAACATCTTGCCAATCTCAATGACCCGGCGAAGGCCTATCGGATCGCCGTGTCGCCGGGTGGCGAGCCGCTCGGCTTCGTGTTGTTCCGCGACATCAATGATCCGCAGGATAATCTCTATATCAAGCGCGTCGTGGTTGCCGCTCCCGAAAAGGGAACCGGCACGGCGATGATGCGGCTTGCGCTGGATTGGGCATTCACCACCACCTCCGCCTATCGTGTCTGGCTGACCCATATACCGAATAACCGGCGCGCCCACGCGCTTTACACCAAGCTCGGCTTTCAACAGGAAGGCGTGCTGCGCGGGGCCTATGGCCACCGTCAGGATCAACGCGGTGACCTCGTGCAGATGTCACTGCTGAAACCGGAATGGGACAGCGTAACGTCAGGCTGATAAGATCGCCCTCGCAGCACTGTTTCCCAATTCTTCAACCCGCCGGACCGTTACCTTGGAACTCCCCCCACCCCTGAAAAGCGCCGTTGAGCGCCTGCTGGAACATCAACCGCTTGCGCCCTTGATGAAAGCCGCCGAGCGCCTGTCGCAGCGCTACCGCAAGGAAGTACGCGATGGGCAGCTGCATATCAGCGACGATCTGGCCGCACGCGCTTATCTCGCCGCTCGCCTGCCCGCCACTTTCGCCGCCGTCAGGGCGGCGATGGACATGGTGGCCGAGGTGCAGGCGGATTTTGCACCCAGAACCTTGAGCGATTTCGGCTCCGGCCCCGGCACCGCGCTTTGGGCCGCCGTCGACTGCTGGCCGCAATTGGAACAGGCGACGCTGATCGAGGCCAGCCCTGCCATTCGCGCCATCGGCAAAAGCCTCTCGCAAGCCCTGCCCTTTGCCTGCGACTGGCAGGCGGGCGATCTCACCAAGACCCTGCCGGTTATGGCTCCGGCCGATCTGGTGACGCTGGCCTATGTGCTCGATGAGTTACCGATCGATGCGGTGGCAAGCATGACAGCAAAGCTCTGGTCCTTGACCGCCGGCACGATCATCATTGTCGAGCCCGGCACGCCAGCTGGCTGGCAGCGGATCGTCACGGCACGGCAGGCACTTCTCGATGCGGGCGCCCATCTGCTTGCACCCTGCCCTCACCAGCAGCTCTGTCCGATCGTCAGCCCGGACTGGTGTCACTTTTCAAGGCGCGTTGCCCGTTCCCGCCTGCATCGGCAGGTGAAACACGGCGAAGTGCCGTGGGAAGACGAGAAATACATTTTCATCGCCGCCTCGCGCCAGCCTGTGACCTTATCCGGTGCGCGGGTCCTGTTGCCGCCCCGGCTGGCCAGCGGCATGGTGAAGCTGAAACTGTGCCAAGGCAATGGAACGGCAGAGGAAACCACTCTCAGCCGCCGTGATGGCGCACTCTTCAAGGCGGCGCGCCGGGCCGATTGGGGTGACTTGCTGATCGCCGAGGGGGAAGATTGATGGCCATGCGACAGAGGATTCTGGATATCGCGACGGCAAATAGCTTTGCCGAAATTGCCCTTGGCCACGTTACCAGGGAATATCCCAATCACATCATGCATGTGTTCGATGGTGCTGAGACTGAAGTGACGCCCTCGGCCCTGCATCCGGTGTTCTACGGCAGTTTCGACTGGCATTCCTGCGTGCATGGCTATTGGATGCTGGCGCGGCTGCTCAGGCTTTTCCCCTCCATGCCATCGGCACCGGCCATCCGCGACCTGTTCGATACCATGCTGGTGGCGGAAAATATCGCCGGAGAATGCCGCTATTTCGACAGGCCATCATCGCGCGGCTATGAAAGGCCCTATGGCTGGGGCTGGCTTCTGGCCCTTGCCGCCGAATTGGAGGGTCACGAACAGCCGGATTGGGCGCAGGCCTTGCTGCCGCTGACCCAACGGATCGTTGCACGCTTTGAGGCATTTTTGCCGCTGGCGACCTATCCGGTTCGGGTCGGCACCCATTACAATACCGCTTTTGCCCTGCGGCTGGCCGCAGACTATGGGCAAGTGTCGGGCAATTCCGCATTCCTGACGCTTCTTGAGCAAACGGCCCGGCGCTGGTATGGCGACGACCATACTTGCACGGCCTGGGGAGAACCCTCCGGCGACGAATTCCTGTCCTCATCGCTGATTGAGGCCGAATGCATGCGCCAGCTTCTGCCGCCTGCGGAATTTTCCAACTGGCTGTCGCGCTTCCTGCCAGATCTCGACCGCGGTGAGCCTGCGCATCTGATGCAGCCCGCCAATGTTTCCGACCGCAGCGATGGCAAGATCGCCCATCTGGACGGGCTAAACCTCAGCCGGGCCTGGTGCTTTTATTCGCTGGCAGCAGCGCTGACGGGTCGGGACGCTGCAAGCCTGGTGCTTACCCAAGCCGCCGAGCGGCATCTGGATACTGCACTCGCCCATGTCGCGGGCGACTATATGGGCGAGCATTGGCTTGCAAGCTTTGCCGTGCTGGCGCTTACACAGCCCCGCTGAAGACATCCCAGAGCAGTTTGAGATTGAGCGCGATGATGATCGCGGCGATCACCCAGGCCAGGGCAGCCGTCCAGCGGGAAATGACGAACGAACCCATCTTGCGCTTATCGCTGACGAATTGCACCAACGGCACGACGGCAAAGGGCAATTGCATCGACAAGATGACCTGGCTCAGCACCAGCAGTTCCGCCGTTCCCTTGTTGCCGTAAAGCCAGGTGACGATCACCACAGGAATGATCGCCAGACAGCGGGTCAGCAGGCGGCGCGCCCAATTGGGGATGGTCAGCCGCAGGAACCCTTCCATGACGATCTGTCCAGCCAGCGTTGCCGTGACCGTGGAATTGATGCCGGAGGCCAGCAGCGCCACGGCAAACAGAGTGGAGGCAAGGCCGAAGCCCAGAAGCGGCGACAACAATTGATGCGCCTGCTCGATTTCCTCCACATCGGTGCGACCATTGGCATGAAACACCACGGCGGCGATAATCAGGATCGAGGCATTGACGAACAGCGCCAGCATCAGCGCAATCGTGCTGTCCAGCGTCGCCCATTTGATCGCATCCTTGCGGCCACGGTCATTGCGCTCATAGGCGCGGGTCTGGACGATGGAGGAATGCAGGTAGAGATTATGAGGCATAACAGTCGCGCCGATAATGCCGATGGCGACATAGAGCATTTCGCGATTGGTGATCACTTCCGTAGACGGAATGAAGCCCGACAGAATCTCGGCGACCGGCGGTTGGGCGGCGATGATCTGCGCCAGGAAACACAGGGCGATAATGGTCAGCATCGAGACCACGAAGGCTTCCAGGAAACGAAAACCCTTGTTCATCAACAGCAAGAGCAGGAAGGTATCGAGCGCGGTAATCAGCGCCCCGCCGATCAGCGGAATGCCGAACAGCAATTGCAGGGCGATGGCCGTACCGATCACTTCCGCCAGATCGCAGGCGATAATCGCCACTTCGCAGGCCAGCCACAGACAGATGCGCACCGGCGGCGAATAATGATCGCGGCAGGCCTGGGCGAGATCCCGCCCGGTGGCAATGCCAAGCCGGGCTGACAGCGCCTGCAACAGGATCGCCATCAGGTTGGAAATCATGATGACCGACAAAAGCGTATAGCCGAACTGCGACCCGCCAGCGATATCCGTCGCCCAATTGCCGGGATCCATATAGCCGACCGAAATCATATAGCCCGGTCCGGCAAAGGCCATCAGCTTACGCATCCAGGAGCCGATCTTCGGCACATGGATAGAGGCATGCACTTCCGGCAGACTGGCGCGGTCATCTCCTGGCCGCGCAAAACCCCAGGCCCCTTTCGGGGCGGGACTGGTTTCCAATTTCGACATAAGTGCCCGTAGCCTGTTTTTATTGCGATTAATTCGCAACAATCTGCGCCGGTTTTTTTAATTATGCAATAGGCTATATTCTATTGCTTTGGCTTTATTCGAAGGCTCTGCCTCTGGGCCGCATCCCGCAATCCCGCTGTTTTTCGAAAGCCGCCGGAGGCTGGTCATCAAGGCCAAGACTTGCTACTGCATTGTTTCGCCTTGACCAGGCCACAGCGCACGGTTGCGTCAAAAATGGTGCAAGGCGAGTACCCCACTGAATACGAGGACCAGCATTTGGCGCGCACGTCACCTTCAAAGCCCCGGACCGGTTCCCTGCCGGATGCCGACGCCCATTCTGAAGGCTTCCGGCAGGCGCGCGAGGCGCAACGCAGCGCGCTGGTGGAGGATTATGTCGAACTGATCGCAGATCTGATCGCCGAAGGTCAGGAGGCCCGTCAGGTCGATATCGCCCAACGGCTCGGCGTCGCCCAACCGACCGTGGCCAAGATGCTGGCACGGCTGACCGAGGGCGGTCTGATTTCCCGCAAGCCCTATCGCGGAGTTTTCCTGACCGAGGCCGGAGAAAAACTGGCGCAGGAAAGCCGGGAGCGGCACGAGACTGTTGAGGATTTTCTGAAAATGCTCGGCGTCTGCGAAAAGACCGCGCGGATCGACGCCGAAGGAATCGAGCACTATGTCAGCGCCGAAACGCTCGCGGCCTTTCGTAAAGCGCTGACTGAGGGACTTGCCGGATCACGGGCAGACGAGATCAACGATCACCAATAACAACAGCAGAAATCAGCTCACTCAAACCGAAAGGCCAGCCGCTTGCCTGTCAGTTTCGACAGTTGCTGCAAACGGCCATCCAAGCGCTCCCCGGCAAAATCGTCATAGTCCTTTGGAACCACGAATTCGAGGTCGAGATCCGACCGCTTTGACCGTTCGAAGGTCAGATGATTGACCACGCCCGGCATCGAGGCCGAAAACAGATAGACCACGCGCAGCAGCCCACCCAATAGCTTTGCCCGATCCAGCAGTCTCTGCGTGGCAATGGTGGCGAGCGGACCGGTCTGCCCATCGTCATGCAGGCCTTCGAACCGGTAATAATTGCTGAGCGCGATAAAGGCCCGGCCCGGATGGCTGATGCCGACAAAGGAGGAGTGGGCAATCAGGTTCAGCGCCTGCAAGCCGCGATAATCGGGATGGGCGCGCCAGCTCAGATCGGCCAGAAGGCAGGCGGCCTGACGATAACGCGCCTCTTCCTCCGTCTCCACGACATCGAAAAACGGCATCATCGCGCCGGACCACTCTGCAAGCTCACGCGCATGTTCCGGCGAGCGGGCGCGCAGGATTGCCAATTCGTCGGCGGCTTCCAGCAATGGGTCCAGCGCGCGGATCTCGTCCGACAGCTTGGAATAAAGATAGCCCTCCCGCACGCCTTGCGCGGAAAAGCAGACCCGGGCAGGCTGCATGGCCTCCAGCACTTCGCGAAGCGCAACCGCGCCAAAAGGAATCAATGTGCGGCGGCTCTTGGAAACAGTCTGCCAAGCCGGTGCGCGGGCGCTAACACCAGTCAGGATTTCGTCGAGAAACTGCATCATCTCGGCAGTGGACACTTCATAGCCCTGCATCATATGCAGGGGATAATTGCGGATTTCCATATGCAGCTTGGCAATATTGCGCCATGTGCCACCGACCGCATAAAAAGTCCGCCCCTGGCCGTTTTTTAAAAGGCTGGCCGAGCGTACCTGCTTGCGGGCAAAACTGGCCGCCTTTTCAAGTGAGCCTTCTGACAGTTCCGATAGCCGCAAGCCGCCGAGTGGCAGGGTAATTCCCTTGCCAATCGCCTGCCCCTTGACATCGACCAGCTCGAGAGAACCGCCGCCCAAATCGCCGGCAATACCATCCGGGTCATGAAAGCCGCTGATGATGCCATAGGCGGAATAGAGCGCCTCTTCCTCGCCGGACAAAACCTCGATTTTATGGTCGAGGATTGCTTCGGCCTCGGCGATGAACGCGGGACCGTTTTGCGCCTCGCGCGCCGCCGCCGTTGCCAGAACATGCATGGAGACCGCACGGGCCTGCTGCGACAAGGCGTGAAAACGCTTCAGCGCCAAAAGCGCGCGCCTGACACCCTCTTCATCCATCCTGCCGGTCTTGGCGAGGCCCTTGCCCAGACCGCACAGCACTTTCTCGTTAAAGAGAATGGCAGGCGCCCGCGACAGGCCTTCGTAGATCACCAGACGAATGGAATTCGAGCCGATATCGACGACGGAAACAGGGGAAATTCCGGGGAGACGCCCCTGCGCTTCGGATTGGGTCATGCGTATCCAGTTTGGCGTTCACTTGCTTTGCAGGTCTCTCCGAAAGCCGGTCCACCCGCCTTTTGGAAAACCTGCTTAGCTTTTCCGACCGGAAACAACCCCGGCGATCAGCTTCGGCGCACTTGACTTCAAAGCTTCACCCCGCCCTGACAGGCTGGGATTAGTCATGAAATACTGTTGCGCGTTAAAAGGTTCCTCGCCTGCGCGCACATCGATGCGCCTCGACGTTCCATCGGGCAATATCTCGTAGCTCTGCTGGTTGTCAATCAGATTGCCCAGCATGATCTGCGAGAGAACCTGTTCATGCACCGTTGGGTTGACCAGCGGCACCAAGGTTTCGACACGCCGGTCCAGATTGCGCGGCATCATATCGGCCGAGCCGATATAGACCAGCGCCTTTTCAGAGGGCAGACGATGGCCGTTGCCGAAGCAGAAAATCCGGCTGTGTTCGAGGAAGCGTCCGATAATCGACTTGACCCGGATATTTTCCGAGAGACCCGCCACCTGCGGCCGCAGGCAGCAGATGCCGCGAATGACCAGATCCACCTCAACGCCAGCGCGGCTGGCGCGGTAGAGCGCATCGATGATCTCAGGATCGACCAGCGAATTCATCTTCATCCAGATGCCGGACGGCTTGCCATCCTTGGCATTGCTGGTTTCTTCCTCGATATGGCGCAGAA